>JBMFWS010000006.1:0-79666 GCA_049965035.1 Acidimicrobiales bacterium
CTTATCCTTTGGGCGCCGCACCCGGGCAGCGTCGATCAAGAAGCCGCGACTCTGGGAGTACTCAAGGAACGTGTCGTTGAAGCGAGGCTCGAGCGCGTCGGCCTTGGTCACCACCGGGGTCAGGTTGTCTGGAATGAGGATCGGAAAGACGCCGTTGAAGGCTCGCCACGCCGCGTCGAGTCCCTCGATGACGTCCTCGGTGCGCTGAGCGAACGTGAGCCAGACGAACATGTAGCGACTCCACACCGCCACCACGATCAATGCGTGCACCACGCGTCGTCGATTGGTGTGCGGATCGAACAGCATCCCCATGCGTCCAAAGTCGGTCTGCACCTCACGGCCCGGTTCGGCGTCGACGACGCGCACCGTGTTGTTCTTGGGTCGGGTGAACTTCTCCGCGCAGAACCGCTGCAGCGTGCGCTCGGGGACCTGCACGCCACGACGGGTCAGCAGGTCGCCGACCTTGGCGACGGTGAGATCGTCGTCGAGCCACGCCTTGATCTGGTCTTCGTGCGTGGTGAGCAACTCCCACGAGGTTCCGTGTTCACCCGCCCGTGACGGACGAACCACCTCGCGCACTCGGGCGAGGAACTGATCAGTGAGCTGCCCGTTGCCGCCACTTCGGGTGAGACCGAGTTCTTGGGCCGCGTCGATGTAGCGCTGTGCGGTCTTGCGATCGACGCCGGCTCCTTGGGCAATGACGCGCACTCCCGCGTCACCTCGCAGCCAGCGTCGAAGGACCTCCTGTACTTGAATCATTGTGATCTCCACGTATGTCAAGGGACGCACCTTTCGTTGCCGATTGATGCGTCCAGCCGAGTTCAACCCCGGCCGACAGTGGTGGACTCGCCTGGTCCCTTACTCGTGGCGGAGGGGTGGTCCCTTACTCGTGGCGGAACCACCCAGCAGGTGGTCCCTTACTCGTGGCGGGAACACCAGTCAGTGGTCCCTTATTCAAGGCGGCTGACACAAATCCGAGGTACCGCGCATCGGGTACCGCGAGTTGAGCGCCACAATTCAACGGATTCACGCAATCGTGACCTAGAAAGCGGCGCTCGAAAACGTTCCATGCTCGTACCGTTTCCCTCAGCCCGCGTATTCCAGGGTCACTTGTCGACGGGTGGCCCGCCGTCCGACCCATCCGGGGAGTAGCGGACGGGTCGGACGGGCCGGGCTGGGGGAGAGAGCTCTACTGGGGCGGACCGGCAACGAGCACGACCGACGCCGTCGAATGCGTCCCGCTCGATTGACTCCAGGTGAGGGTGATCTTCTGGCCGACGTGGAATCCGGCGATGGTGTTCGCGAGCGAGTTGGGCGACGTCACGGGCGAGCCATTGATCGTGGTGATGACGTCGCCGGCCGTGAGGCTGGTCGACGCGGCCGGTGAGCCCGCGATGACGCCGGCGATCGTGGCGCCACTGCCCGAGGCAGTCGTCGAGACCTCAACACCGAGGAAGGCCGTGGTTCCGAGGTGGATGGTAGCCGAGCCGTGGTGTGCCTCGATCGCGTTGGCGATCGAGAGGGCCGTCGAGATCGGGATGGCGTACCCCTGGCCGCTGCTGTTGAAGGAGACAGCGGTCGAGGCGGCGGTGTCCATCCCGACCACCGTGCCCGAGGCGTCGGTCAGGGCCCCGCCGGAGTCGCCGGGGTAGAGGTTGGCGTTGGTCTCGATGAGTCCCGACAGCTGCTCTGACGAGCCGTTGTCCTCGCTGGCCGTAATCGACTGGTCGAGCGCGACGACGGATCCCGCGGTCATCGAGGGGGTTCCCCCGGCTCCGCCGGCGTTCCCCAGGGCGTAGACCGAGCTGCCCACGCTCGGTGTGCTGCCGCTGGAGGAGAGCGTCGCCGTCGTGAGGCCGTGCGCACCCTCCAACTGGATCAGGGCGACGTCGGCGGTGCGGTCGTAGCCGAGAACCTTCACGCTGTAGGTGCGGCCGTTGCCAAGATCCACGGCCGAGATCGACGTGGCGCCGCTGATGACGTGGTTGTTGGTGAGGACCAGTCCATCCGAGGACAGGACGATACCCGTGCCCGCACCGGCCGCCTGCTGGTAGTTGTACGAGGTGTTGATGTCGACGAGGGCCGCCGAGACGGCGCGGACGGCGCTCGGGATGCTGGCGGCCGTCGAGGAGGAGCCGCCGAAGGGATCGCCGAAGCCGGGGATGGCGCCGAAGGGCAGGGTGATCGACCCGGAGCCAGACGATCCCGAGTTGGGCCCGATGGCGACGGCCGATTGGTTCGTGCGACCCACCGCGAAACCGATGGCTCCCGCCGCGACGCTGGCCAGGACCAGTCCGGCCGCCACGGCGGCGATGACCGATCGCCGGCGCACGGTCAGCGTGCGTGGGCCTCCGCCCTGGGGAGAGGCGTCTCCTGGCGCGTGCTCGGACTCCTCAGCGGCCAGTGGTGGACCGTCAGCGCTCGAGGAGACCACGGAAGGTGACGGGATCTCCCGGGCTACGGGTGCGGGGGACTCCTCGAAGGTCGAGCCCGCGCTAGCCTCGGGCCGGTTCTCGATCGGGTGGTGGGTCTCGTCGCTCATGTGCTCCCTCCGGTCTGCGTTCGGTTCTGCGTCGGTCGTGAACGCATCATGGCGAGCAATTGTGAAATTCTCGTGAGTGGGCGTACTGAGGTGCTTAACAATTTCTTGCTTCTTGCGCGGGGGTGGCCGAGAGTCCCGCGTCCGTCGCGCGTGCTCGTCGCACGTGGTCCGCACGGGGCCGCCGGCGACCGCCGGGGCATGGGTGGTCACCGGGTTTACGCTGGCGGCACGATGAAGAGCCAGGATCTGCCGGTCGGCCGCCGCAGCCAGGAAGTCGACGCCATCCTCAGCCAGTGCCGGGACTGGCGAGGGGAGACGCTGTCACTCGTGCGCGCTCTCGTCCTGGGTGCCCACCCCGATCTGGTCGAAGAGGTGAAGTGGAAGAAGCCCCCCCGGCCCGAGGGCGTGCCGGTGTGGTCGCACGGCGGCATCGTGTGCATCGGCGAGATGCTGAAGAGTGCTGTTCGACTGACATTCCCCAAGGGCGCCCAGCTGCAGGACCCGAAGCAGCTGTGCAACGCGCGCCTCGACAGCACCAGCGTGCGCGCGATTGACATCCGCGAAAACGAGAAGGTGAAGCCGGCGGCTCTTCGAGCACTCGTGCGGGAGACCGTGAACCTGAACTGCTGACGCGGGCTCCCGCTGGGGATGGGGGTGGGAACCCTTGGCACCTGGTCGGTTGACGGGACGCGAGGGCGCGAGGCGTCAGGTCGCCGCCTGACGCGCGAGTGCGCACGTTCTTGGGGAGTCGGGACCCGGGGCTCAAAGACGGTCCACCCGCACGGTCCCGGCTCGCCCGTTGCCGGTCCGTCCGCACCTCGATGGACGTGAGAGATAATTCTCGCTAGTATTATCTCATGCCACGCCAGCAGACCCCCTCCGCGGGGGAGAAGCTGATCCGTGATGCCCCAACGCTGCGGGCGCTCGCCAACCCCATCCGCTACGCCCTCTACGAGCTGGTCGTCGCCAGCGGTTCCCTGACGGCGACGGACGCCGCCGCCATCGTGGGGCAGAGTCCGACGACCTGCTCGTTCCACCTGCGCCAACTTGCTCGCTACGGCCTGATCGAGGACGTCGACGTCAAGCATGGTCGTTCGCGCCCGTGGCGGGCGAGGCAGGTGGGGCTGCGGGTGCTGTCCGGCGACCGGGGTGCCGACCTGGCGGCCACCGCACTGGCCGGCGTCATGCGCCAGCGCGTGCTCGCGCGCCTCGGGGAATGGGACGAGGAGAAGTCGGCGTGGCCCGACGCCTGGCAGAGGAGCGCCGACGAGGCCGACTACCTGCTCTACCTCACTCTCGACGAGCTCACCGATCTGAAGGATCGGCTCCACGACTTGGTGGCTCCGTACGTCGAGCGCCTGGCCGACCCAACCCGACGACCGGTCGGGGCAATGGCCGTTGAGGCCGTCACGTTCCTGCACCCCGTCGGCTCGCCTCCGAGCGACGGATCTCTCCGAGCCCCCCGGACCACGAGGCGAACATGACCCCTCCGCTGGTAAAGCGCCCCGCTCCCCTCGAGGGCGACCTCGCCGTTCGCTGGATCCACGGCGCTCCCCGCCGTCGCACCGGCGACGACCCTCCCGTCCAGGTCCACTGGTACGACGCGCACACCGCGATCATCCGCCAGAGCAAGGCGGTCAGCTACGAGGCACCCTTCCTCTACCTGCTGTTCGGCAACGACCGCGCGATCCTTTGGGACACCGGCGCGACCGGCGACGCCAGCCGGTTCCCCCTGCGTGCCACCGTCGACGAGCTGGTGACCACGTGGCTCGAGGCCCATCCCCAAGCGACGCCGGGCTACGAGCTCGTCGTGGCACACACCCACGGCCACGGCGACCACGTGGCCGGGGACGGCCAGTTCGCGGACCGACCAGCGACCACGGTCGTGGCGCGGGAGATCGATGCCGTCGTCTCGTTCTTTGGTTTTGCTGACTGGCCGGGCCAGACCGTCACCTTCGAGCTGGGCGCCCGGCAGCTCGAGCTCACCGGCGCGCCGGGGCACCACCCGGCCGCCCTGGCCGTCTACGACCCCTGGACCGGGTTCCTGCTCACGGGCGACACGGTGTATCCCGGCCGGCTCTACGTGCCGGACTTCCCGGCTTTCGTCGACACGATGGACCGCCTCGACCTGCTCTCGCGACGCCGCCCGGTCACCCACGTCATGGGATGTCACATCGAGATGCGGAGCGAGCCTGGCCGTGACTACCCCATCGGTGCCACCTATCAGCCGTCCGAGCCGCCGCTCCAGATGACCGTCGACCAGCTCCGCGAGGTGCGCCAGGCCGCCCACGACGTGGCCGCCCGGCCCGGAGTCCACCGATTCCCCGATTTCATCATCTACAACGGTCCCTGCCGCCGCCAGATCGCCTTCCAGCTCGCCCGCTCCCTGGTGGCTCGGCTGCGCTATCCCTTCTGACCTCTCGCTCGGCATCGGCTCCGGCCCGCATCGCATCTCCCGGAGCGCCGGGGACCCCGGTGAGCCTCCGTGGAGTGGCGGCGGTGTGGTGCTCCAGGTCGGATGGCCAGCGCGTCCTGGTCCACACGGCCGAGCCGTACCTGGGCAGCGCCCACGCGACCGTCTGGGGCTACCAACTGGGCCAGTGCGCCCCGCCCGAGAGCCCGTCTCGATCGTGACCGTCAACGCGCGGGCTATGGCAGTGCGACCGGCGCTCGAGAGGCGATTCGCCGACGCGCTCTTGGCGTTCGACTCGCCGCGAGGTCGGCGTGCTCGGCGTGCCCGCACGGGCCGATACCGTCGAGGAGCTAAGCGACCTGCTGTGCCGGGGTGACGTCGACCCGGTCGCGTGGTATGGGGTGTGGCTGTTCACCGACTGGCTCGAGTTCGCAGGGCTACCCGTGGACCCCGCCGACCCCGACCCTCGCGCTGCACTCGCCGCCGTCGAGCGGGAGACCAGCCGACGAGATCTCTACCGGCAGATGAGCCGGGTCTTCTACCTGATCGGGGTGGAGCGTGGCGGTGGGTCCGCCGCTCAGCCGTCCTCGCCGTGGCGGCGGCACCAGGCGTAGAGCGCGTCGTAGACGAAGGAGCCGCGTTCCAGCAGACGCTGGTCGTCGTCCTCCACGTCCAGTCCGCCCGAGCCGATGGCCTCGAGCCCCGCGCCCAGCGGGTCACTGGCGCGGTCGTCGACGATGTCGGCGGCGTGCACGATGCGGGCCAGGCGGGCCAGCGCGGGATCTTCCTGGGCGAGCCCGAAGTGGTCAATCAGGACCTCGAAGCTGCAACGGCCGTCGCGGTGGGTGAACTCGGCCCCGGGGGCATCGAAGGTGCGCGCGCCCCGTGCTGCGGCCCGCTCCAGCACCTCGCCGGCGGGAGCGAAGAGGATCTCGGCCTCGGGATCGATGAAGCGGCGGATGAGCCAGGGGCAGGCGATCCGGTCAGTCTTGGGGCGCTCGCGGGTCATCCACTCCATCAGGAACCTCCTCCGTCGGTGCGGGCTCGCGGTCCCCATCTCGGGCGTGAGGCAACGGCACATGGCGAAACCAGGCCCACAGGCTCAGATCGTACCCAGCCTTCAGCGTTCCCGCGATCACGAAGGGTGCGCCGACGCTCAGCAGCTGGGACACCCCGGTGAGCAGCGCGCCCAGTGGTCGGCCGAGCAGTCGGGCCAGTCCCGTCGTCGCCGCAGCTCGGGTGCGTTCGGAGGCAGGGACCAGGGCCATCACGTAGGCGTTGCGCGTGGGCACGTCCATCTGCGAGAGGGACGAGCGTGCCCAGAGGATCCCCGCGGCGACCGCGAGGTTCGGGGCGAAGGCCAGCGACGCGAGCAGGACGTTCGAGGGCAGGTGCGTGAAGACCATCGTCTTGAGCAGCCCGAAGCGCGCGCCGAGGCGGCTCGCCATGACCATCGACCAGGTCTGGAGCAGCCCGACCACCAGGAAGATCACGCCGATCTGGAGCGCGGTGGCGTCGAATCGGCGGGCCACCCAGTAGGCGACGAAGGCCTGCACGGTGAAGCCGGACCCGAAGGCGTCGACAGAGAAGAGTGCCGACAGGCGCTCGATCACCGAGCGCGTGCGCGCATCGGGAGGAGCCGGTGCCCGCGCCAGCGACGCCGGAGTCGTCGGGACCTCGTGCTCGACCTCGCGACCCAACCGGGTGGCCATCACCGCGCCAACCAGCCCGAGCGGCACCAGGGGGAGGAAGCTCACCCCGTCAACCGCACCCGTGCCCAAGAACCCCAGCCAGCCCGCACCCAGGGCGCCGAAGGCCCCGGCGGCCGCGCCGACGGCGCCGTAGCGGCCGAAGGCGCGCAGGCGCGCGCTGTGGTCCAGCGACGAGGCGAGCATCACCTGCTCGAGGGCGCCCAAGGGCCCCGAGTCGTTGGACTCGCTCGACAGGGTGCCGAGCAGCCCGGCCACGACGATCAGCCACCACGAGGGCTCCAGCGTCAGGGCCAGCCCCGCTGCGGCCTGAGCTAGGTGCCCGGCCACGTAGAGCCGCCGCCGGCCCACGCGGTCCGCGTAGCGGCGCACGGCCAGGAGCGTCCACGCCGCTCCGCCGACCACCGCTCCCAGGACGCCGCTCACGTCGAGGCCCGAGAGCCCTCGCCGGTGGAGCTCGATCCCGAGGACCACGGCGAAGTAGCCCGACGCCAGCCCCCGCGCGCCGCGGGCGACCAGGACGACCGCGACGGTGCGGCCGCTGGCGCCCGGCACTGCCGTGACGGACGCCGGAGGAGCAGGACTCACCACGCCATCCTGGCCCACGGCGCGCCCGAGGGGAGCGGTCCAGCGTGGCGTGGTGACTCCTCGCGTGACCGGGAGCCAGATAGGTAACATTGATATACATCTACCGAACGAGGGAGGCGCATGAGTCCCACCGTGACCAGGTCCGCGTCCGGGGATCCCGCGCTGAAGGTCCCCGGCGACGACGTCGGCGCACTGGCCGACCAGGTGCGGGTGACGACGGTGCGCCTCACCCGTCAGCTTCGCCAACGGGACCGGTCGGGACTGAGCATCACGCAGTATGCGGCCCTGGCCTCGGTCGTCGATCACGATGCGCTCTCCATCGGCGGGCTCGCGGCCCGCGAGCACCAGCCCTCCCCGGCGGCGTCGCGGATCGCGGACTGCCTGGAAGCGGCGGGACTGCTGATCCGCGAGCGCAACCCCCAAGACGGCCGCGGCGTGATCTTGCACGCGACCGAGCGCGGGCGCGCGGTAGTGACGGCCCAACGGGCGCGAGGCAACGCCTGGCTGGCGTCGCGACTGGCCGCGCTGTCGCCCCAGCAGCGTGACCTGGTGGCTGGGGGGATCGAGGTGCTGTCCTCGGCGATCCTCGGTGCCGACGCCGCCGGAGAGACCGGCGAGGTCCCCCGATGAGCGGGCGCTCGCGGGCTCCCGAGGGCGTGGTCGGGCACCGCTACAAGTGGGTGGTCCTGTCCAATACCACGATCGGCGTGCTGCTGGCCTCGATGAACACCACGAGCCTCATCATCGCGCTGCCCGTCATCTTCCGCGGCATCCACCTCGACCCGCTGGATCCGGCGAACTTCCCGTACCTGCTGTGGATCATGATGGGCTACATGCTGGTCACCGCGGCGCTCGTGGTGACGGTGGGGCGCATCGGCGACATCTTCGGCCGGGTGCGGACCTACAACCTGGGCTTCGCGTGGTTCACCGTGGGCTCCATCGCGCTCTCGCTGGTGTGGGGCCACGGGACGTCCGGCGCCCTGTCCCTGGTGATCCTGCGGATGTTCCAGGCGGTGGGGGGGACGTTCCTGCTCGCCAACTCGGCGGCCATCATCACCGACGCCTTCCCCTCCGATGAGCTCGGGCTGGCCCTCGGGATCAACATGGTGGCGGCGATCTTTGGGGGGTTCTTCGGCATCATCGCTGGCGGCCTGCTCTCGCAGGTGGGCTGGCGCTGGGTGTTCTTGGCCAACGTCCCCTTCGGCGTGCTGGGCACGGTGTGGGCCTACCTCAAGCTCAAGGAGATCGGGGTCCACGTGCGGGCCCGCATCGACTGGCTGGGGAACCTGAGTTTCGCGGCCGGGCTGGCCATGGTCCTGGTCGGCGTGACCTACGGCATCAAGCCCTACGGGACCTCGCTGACGGGCTGGTCGAGCCCGTTCGTGCTGTGGATGATCGGCAGCGGCCTGGTGCTGCTGGTGGCCTTCGTGGCCATCGAGAGGCACGTCGTCGAGCCGATGTTCCGCATGTCGCTGTTCCGCGTCCGGGCCTTCACCGCGGGCAACATCGCCCAGTTCCTCGGTGCGGTCGGCCGGGGCGGGATGCAGTTCATGCTGATCATCTGGTTCCAGGGCATCTGGCTGCCCCAGCACGGCTACGACTTCACGCGCACGCCGCTGTGGTCCGGGCTCTACATGCTGCCCTGGACCCTGGGCTTCGTGGCCGCCGGGCCGATCTCGGGACGCCTGTCCGACCGGTTCGGCCCCCGCCCCTTCGCCACGGCCGGCATGGTGCTGTCGGCGGCCAGCTACCTGGTCATGATGGCCTTCCCACCGAACTTCGCCTACGCGCCCTTTGCGCTCGTAATGGGCATTAGCGGTGTGGCGATGGGACTGTTCGCCGCGCCCAACACCGCCTCGATCATGAACGCCGTGCCAGCGCGTGAGCGGGGAGCGGCCTCGGGCATGCGCGTGACTTTCGGCAACGCCGGCATGCCGCTGTCTATGGGCCTCTTCTTCACGCTGATGGTCGTGGGGCTGAACGCCGAGGTGCCCCGATCGATGTCGCGCGCTCTGATCGCCCACGGCGTCCCGGCCGCCAGCGCCTCGGCGCTGGCGCACGTGCCGCCCCTCGGCTACCTGTTCGCCTCGTTCCTCGGCTACAACCCGCTGGCGTCGCTGCTCGGTCCCCACGTGCTGGCCCAGCTGCCCACGCACGATGCGACCACCATCACCAGCCGGGCCTTCTTCCCCCAGATCATCGGCGGCCCCTTCAAGCACGGCCTGGTGCTGATCCTGGCCTTCGCGGCGGTCATGAGCCTGGTGGCCGCGCTGGCCTCGGCCCTGCGCGGCCAGCGCTTCGTCCACGAGGAGGCCGGCTCGACAATCGATCACCGCACGACCGATGCCGTCGTCGCGTCGTCGGTGGACTGATCAGTCCCCCAGCGATGCGGCTACGGTGTGCCGATGCCTCGGGCCCTGATCCTGGGTGGAACCGGTGCCAGCGGCGTGGCCATCGCGCTGCGCCTGCGCGTTCGAGGGTGGGGCGTCACGGTGACCAGCCGCGACCCGGCGCGCGTGCCCCCACCGCTGGCCCTGGCGGGTGTGCGCCACGTCGTGGGCGATCGCGGCGATGCCCGTCATCTGGCCAGCGCGCTCGGCGCGGGCGCCGATCTGCTGGTGGATGCGGCCTGCTACGACGCGGCCCACGCCCGCGCCGTGACGCCGCTGGCGACCGACGTGGCCAGCGTGGTGATGATCTCGTCGAAGGCCGTCTACGTCGACGACGCGGGACGGCACGCGAACTCCCCCGAGCCTCCGCGCTTCGCCGGACCGATTCTCGAGACGCAGGCCACCCTGCGTCCCGACGCCCGCACCCTCGACGCCGGAGCCTCGTACGGAGGCGCGAAGGTCGCGGCTGAGGAGGTCCTGCTGGCGTGCGACGCGCCGGTCTCGGTGCTGCGGCCCTCCAAGGTACACGGCGCGAGGTCGCGTCGACCCCGCGAGTGGATCTTCGTGCGTCGGGTGCTCGACGGGCGCGACGTGGTGCTCTTGCGGGACGGGGGCCGGGGCGCCGACCATCCGTCAGCCGCCGCCAACGTGGCCGCGCTGGTCGAGACGGTGGCCCGGGTCCCCGGGACGCGCATCCTCAACGCGGCGGACCCCGACTGCCCCACCGTGCGCCAGATCGCGCAGTCGGTCGCCGCGGCCCTGGGGCACGCCTGGCGCCAGGTCGACGTCCCCGCCGCCGACGAGTCCGAGGTGGCGCGCGCGCCCTGGGACCACGACCCGCCGGTCAGGCTCGACACCCGAGCGGCGGGCACCCTGGGCTACCAGCCCGTGGGTGACTACGCCACCACGGGGGGCGAGGAGCTGGACTGGCTGGTCACCGAGGCCAGCCAGCCCGACGGGTCGGGCTGGCTGCCCGGTGCGGGCGACCCGTTCTTCGCGCCGCTGCTCGACTACGCGTCCGAGGACGCCCGGCTGGCCCGCTGACCCGTCGGCGCGCTGGCGCGGGCCCGGGCGAGTCCCATCTGGTGCCAGACTGAGCACAGTCGCGCCGACCCCGAACCCGTCGGCCATCAGGAGAGGGGAATCCCGTGGAGGACGCCGCACCGCGCTCCGAGATGTTCGCACTGGCCGACGGCTTCGTGCAGGAGTACTTGGACTTGAGCCCGGTCATGACCACCTTCGTGGGCGCCGCGGGACACGAGGACGAGCTCGACGACTACTCGCCGGCCGCTCACGAGCGGCTGGCCCAGCTGATCGCTCGGACGCGGCACGCCCTGGACGCGGTCGCGGCCGGCGACGAGATCGATCGCATCGCGGGCGCGGCCCTGGGCGAGCGCCTCGAGGCCGAGGGCGCGATCGTCGAGGCGCGCGAGCAGGCGCGCACCTTCGGCGTCATCGACTCCCCGGTGATGAACATCCGCCAGGTGTTCGAGCTCATGCCCGCGAGCTCGGCCGACGACGTGGCGGTGATCACGCGCCGCCTCCGCGCCGTGGCGGGCTCCCTGGCCAGCTGGCGCGCGACGCTGGCCGAGGCGATGGACCGCGGGGAGGTCGTGGCTCGGCGTCACGTCGACGGCATCGTCGAGCAGGCCACGGCCATGGCGCACCAGGGCTGGGCCGACTTCGCCGCCAGCGTCCCGCCAGGAGGTCGCGACGCGCGCGCCCTCGACGAGGCGGTGCGCTCGGCTCAGGCCGCCTACCAGGAGACCGCGACGTGGCTGCGGGACGTCTACGCCCCCCACGCCGCTGACTCCGACCGGGTGGGCCGCGAGCGCTACGAGCGCTGGGTTCGCTACTACACCGGGGCCGACCTCGACCTCGACGAGACGTACGCGTGGGGATGGGAGGAACTCCAGCGCCTCAACGAGCGCATGTGGCAGGTGGCCCGCGCGGTGGCGCCGGACGCCGAGCGCCTCGACCAGGTCGCCGATGCCCTGGACCGCGATCCGCAGTACCGCATCGAGGGGACTGACGAGCTGCTGGCCCGGCTGCGCGCGTTCACCGATGCCGCGGTCGAGCGCGTCGACGGCGAGCACTTCGCCATCGACCCGAGGATCCGCTTCTGCGACGTGCGCCTGGCCCCCGAGGGATCGGCGGCCGCGCCCTACTACATCAGCCCGAGCGAGGACCTCACGCGACCGGGCACGACCTGGTTCCCGACGCTGGGTGCGACCTCGTTCGCGTGGTGGCGCCAGGTGTCGACCTGGTACCACGAGAGCGTCCCGGGCCACCACCTCCAGTTGGGGACCGTCGTGGCCAACCGCGACCGGCTCAGCCGGTTCCAGCGGTTGCTGGCGACCTCGAGTGGGTGGGCCGAGGGCTGGGCCCTGTACGCCGAGCGGCTCATGGACGAGCTGGGCGCCTTTGACTCACCGGGCTACGAGCTGGGCTACCTCCAGGGCCAGGCGCTGCGGGCCGCCCGCGTCGTCGTCGACATCGGGCTGCACCTGGGCCTGCCGGTGCCGCGCGACTTCGGCGTGCTCGGCGACTTCGGCGACATCGGGGGCCAGGTGTGGCAGCCCGACTGGGCGGTGGCGACGCTGGTCGAGCGCGCCATGGAGAGCCGGGCCTTCGCCGCGTCCGAGATCGACCGCTACCTGGCGATCCCGGGCCAGGCAATCAGCTACAAGGTGGGCGAGCGCGTCTGGCTGGCGGCGCGCGCCGAGGCCCGCGCGCGCCTCGGGTCGCAGTTCTCGCTGCCGGCGTTCCACGCCTACTCCCTGGCGCTCGGACCACTGGGCCTGGATCCCTTCAGCGCCGAGATGCGTCGCTGGCGCGGGGGCGAAGTGACCTGAGCGACGCGGAGCGATGCGCGGGGAACATCACGTGATCGCGCGCGTCCCGGCCGGCGCGGGGCCGGGGACCGGGCCGGTAGGGTGGCGCCCGAACGGCCGACCGCGGCGCGTCGGCGCCACCGAGTGCCGGGCGAGACTCGCGACGGCGCGGAAAGGTGGAGACATGGAGGATCAGGCAGCCAAGGTGGCCTTCGTCATCTTGAGTGATGACCCGGCTCGGGCGATTCCGGGACTGGTGCTCGCCGGGCGCATGAAGGAGCATCGCGGCGTTGACGTGCGCCTGATCTTCTTTGGGCCGGGCGTGCGCCTCGCGGCGAGCGGTGCGGCCGACGAGCATCTGGCCACGCTGCGCCGGGCGGGGGTCGTCCCCACGGCCTGCCAGGCCAACGTCGAGCAGTACGGGCTGAACCAGGAGATCGGCACGCGGCCCATCGAGCTCTTGGCCGCGGGGGCCGAGATCGAGTCCTACGCGCGCGAGGGCTACACCGTCGTGAGCTTCTGAGCGGACCGTGTCGCGCGTACCAGGGTGCGCGCGAGGGCCGTCAGTCGAGGGCTGGGGCGCACCCGCAGCGCGCTGGTCGCCCGGGGCTGGCGCATCGCGTTGGGCAGTTGGGCCACCGCCGCGGCGCAGCGGTTCCGCGCGGCGTCGAGGCTGGGCTGGACGGCGAGTACCTGGCCGGCCCGCATAACGGGCTCGAGCAGGGCGCGACCGGGCAGGTCCTCGTCCTCGAGGGCCAGGACGTCGGGGCCGACGTCCGGGCGGAAGACCTGGTGTCGTCCGGGATCCGACGTCTTGCCGGCCGCGTGCTTCATCACGGGCTCCCAGCCCGTCGCTGAGCGCTGCGCGACCAGCTTGTAGACCGCTGACAGGGCTGGGATGGCGGCGCTGGTGGCCAGGGCGGTGCCGACGCCGAAGGCGTCGATGGGGGCGCCGGCAGCGACGAGGGCAGCCACGCGGTCCTCGGTGAGGTCGTTGGTGGCCACGATCTGCGTCTGGGTGAGACCCGCACGATCGAGCAGGGCGCGCGCGCGCCGCGACTCGGCGCCCAGGTCCCCCGAGTCCAGGCGCACGCCCTGCAGGGCGATGCCCGTGGCCCGGCTCGCCGCGATCGCGTGGGCCACCCCAGTCGATGGGTCGTAGGTGTCGACGAGCACCACGGCGCGCTGGGGGAACTCGCGGAGGAACTCGATGAACGCCTGTTGCTCACCGGCGGGACCGTGAGCCAAGACGTAGTGGTGCGCCATGGTCCCCGTCGTGGCGATGCCCAGATCGATCCCGGCGCTGGTGGTGGCCGTCGCGTCGACGCCGCCGATCCAGGCCGCCCGGGCCGTGGCGCGCGCCGAGCCCACGCCGGGCAGGCGGCGCAGCGAGAAGTCCGAGACCGGCCGGCCGGCGGCCGCGTCGACGATGCGGCGCGCCCGAGTCGCCACCGCAGTCTGGTGCGAGACGATCGCCAGCAGGGCACCTTCGACCAGGGACGCCTCGATCCGAGGCGCCGTGATGCGCAAGAGAGGAGTCCCTGCGCCCACGGGCGTGCCCTCGGCGATGGCGTCGACGTCGCCGGTGAAGCCGATGCCCGCGCAGTGGTCGAGGAAGGC
The DNA here is from genome assembly GCA_049965035.1 of Acidimicrobiales bacterium. Classification (GTDB taxonomy): domain Bacteria; phylum Actinomycetota; class Acidimicrobiia; order Acidimicrobiales; family RAAP-2; genus RAAP-2. The sequence goes on from JBMFWS010000006.1 coordinate 14,097, forward strand.
GGGATCGAAGCGGCCCGCCGCGCGCAGGGCGTCGAGATCGGGCCCGGACAGGGCGAACTGCGCGAGGAAGTCGAGGGCGTCGGCCAGGCCGGCACTCACCGCGTAGCCGTAGTGGCGGGGCAGCGATCGCAGGACGAGCTCGAAGGCCACCTCCCCGGTGCGACCCTCGCGCCAGAACGACTGCGACATGGTGAGCTCGTACTCGTCGAAGATCAGGGTGCTGGCCATGGTGCTGTGCTCCGAACCTAGCGGCTGCCCGGGAGCGCGGGGTCTTGGTGGCTAGCGGGCTGCGGCGACGCGAGCCAGCTCGTCGGCGAGCACCCGGGCGCTCGAGCGCGCGAGGTCGCGGGTGGCGGTGATCAGCACCAGCCGCGACGACACCGCGAGATCCGCGAGGTGGGTGACCGCCAGGACCGCGGGCGCCTCGCGCAGCTCGAGCTCGTAGCGCTGGCGGAACTCGTCGAAACGGGCCTCGTCGTGCGCGTACCAGCGGCGTAGCTCGGGACTGGGCGCCGCATCTCGGGCCCACTCGTCGAGGTCGGCCGCCGCCCGCGTGATCCCGCGGGGCCAGAGCCGGTCGACCAGGACCCGAACGTCGCCCGCACCTCGCCCGGGATCCCCGTAGATGCGGGTCACCACGACAGCGCCCATCGTGGCCACGCTAGCGACGCCGGTACCCGCGGGCCCCGAAGGCCGCTTCATCGATCATCGACGGGTCCCACGGCGGATCCCACACCACGCGCACGTCCACGGGACCGTCGCCGAACGCCGCGGCCACCGCGTCGTGGGCCATCTCGGGGATGATCTCGGCCGCGGGGCACCCCGGCGTCGTCATCGTCATTTCGATGACGACGCCGTCGCCGTCGCGGCGCACGTCGTAGACGAGGCCCAACGAGACCACGTCGAGGCGCAACTCAGGGTCGTCGACGGTGCGCAGCGCCCGCCATACCACGTCGAGGTCATCGTCGGCACCCGAGGCGGGTGCGCCGTGGAAACCGGGAACTGGGCTCACGAGGCGGGCCGGAAGGTGACACGCCAGTCGCCGTCCCCGAGGTTCTCGGCCAGGTACGTGAAGCCTTGGGCGCCGAGCACGCCCTCCAGGGGAACTGGCTCGAAGGGAGCGAGCACGACCAGCTCCTCGGTTGGTGCGAGGGCGCCGACCGCGGCCATGATCGCCTCGAAGGGCTCGTCGCCAGCCGCGATGATCGGACGGGTATCGACGGTTGCCATAGTCACTTCCCTGCCTCTAGCCGTGAAATTTCTGGTGACAAACAGAAAATAGCAGGCAAAGTGCACGGAGGCAACCACCGGCGGCCCAGTGTCTCCAGCCGCCGGATGGCTATGCGGCACGTATAGTTACGCTAAAATATAGAAATAACGGCCCAGGCGTGGGCGTCGGGAAAGCGAGACGTGATGGCCCCTGCAGCGACGGCACCGGGCGGCGGTGCGACCTGGGCGCAACGTCCCCGGGGCGTTCCGGTAGCGGTGCCGGCGCCTGGGGTTCCCCTGTCGTTCCTCGGGGCAGCGGCCCTGGGCCTGATCGCGACGGGTGTCGCGTGGCTCGTCGTGGCCGGGCGGGCCGCCCACGACGTGACCGCCGATCCCGTAGTTGCGGCGGTGCACCTGGGCGTGCTGGCGACTTTGGCCATGGGCCTGTTTGGGGCACTCCACCAGTTCGTGCCGGTCATCACGGGGCGGCCCCTCCGATCGACCATTGCGGGCTACGCCAGCTGCGCACTCTGGTTCGCGGCCTCCTGGATGCTGCCGCTCGGGATCGGGCTGTCGGTGCCTGCGGTGACGGGCCTGGGCGGGGCGTCGGCCGGCATCGCGGTACTGGTCGTGGCCTGGAACCTGTGGCCGGCGTTGCGGGTGCGGGGCCAGGGTCCCGCGGTTACGGCGATGCGGTGGTCGATGACCGGTGCGTTGATCACCACCTACCTCGGCGTCGCTTTCGTCGGGGATCGCCAGGCATCCTGGTTCGTGCTGTCGGCACGTGTCGACCTGGCCATGGGCGTCGTTGGCATGTTCACGTGGCTCGGCACGGCCTACGTCGGGGTCGCGAGCAAGCTGTGGCCCATGTTCATGCTGGCGCATCTGGAATCACGGGCGCGCTCGGTGCGCGCGTCGGTCTGGTTGGTACCCACGGGCGCCCTGGTGCTGGGGGCGGGTCTCATCACGGCGCTCCCGGCGGTCGCTGGGAGCGGCGCGCTCGCTCTCGCCGCGGGCCTGGCGGCTCACCTCGTGGCGCTGGGCGCCCACGTGCGTCGTCGCCGGCGCGCCCGCGACCTGCACCTCGTCTTCGTGGTGACGAGCGCGACGTCGCTCGTCGGCGGCGTAGCCCTGGCGCTGGCGGCGGCCGTCACGTCGGGCGCGCACCCCCGGGCGGGACGGGACCTGGCGGCGGCGGCGATGGCCCTCGGCGGTGGGTGGCTCCTCCTGACTCTGGTCGGCCACGCGCACAAGGTAGTCCCCTTCATCGCCTGGTCGGTGCTGCGCGCGCGTGGTGTCGTCTCCAACTCGCACGGCCAGACATTGGGATTCGCCGACCTGTACTCGGCCCGCGGAGCGCTGGCCAGCTACGTCAGCACCACCGGGGGCGTCGCGGCCCTGGGCCTCGGTCTGGCCACCGGATCACCTCCGCTGACGAGGCTGGCCGGCATCCTCCTGGCCGGTACGGGTGTGCTCGTTGGCACCAACCTCGGGCTGGGACCGTGGCGCGTGGCCCACGCGAATCGGGTCCCAGCGACCGCGTCGGGTCCTCGTGACTCGGCTCCGATCCTTTAGGCGGCGGTGCGAGCGATGCGGACGCGCCACACCCGCGGACCCGACTCCAGGTAGTCCCACGTGAAGGCACCGGGATGCTCGGCGTCGAACTGGTAGCGCAGCGGCTGAGGGTCGTGATCGTTCACCAGGATGAAGGCGTCACCAACGCGCAGCGCCAGGTAGGTCGAGAAGATCGACTCGTGGCGGTCGCGTGGAGTGAGGGAACGCACGTCCAGGACATCGGCGTGGCGGTCGCTTGGCGCACTGGCTGACGGAGCCGCGATCGACACTGCGGTGGGCTCGAGGGAGCGGGCCAACCGGTGGAGACGCGAGGTCACGCGACGTGCCAGGTCGGGACGCGGTGCCCGCAGGAGCGTCCAGGCGCGTGCCAGCAGTCGGCTGGCCGTGTCGGGTGCTCCCGCCCGGACGAGCTCGTCGCTGGCCTGGCCAAGAAGATCGACTAGGGCATCGTCGGTCCCGACGTCGGCGGGAGGCACCTCCGGCGTGCTCAGGCGCTCGTGCATGACGTCGAGGAGTTCGGGCAGCGATCCGGGGGCGCCGTCTCGCAGTGCGGGCAGCACCACGTCGTTCTCGGCTCTGACGTGGTCAGCGAACAGCCGGCGCACGCGGCGTGCGGCGGCGCGGCGGACGTCGAGAGGCGTCGCGGGGCCGAGGTCGTCGCCGAGCCGAGCCAGCTCGTGGTGCTCGATGATCAGGTCGCCGATGAGGGGTGCCAGCTCGGGCAGCTCGGCGGCGGCGCGGTAGACCGAGGCCTCCTCGGCCAGCGCGTGGGGCAGGACCTCGTCAGCCACGTACGCCAGCAGCGCGGCCGCTGTCTCGACGGTGGGGTCGCTCTCGACGGATCGGGCCAGGGCGTCCACCCGGCGCACGAGTTGGGCGTGGTGGGTCGTCATGGCCTTCGTGGCGGTGAGGTCGTTCACGGTGATCTCCCTCCGGGAATCAGGCGTTGATGGGCGCCTGGACCATATTATTCCATTTACCAGCAGAAAAACCGAAGGCTCGCGCTGGGTTGTCAGCGTACGCGAGTGGGCGCGGCGTGCAGGGACAGCCGGCAGCCGGCCTCGCGCGGCGCCCGCGCGACCAGCTGGTCGACCTCCCAGCCGCCCAGACCCGTCGCCAGTCCCTCAGCCAGCCCCAGGTGGAGCTGGCAGATGGTGGCGGGATTGACGGCGGCCACGTCGACGAATGGGCACCGCTCGAGGAGGAAGTCGACCCGATCCCGGCTGGACTCCCGGCGGGGATGGAACCCCCGGCGAACCAGATCGGCCTCCATCACGTCGAGGGCTGAGCCGCCGTCGGTCAGTTCGGCGGCGCGCTGCAGGCCGCGCAAACGCCCGGCCTCCCGCGGGGATATCTGGCGGCTCAGCGCATCGCTGAGCAGCTCGGCGAGCCACACGTAGGTCCCTGGGGCGTCCCAGCGGCTCGCGGCACCCGCCGCGGCGCGATAGAGCAGACGGGGACGCCCCACGCGCGAGCGGACCTCACGCCCCTCCTCGACCAGGTCGGCGTCAACCAGCACGGCCAGATGCTGGCGCACGGTGTTGTGGTTCAGTCTCGCCATGTCGGTCAGCTCGGCGACGGCGACCGGTCCGTCGTGGGCGACCAAGTAGCGGAACAGGCGCAGCCGGTTCGCGTCGCCCAGCGCCCGCGCCTGGGCGAGGAGCTCGTCGGCTGGTGCGGTGGGCGTCACAAGTTCCACTGTAGAGCGGAAGAATTCGTCGCGCACAGGGAACACGCCGGGTCGCTCGTTCGGTCCGAGCCGCTGGGATAGCCTGCCAGCACATGCGAACGTGGCCCGCGGCGGGATCTATCCTCCTGGCGGCCCTGGTGCTCTCGGGGTCTCCAGCGTTGGCGTCGTCCGCACCGGCCGTGGCGCTGCGTGTCGGAATCTGGCCGCCTGCCGCAACGGGGTCCGGGTATCCGGCGGTGGTGGGTGTTACCACGGCGGCCGGGGGTGCCAGCTACGCGGATGTGCGCATCAACGGCCAGGTCGACGTGTTCGGTCCCGCCGCGCGCGTGGTGGCCGCCCCGCCCGCCGCGCCCGGGGTCAGCGCCACCGGCATCGCGGCCGACGTGCGGACTGGCGGGTACTGGGTGCTGTGCTCCAACGGCCGTGTCGAGGCGATCGACGCGCCGGCCCTCGGGGGTCCGCACATCCCCGCGGGAGGGTGGGGTCAGTACCCGGCGGCCGTGGCCATCGCCGCCGCCCCGGGGGGGGCGCGGCTACCTGGTGCTGCGGGCCAACGGGGCGGTCGACGCGTTCGGCACGCGTGCGCACGGCTCCTTGGCCCCCCGCCTCGCCTACGGCGCGACGGCGCCGGTGACGGCGGTGGGCATCGCTGTGGATGCGGCAACCGGTGGCTACTGGATCGCGACCTCCAGCGGGGCCATCGTCGCCTTCGACGCCCCCGCCCTCGACGCGCCGGGTCTGGCGTCAGCGCCGTCGCGTGCGCCGACGGTGGCCCTGGCGGCGGCGGGCTCCGGGGTCGTCGCCCTGGAGGCCGACGGCCACGTACGCGCCTACGGCACGTCGGTGGGTCCAGCGACCGTCGCGGTGCCGGTAGGGGCGGTGGCGGCGGGCGTCGCCGTGGCGGGCTCCCGCCTGGTCGTGGCCATCGACGACGGCGGCGTCGCGGGCTACCGCAACCCCCTGCGCGCGGTGCGGGCCCTCGTGCCCCAAGAGATCGACCAGGGCGTCGACTACTGCGGCTCGGGTCCGGTGTACGCGCTGGGTCCGGGGCTGGTTCTCAACGTGACCGATCCCGGCTGGCCGAGCGGCACGTTCATCGCCTACCGGCTGCTGGCGGGCCCCGCCGTGGGCCACGTCGTCTACGTGGCCGAGAACGTGACCCCCCACGTCCGCGTGGGTCAGCGCGTCGCGGTGACCACGGTCGTGGGCGTCGTGCACGACGCCAAGACGTGCCTCGAGACGGGCTGGGCATCACCCGCGCGCCTGGGGTGGGCCCTTGGCGCAACCCAGTACACGGGCAAGAACTCGACGGCCTTCGGGCGCAACTTCAGCGCCCTGCTCGAGACCTTGGGCGCGCGTCCCGGCTTGACCCTGGCGGGCCCCCCGGGACACCTGCCGCCCGGGTGGCCCCGCTGGGCGGCGGGGGGCTGAGCGCCGACGTAGAGTGCGCGGGAGGCGCCGCGAGGAGGTGTCTGGTGGCACAGGTGACAGTTGAGGACGGCGAGCTGCTGGTGCACCTGACGGGCCTGGAGCGCCTGGAGGGCGTGCGGGGCGACCTGCGCGCGCCGGTGGCTGCCATCGCCAGCGTCGAGGTGGTCGAGGACGCCCACGGGGCGGCCGACGAGATCGGCGTGAAGATCGGGACGCGGATCCCCGGCGTCGTCGAGGTGGCCACGGTCTACGCTCCGCGTGCGAAGCTCTTGGTCGCGGTGCACCGTGACACCCCACGGGGCGTGAGGATCCGTTTCACCGACAGCGATGTCGACGAGTGGATCGTGGGCTGTGTCGACCCCGAGGCGACCCGCACCGCGATCGAGCAGGCGCGGCACTAGGGATCGCGTGCGGGCTCGCGCCCGCAACGCCGCGGGGGACCGCCGCCGAGGCGGCCCGGCGGACTAGAAGTTGATCACGGCCGCGCCCTCGACGGCGAAGCGCATGAAGGCGTCGCGCGCGAACTGCAGGACCACGCCGCGCTCGCGGAGCCGGTCCACGGCCCCGGCGATGATGGCCGCGTTCTGGCACGCGCCCACGGTGACGCCGGCGGCGATGAGCGCGTCGATCTGCCGGTTGAAGTCGATGACGACGGGCGTCTCGACCGTGCCGTCCAGGGCACGCTGGGCCGGACCGAAGCAGAAGACCTCCAGGTCGACGTCCTCGCTGGCCGCGCGCTGGTGGATCCGCTCGGCGAGGTGGGCGCCGGTGGCCAGGTCGGCGGGGCTGTCGTGGAACAGGTGGATCACGACCTTGGACATCTCACTCCTCGCCGGTGGTGGCGGCACCGCGCACCAGAGTCGCTGCCATGTCGGCGAGGGCTGTGGGTGCCAGCTGCCACCACGTCCAGCGTCCGCGGCGCTGCGCCACGAGGATACCGGCCCGAGCGAGGATCGCCGTGTGGTGGCTGATCGTGGGCTGGGACCGGCCGACGGGTTCCTCCAGCTGGCACGAGCACACCGGACCGGAGCGGGCAATGTGCGCGACGATGCGCAGGCGGACGGGGTCGGCGAGCGCGGCCAGGCGATGAGCCAGGTCCCCGAGTGCCTCGTCGTCGAGGGGCACCGGCTCCTCGCGCGGACACGCGTCATCGTCGCGACGCTCGACTTCGGCGAGGCGGGACGCACGACTGGTGATTGGCGACCCCATGTCAAGTGGCCAGACAAGATTGACTCACATCGATATCGTAGATCCTGCCATTTCCCCCCGGGCCCTCGCGCCGCCCGCGGCCCCACCTGTCGCGCGGTGATCGACTGCTGCCCGCGTGGATCGCGGGAGCGATGGCCGGGGGCCTCGGGCTCGGTCACCTGGCGCCCCAGCGGGGAGCGGCCCTCGGTCGGGTTCAGGTCGACGCGACGAGCCTGCCCATCGCCGTCGGGCTGCTGGTGATGATGTACCCGGTGCTGGCCAAGGTCCGCTACGGGGACATGGGTTCGGTCGCCCGCGAGGGACGCCTGCTCGTCCCCTCCCTCTTCCTCCACCGGGTGGTGGATCCCCTGGCCATGTACCTCCTCGCCTGGGCGCTCCTCGGCGCCATCGTGTCGGCAGGCTCGGAGCTGGCCGACGCCGTGAACCCCGTCGCCGAGGTCCTGGCTCGCCGGGGGCTGTCGACGCCGGCCGAGCGCCCCGGCACCTCAGCATCGAGGCGGTCGGAGGCCGACATCGTCGTCACGATGGGCTGCGGGGAGACGTGCCCGTTCGTGCCCGGTCGGCGCTACGAGGACTGGATGCTCGAGGACCCCGCGGGCCAGTCCGTGGAGGTCGTCGAGCGCATCGTCTCGGCGATCGACGCCCACGTCCGCGCGCAGCTGCTCGAGCTGGGCATGGATCGGTAGCCCGACGCTGGGTCGGCTCCTTGCTCACCAGTCGAGCGGCGGATCTCCTCCAGGGTGCGGGCGGTCGTCGAGATGCCAGGGGAGTCCGGGCGCCTCGATGCGTGCCAGGGCGCTCGCGACGGGGGCGAAGCGCCCGTCGCGAGCGCGCCACGACCGAGCGGCCGCCGCGATCTCGTCGCGCGTGCGGGCCACGAAGTTCCACACCACATCGAGACGGTCTCGAGGAAGGGCGGTCCGCCCAGGAGGATCGCCCGACTCGGCTCGTGGGGCACGAGGCGCAGCGCGTCGTGACCCGGCTGCCAGATCGCGATCTGGCCCGGCCCCACAGACACGCCGGGCGCGCTCACGGCGCCCTCCAGGACGATCAGGGCATGCTCGAACGCGGGGGCCAGCGGCACCAGCGCCGCAGCCCGCAGCGCGAGGTCGAGGCCGAGGAGCGGGGTGTCGTGGCGCGTCGGACTCGAGACGCCGCCGTAGGCTCCGACGAGCACGGTGACGTCCAGCGCCGGCTCCTCGAAGCGCGGCAGAGACGCGTGGTGCTCAAAGCTCGCGGGCCCGTGGCGCGTCGCCTCGGGCAGCGCCACCCACAGTTGGATCCCCTCGAGGCGACCGGCGTAGGAGCCGGTGGCCTCCTCGGCGTGCGCGACGCCCCGTCCCGCGGTCATCAGGTTCAGCTGGCCGGGCCGGATGATCTGCTCGGTGCCCAAACCGTCACGATGGAGCGCCTCGCCGGCCGTGAGTCAGGTGACCGTCTGCAGGCCGATGTGCGGGTGGAGACCGATGTCGAGTCCCCGCTGCGCCGTGACGCTGGCTGGTCCGAGGTGGTCGGCGAAGCACCAAGCGCCCACGGTGCGGTGCTGGCGCTGGGGCAAGGCGCGCCGCACGGAGATCGCGCCGACCGTCGCCTTGTGGGAGGTCAGGACTGCAGGCTCGTCAGCTCGGGAGTCCATCAGGGGTCGCCACCGGCGATGGTAGCCGCCCCCACAATGGGAGGCGCCCCGGCGGTGTCTCAGACACCGCCGGGGCCGCGAAGTCCGGACCACGCCACGAAGAAGGGGCCTCGGGTCGTGACGTGGTCCGAAGGTCTCTAGATCACGATGTTCTCGGGGTCGCGCTTCTTGTACTGCACCCAGCCCAGAATCGTCAGGAAGAGCATCAGCGCGGCGCCGATGAACATCGCGATCCCGGACCACTCGGCAATCTGTCCGAACATCCAGAAGGCGTAGGCGGTCAGCAGGGTGCCGCGCAGGGTCTCACCCTGGAAGAGCGTCTGGGCCTCGCTGGCCAGGGCCTTGTTCGACGGGTCGGCGAGTGCGGCGGCACTGACCTCCGCGTAGGTCTTGCCTCCGCCGATCTCCTGGAGGTGGACGGCGATGTAGTGGTCCGCCCAGACCTCGGCCTGACGGCCGTCGAGCAACTGCTGGCCGGCGTAGGGCGTCAGATACGGCTTGATCAGCGGGTTGTCGAGTGACGGGGAGTTCTTGGCCGGGAAGTAGATCCTCTGAGCGGCGAGCTGGCTGTGGACCTCGGAGTTGGCGAAACTGAAGCCCCACATGAGCAGCGCCCCCGCCGCGATCAGGACGATGGTCAGCAGGCCGCCGACCATGGTGAGCAGTTTGTCAAGTGCCTTGCGCCTCATTGCAACCTCTTTGTTTGGGGAGACGCTTCCATTGTGGCGGCGAGATCGCCAGATGCCGTAGGGCAATAAGTCACTAGAGATGGAAGCAATACAGAAACGAGGTTCAACCTATATCTAGACAAGCACTGGGAGAACCAGAGAACAATATTACGGTTACCATGTACGGATATCCCCGAAATCGGCCAGTTCACCGAGGTCATGCCGCTGCGGGTCGTCGGGCAGGCGCAGTCCGATGCGCCGCAGGTAGCCCAGGCCCATGACGGCGGCCTCGCAGCCCACGTCGGCCAGGCGCGCGACGTCGCGATCGTCGCGCACGCCCCCCGCGGCGACGACGGCGAGTCCACTGGCGCACGCCTCCTCGTACAAGAGGAGGTCCGGCCCCGACATCGTGCCGTCGCGCTCGATCGCGGTGACGTGGACGCGGCGCGCGCCCGCCTCGACGCAGCGGTGGAGGGCCTCGGCGAAGGTGACGTGCTCGGTGGCTGTCCATCCCCGCACGGCGATGCGGCCCTCGCGCACGTCGAGGGCGACGACGAGGCGGTCGCCGAGCGACCCCACCAGCTCGCCCAGGCTGGTCGGGCGGTCCCACGCGGCGGAGCCCATGATCACGCGCGCGGCGCCCTGGTCCAGGGCGCCCTGGGCGGCCGCCAGGCTGCGCAGTCCGCCCGAGACCTGGAGCGGCGTGCTGCCCGCGAGGGCCACGCAGTGGGCCAAGAGTGCCGGATCGCTGCGCCCACGGCGCGCGCCGTCCAGATCGACGACGTGGATGAGGGCGGGTCCGGTGGCGACCACGCGGGAAAAGAAGTCCGCCAGGTCGTGGCGGAAGGTGACGGCGTCGTAGTCGCCGCGCTCGAGTCGCACGGCCTGTCCGTCGAGGACGTCGACTGCAGGGATGAGTTGCATACCAGTGTTGTAGTAGAGTAGCATACTACCATGACAAGTGGCCGGGTAGTTCCAGCGGAGTCCCACGAGGACACCGTTCATCGATTTGCGGACCTGGTCGCGGCGTTCGTGGCGCTGCGCGGTCCCGACGAGGTCGCCGCGTTCCTGCGGGATCTGTGCACCACCAACGAGCTCGACGCCCTGGGCCAGCGCTGGCACGTGGCCCGCCTGGTCGACCAGGGGCTGCCCTACCACGAGGTGTCGCGCCGCACCGGTGCCTCGACGGCCACGGTCACCCGGGTGGCGCACTGGCTGCACTACGGCGAGGGTGGCTACCGCGCCCTGCTCGAGCGGACTGCGCGATGAGCCGTCGCCTGAGCCTGGCCCTGCCCTCCAAGGGTCGCCTGCGGCAACCGGCCTGGTCGCTGCTCGAGGCCAGCGGGGTGGACCCCCAGGAGCCCGGCGAGCGCATGCTGCAGTCCCACTGCCGCAATGCGGACATCGACCTGCTCTTCGTGCGCGCCGACGACGTGCCCGAGTACGTGCAAGACGGCGTGGTGGACTGCGGCATCACCGGACTGGACCTGCTGGCCGAGCGGCGCTGCGACGTGGTCGAGCTGCTGCGCCTGGGCTTCGGGAAGTGCTCGCTGCAGGCGGCCGTCCCCCTGGAGGACACGGCGATGCGCCTGGAGGACCTGGCTGGGCGTCGCGTGGCGACATCGCACCCTCGCGTGACGGGGGAGGTCCTGGGCGCCCTGGGCATCGACGTCGAGGTGGTCCGCGTGACCGGCGCGGCCGAGATCGCGCCGCGCCTGGGGCTGGCCGAGGCGATCGTCGACCTGGTCTCGACGGGCAGCACGCTGCGCACCAACGGCCTGCGCGCCATCGGGACGCTCTTCGAGTCCGAGGCGGTCCTGATCGGTCGCACCGGGTCCGACGACATCGAGGCCCAGCACACCTTGACGACCGTGCTCGGCAGCGTGACCAACGCGCGGGCCAGCCGCTACCTCTTGTGCAACGTCCGGCGCGCCGACTTAGAGGCGGTGACCAAGCTGCTGCCCACGTCGGGATCCCCTACCGTGATGGAGCTGGCCACCCCGGGCGTCGTGGCGGTCCACGCCCTCGTGCCAGCGGTTGACATCTGGTCCCTGCTGCCGCGCCTCAAGGCCCACGGGGCCAGCTCGATCCTCACCCTGCCCGTCGAACGGATGCTGCCATGAGCCGACCACCCACCAGTCCGCAGTCCTTCAGCGTCGAGAAGATCGTCGAGGACGTGCGCCAGCGCGGCGACGAGGCCGTCGCCTACTGGTCTCGCGTGCTGGACCACACGACGTCGGCGGTGCCCGAGCGGGCCACGCCCTACGGCGACGTGCCCACCGCGGCCATCCTCGCGGCCGCGGACGCGGTCGCGCGCTGGCACCGGGCTCAGCGACCGGCCGACGTCGAGCTCGAGGTCTCGCCCGGGGTGATCCTCGAGCGCCGCTGGGCACCCCTGCGACGCGTCGGCATCTACGTGCCGAGCGGCCTGGTCTCGTCGCTGATCATGACCGCCGTGCCGGCGCGCGAGGCCGGTGTCGAGGAGATCGTCATCTGCACGCCGCCGCGCGGGGCCGCCGCCGTGGCCGCCGCCGCCGCCCTGCTCGGCTTCGCGGACGTCTGGGCGGTGGGCGGTGCTCACGCGATCGCCGCGATGGCGTTCGGCACGGACTCGATCCCGGCGGTCGACAAGATCGTCGGCCCCGGCGGCGGTGCGGTCAATGCCGCCAAGCTGCTCGTGAGCCGGGAGGTCGCCATCGACCTGCCGGCGGGGCCGAGCGAGGTCGTGGTCGTGGCCGATCGCGGGTTCGACGAGCGCATCGTGCGCCAGGAGCTCGACGCGCAGATGGAGCACGGGCCCGACTCGCGCGCCCACGTCATCTGGGTCGACGACGACGTCGACGCGGCGCTGGCCGAGCTCGAGACGTGGGCGCCCGAGCACGTCGCCCTGCTCGGCGAGCGCGCCGAGTCGCTGGCTCCGCGCATCCGCTGCGCGGGGGCGGTGTTCGTCGGGCCCTTCGCCCCGGTCCCCGCGGGCGACTACGCCACCGGAGGCAACCACGTCCTGCCGACGGGTCGCTGGGCCCGAGCCACCGGGGGGCTCGGGCTGGAGAGCTTCCTCAAGCCCGTGACCATTCAGCGGGTCTCGAAGGACGGACTGGCGCGCCTGGCACCCACGATCGAGGCGCTGGCCGATCTCGAGGGCATGCCCGCCCACAAGGCGACGGCCCGCCGATGAGCACGCCGCGCGCCCTGTCGGCCTACCAGTGGCCGCCGTCCAACGAGCGCCTGGCCGCCCGGGTGGGGCTCGACCCGCGCGCCATCATCCGCTTCGACGGCAACGTGCCCGCGGCGCCCGCGTCCGCCGCGCGCCCCTCCACGGTCGCCGCGGCCCTCGCCGAGATCAACGAGTACGACCGCGGTCGCTACGAGCCCCTGCGCGCCGCGATCGCGCGCCGCCACGGCGTCGCCCTCGAGTCCGTGGCACTGGGGGCGGGCAGCGACGAGTTCATCGTCCTGCTGGCCCGGCTCTTCGCCACCGGTGGCACCGTCGCCACGGTGCCTGCACACTCCTACTCGATGTACCGCTTCGCCACCGCCATGGCCGGAGCCCAGGTGGTCGAGGACCCCGCGACCGCCGACCTGGTGTTCGTGTGCCGGCCCAACAACCCGACCGGCGAGCTCCCCGACGTTCCCGACGTGCCGGGACAGCTCGTGATCGACGAGGCCTACGCCGACTACGCCGGCGTGGACGCCCTGGACCGCATCGCCTCGGGTGCGATCCTCCTGCGCACCTTCTCCAAGGCCTACGGCCTGGCCGGGGCCCGCGTGGGCTACGCGCTGGCCCGCCCGGACACGGTCGAGGTGATCACGTCGCACCAGGCCCCCCTGTCGGTCTCGTCGGTGTCGGCTGCCCTGGCCCTGGCCGCCCTGGCCACGCCGCTCGACGTGAGCGCGCAGGTGGCCGAGCGCGAGCGCCTGGCCACCGAGCTGCGAGGCCTCGGCCTAACGCCGCTGCCCTCCCACACCAACTTCCTGTTCATCCCGATGGAGGATCCTCAGCAGCTCGTCGACGCCCTGCTGCCGGCCGGGGTCGTCCTGCGCGCGTTCGCCGGGGGACTGCGCATCAGCGTGCGTGACGCCCTCGACGACGACGTCCTGCTCGAGGCCCTCCGGGCCTGGCGCAGCGGCGCCGACGCGGTCTCCCCCTGGACCCGGCGCCGCCGGGCGACGGCCGAGACGCGCTTCCTCGTCCGCCTGCGGGTGCGCGGCGAGGGGCGCGTCCTGGTCCAGTCGGGTGAGGGCTTCTACGACCACATGCTCCAGCAGCTGGCCTTCCACGCGGGATGGGACCTGCGCGTCGACGGGGTCGGCGACCTGGAGACGGGGGACCACCACACGGTCGAGGACATGATGCGCACCGTCGGGGCCACCTTGGACGACGCCCTGGGCGATCGCCGCGGGTTGGCCCGCTACGGGGAGGCGCGGGTGCCCATGGATGAGGCCCTGGCCCACGCGGTCGTCGACCTGTCGGGCCGGCCCGTGGCCCAGCTGGCGATCGACCCCGATCCCGGCATGGCCGCCCACGCCCTGGAGTCCTTCGTCCAGACCGCGCGGCTGACCCTGCACGTCACCGCCACGGGAGCCAACGCCCATCACGTGGCCGAGGCCAGCTTCAAGGCCGTCGGCCGAGCCCTGGCCGGGGCGCTGCGCCAGGTCGGCACCCAGGTCGCGTCGACCAAGGGATCTCTGTGAGCGATCCGGTGATCATCGTCGACTACGGCGCCGGCAACACGCGCTCGGTCCGCGCCTCCCTGGCGCGCCTCGGCCGGGCGAGCGAGGTGTCAGCCTCGCCCGCCGTGATCGCCCGAGCCAGCCACGTCATCCTCCCGGGGGTGGGCTCGGCGGCCAGCGCGATGGCGCACCTGTTGGCCACGGGCGCCGCCGAGGCGCTGCGCGAGCGGGTCGCCACGTACCGACCGGTGCTCGGGATCTGCCTCGGCCTGCAGCTGGCCCTCGAGGACAGCGAGGAGGACGGTGGCGTGGCGGGGCTGGCCCTGGTCCCGGGTCACGTGGAGCGCCTGCGCGAGGGCCGCGTGCCGCGTCTGGGCTGGGCAACCGTGCAGCCCGGTGACGAGACCTTCTACTTCGCCCACTCCTACGGTGCCCGTACGCCGGCGGCGGTGGCGTTCGCCGACGGCGTGGCGGCCATCGTCGAGTACGGCTCCTTCGTCGGCGTGCAGTTCCACCCCGAAAAGAGCGGCCCGGTGGGTCAGCGCTACCTGGACAGATGCCTTACGCCCGCCTGATCCCGTGCCTCGACGTCGCCGACGGACGCGTCGTCAAGGGCGTCAACTTCGTCGGCCTGCGCGACGTCGGTGACCCGGTGGAGCTGGCGGCGGCCTACAGCGCCGGTGGTGCCGACGAGCTCGTCTTCTTGGACATCGGGGCAACGCCCGAGGAGCGCGCCACGCTGCTCGACGTCGTCGCGCGGGTCGCCGACGTCTTGGATATCGCCTTCACCGTCGGGGGAGGGGTGCGCACCCTCGAGGACGCCGCGCGCATCATCGAGGCCGGCGCCGATCGCGTCTCCCTGAACTCGGCGGCCGTCGCCGATCCGCGCCTGCTCACCGCCGTGGCCGACCGCTACGGGTCGCAGGCGGTTGTCGCGGCCATCGACAGCCGGGGCGGCCGTGTGTTCACGGGAGGCGGACGCACCCCGAGCGAGCGCACGACCATCGCGTGGGCCCGCGAGGCCGTCGAGCGCGGGGCCGGGGAGGTGCTGGTGACCTCCATCGACCACGATGGCCGGCGCGAGGGCTACGACCTGGAGCTCACCGCGCAGGTCCGCGACGTGGTCGGCGTGCCGGTGATCGCGTCCGGGGGGGCGGGCTCGGCCCAGCACGTGGCCGACGCGCTGGCGGTCGCCGACGCGGCGCTGGTGGCCTCGATCGTGCACGAGGATCCCGGCGGGCTGCCGGCGCTGCGCCGCGCCGTCGTGGCCGCCGGTGGAGCACTGCGACCATGGGAGGCAAGGACGTGAGCGAGTTGCGAGCAGCGGTGGTCCAAGACGACGCGACCGGCCGGGTGCTGATGCTGGGCTGGATGGACGACGAGGCGCTCGAGGCGACGCGCGCGACGGGCATGGTGCACTTCTTCTCGCGGTCGCGACAGCGCCTGTGGCGCAAGGGCGAGACGTCGGGTCACGGCCTGCACGTCCACGAGATCGTGCCCGACTGCGATGACGACGCCCTGCTGGTGCGCGTGCACGCCGACGGGCCGACGTGCCACGACGGCTCGACTTCGTGCTTCACGCCGTGGCTCTGGCGCGCGATCCTGCGTCGCCAGGCCGAAGGCGCCGCAGACTCCTACGTGGCCAGCGCCCTCGAGCGCGGTCCGGCGTTCGCGGCGCGCAAGGTGGGCGAGGAGGCCGTGGAGGTCGCGGTCGCCGCGTTGGCCGAGGAGGACGAGCGCGTGGTGAGCGAGGCCGCCGACCTGTGGTTCCACCTGCTCTTGCTGCTGCGCAGCCGGGGTCTGGATCCCGCCGCCGTCGAGGACGAGCTGCGCCGGCGGCGCCGGTGAGGTCGCCAGGTCGAACCCGGTAGGATGCGACAGCGGCGAGGCGCGGCGGCACGGGCCGTCGGTAGCGTGCCGTAGACGAGGTCGGTCGTGGTCGCAGTGACGGTGAGCTCCAGTGCCCTGGTGCTGGCCGGTGCGGTCTTCCTGGCCGCCGCCGTCGAGATGGTCGAGGCGCTCACCATCGTGGTCGCCGTCGGGCACACGCGTGGCTGGCGCTCGGCTCTGGAGGGATCCGCGGCGGCCCTCGGGGTCCTCACCGTCCTGGTCGCGGCGCTGGGCCCGGCCCTGGTGCGCGTTCCCCTCGACGCCCTGCGTCTGGTCGTGGGAGGGGTCCTGCTGATCTTCGGCCTGCAGTGGCTGCGCAAGGCGGTCCTGCGGTCCAGCGGCTGGCGCGCCCTCCACGACGAGGACGCCATCTACCAGGCGAAGGTGCGCGAGCTCGAGGGTCTGGGCGCGTCCCCGGGGCGCGACCACGCCGCCTTCGTCATGGCCTTCAAGGGCGTCTTCCTCGAGGGTCTCGAGGTCGTCATCGCCGTGCTGACCCTGGGCACGTCGGCGCACCGACTGGGCCTGGCGGTCGTCTCGGCCCTGGTTGCGGTGGTCCTCGTGGGCGCGGTGGGGGCCGGCGTGTCCCGCCAGCTCAGTGCCGTCCCCGAGAACGCGATGAAGACGGTCGTCGGCATCCTCCTGACCAGCTTCGGCACGTTCTGGACCGGCGAGGGTCTGCGGATCCACTGGCCCGGCAGCGACACCATGCTGCTCGGCTTCGTCGCGATCTACGCCGTGGTCGTCTGGGCGCTGGCCACGAGCCTGCGCGGCCGGCGCCGCGGTCACGAGGTCGCCGCATGAGGTCGGGCCTGCGAGGTGCCGTCGCGGCCTTCGGCCGCTTCTGGTGGGACTTCCTGGTCGGGGACACGCCCGAGATCTTCGTCGTCGTCGTCGTGGCCCTGGCGATCGTCGCCTGGCTCAGCCTGGGTGCCCACCTGGCGGCACTGGCCGGCGTCGTCCTGCCGGTCGCCGCCGTGGGCGCGCTGGCGATCTCGCTGGTCCGCGCCGCCCGGTCGCGCTAGGCGAGCCGGCCACGACCCTCAGGCGATCACTGGTAGTGCGGCGGGCGCTCGTAGCGTGCCGCGTTGGCTTGGCGCAGTTGGTCGCGGAGGCGGTCGATCTCGGCGCGCAGCCGGACCACGTCGGCGCGCAGCACGGCGATCTCGTGCTCGAGGTCCTCGCGCGGGGTCCGGTCTTCCACGTCGCCACCCTGCCACAGTTCGTCGCGAGCGCGAGCACCGGATGCGTGATCCACGTCTGAGGTCCACCCGTGCGGCACCCGGCGGAGACTGCGCGGAGGCGGTGCCGGGCGAACGACGAAGTGGGACGGCACGGGGCTGCGCGGCGGCGTGAGCTGGTCGGCCACCCTGAGCTCTGGCGTCGTTTCCCCGTTCGCCGACCTCTCGGTGGCGCTCAACCGCCTCCGTCCCATCGTCGGGATCGGCTCGCTCTACGTCATCGGGCGGGGAGAGGGTCGCGCCCCCTGTGGACGGCTCCCCTCGCGGTGGGACTCAGGCTCCGAGCAGCCCGGGTGGCCGGGCGCCGTGGCGGATCCGTGTCACCCGTGAGGCCACGCGCCCGGCACGCGGCCGACTACCGGACCCTCGTCGTCACCGGGGCGTTCGTGTCGAGGGGGATCCCGGTCACCGGGACGGCACTGCTCAGCTGGCTCCAAGACCTCTTCGAGGGAATGGTGATCGTCATCGGGAGGGGCGCTCGGCGAGGCGCTTGCCCGGCCTGGTCGAACCGTCGCCGAGCGCCGCCGCTGCCGCGCGCGACTGAGCCCCGGGCTCCGGGGATCAGGGGAACAGGCCGCGGACCTCGGTCGCCTCGGCGATGCGCTCGACGCCCAGGGCGATGGCGGTCTCGCGCAGCTCGACCTTGAGCTCGAGGTGGCGGGCCCACACGGAGTTGAAGGCGTCGCTCATCGTCTTCTCGAGACGGCGGTGGAACAGCTCGGGCTCCCACATGAAGCCCTGGAGGTCCTGCGCCCACTCGAAGTAGGAGGCCACCACGCCGCCGGCATTGGCCAGGACGTCGGGAACCACGGGGATCCCCCGGTCCGCGAGCACCGCGGCACCCTCGCCGGTCGTGGGGCCGTTGGCCGCCTCGACGACCACCGAGGCCGCCATCGACTGGGCCACTCGCTCATCGATCACGCCGCCGAGTGCCGCAGGTATCGCGATGTCGCTGGGCAGGCTGAACAGCTCGTCGGCGGCGACGGACTCGGTGCCCGGCAGGCCGACGACGGTCTTGGCCTCCTCGAAGTGCTTGGCCAGCGCCCGGGGGTCGATGCCGGTCGGGTCGTGGATCGCACCGGAGATGTCCGCGATGCCCACGATCTTCATGCCGCGGTCGCTCAGCAGCTTGACCAGCGGCGCGCCGACCTTGCCGTAGCCCTGGATCACCACCCGCTGCTCGTTGGCCATGCGGCCCAGCCGCTGCAGCAGGGCCATCGTGCAGTTGGTGAGGCCGAGCGAGGTGGCGCCGGCGTGGCCCATGCTGCCGCCGATGGACAGGGGCTTGCCCGTGACCACGCCCGGTGTGTTGTGGCCGCGCAGCATCGACACGGTGTCCATGATCCAGCTCATGACCTGGAAGTCGGTGTTGATGTCGGGCGCCGGGATGTCGCGGTCTGGGCCGATCATGGGTGAGATGGCGAAGGCGTAGCGTCGCGTGAGCCGCTCGAGCTCGCCGCGGGAGAGCAGGGTCGGGTCGACCTTGACGCCGCCCTTGGCACCGCCGTAGGGGATGTTGACGACCGCGCACTTGATGGACATGTCCGCCGAGAGCGCGGCGATCTCATCGGTGTTCACGCTGGGATGGAAGCGGATGCCTCCCTTGCCCGGACCCCGGGAGGTGTTGTGCTGGATGCGCCATCCCGTGAACATCTCCACGTCGCCGCTGTCCATGCGCACCGGCACCGCCACCTCGAGCACGCGCTCGGGCATCACGATGCGCTGCACCATGTCGTCGCGCAGGCCCAGGAGGGCTCCCGCCGACTCGATCAGGGATACCACGCGGAGCCAAGGATTGAACTCGTGCGCAGATGCGTCATTCGGTCGCGTGACCACGTTGTCACCAGCCTTTGGTTCTGAGGAGAGCGCCGTTGCCCTCGCCCCCAGCGTACGCCACGCCGTGACCGCCTGGACGGCGGCTACTGGTCGGTTACGCTGACCCCGAACGGGGAGGTGGTGGTGAAGCTGACGACGACCCTCAGCTACGCGGGTGGCTTCAAGCAGGCCGCCCGCGAGGTGTCCGACCTCGAGTCCGCGGGCCTCGACCTCGTGTGGGTGGCCGAGGCCTACGGCTTCGACGGGCCGTCCCTGCTGGGCTACCTGGCCGCGACGACCTCGCGGGTGGAGCTCGGTGCGGGCATCTTGCCCATCTATACGCGCACCCCGACGCTGATCGCGATGACCGCAGCGGGTGTCGACGCCCTCTGCGATGGACGCTTCCATCTCGGCCTCGGCGCTTCGGGACCCCAGGTGATCGAGGGATTCCACGGCGTTGCCTACACCAGCCCGCTCGGGCGCACGCGGGAGATCGTGGAAATCTGCCGGGACGTCTGGCGGCGCGAGGCGCCCCTCGAGCACCACGGCCGCTACTACCAGATGCCGCTGCCCGAGGGGCAGGGCACGGGACTGGGCAAGCCACTCAAGATCATCGCCCACCCGGTGCGCCCGAGCATCCCCATCTGGCTGGCGGCCCTGGGCGAGAAGAACGTGGCCCTGGCGGCTGAGATCGCCGACGGGTGGATGCCGATCCTCTTCATCCCCGAGCGTGCCCGTGGGGTATGGGGATCCTCGCTGGCGGCCGGCGCGGCCCGCCGGGACCCGGCACGCGGTCCCCTGATGATCACGGCCGGTGGGCTCTTGGCCATCGGGGAGGACGAGGCGACCCTGGAGCTGCGCAACCTGCAGCGCTCGATGGTGGCCCTGTACGTCGGGGGCATGGGTGCGCGCGGGCAGAACTTCTACACCGAGCTCGCGGTGCGCTATGGCTTTGCCCGCGAGGCTGCCCAGATCCAGGACCTCTACCTCGCGGGCCGCAAGGCCGAGGCCGAGGCGGCTGTCCCAGCGGCGTTCCTGGAGCTGACCACCCTCATCGGCCCGCCCGGCTACGTCGCCGAGCGGATGGCGGCCTTCGCCGAGGCCGGAGTGACGCACCTGCAAGTGGTGCCGCTACCGCGTCCCGGGCAGTCAGCCGCCCAGCTGATCGAGGAGGCGCGTCGCCTGATGGTCTGATCAGGTGGCACCCTGCCCGCCGGCGGCCACCCAGGCGGCGTGCATCTGCGCGTAGACCCCACCCTGGGCCACCAGCCCGCGGGGGGTGCCCTGCTCGACGATCTGGCCGTGATCGACGACCACGATGCGGTCAGCGCGCTCGGCGGTGCTGAGGCGGTGGGCGATCAGCAGGGCGGTGCGGCCCTCGAGGACCCGGTCCAGCGCCCGCTCGATAACCTGCTCGCTCTTGAGGTCGAGGGAGGAGGTCGCCTCGTCGAGCACCAGGATCCGGGGGCGGGCGAGGAAGGCCCGGGCCAGTGCCAGCAGCTGGCGCTCGCCGGCCGACAGCGTCTGGCCGCGCTCGTGGACCTCGGTGTCGAGTCCGTCGGGCAGGCGCTCGACCAGGTCGCGCAGCCCGACCACGTCGACGGCCTCGTCGATCTCGGCGGTGGTGACGCGCGGATTGCCGAAGGCCAGGTTCGTGCGGATCGATCCCGCGAACAAGAACGGCTCCTGGGGCACCAGGCCGATCTGGCTGCGCAGCGAGCGCAGGGTCACCGTGCGCACGTCGATGCCGTCGATCAGGACCTGGCCCGCCGTCGGGTCGTAGAAGCGGTTGACCAGCTTGGCCAGCGTCGACTTGCCCGCACCGGTGGGCCCGACGATGGCCACGGTCTGACCGGGGGCGATCTCCAGGTCGATGCCATCGAGCGCCAAGCGGTCGGGCTGGTAGCCGAAGCTCACCGACGCAAAGGTGATCCGGCCCTCCACGGGGGGGAGCGCGGGAGCGTCGGCGACCTCGTCGACGGACGGCGCGGTCGCCAGGAGGCCCCGCAGGCGGATGATCGAGGAGCGACCTTGCTGGAGCGCGTTGTACTGCTGGACCAGCAGCTGGATCGGCTGGAAGAAGCGGTTGAGGTACAAGAAGAAGGCGATCAGGGCGCCCAGGCTCATCCGGTGCTCGAGAACCAGGTGCCCGCCGATGCCGAGCAGGAGCGCCTGGCCCAGGATGCCGATCAGGTTGGTCGTCGGGCCGTACATCGAGCTGACCCGTCCGGTGTAGAGGTTGGAGTCCCGGTAGGCCCCCACGACGTGGCGGTGGTTGGCGATGTTGCGGCGCTGCCGGTTGTGGGCGGTGATGACGCGGATGCCGTAGAGGGACTCGGACAGGTCGGCCAGGACGAGCGCGATGCGGTCACGCGTGCGCAGGTAGCCCCGCTCGGAGGCGTGGTGGAACCAGACGGACAGCCCGGCGAGCACTGGCACGACCAGCAGGACGGTCCACGCGGCCAGCTCGACGTTGGTGGCGAAGAGCACGACCGTGATCACGACCATCGTCAGCCCCTGGGTCGCGAACTGGGCGAGGCCGTACTGGAGCAGCTGCTGGAGGTTCTCGATGTCGCTGGTCATGCGGCTCATGAGGACGCCGGCCTTCTCCTCGGTGAAGAAGTCGAGGCTGAGCCTCTGGAAGTGGGTGAAGACGCGAACCCGCAGGTCGTGCATCACGCGCGAGGCGAGGCGACCCGTCGCGTCGGTCTGCCAGCGCTGCAGCCCCACGTTGGCCAGTGCGATCGCCGCGTAGAGGGACCCGGCGACCACGACGACGCGGACCGAGCGGTGCCCGGGCAGCATCCCGTGGTCGATGGCGTACTCGGTGATCTTGGGTCCGGCCTGGAGCAGCAGGCTGGTAGCCAGCACGAGCAGGCTGGCGATCGCCAGCAGGCCCCGGTAGGAGGCGAGGAGCTGGGTCAGGCTCAGCGGTCGGCGCTCGTCGGCGGAGGGACGCTGGGTGAACGCCCGGGCCGACGGCGGACGGGCGGGCTCCGAGTCGAGCAGGCGCGTGGCCTCGTCCAGGAGTTCGGAGGGGATGCCGCCGAAGGGCAGCCCGGACGTCGCGCGTCCGCTGCCGGCGAAGACGCCGCCGAATCCGCCGCCGAATCCCCCACCCCACGTCATGCGGGGCCCTGGGCCCGCGAGAGGATCTGGACGTACAGCGGTGAGGTGCGCAGCAGGTCGGTGTGCGTGCCGTCGGCAACGACGCGACCGGCATCGAGGAGCACGACGCGGTGAGCCAGGGAGATCGTCGAGACGCGGTGCGCGATGACGATCGTGGTCCGGTTCGCCAGCAGGTGGGCGAGGGCGTCGTGGATCTGCTCCTCGATGTGCACGTCGATCGCGCTCGTCGCGTCGTCGAGCACGAGGACCGGGGGGTTGGCCAGGAGGGTGCGGGCGATGGCGATCCGCTGGCGCTGCCCGCCCGAGAGCGTGTAGCCGCGCTCGCCGACCACCGTGTCGTAGCCGTGCTCCAGGCGGCCGATGAACTCATCGGCGTGGGCGGCCCGGGCGGCGGCCTCGATCTCGTCGAGGGGCGCGTCGGGGCGGCCGTAGGCGATGTTGTCGCGGATGGACGTCGAGAACAAGAAGGGCTCGTCGAGGACCACGCCCACGGTGTCGCGCAGGGAGGTCAGCGTCAGGTCACGCACGTCGTGGCCATCGATCGTGATCGCGCCCTGGTCCACGTCGTAGAAGCGCGGCAGCAGGCGCGCCACCGTCGACTTGCCCGATCCCGTGCGACCCACCAGGGCCACCGTGGTGCCCGGCTCGATGTGCAGATCGAAGTCTGACAGCACGGGGGGCCCGTCGCGGTAGGCGAAGGTGACGTGAGACAAGTCGATGCGCCCGGGCCCGCCGGGCCAGGCGATGGCGTCGGCCCGCTCGACGATGTCGGTGCGCTGGTCGAGGACCTCGAAGATGCGCTCGGCGCTGGCCCGGGCGCGCTGCCCCATCATCACCAGCTGGCCCAGCATCATGAAGGGAGCCTGGAGCATCAGGAGGTACGCGTTGAAGGCCAAGATGGCGCCGAGGCCCAGGTGGCCGCCGATCACCATCAGGCCGCCGGCGGTGAGGACCAGACCCAGGCCCAGCTGGGGGAGGTTCTGGATCCACGGGGACCAGACGGCGGTGAGGTGGGCGTCGGTGATGTAGGCCCAGGCCACGCCCTCGGCCGCGTCAGCCAGCCGGTTGATCTCCGACTCCTCCTGGGCGAAGGCCTTGACCACCCGCACGCCGTTCACGTTCTCGTCGACGATGGTGGCGACCTCGGCGAGGCGCGCCTGGGTGATCCACGAGATCGGGAACATGACCCGGCGCATCTTCATGCCCACCACGTACAAGATGGGCATGACGAGCAGCGCCACCAGCGTCAGGGGCACGCTGATGGTGAGCATGAAGCCCACCGCGATGACGCCAATGAAGATCTGGACCACGATCTGGGGCGCGAACGTGGAGTACATCGTCACCGAGCGGATGTCGCTGTTGGCCCGGCTGATCAGCTGGCCCGACTGGACGCGGTCGTAGAAGGAGAACGACAGCGACGTGAGGTGCTCGTAGATCAGCGATCGCAGGTCGGCCTCGACGTTGTAGGCGGTCGAGTACAGGTAGCGACGCGACAGGATGCCCGTCACGCCGGCGGCCAGGGCGATCACCACGATCATCTCAACGTCGTGGGAGAGCGTTCCGTTATTCTTGACCAGGGCGTGGTCGATGGCGCCGTTGAGCAGGCTCGGGACCAGGGTCTGGAAGACCAGGCTGGCGAACGACAGGATGATCGCGGCGAGGAACACCGCCCGGTGCGAGGCGACGATGGGCAGGACCCGCCGCCACCACGACAGGCCCGGATCCGGGGCGAGGGGCCGCCGGGGGCCGGGATAGTCCGAGCGCACGCCGCCGAGGGGGCCACCGTGGGCGTAGTCTCGCGCCGCGCCCAGGTCACCCACCGTCACGGTTGTTCAGCGTACCGGGGCCCACAGCGACCCAGAGACCCCGGCGGCTCTCGGCGCCGCGGCGTAGTGTGGCGCGATGGCCACCTTCACCACAGTCGACCACCCCCTGGTGGCGGACAAGGTCCGCCAGCTGCGAAGCCGCACGACGTCCAACGCCGACTTCCTCCGGCTCGCGCGCGAGATCTCGCGCTTCCTGGCCTACGAGGCCTTCCGCCACGTCCCGGTCACGCCGACCACGGTCGACACGCCGGTGCAGGAGGGTGCCCCGGCGGTGTGCATCGAGCGCGAGTACGTGATCGTGCCGATCCTGCGCGCCGGGCTGGGCATGAGCCCCGCCGTGCAGGAGGTGCTGCCGCACAATCGCCTGTGCCTGGTCGGACTGCGGCGCAACGAGACGACGCTGCGCCCCGCCGTCTACCTCGATGGGCTGCCCGAGGATCTCGCCGGGGCCGAGGTCGTGGTGTGCGATCCGATGCTGGCGACCGGGGGCTCGATGGACACCGTCTTGACCATGCTGGAGGCCCGCGGGGCCACCCACATCACCGTCCTGTGCCTGATCGCGGCCCGTCCCGGCGTCGAGGTCGTGGAAGCCCGCCACCCCGACGTGGCGATCGTGGCCGCGGCCCTCGACGACGTGCTCAACGACGTGGGCTACATCGTTCCGGGACTCGGCGACGCCGGCGACCGGCTCTTCGGCCCGCCCGTGCGCTGATCAGCGGCCGATGTCCTCGAACCAGATGCCGGGGTTGTCCCGGATGTAGGCACCCAGCAGCGCGGTGCACTCGTCGTCGTCGAGCTCGACGATCTCCACTCCGCCTTGAGCCAGCCACTCGTGGCCCCCGACGAAGTTGTGGCTCTCGCCGATGACCACGGCGCCGATCCCGAACTGGCGCACCAGGCCCGAGCAGTACCAGCACGGTGAGAGCGTCGTGACCATCACGCAGTCGCGGTAGTCACGTCGCCGACCCGCGCGCCGGAAGGCGTCGGTCTCGGCGTGGATCGACGGATCGTCGTCTTGGACCCGGCGGTTGTGTCCGGCGGCCAGCAGCTCGCCGGAGCGGGTGTACAGGGCGGCCCCGATCGGGATGCCACCCTCGGCCAGTCCCTGGTGGGCCTCGGTGAGGGCACTGCGCAGCATGGTGCGCGCCTGCGCACGCTCTATCGCCGGGCGATCGATCATGGTTTCAGTATGCTCCACGCGGTGGAGGCGAGCGCGTACCAAGTGGAGGTCGGCACCCAGAGAGTGCGCCTACCGGTGGTTCCGCTCAGCGCGGACATGGCGCTCGCCCTGCTGATCACCGTCGACATGGGCATCGGATTCATGGATCGCGCGGGCGCCGAGCTGGCCGCGATGCTGCGGCCGCACGACGTCGAAATCGTGGCCACCGTGGCGACGATGGGGATACCCGTCGCCATCGAGGTGACGCGGCACCTGGGTCTGGACCAGTACGTCATCTTGCACAAGACCCCCAAGATCCACCTGGCCGACGCGCTGACCGAGTCGGTGCGCTCCATCACCACCGACGCCGAGCAGCGGCTCCTCTTCGACCGGGCCCGCATCGGTGACGTCCACGGTCGCCGCGTGGCGATCGTGGACGACGTCATCTCGACGGGAGCCTCCACGGGCGCGGCACTGCGGCTCCTGCGCCGCATCGGCGCTGACGTGGTGGCCATCGGCACGCTGGTGACCGAGGGGTCCCGGTGGCGCGAGTCGCTGGGGGCCGACGCCGAGCTGGTGAGCGCCCTGGGGGCTCTCCCAGTGTTCCGCCCCGACGGCGCTGACGGGCTGCGCGAGGACTGGCGGGGCTGACGCCGACCGGCCGGTCGGCGTCAGCCCCGGCCCTCAGTGCGAGGCCTCGAGCTGCTTCTCGCGCGCGACCTGCGACCCCACGTAGCCGGTGGCCTTCTCCAGCAGCCAGTAGACGAGCGCGGCGACGAGCACGCCACTCGGGATCGAGAAGTCGGCCCCGCCGTACCACCCGGCCGAGCACACGCCGTGCGACAGGGCGCCGGCGCAGGCGCCACCGAAGTGGTTGGACACCGGGGTCATCCAGTGGAACGGGAAGTTGACCGGCGGTGGCGCCTTGGAGTACGCGATCGTCGAGGCGACCAGCCCAATGACGAAGGCCACGATGGCGTTCCAGTTCACGCCACTGTGGCCGCCGTAGTAGAGACCGTCCGCGTCGGTGCGCTGGAGCTCGCGGGCGTGGTAGTGGAACCGGCGCAGGATCCAGTCCGTGATGTAGATGCCGAACCACGGGGCGATCCAGACGATGATCACGCCGACGAACTCCTTCATGTAGAGCGAGAACGTCGACTGGAACATGGCCCACAAGGTGAGCAGCCCGGCGATGACCGAGTCCAGGACCACGGCCTGGTAGCGCTTGAGGCGGATTCCCATGGCCTGGACCGACACGCCCGAGCTGTACAGGTCGAGGGAGTTGATCCCGAAGAGCTGCACGATGGCGAAGATCAGGAAGACCACGACGAACCAGGTGGGCAGGGCGTGCCCACTGCTCAGCACCTGGAAGGGGTTGTCGCCGTTCCACATCCCCACCTGCGTCGTTGACGACAGGAAGGTGAAGGTCAGCGCGCCCAAGGTCATCAGGAAGATCTCGGGAACGGCCGTGCCGAGGAACACCCACCCCACGATCGAGCCCTTGCGCGCGTCGCGCGGCAGGTAGCGGGTGTAGTCGTTGCCGCACTCGGTCCAGCCCAGTCCCGACAGCGCGATGGTGAAGGCCAAGCCGGCCGTGTAGAGCTCCCAGCCGCCACCGAATCCCTTGAAGTGCACCGTGCCGTGACGGGCGTCAAAGATGGCTAGCACGGCGTAGATGAGGACGAAGGGGACGATGAGGCGGCGCAGCACCTTGACGATGGTGGCGTGCCCGAGGTAGGGAAGCACGGCCTGGACGGCGGCTGCCAGGATGATCAGGAGGACCTTGACCGGGCTCGTGACGCTGTAGCCCGCCAGCTGCATGATCGTCATGACGGCGCCGACGATCAGGATCAGGCCTTCGGTCTCGAATCCCAGCTGGGTGATCCAGTTGAAGAAGCTGAGGAGGCGAGATCCGCGCAGGCCGAAGGGCGCACGACTGATGGTGAAGGCCGTCGTCCCCGCGTCGGGTCCCTGGAGTGAGGCCACGCCGAGCAGCAGGTAGGAGATGTTGCCCAGGACGATGAGGCTGAGCGCCGTCCAGAAGCTGAAGCCGAAGCCCATGAGCAGGGCGCCGTAGATGAAGTACTCGACGTTGACGGCCGAGCCAGCCCACATGGCACCGATGTTGCGGGCGGTGGCCCAGCGTTCGGACTCGGGGATGTGGTCGATTCCGTGGATCTCGATATGGAATGGCTCATCTTCGATGGAGCCGTCGTGTTGGTCGATGGACGACACTGCGTTTCCTCCCTAGTTGAGTTAGCACCCGGTCCGCCGAGTGAGGGGTCGGCCAGACCGCCCCAGTCTGCCTGACCGCAGCATCGGCGCGCGGCCGATTTTGTGTCGGCCGTGTTACGGGGCGGCATTTACACAGCCTTTAGACAGGCCACAGAGCACGCTCACCCTCGGAGTCGATGATGACGGGGTCCTGGAGGACGCGGCCGGGGCGGGAAGGAAGGACCGATGCAGTCCAATCGCACTCGTGCCGTCACCTCGCTGGGAGTCACGACCGCGGTCGCACTGGGGACGCTGGCCAGTGGGGTCGGTGGGGCGGGGGCCAGTACGGGCCGGACCCCCGGGACACCGCCCGCCATCTCGCGTCCTCGCGCAGCCGGATCGACCGATCTCGGCGCCCTGGGCACGGTGGGGACCCTCACCGCCGTCTCGTCGACCTCGATCTCGATCACCGACCCGGCCGGCGCGACGATCACCTACGCGCTCACGTCGCGCACGGTAGTGCGCCGGGGCGGCGTCACCGTCGCCGGGGGCGCGCTCCAGGTGGGCATGACCGTGGCCGTGCTCGTGGCGACGGCCGACGCCGCGGCCGCCGTCACGGTGGTCGTGGTGCCCCCGACCGATCTCGGCGCCCTGGGCACGGTGGGGACCCTCACCGCCGTCTCGTCGACCTCGATCTCGATCACCGACCCGGCCGGCGCGACGATCACCTACGCGCTCACCCCAGCGACGCGCGTCCAGGTTGGACCGGTCCTCGTCAGCGCCGCCTCCCTGGTCGCCGGCCAGCTGGTGCGCGTGGAGACCACACCCGCGACGCCCGCGGTGGTGTCGGCGATCCAGATGGAGCCCGCACACATGGAGGGCGTCGTCACCGCCGTGAACGGCGGGGTCATCACGCTCGGCGACCCCCAGGGCTTCGAGCGAAGCGTCCTGGTCAGCGCTGCGACGACGTACCGTGACGCGCGCGGTGTTGCCACCCTGGACAGCGTCCGCGTCGGGTCGACGATCGTGGCCACCGGAGTGGTCGGCGGCGATCGCACCTCGCTCGACGCCGTCGCGGTCGACGTGGGCAGCGTCGCGCGAAGCGTTCCCCGGCGCTGGCGGGGCGCATTCCCGTCTCCGGCGGGTTCGCGCGGGTGGGCCCGGCGCTCCGGGCACCCGCCGCGCAACTCCTAGGTCGTCGGGCCCCGGGACGAACCTCCCCCTGCCCCGGGGCCCGACCAGTACCGGCGGGTCAGCCAGTCCTCCTCCGGCTGACCCGCCGTGTCACGTCGGGGACGACGTTCGCGGGGCCCGCACGTTCCCGGCCACGCCGCGCCACCAGATTGTCGCGGCGAGTGTGAGGACCATCGAGAGCACGGCCATCACCGTGAAGGGGAGCACCGGGTTGACCGAGAACATCGCCCCCGAGGTCAGCGCGGCCAACGCCAGCGACGCGGTGTTGGCCGTGGCGTAGAGGCCCTGGCGACGACCGAACTCACGGTCCGATGATCGCTGGGTGAGCAGCGACGCGATCGACGGAGACGACAGGGACGAGCCGATGGCCTCCACCGAGCCGAGCCACAGCAGGGCGACATTGCTGTGGATGTGCGGGTACAGGCTGAGGAAGAACGCCACGTTGGTCAGCCCGACGAGGGCGATGACGCGCCGGTTGCGGTGGTCGGCCAGCCAACCGCCCAGACGGCTGAAGGCCACCCACGGGACGCTGAAGAGGGTGAAGCTCAGCCGGATCTGCAGGGTGGTGGCGTGGTGGGCGTGCATCAGCAGGGTCCAGCACGTCTCGTAGACGCCGACGGCGACCCCGACCGCGGAGGCGGCGAGCAGCGCTCCCACCACGTTGCGCGTCCACTGGAGCGGGGGGAGCGGACCACTGTCGGTGGGATCGCCGAGTGCCAGTCGTCGCGCCGGCACCGTCGCGATGAGGCACAGGATCCCGGTGGCGAAGTAGGCCCAACCCAGGGCGCGCACCGACACCGCCACGCCGGCCACGGGACCCACCGCGAGCCCGAAGAGCTGGGCGGCGAAGATCCGCGACACCGCCCGCCCGCGCTCGTGTTCGGGGTACAGCGCCGCGACGGCCGACAGCGAGGCAACCTCGATCGCGCCGGCGGCGGCGCCCTGCAGCATCCGCGTCAGGATGAAGACCGGCGCACTGACCGGGAGCAGGTACGTCATGGACGCCACGGCGTAGACGAGCAGGCTGGTCAGCAGGATTGTCCGGCGACCGAAGCGATCCACCAGGTGGCCCAGCGCGAACTGCGTCGCGACGCCAGCGAGGAAGAACGCCGACATGATGATCCCAATCACCGAGGGTGTCCCGCCGCGGTGCTCGAGGAAGAGGGGCAGCAGGGGCAGTCCGAGTGATGCGCCGAGCCACTGCAGGCCGACGATGACCATGAGTTGCTGGAGCGTTCGGCGACGATCGACGGCGACCATGGGAAGACCCTAGTGGTGCGACAGGTCCTGACCAGGAGGGATGTGGGCACGCCGCGCATTCACGGCGGCCACGAGCGCCGCGGTGACGGCCCCGTGCTGGCGTCTGGGCGACCCGCGGCGGCGGGGTCCGTCGCCCGATGTGGCGCGGCGTCTCGATGGCGTCGCGCACGCCGCGAACTCTCGAGCACCCGTCAGGCCGTGGCGGTCGGTCAGGGGCCCCGTCGGCCCAGCCCGATCGGGGGTGGCGGGTAAGGTGGTGCCGGAGGCAGCCATGGTTCGACACGTCGCGCCCCCGACGCCTCAACAGCTGGAGAGCGCGCGGGAGCTCATCGCACGGTACCTCCGCCCCACGCCGACGGTGTACGCCACGGTGCGCGGGCGCGAGATCCGTCTGAAGCTCGAAGGGCTCCAGGTGACGGGCTCCTTCAAGGTGCGCGGCGCGCTCAGCGCGGTCTCGGCGGCTTACCGCGACGATCCGTCCGGCGCGGTCGTGACCTCGTCGGCCGGCAACCACGGCCTCGGCGTGGCCTACGCGGCCACGATGCTCGGCGTTCCGGCCACCGTCGTGGTGCCCGCCAACGCCTCGGCGGCCAAGGTGCAGAAGCTGCGGCAGTTCGACGTCGAGCTCGTCCAGGTGGGCTCGAGCTACGACGACGCCCAGGCGTACGCCATGGAGATGGCCGAGCGCCACAGCATCCGGTACATCTCGCCCTTCAACGACACCGACGTCATCGCTGGTCAGGCCACCGTCTTCTTGGAGATGATCGACCAGGCGCCCGAACTCGAGCACCTGGTCGTGCCGGTCGGCGGGGGAGGGCTGATGGCCGGGACCATCCTGGCCCGTGACCTGGTCGGGCGCCAAGATGTGCGCCTCACCGGCGTGCAGCCCGAGGAGAGCGCCGCGCTCTACCACGTGCTTCGCGGCACCCCCATGGACGAGGTCGTCCACCACCCCACGATCGCCGACGGGCTGGCCGGGGGCGGGGATGAGGGCGCGATCACCAACGAGCTGGTGGAGCGCTACGGCATCCCGTTGGTCCTCGTGCCCGAGGTGGGGATCCGCCACGGCGTGCGCGAAGCCGCGGAAGCGCTGGGCCTGGTGCTGGAGGGATCCGCGACCACCGCCCTGGCCGCCATCACCTCCAACGTCGTGGCCGACGAGGATTCGCGCATCGGGATGCTGGCGACGGGCCGCAACATCGCTCGCGACCTGCTCATCGAGCTGCTCGGCACGATGTGAGCCCGGCGAACGCCTCACGGTAGGGTGACGCCATGGCCCGAACTCAGCGCATCGGTGCGGCCGTTCTGGCCGTGGTGTCCCTGGGTCTCACGGTGACCGGAGTCGTGCTGGCGGCCACCGACAGCCACCCCAACCCGGGTGCGCGGGCCGTGGACCCCCTGGCCCTCAACGGCTACCCGCCGAGCACGGCGACGCTCGCCATCAGCGTGGACGCGGGCGCCACGACGCTGTCGGGCACCATCGGCATCGACTTTCGCCACGACGCCGCCCAGGCGTCGCTGAACCTGCCGCTCGGGGTGACCGCGATCGCCGCGCAGCTGATTCTGACGCCCCACCACCTCTACATCGGCTCGAGCAACCTGTCGGGCATCGTGGGTCAGCCCTGGCTGGCCGAGTCGGTGCACACCCCCTCCCTGTACGACTGGTCCCTGGAGGCCACGCACCCGGACGTCACGATGATCCAGGGCTACCAGAGCCGCACCGTCACCCACGCGGCGGGCGTGACGACGTACCACTTCACCTACCTCGGGGTCCATCTGGCGGTGCCGGGCCTGCTGCGCTCCGTGGTGCCCTCGGCGGGCCGCGTCGACGTCTCGGTGTCGGTGGGCAGCCAGAACGAGTTCACCGGGGCGACCGTGGTCGCCTCGTCGTCGACGGCGACCGCGTCGCTCACCGCGACGGTCCTTGGCTACAACCAGCCCTTGCACATCGCCGGTCCGCCTCGGAGCCAGGTCCGGCCACTGACGCCGGGGGTGGCCCGCCGGATCCTGCGCGGTCTGTCGGGGATATCCCAGCTCCTCGGGCCCGGGGCCCTCGGGGGCGGCGGGGCGACGGCGAGCTGAGCCTCGGGTCCCTCAGGACAGCAGGCGATCGACGACGGAGCCAGCTCGGCTGGACCGCCCGCGCCGCTCCTGGCGGTCGGCCCAGGTCGCGGCCGCCAGGCCGGTGTTGATCCCCAGCCAGCGCCACGGCTCGGGCTCCCAGCGACGTCGCGGGAGGTCGACGAAGGGCAGGTCGGTGAACTCGGTGGACTGGTCGGGAGCCGTGATGGCATCCGCCAGCGCCTGGGCGGCCACGCGGCTGAGGACGACGCCGTCGCCGGTGTAGCCCCCCGCCAGCGCCAGACCCGTGCGTCGGTCGTAGGCCACGCGAGGGGACAGGTCGCGGGGCATGCCGAGCGGGCCGCCCCAGCGGTGGGTGATTGCTCCCTTAAAGGAGGGCAGCAGTTCGCGCAGCGCCGCCTCGAGCAGGCCGAACACCTTGTCGACGTGGTCGAAGCGCGGCTCGATCACCGAGCCGAAGTGGTAGGGCGCACCCCGTCCTCCGAAGGCGATGCGATCGTCGGCCGTCCGTTGGCCGTAGATCAGGAGGTTGCGGCCGTCATTGAAGGTCTCGCGGTCGTCGAAGCCGACCTCCTCCCAGAACGCGGGAGCCAGGGGCTCGGTCGCGATCATGAGCGAGTAGATGGGCGCCAGGTCGCGGCGCAGGCCCGGCAGGCTCGCGCTGTAGCCCTCGGTGGCGCGCACGACGACCGCGGCGTGGACCGTTGCGGCCACCGTCACGACCATGGCCGGGCCGCGGCCGGAGCGCGCCAGGATCCGGGTGACGGCCGTCCCCTCGTAGATGCGCGCGCCGAGCGACTCGACGACCGCGGCCAGCCCGCGAACCAGGAGTGCCGGCTGGACCCGGGCGCAGTGTCGGGTGTAGAGGGCGCCGCGGGCGCCGGCGATCCGCGCCCGCGCGGCGGCCTCGTCGTGCTCGAGCCACACGACGTCATCGGGTCCGGCTCCCCAGCCGCCCGCCTCGTCGGCCTCCGCGCGCAGGCGCTCCTCCTGGGACGGGTTGCGCGCGAAGGTGAGGGTGCCCCCCTGGTGGTAGTGCGCGTCGATGCCGTCAGCACGCAGCGCCGCCCCCAGGTCGCCAACGGCGCGGCGCAGGACAGCCCCCACCCGGGCGCCGTCACCGGGGCGTCGTCGCTCGAGCGCGGCCAGGCTCTGGGGATACAGGGCCGAAGCCCAGCCGCCATTGCGACCCGATGCGCCAAAGCCGCAGATCTCGCGCTCGAGGACCGCGACGCGCAGCGTGGGGTCGCGGCGCAGAAGCTCGCGAGCAGTCCACAGGCCCGTGAAGCCACCGCCGACGATCGCCACGTCGACGTCCACGTGGCCGGCCAGCGGTGGCCGGCGCGTCGAGGTGGGCTCGAGCGCCGACCACCACAGGGAGTCGGGCCGGGACATCAGAACGAGCGGCTGGCGGCTCCGGTGAACACCTCGTGGAGGATGCCGACCATCAGGTCGATGTCGTCACGCGTCGAGATGAGCGGCGGGGCCAGCTGGACCACGGGATCGCCACGGTCGTCGGAGCGGCAGATCAGCCCGCGACGGAACATCTCGGGTGACACGTAGCCGCGCAGCAGCCGCTCGGCCTCGTCGCCGGACCAGCTGCCCTTGGTCGCCTGGTCCTTGACCAGCTCGATCCCCCAGAAATACCCGGTTCCGCGCACGTCGCCGACAATCGGGATGTCCCGCAGGGAGTTGAGCCGTTCCTCGAAGTAGTCCTGGTTCGCGCGCACGTTGTCGATGACGTGCTCGTTCTCGAGGATCTCGATGGACTTGAGCGCGATGGCGCATGAGACCGGGTGACCCGCCCACGTGAAGCCGTGCGGGAACGTCGTGTCCTCGTGCTGGAAGGGTTCGGCGATGCGGTCGGACACGATCATCGCGCCCAGTGGCGCGTAGCCGGCCGTGATGCCCTTGGCCACGGTGATGATGTCGGGGACGTAGTCGTACTTGATCCCGCCGAACCACTCGCCGATGCGCCCGAAGCCGCAGATCACCTCGTCGGACACGAGGAGCACGCCGTAGCGGTCGCAGATCTCCCGTACGCGCTGCCAGTATCCCGGAGGCGGAACGAAGCACCCGCCGGCATTCTGGACGGGCTCGAGGAACACCGCCGCGACGGTCTCGGGGCCTTCGCGCAGGATCGCCTCCTCGATCTGGTCGGCCGCCCAGGCGCCGTAGGCCTCGTAGTCGTCGCCGTGGACCGGCGCCCGGTAGAAGTTCGTTGCGGGCACCTTGATGGCACCGGGCACCAGCGGCTCGAAGGGCTTGCGGTAGCTCTCGAGGGACGTGATCGTCAGGGCGCCCATGGTCGTCCCGTGGTAGGCCACGTCCCGGCTGATGACCTTGTAGCGGTCCTGCTCACCGTGGAGGCGGTGGTACTGGCGGGCCAGCTTCCACGCGCTCTCGACGGCTTCGCCGCCGCCGGTGGTGAAGAAGACGCGGTTGAGGTCGCCGGGCGTCAGGCTGGCGATCTTCTCGGCCAGCTCGATCGCCTTGGGGTGGGCGTAGGTCCACAGGGGGAAGAACGCCATCGTGCGAATCTGTTCGGCGGCGGCCTCGGCGATGTCCGCGCGTCCGTGACCCAGGGCGTTGGTGAACAGGCCGGACAGCCCGTCGAAGTACTCGGTCCCGTTGGCGTCGTAGACGCGCGTCCCCTCGCCGCGCACCATGATCGGGATCTCCTCGGAGCTCGAGTAGGCCCCCATCCGCGACATCTGGAGCCAGAGGTTGCGGCGGGCCCGTTCCGAGAGCGAGTGGCTCGGGCGTTTGGGATTATCGACGGCCATACCGTCGGAGATGATTTCGTGCAATGTCATTTGGTCCCCCAGTTGTAGGTCTGTTTGGAGAGCTTGAGATAGACGAACGTCTCGACTTCGGTGACCCCGGGAATGCTCCGGATCGAGTCGTTCAAGAGATGGAGCAAGGCATCGTCGTCGACGGCGATGACCTCGGCGATCAGGTCGAAGCTGCCCGCGGTCATGACGACGTAGTTCGCCTCGTTGATGGCGGCCACCTTCTCGGCCACCTGGCGAACGTCGCCGTGGACGCGGATCCCGACCAGCGCCTCGCGGCCGAAGCCCAGCTGCAGGGGGTCGGTGATGGCCACGATCTGCATGACGCCCAGGTCGCGCAGGCGCTGAACGCGTCGCCGCACGCCGGCCTCGGAGAGGCCGACGTCGGCGGCGATGGCCCCGTAGGGGCGCCGCCCGTCCTGCTGGAGAAGGCTGATGATCTCGCGGTCGATGGTGTCGAGG
The DNA here is from genome assembly GCA_049965035.1 of Acidimicrobiales bacterium. Classification (GTDB taxonomy): domain Bacteria; phylum Actinomycetota; class Acidimicrobiia; order Acidimicrobiales; family RAAP-2; genus RAAP-2. The sequence goes on from JBMFWS010000006.1 coordinate 49,253, forward strand.
GCCGCGGCGCCGGTCACCGACTCCAGTGCTGACGGCGAGGCGCTCGCCGTCACCGAGGTGCGTCCGCGCTTGGTTCGGCTGATTTTCGGAGACGTGGCTGGCATCGAACACTCCCGGCTCTGGATCTGGAGACCAGGTCCTCGGCTGCGGATATCGACAGTATAGCGGGTTCTCATGACGGAATGCGTCGGAAAGTTACTGAGTAGTGACTTATTTCATCCTCAACGGTTTGCGCGCGCCCGCGCAATCTGGCAGAGTTGCGGTGAGTCAGAACGAGCTGGCGCGAAGTCAAGGGGTGGGTATGCGGCAGTTGTCCAACTTCATCGGCGGGCAGTACGTGGCGCCGCGGAGCGGCCAGTACGCCACACTGATCAATCCCGCGACGGGGGAAGCGTTCGCCGAGATGCCGCTGTCGAATGCCGACGACATCGACGCGGCGGTGACGGTGGCCCAGCAGGCCTTCCAGTCGTGGCGGCGTACGACGCCCGCGGAGCGCTCGCTGGCCCTCATCCGCATCGCCGACGTCCTCGAGAGCCACGTCGACGAGCTCGTCGCGCTGGAGTCCGAGAACACTGGCAAGATCCTCGCGCTCACCTACAGCGAAGAGATCCCGCCGATGCTCGACCAGATTCGCTTCTTCGCCGGAGCGGCCCGCCTGCTCGAGGGCCGGGGTGCTGCCGAGTACATGACGGGCATGACCAGTTACGTCCGGCGCGAGCCCATCGGGGTCTGCGGCGCGGTCACCCCATGGAACTACCCGATGATGATGGCGGTGTGGAAGTGGGCGCCGGCCATCGCGGCGGGCAACACGATGGTGCTCAAGCCCGGTGACTCCACGCCGGTGTCTACCCTGCGCATGGCCGAGTTGATGGCCGAGGTCCTGCCGGCGGGCGTGTTCAACGTCGTGTGCGGCGACCGCGACACCGGGCGGGCGCTGGTGGAGCACCCGGTGCCGGCGATGGTGTCGGTGACCGGCTCGGTGCGCGCGGGCATGGAGGTGGCGGCCACCGCGTCGCGCACCCTCAAGCGCACGCACCTGGAGCTCGGCGGCAAGGCCCCGGTGCTCGTCTTCGACGACGTCGACGTGTCCGCAGCCGTCGAGACCATCGCCGTCGCGGGATACTTCAACGCCGGTCAGGACTGCACGGCCGCCACGCGGATTCTGGTCCAGTCCAGCATCTACGGGGACTTCGTCGACGCCCTGGCCGCGCAGGCGAAGGCCACCGTGATCGGGCTTCCCGACAACCCCGACGCCCTGTTCGGGCCGGTGAACAACGTCAACCAGCTGGCCCGCGTCACCGGCTTCCTCGAGCGGGTGCCGGCGCACGCGTCGATCGTGGCCGGCGGATCCCAGGTCGGCGATGTGGGCTACTTCGTGTCACCCACGGTCGTCGCCGACCTGCACCAGGACGACGAGATGATCCAGAGCGAGATCTTCGGTCCCGTCCTCACCGTCCAGAAGTTCGAGGACGAGGCGCAGGCGCTGGCCTACGCCAACGGTGTCGACTACGGGCTGGCGTCCTCGGTGTGGACGGCCAACCACGGGCGTGCCATGCGCCTGACCCGCGACCTCGACTTCGGCTGCGTGTGGGTGAACACGCACATCCCCCTGGTGGCCGAGATGCCCCACGGAGGGTTCAAGCGCTCGGGCTACGGCAAGGACCTCTCGGTCTACGGGTTCGAGGACTACACGCGCATCAAGCACGTGATGCACAGCATCGAGGAGTGAGGGGTGCCGCATCTGGAACGAGACGACGTGCTAGGCAGGGCCGATGGCTCCGGCTGGGTGCGGCCGTCGTGCACCGGCTAGACAGCATCTGAGGGGGGTGACGCATGGCCTTGCGGGCAGAGGGTGAGACGGCTGGTCCGGCTGAGCCGGATGAGCGGACCTCGGGGAAGGCGGCGCGTCCCGGGCGCCCGGGCCGCATCCTCGCCGTCGAGTCCGCCGACGTCGAGTTCGTAGGCGTCACCAAGGAGTTCCACGACCTCACCGCGGTCGACGACCTGAACCTCAAGGTCGAGGCGGGGGAGTTCTTCAGCCTGCTCGGGCCATCGGGATGCGGGAAGACGACGTCACTGCGCATGTTGGGCGGCTTCGAGGAGCCCACGCGAGGACGCATCCTGCTGGGCGGCCAAGACGTCACCAGCCTCCCGCCCTACCGCCGCGACGTCAACACGGTGTTCCAGTCCTACGCCCTGTTCCCGCATCTCGACGTCTTCGAGAACGTGGCCTTCGGCCTACGGCGCCGGCGCTTCGACCGCGCCGAGATCCGCCGCCGGGTGAGCGAGATGCTCGAGATCGTCGACCTGCCCAACTACGAGAAGCGCCAGTCGTCCCAGCTGTCGGGTGGCCAGCAGCAGCGGGTCGCGCTGGCCCGGGCCCTCGTCAACGAGCCCAAGGTCCTCTTGCTCGACGAGCCGATGTCGGCGCTGGACGCCAAGCTGCGCCGCCAGATGCAGATCGAGCTCAAGCGCATCCAGGCTCAGGTGGGGATCACCTTCCTCTACGTCACCCACGACCAGGAGGAGGCGATGACCATGTCGAACCGCCTGGCCGTTATGTGGCACGGGCGCATCGAGGGCATGGGCAGCCCCAAGGACGTCTACGACAACCCGACGACCGAGTTCGTGGCGTCGTTCCTCGGGGCCTCGAACCTGCTGCCCGGCACGATCGAGTCGAGCGCGGCCGACGTGGTGACGGTCGCGGTCGCGGGCGGTGCGATCATGCACGTGCTGCCCCAGCGGGTGTCCCGACTGGAGACCAGCAGCGACGTCAAGGTGGGCGTGCGCCCCGAGAAGATTGGCATCGTGGCCCTGGACAGCGACGTCCCGGCGTCCCACAACGCCATCGGGGGTCGCGTGGTCGTCTCGACGTTCACCGGTGTGGGAAACCAGTACATCGTCGAGACGGCGATCGGCGTGAACATCACGGTCTACGCCCAGAACATCGGTCATCAGTCGGCGCCCCGCAGCGGGGACGAGGTCATCTTGACGTGGCCGGTCGAGCACACCTTCACGGTGGCTCCACTGCCCACGTCGGTTGAAATCAATGAAACAGAGGGGGATTAACCATGTCAGAGGAGTTCAGTCTGCTCGGGCTAGATGGGTCGATCGATCCGTCGTTCTGGCGAGGGCTCACCCAGCGTCGCCTGTCGCGCCGCAACGTGCTCAAGGCGGCGGGTGCCGGCGCCGGGGCATCGCTGCTGTGGGGCGAGATGGCGGGCGCCGGTCTGCCCAACGCCAAGGTGGGGACGCCGACGTGGTGGAAGAAGCAGAAGATCCATCACGTCGTCAACTTCGCCAACTGGCCCTTGTACATCGACGTGCTGAACGGCCAGCACCTGTCGCTGGAGCAGTTCACGAAGACGACGGGCATCAAGGTCAACTACTACGAGGTGATCCAGGACAACGCGTCGTTCTACGCCAAGATCCGCCCGTCCCTGGCCGCCGGCCAGTACACGGGCTACGACATCGTCGTCATGACCAACAACAACCCCGAGCTCGGCTACCTCTTCCAGAACGGCTGGGTGGTGCCGCTGGATCACAAGCTGATGACGAACTTCAACCGGTACGCGGGGCCGCTCGTCAAGAGCCCGTCGTGGGACCCGGGCAACAAGTACTCGATGGCCTGGCAGTCGGGCTGGACCTCGGTGGCCTACAACGCCAAGCACGTCAAGGACCCCGGCGACAGCATCCAGATCCTGTTCGACAAGAAGTACGCGGGCAAGGTCGGCATGCTCTCGGACCCCTTCGAGCTGGGGAGCGCGGGCCTGCTGGCCATCGGTGTCGAGCCGTTCTCGTCGACCGAGAAGGAGTGGTCGAAGGCGGCCAAGAAGCTGCAGCAGCAGCGCAGCGATGGCATCGTCCAGGCGTACTACGACCAGAGCTACATCCAGCACCTGAAGAACGGCGACACGATCGTGTCCCAGTGCTACTCGGGTGACATCTTCCAGGCCAACCTCAACTCCAAGTACAAGGACCTCACCTTGATGTATCCCAAGGAGGGCCTGATGCTGTGGACGGACAACATGTGCATCCCGCTGTACGCGCAGAATCCGCTGGACGCGATGAAGCTGATGGACTTCTACTACAGCCCGATGTCCCAGGCGGTGGTCGAGTACTACAACGACTACATCTGCCCGGTGCCCAGCGCGCGCCAGCAGCTGCTGCACCCCACCGGATGGGACGCCGCGGCCCTGAAGAAGATGGCACCCTCAATCGGCCTGCCCACGTCGGTCACGGCCAAGGCGCCCACCGTCTTCCCCTCGGGACGGCTGGTGTCGCTGTCGAAGAACTACTACCCCTTTAAGACGCAAGAAGAGATCAACACGTGGACGAACCTCTTCCTCCCGATCATCCAGGGGGCGTAGCTACCGCGCGTCGGCGGCCTCGGGTAGGTAGGGCGCTCGCGCCCTACCTCCTGAGCCTGCCGTCGGGGCTCTGGCTCCTGCTGCTGTTCGTGGTGCCGCTGGCCTTCATGCTGTCGCTGTCGCTGAAGACCTGCAATCCCGCGACGGGGGCCTGCGTCATGACGTGGCACTGGGGCGAGTTCCCCAGCGAGATCAGCCTGTACCACCAGGAGTTCATCACCAGCCTGTACTTCGCGGCCGTGTCGACGATCGTGGACCTCATCATCTCGTTCCCGATCGCCTACTGGATCGCGTTCTACGGGGGTCGGCGCAAGAACTTCTTCCTGCTGATGCTGCTGGTGCCGTTCTTCGTGTCCTTCGTGATCCGCACGATCGTGTGGGAGTTCGTCCTGGCCAACAACGGCGTGGTGCTGGGGACCCTGAAGCACCTGCACCTGCTGCCCGCGGGGTTCCACGTGCTCGGGACCGGCTACGCGGTGATGGCGGGGCTCGCCTACAACTACCTGCCCTTCACCGCGCTGCCCCTGTACGTGGCGCTCGAGCGGATCGACCGTCGGGTCCTCGAGGCGGCCTACGACCTCTACGCCACCCGGCGAGCCGGATTCTTGCGGGTGATCCTTCCCTTGACGGTGCCGGGCATCTTCGCCGCGTTCCTCCTCACGTTCATCCCCATGTTCGGTGACTACGTGAACCAGGAGATCTTGGGCGGGACGTCGAACACCATGATCGGGACCGTCATCCAGAACCAGTTCCTGGTGAACTTCGACTTCGCGGGCGGGGCATCGCTGTCGGCCATCTTGCTGGTGATCGCCCTGGTCGGCATCTATCTCTACGCCCGATTGCTGGGATCGCGCACGATCGAGCAGTACTTGTGAGCGCGGTCACGTCGCCCGAGGCGGTCGCGCCGCGGCGACGTCACCGCTGGGGCCGAGCACTCTTGCCCGTCTACTCGTGGCTGGTGATCGCGTACCTGGTGTTTCCGATCATCATCATGATCATCTACAGCTTCAACAAGACGTTCGGCTCGATGCAGCTGGTCAGCTTCTCGTGGAATGGCTTCACTGACCAGTGGTTCAGGCAGTGGAGCGACATTCCCGGCCTGACGCAGTCGTTCTGGCTGTCGATCCGCCTGGGCATCACGAGCACGCTCATCTCGACGGTGCTGGGGACGATGCTGGCCATGGCCCTGGTGCGCTACCGCCCGCCGCGCTTCCGGGGCAAGGCGGCCTTCGAGCAGGTCCTCTTCTTGAACATCGCGGCACCCGAGATCGTCCTGGGCGCCTCACTGCTGGGCATGTTCGTGTCGCTCAACATCGGGCGCGGTTTCTTGACGCTGGTCCTGTCCCACGTGATGTTCTCGATCGCCTACGTCGCCGTCACCGTGCGCGCGCGGCTGGCGGGCTTCGACCGGTCACTCGAGGAGGCCGCCTACGACTTGGGAGCCAATCCCTGGACGACTTTCACCCGGGTCACCCTGCCCCTGATCATGCCGGGTGTCCTGGCCGGTGCGCTGATGGCGTTCGCCCTCTCGATCGACGACTTCGTGACGTCGAACTTCTTGAGCGGCTCGAGCGCGCCGTTCCCGGTGTGGGTCTACGGTGTGACCCGCGTGGGCATCCCGCCCCAGGTGTTCGTCTTCGGGACGGCGATCTTCGCGGTCGGGATCGGCCTCGCACTGACCAGTGTTGTGCTGGCGCGGAAGAAGGTCTGAGGGACAGTGCGTCCCCAGAGAAATAGATGAGGAAACCATGAAGATTGGCGTGCCCAAGGAAATCAAGACGGACGAGAACCGGGTCGCCGTGACTGCGGCCGGCGTGCGGGAGTTCTCGCACGCGGGCCACCAGGTCCTGATCGAGCGCGGAGCCGGTCTGGGCTCAAGCATCAAGGATGAGGACTTCGTCGCCGCCGGCGGCACGATCGTCGACGACGTCGACGACGTGTGGGCCGACAGCGACCTGATCATGAAGGTCAAGGAGCCGATCGCCGTGGAGTATCCGCGCCTGGCCGCGCGGGCGGGTCAGGTGCTGTTCACGTACCTGCACCTGGCCGCGTCGCGCGAGTGCACCGACGCCCTGCTCCAGGCGGGCAACGTGGCCATCGCCTACGAGACCGTGCGCGTCAGCGACGGATCGCTGCCCCTGCTGACGCCGATGAGCGAGGTGGCCGGTCGTATGGCGCCGCTCATGGGGGCACACCACCTGATGCGCCCGGGCGGCGGGCGCGGCGCCCTGGTCAGCGGCGTGCCCGGGGTCCCTCCGGTCCGGGTGGCGGTGATCGGTGCCGGGGTCGCGGGACTGGCGGCGGCCACCATCGCCGTGGGCCTGCACGCCGAAGTCACGATCCTGGACAAGAACCTGGACCGGCTGCGCGCGCTCGACCACCACTTCGACGGTCGGGTCCAGACGGTCGCGTCCTCGACCCTGGCGGTCGAGCAGGCCGTCGCGGGTGCCGACATCGTCATCGGCGCGGTGTTGGTCGTGGGCGCCAAGGCGCCCAAGCTCGTCACCAACGCCATGGTGGCCGAGATGCGCGAGGGCTCGGTGCTCGTCGACATCTCCGTCGACCAGGGCGGGTGCTTCGAGGCGACGCATCCCACCACGCACTCGGACCCGGTCTTCGAGGTCAACGGCTCGATCTTCTACTGCGTGGCCAACATGCCCGGGGCGGTCCCGGCGACGTCGACCGCCGCCCTGGCCAACGCCACCTTGCCCTACGCGCTGTCCCTGGCCAATCACGGGTGGCGTGACGCGGTGCGTCACGACGCCGCGCTGGCCGAGGGTGTCAACGTCGTGGGTGGGCAGCTGACCTACGGCCCGGTGGCCGAGGCGCACGGTCTTACTGCGACGACGCTGAGCGATCTGCTCTGAGAGGAGTCAGCGCCCCGGGGCGACCCGGGGCGCTGAGCTCTCACGACTTCGTGGTCGAGCCGTAGGGGCAGTGCCGGCACCCCTGGTCACAGCAGATCCCACGGGCCAGCAGCCAGGAGCGCGTGAAGACCCGGAATCCCGTGGCCGGGTCTCGGTAGGTCGTCGCGCCCCGCGCGACCGCGTCGGCGTGCGCCGCGGCGATCCGATCCTCCCCGGACCCCCCTCGGGGTCCCGGGCGCTCGGGGCCGCTCAGGGCATCTCCAAGACGATGTGTCCGAACCGTCCCGACCGGCCAAACGCCTCGTAGGCGCGCGCCACCTCGGTGAGGGGGTATCCCTCGGCGACCGGGACCCGCAGCCCGCCTCGCGACCAGCGATCCCCGAGATCGGTCGCGGCTGCGGCAATGGCCCGGGCCTTCTCGTCGGGCGAGCGCGATCGCAGGGTGGATCCGGTGAGGCGCAGGCGCCTCTGCATGACGGCGAGCAGATCTACCTCGAGCCGCGAGCCGCCGCCCACGCCGATGACCACCAGGCGACCGTGCGGGCCGAGGCGATGCAGGGAGGTGGCCGCCGTGGCCGCCCCCACCAGCTCGAGCACGACGTCGACCGGGGCGATGTCGGCCAGCTCCTCGGTGAGGATCGCCTCGGCGGCCCCCAGATCGCGCAGGGCGTCATGGTGCGCGCGCGTGCGCGTCACGGCAATCGTGTGCGCCCCCAGCATCGCGCCGATCTGCACGGCTGCGGTCCCGACGCCGCCCGCCGCCCCGGTGACGACCAGGCGCTCGCCCGAGCGCAGCCCGGCCTGGGACACCAGGGCGTCGTGGGCCGTGACGAATGCCTCCGCGAAGGCGCCCGCCGCGCGCAGGTCGACGCCCTCGGGCACCGCGAGGAGGTGGGCGGCCGGGACGAGGGCGGAGGTGGCGTGGCCGCCACCGCCGACGATGGCGCACACGCGACGGCCTAGCCAGCTCTCGGCGCCGGGTCCGGTGGCGTCGACGGTGCCGGCGAGCTCGAGGCCGGGGATGTCGGGTGGCCAGTCGGCGGGGGCGGGGTAGTGCCCGGCAACCTGGAGGAGGTCGGCCGCGTTGAGTCCGGCCGCCTGGACGTGGACGCGCACCTCGCGTGGCCCGGGCGCGGGATCCGGGCGCTCGGCGATCTCGAGTCGGCCCTCGGTGATCACGGCGGCGCGCACGCCGGAAGCCTACGGCCGCGCGCGTGCGCGCCGACCGCTCCCGCTAGCGTCCCCCCATGACAATCCTCGACACCCCGATCCGCAGCCTCGCCGGGCAGCCCCTCTCGTTGCGGGCGGTTCCCGCTCGGGCCCTGCTGGTGGTGAACGTCGCCTCCCAGTGCGGCCTGACGCCCCAGTATGAGGGCTTAGAGGAGCTCCAGCGCCGCTACGGGCCCCGGGGCCTGTCGGTGGTGGGGTTCCCCTGCAACCAGTTCGGGGCCCAAGAGCCCGGCTCGCCCGAGGAGATCGCCACCTTTTGCTCGACGACCTACGGCGTGACCTTCCCCCTGTTCGAGAAGATCGAGGTGAACGGCGACGGGCGCCACCCCATCTACCAGGTCCTGGTCGAGGCCCCCGACACCGAGGGCTACACCGGTGACATCCGGTGGAACTTCGAGAAGTTCCTCGTGGTCGACGACGCGGTCGCGGCGCGCTTCGCGCCAACGGTCACCCCCGAGGACCCGCGCCTGGTGGAGGCCGTCGAGGCGGTGCTCGCCTAAGTCGGGATCTGTCGCCGCAGGCCGACGGCGACGGGGGCGAAGCCGGCCCCGACCCAGAACCGGTGGGCCGGACGATTCGCGCTGCGCCACGTCGCGTCCACGACGGCGACCCGCTCGCGTCGAGCCGCGTAGGCGACGAGGGAGCGGGCCACGCCGTGGCGCCGGTGCGACGGCGTGACGGCGAGGGCGCTCAGGTGCACCGTTCCTAGTGGGATGCCCAGGGTCGGGGGATAGGCAATCGCCAGGCACTGGGCGACGACGCGTCCCGCGCTCTCGGCGACGTACCAGTGCCCCGGCGCCTCGGCGGAGCCCTCGTCGAGGTCCGTCTCGTGGGGCCGAAAGACCGGAGCCGACTCCTCGGCCGCGTCCACGAGGGCCGACAGCCGGGCCGCCACCACCGGGTCGAAGCGCGCGCGCCGCAGGCGGTAGCCCGGGGGCGCCTCGCCGGGCACCCCCGCCGCGAAGCGGGCACCGCGGCGCAGCTCGTGGGCGAAGCCCAGCTCGCCCCACGCGTCGGTCCAGGCCGGCAGGTCGAAGGACCACACCACGTGGTCGCGCACCCCCTCGGCGAGCCACGCTGGAGCCGCGTGCGCGTACAGCGCCGCGAGGTCGTCGACGTCGTCGCAGGACCAGGCGTCCGGACTGATCCACGCCTCGCTGCGCGGGCCCCGCGGGACGAGGGAGGCGGCCAGGTGCCCGACGATCTCGCTCCCGCGGCGGGCCACCCACACGTGAGCCCCGCCGAGCGACTGGATGACGCGCTCCAGGTCGACCGAGCCGTCCACGTTGGTGAGCGCCTGGGCGGCGGTGGCGAACGTGGTCGAGACGCGAGCGGCGATCGCCGCCAGATCCTCGGGTCGAGCTCGCGCCACCTGCACCACAGCCTCACGGTAGGCCTGTGCCAGAGTGGTCGGGTGATGCTGCAGGCCACCATCTTCGACCTCGACGGGCTCCTCGTGGACTCCGAGGTCCTGTGGCACCAGGCCGAGGTCGAGATCCTGGGCGCGCGAGGCGTCCCGGTGACCGAGCATGAGGACCGGGCCACCAAGGGAATGTTCGTGGGGGAGGTCGTGCGCTACTGGCACGCGCGCTACCCGTGGTCGCCGGCGGCCCTCGACGACGTGGTGGCCCAATTGCTGACGCGCGTCGGCGACCTGGTCGAGCAGCGCGGTCGCCTGCTGCCCGGTGCCGTGCGCGCCCTGGACCTGACCAGCGAGCACGGACCGGTCGCCCTGGCCAGCTCGACCCCGATGGCGCTCATCGAGAGGGTGCTCGACCACTTCGCGCTGCGGGACCGCTTCGCCGTGATCCGCTCGGCCGAGGACGAGCCCTTCGGCAAGCCCCATCCCGGCGTGTTCCTGAGTGCGGCCCGCGAGCTCCACGTCGACCCGACCACCTGCCTGGTCCTCGAGGACTCGGCCGCCGGCGTGATCGCCGCCAAGGCTGCCCGCATGGCCGTGGTCGCCGTGCCCGTGGCCGCCGAGCGCCATCAGGCCCCCTTCGCTCTGGCCGACCTGCTCCTCGACTCCCTGGTCGAGCTCTCGGCGAGCTGGCTCGACCAGCGCTTCGCCGGGGGGGGTCCGTCGACCCTCGACTAGGGTCACGCGCTGGCCACCGGCACGCCTCGGCGGGGCGCCAGAGGCCGCTGACTACCATGGGTCAACTGTTTGCGGAGGGTCATGGTGTTCGAGCCGGTCAGCGCTGAGCTGGATTTCGCGTCGCTGGAGGAGGACCAGCTCGCGCGCTGGAAGCAGCACGACGTCTTCGCACGCTCGATGGCGCAGCGGGCGGGCGCGGAGCCCTGGGTGTTCTACGAGGGCCCACCAACCGCCAACGGGATGCCCGGCCTCCACCACGTATGGGCTCGCGTGTACAAGGACCTGTTCTGCCGGTACCAGACCATGCGGGGACGCCGCGTCGACCGTCGAGCCGGCTGGGACACCCACGGTCTGCCCGTCGAGGTACAGGTGGAGCGGCAGCTCGGGATCACCGGCAAGCGTGACATCGTCGAGAAGGTCGGCGTGGCCGAGTTCGTGCGCCAGTGCCGCGCCTCGGTGATGACGTACGTGGGCGAGTTCGAACGCCTGACCGAGCGCATCGGCTACTGGACCGACATGGAGAACGCCTACTTCACCTTCAGTCCCAGCTACGTGGACTCGGTGTGGTGGCACCTGCGCCAGCTGTTCGACCGCGACCTGCTCTACGAGGACTTGAAGGTTGTGCCCTACTGTCCCCGGTGCGGCACCGCGCTGTCGAGCCACGAGCTCGGACAGCCCGACGTCTACCGCGATGAGGTGGACGAGAGCGCGACCGTGCGCCTCGAGGTGCTCGACGCGGCCGAGCACGGGCTCGGCTCGGTGCGGTCGCTCCTGGTGTGGACGACGACGCCCTGGACCCTCCCGTCCAACGTGGCGGTGGCGGTGAACCCGGAGATCACCTACGCCGTCGTCGACGGGCAGGTGCTGGCGGCCGACCTGGTCGAGGCGGTCCTGGGGGACGTCGAGGTCACCGAGACGGTGCTGGGCTCAGCGCTCGTCGGGCTGCACTACCGCCGGCCCTTCGATGTGGTGGTGCTGCCCGAGGACGTCGACGCGTGCTACGTCGTGGCGGCGTCGTACGTCACGACCGAGGAGGGGACGGGCCTGGTGCACCAGGCCCCCGCCTTCGGCGAGGTCGACCGCGTCGTGGCCCGCGAGAACGGCCTGCCGACGGTGAACCCGGTCGGCCCCGATGGCGCATTCACCGCCGCGGCGGGCTGGCTGGCCGGTCGTCGCGTGCGGGAGGCCAACCACGACATCAACGACGATCTCGAGCGCCGCGGCCTGCTGGTGCGCCGAGAGGACTACGCCCACGCGCTGCCGCACTGCTGGCGCTGCGGCACCATCCTCATCTACTGGGGCAAGCCCAGCTGGTACATCGCGACCAGCCGGCTCAAGGACCTCATGATGTCGGAGAACAGCCACGTGGACTGGCATCCCGCCCACATCCGGGACGGGCGCTTCGGCGAGTGGCTGGCCAACAACGTCGACTGGGCCCTGTCGCGCGATCGCTTCTGGGGCACGCCCCTGCCGGTGTGGCGCTGTGGCCAGGACCACGTGACCTTCGTGGGCTCGCGCGCCGAGCTCGGGGAGCTCGCCGGTCGGGACCCCGCCACCATCGAGCCCCACCGTCCCGACATCGACGAGGTCACCTTCGCCTGCCCGAGCTGCGGGGAGCTCGCTCGTCGCGTCGAGCCGGTCATCGACGCCTGGTTCGACTCGGGAGCCATGCCGTCGGCGCAGGTGGGCTACCCGCTGGTGCCCGGCTCTAAGGACGCGCGCCAGTTCCCGGCCGACCTGGTCGCCGAGGCGATCGACCAGACGCGGGGCTGGTTCTACTCGCTCCTGGCGGTCAACACTTTGGTGTTCGGCCACAGCCCGTACCGCCACGTCCTGTGCCTGGGGCACATCGTGGACGCCCAGGGACGCAAGATGAGCAAGTCGGTGGGCAACGTCATCGATCCCTGGACGGTGCTGACCACGCGAGGCGCCGACGCGCTGCGGTGGTGGATGTTCTCCCAGGGCTCACCGTGGACGTCGACCCGGGCCAGCCTCGAGGTCATCGACCTGGCGATGCGCGAGATGCTGGGCACGCTGTGGAACACGGTCAGCTTCTTCACGACCTACGCCTCGCTCAATGGCTTCGACCCCGCAGACCCGGCGATCCCTCCAGCGTCCGAGCGTCCCGCCCTGGACCGGTGGATCCTCTCGCGGCTCGAGGGCCTCACGACCGCCGTGACCGCAGCCCTCGACGGCTACGAGCCCCTGCCCGGGACCGACGCCCTGCGCGCCTTCGTCGATGACCTGTCGAACTGGTACGTGCGCCGGAGTCGTCGTCGCTTCTGGCGCACCGACGCCAGCACGCCGCGCAGCGACTCGCTGGCCGCCCACGCCACGATGCTCGAGGTGCTGCAGCGCCTCGCGCTGCTGCTCGCCCCGGTGACGCCCTTCCTCGCCGACCGTCTCTACCACCTGGTCAACGAGGTGTCGGCCGAGGACTCGGTGCACCTCCAGGACTGGCCGAGCGCCGTCTATGACGTGGACCGCACCTTGGAGGCCGAGATGTCGATGGCGCGGCACCTCACGTCGCTCGGCCGCGCGGGTCGGGCCGAAGCGGGGGTGAAGGTGCGCCAGCCGCTGCGACGCGCGCTCGTGTTCCTGCCCGCCGACGCCGTGCGGCCACCGGCGGGCGTGGTGGAAGACGAGCTCAACGTCGATCTCCTGGAGTTCCGCCCCGACCCGGGAGACGTCCTGACCTTCGAGCTGGTGCCGCGATTCGCGGTCTTGGGGCCCCGACTGGGCGATGCCGTCAAGGAGCTACGCGGGGCCCTGGCCCGGATCGACTCGGCGGCGGCGGCCGACGTGCTGGAGTCCGGCGGGCGCATCTCGGTGGCCCTGGCCGACACGACCGTCGAGCTGGGGCTCGAGGAGCTCGAGCTGCGCGTGCGCAGTCAGGGCGGGTTCGCCGTCTCGCGTGACGGGACCGCGGTGGTGGCCCTCGACCTCGAGATCGACGACGACCTGCGCCGCCGCGGGCTGCTGCGCGACGTGGTGCGCCAGGTGCAGGACCTGCGCAAGGGTCAGGGATTCGACATCGCTGACCGCATCGAGCTCTGGGTGACCGGGCTCGACGACCTGGCTGGTGAGTGGCCCGTGCTGGCCCGGGAGGTGCTGGCGACGGCCGTGCACGAGAGCGCGGGCGAGGGCCCGGGGTTCGCGCTCGAGCTGGACGGTCGTGACGCGCGGGTCTGGCTGCGCGTCAGCCCGCGTTGAGGGCGCCCAGCAGCTGCAGCAGCTGGGCGCGCTCGGCCGCGTCGAGGCGCTGGGCGAGCCGGGAGTCGAGGAACGCGATGTGCGCCAGCTTGGACTGGGCGAGGCGCTCGCGTCCCGCGTCGGTGAGTGCCACGTGGATGGCCCGACGATCCGAGGGGCACAGCTGGCGCGCGACCAGTCCCGCCTCCTCCAGGCGGTCGACGAGTCGCGTGGTGCCGCCCGAGGAGTGCACGATCGCGTCGGCCACCTCGGTCATGCGCAGGTGACCCTCGGGCGCCTCCTCGAGGCGCAGCATGACCTCGAACCAGGCCAGGGGCACGGCGCCGCGCGCCTCCATCTCGAGATCGAGGTCCCGGGCGAGGCGGGCCGTCGTCTCCCACAGGAGGGCGAACAGCACGACCCGCTCGTCGCGAGCGCACGCTGCGATGTCCGTTGTCACGAAACTATTGTAGCAGCAGTAACATGTTTTGCAACTACTGCGTGACAAGTAGTTAGCAACGCAAGTATACTCGGAAGCACTCACACAACAAGGAGCAATCATGACCAGCACCGAAACCGACGTGCGCAACGTCAACCTGCCGGCCCCCGGCATCTACACGGTCGACGCCGTGCACTCGTCGATCGGCTTCGTCGCCCGTCACCTCGTGGCCGCGAAGGTCCGCGGGAACTTCACGCAGTTCGCCGGGACGATCACCATTGGCGAGACGCTCGAGACGACCTCGGTCGAGGCGACGGTCGAGGCCGCCAGCATCACCACGAACAACGAGATGCGCGACAACCACGTGCGCAGCGCGGACTTCCTCGACCTGGAGAACCACCCCCAGTTCACCCTGAAGTCGACGCGCCTGATCGCGAAGGGTGGCAACGACTTCGAGCTGGTGGCTGACCTGACCATCCGCGGCATCACCAAGTCGGTGACCTTCGACCTGGAGTACCTGGGCACCAACCCCGGCATGGCGGCGGGCGTAACGGTGGTCGGGTTCGAGGCGACGGCCACGGTCGACCGGCGCGACTTCGACGTCAAGTGGGACGCCGCGCTGGAGAATGGCAGCCTCGTCGTGGGCAACCGCGTGACCCTGGAGCTGTCGGTGGAGGCCTCTAAGCAGGACTGACCTGGTCCGGTCCCGACGCCACGAGGGGCGGGGCGCATGCCCCGCCCCTCGTGGCGTCGAGTCGCGGCAGCGAGGGCTGCTCGCGTGCCTGGCAGACTGGTCCCATGCCGTTCATCTCCTCCAATCCGGCCACGGGCGAGATCCTCGCCGAGTACCCCGTAGCCTCCGCGGCCGAGCTCGAGGCGCGCCTGGGGACGGCCGGGGCCGCCTTTCGGACCTGGCGTGCCACCTCGATCGAGGACCGCGCCCTCGTCATGACCCGCGCGGCCGAGCTCATCGAGAGCGAGATCCCGGTGATCGGCGAGATGCTGACCCGCGAGATGGGCAAGACCTTCGCGGCCGCCAAGGGTGAGGCGTCCAAGTGCGCACTGGCGATGCGCTACTTCGCGCAGAACGCGGCGCGCTTCCTCGCCCCCGAGGCCGTGGCGGCCGGCGGGCGCCGCAGTGGGGTCCGCTTCGACCCGGTGGGCCCGATCCTGGCCATCATGCCCTGGAACTTCCCCCTGTGGCAGGTCGTGCGCTTCGGCGTCCCCACGATCATGGCGGGCAACGTCGTGCTCCTCAAGCACGCGCCCAATGTCCCCACCAGCGCGCAGTTCCTCGAGGACCTCTTCACGCGATCGGGATTCCCCGCGGGCGTGCTGACGAACCTCTTCGTCGAGGTTGACATCGTCGGCGAGCTCATCGCCGACCCCCGCGTGGCCGGGGTCACGCTGACCGGCTCGGAGCGGGCCGGCCGCTCGGTGGCCAGCCTGGCCGGCGCCCATCTGAAGAAGTGCGTGCTGGAGCTCGGCGGCTCGGACCCCTTCGTCGTGGCCGCGCACGCCGACCTCGATCTGGCGGTGAGCCAGGCGGTGATCGGGCGCATCCAGAACAACGGGCAGGCCTGCATCGCGGCCAAGCGCTTCATCGTCGTGCGCGATCGCGCCGACGAGTTCCTCGACCGCTTCGCGGCCGCGATGGCGGCGGTGCGCACGGGTGATCCGATGGATCCCGAGGTCGAGCTCGGCCCCCTCGTCTCGCGCCCCCAGCTCGACCAGCTGGCCGCACAGGTCGCCTCATCGGTCGCCGCGGGCGCGGTCGTGCGCACGGGCGGCAGCGTGCTGGACCGGCCCGGGTTCTACTACGCGCCCACGGTGCTGAGCGACGTCCCGGCCGACTCGCGCGCTGGCTGCGAGGAGCTCTTCGGCCCGGTCGCGACGGTCAACGTCGCCGACGACCTGGAGCACGCCATCGCCCTGGCCAACGACTCGCCGTGGGGGCTGGGCGGATCGATCTGGTCCACCGACGATGCCGAGATCGACCAGGCGATCGAGGGGCTCGAGTGCGGTGTCGTCTTCGCCAACGGCATCGTCGCCTCCATGCCCGAGCTGCCCTTTGGCGGCACGAAGAACTCGGGGTTTGGACGGGAGCTGTCGGTCTGGGGCGTCCGCGAGTTCACCAACGTCAAGTCCTTCCACGTGTCATGACCTCGGCCTACCTCGACTACGCCGCCTCGGCCCCTCGCCGCGACGACGTCTACGCGGCCATGGAGCCGTGGCTGCACGGTGTGGTGGGCAATCCGTCGGGGGCCCACGGCGAGTCCCGCCGCGCCGCGCGCGCGCTCGAGGAGGCTCGCGATGAGGTGGCCGAGCTGGTCGGGTCGCCTCCGGGCGGCGTGGTCTTCACCGGAGGCGGGACCGAGTCGTGCCACCTGGCGATCGCCGGCGTCACCCAGGAGGCCGTGCGTCGCACGGGGCGGGCGCACGTCGTGGTGTCGGCCATCGAGCACCACGCCGTCCTCGACGCGGCGTTCGCGCTGGCCGCGCAGTCCGCGGCGGTGCGCGTCGCCCCGAGCCCCGTTCGGGCCGATGGCGTGGTCGACGCTGACGTGCTGGCCAGCCTGCTGGAGACCTCGACCGCCCTGGTCAGCGTGATGACCGCCAACAACGAGACCGGCGTCGTCGAGCCCATCGCCCAGCTCGCGGCTCGGGTGCACCAGGAGTCGGCCGCGGTGTTCCACACCGATGCCGTGGCCGCCGCGCCGTGGCTCGACTTGCGCACCGCGACCGCGGGGGCCGACCTGGTCTCCCTGTGCGCCCACAAGCTCGGCGGTCCGGTCAACAGCGGCGCGCTGGTCCTGCGACGGCCCGTCGACCTGGCGGCGGTCAGTGCGGGGGGTGGACAGGAGCGTGGTCGCCGGGGAGGCACGGTGGACGTGGCCGCCGCGGTGGGACTGGCCGCGGCGCTGCGGGTGCACGATCGCGAGCGCCAGCAGATCACGGACCGCGTGCGGGGCCTGCGCGACCGGCTCGAGCGAGCCGTCGCCGCGCTGCCCGGCTGCCAGGTGACCGCCGCAGGGACCGAGCGCCTGGCGGGCACCACCCACCTGACCTTCGAGTCGCTCGCCGCCGATGAGCTGGTTTTCCTGCTCGACGAGGCGGGGGTGTGCGCGTCGGCGGGCGCCGCCTGCTCGAGTGGGGCCACGGCCGTCAGTCACGTGCTGGTGGCGATGGGGATGGATCCCGCCCGCGCGGGAGGCTCGGTACGCCTCACCCTGGGCTACGCCACGACCCCGGCCGAGGTCGATCAGGCCGTGGAGGCCCTGGGCTGGGCCGTCCACCGGTTGCGGGCCGGCTGAGCGTTGGGGGGCCGCTCGGCCCATCCCGACTGGCAGACTGGCGCCATGCGGGTGCTCGTGGCGATGAGCGGGGGGGTGGACTCGTCGGTGGCCGCCGCCTTGTTGGCCGACCAGGGCCACGACGTGGTGGGCGCCACCTTGAAGCTGTGGGGTGGCGCCGGCGACTCGGGGTGCTGCTCGGTGGGAGACGTCGAGGACGCCCGCCGTGTGGCCCAGGTGCTCGGCATCGAGCATCACGTCTTCTCCTACACCGAGGAGTTCCGCGCCCGCGTGGTCGAGCCCTACGTGCGGGCGCACGCCGAGGGGCGCACGCCGAATCCCTGCATCGACTGCAATCGCCACGTGAAGTTCGACCTGCTGGCCGAGCGAGCACGGCGTCTCGGGTTCGACGCCCTGGCCACGGGCCACTACGCGCGCATCGTGACCCGCCACGGGGCGGCGGCCCTGGGCCGGGGCGTCGACGCCGCCAAGGACCAGAGTTACGTCCTGGCCTACCTGAAGAGCGAGCTGCTGGACTACCTGGTCCTGCCCCTGGGCGAGATGCGCAAGTCCGAGGTGCGCGCCCGAGCCGCGGTGGCTGGACTGCGCACCTGGGACAAGCCGGACAGCCAGGACGTGTGCTTCATCGAGTCGGCGACCGGGCGCGCCGGATTCCTGGGTCGACGCCTCGAGATGACGCCGGCCACGGTCGTCGACCGCGACTCGGGCACTGTCCTCGGCCAGGTGGACGCCGCCGAGCTCGTGACCGTCGGCCAGCGCCGCCACGTTCCCTCGCCCGACGGCGCACGGCGCTACGTGACGCGCGTCGACGTGGTGGGCCGACGGGTCGAGGTGTCCCCACTGGCCGGTGCCTTACGCACGCGCGTCGCGCTGGTGCCGGGCAGCCTGAGTGCCGTCGGCGAGCCCTTGGGCGATGGACCCGTCTGGGTCCAGGTCAGCGCCCACGCCCGGCCCCAGGCCGCCCACCTGCGACTCCAGGGCGCCGGCGTGGTGGAGCTCGCGGCACCCATCCGGCCGGTGGCGCCGGGCCAGACGGTCGCCTTCTACCACCACGACGACCCCGACGTCGTGGCCGGAGCCGCGCTGGTGGCGTCCCCGTGACGTCGCCGGCCGAGCGTGCGGCGTGGCTCCGCGGTGAGCTCGACCGGCTGGCGCGCGCGTACTACACGGGGCCCGCGCCCGAGGTCCCCGACGCGGACTACGACGCCCTGGTTCGCGAGCTCGCGCAGCTGGAGGACGAGCACCCCGAGCTGGCCAGCGACCAGTCACCCACCCAGCGGGTGGGGGCGGCTCCGGACACCGCCTTCTCGCCGGTCGCACACCTCGAGCCCATGCTCAGCCTCGACAACGCCTTCAGCGATGACGAGGTGCGCGCCTGGGTGGACCGGCTGACGCGCGCGGGTGTGCCCGGTCCCGACCTCGCCTACGTCGTCGAGCCCAAGATCGACGGCCTGGCGCTGGCCTTGACCTACGAGGGAGGGCGTCTCGTGCGGGCGGGCACGCGCGGCGACGGCCGGGTGGGAGAGGACGTCACCGCGAACGTCCGGACCGTGGCCAGCGTGCCCGCGGTGCTGCCCGCCGCGCCGGGACGTCTGGAGGTGCGCGGGGAGGTCTATCTGGCCAAGGCGGACTTCGCGGCCCTGAACGCGCAGCAGTTGCGGGCGGGCGAGCGCACCTTCGCCAACCCCCGCAACGCCGCCGCGGGGAGCCTGCGCCAGAAGGACCCGGCCGTCACGGCGGGACGGCCGCTCTCGTTCCTCGCGTACCAGATCGTGGGCGCGGGGCCCACCGGGAGCGCGACCAGCCAGCACGAGGTCCTGGCGACCTTGCAGGCGTGGGGCTTCACGGTCGCCGCGTCGGCCCAGCGGGTGGTGGGGCTCGACGCGATGCTGCGCGCCAGTGCCTGGTTCGAGGAGCACCGCCATGACCTGCCCTACGACGTCGACGGGGTCGTGATCAAGGTCGACGACGTCAGCGTGCACGAGCGCGTGGGGACGACCTCGCGCGCGCCGCGCTGGGCCATCGCGCGCAAGTTCCCGCCCGAGGAGCGCACCACCCGCCTGCGCGCGATCGAGGTGTCGATCGGGCGCACCGGACGAGCCACCCCCTACGCGGTGCTCGAGCCGGTCAGCGTCGCGGGCTCGACGGTCTCGATGGCGACCCTGCACAACGCCGACCAGGTGCGACTCAAGGACGTGCGGCCCGGCGACTTGGTGATCGTGCGCAAGGCCGGTGACGTCATCCCCGAGGTCGTGGCCGCCGTCAGCGAGCCCGGACGTGTGCGGGCGGCTCCCTGGGAGTTTCCCGCGACGTGCCCGGAGTGCGGGTCGGCGCTCACGCGCCGCGCCGAGGAGCGCGACCACTACTGCACCAACCCGTCGTGCCCGGCCCGGCTGCTCCAGCAGATGAGCCACTTCGCGTCGCGCACCGCAATGGACATCGAGGGCCTCGGTGAGCAGCGCGTGGGCCAGCTCCTCGGCCTCGGCATCGTGGCCGACGTGGCCGACCTGTTCGCGCTGCGCGTGGCCGACCTGGCGACCCTGGAGGGCTTCGGGGAGGTCTCGGCGGCCGCACTGGTCGAGGCGATCGACGCGGCGCGTCACCGTCCGCTGCACCGTCTGTTGGTCGCGCTCGGCATCCGCCACGTCGGCCCGGTGGTCGCGCGCATCCTGGCGCAGCGGTTCGGCACCTGGGAGAGGCTCGCCGCGGCTCCCCCCGAGGAGCTCGAGGCCCTGGCGGGGATCGGCCCGGTGGTGGCCGCCGCGGTGCGGCAGTTCGTCGAGGATCCCGAGAACCGCCGACTCCTCGAGCGGCTGGCGCGGGCCGGGGTCGAGACGCGCGAGGGGGAGGTCGTGGCCACCGCGGCGGTGCTGGCCGGCCGCTCGGTGGTGGTGACGGGTGCCGTTCCCGGGTACTCGCGCGAGGAGGCGGAGGCCGCCATCGTCGAGCGCGGGGGGACAGCGGCGGGGGCCGTCTCGCGGCGCACGTACTGCGTGGTGGTCGGTGAGGCCCCGGGAGCGGCCAAGCTGCGGCGCGTCCAGGACCTGGGGATCCCGGTCGTTCCAGCCGAGAAGTTCCCCGAGCTGCTCGCGACGGGGACGTGGACGGCCGGTCCCGACGCACCCGAGGCGTAGGACGCTCTCGTGCCCGGGCCGCGGCAAGCACGTGCTCTAGGGTAAAGGTGCGATGGCGAGTTTTCGGTACGCACCCGGATATCAGGTCGTAGGGCGGTACCGAATCCTCAGCACCATCGGCGTGGGCGGCACCTCCGAGGTCTATCTGGCCGAGGATCTGGCCCTCGATCGGCGCGTCGCGCTCAAGACTCTGCGGCCCGACCTGGCCGAGCACGAGGACGTCCGGCGGGCATTTCGCACGCAGATCATCCGCGCGGCCACCCTCAGTCACCCCCACATCGCCCGGGTCTTCGACGGCGGTCAGGAGTCGGGCACCATCTTCATGGTCACCGAGTACCTGGGCAACGGCTCGCTCGAGGATCGCCTCGGGGCCGGCGAGCTCCTCGGAGTCGAGGACGCTGCCCGGCTGGGCCGCGACGTCGCGGGCGCGCTGGCCGCCATGCACGCCCATGGGGTGACCCACGGGGGCCTGAGCCCGCGCAAGATCCTCGTTGACGAGCTGGGTCACGTGCGCGTGTCCGACGTGGCCCTCGTCGGCCTGCGGGCGATGCATCGCCAGCGCTACACGGTGCACGACCTGCGCTACCTCAGTCCCGAGCAGGTGCGTGGCGAGCTGCCCGGGCCCGCCACCGACGTGTACGCCCTCGCGCTGATCCTGGCCGAGGCCGTGACCGGTGCGGCGCCCTTCGATGCCTCCACGGCGGAGGCATCCGCCCAGGCGCGACTCGCCTCGCCGCTGCCTCCGCATCCCGAGTTGGGGACGCTCGACATGGTGCTGGCTCAGGCCACGGTGCCCGACCCCCTCCAGCGCCTGGACGCGGAGACGATGACCAGCCGTCTGGGCGCGGCCACCCTCGACGAGTCTCCCGTCGAGCTGGTCGCCCGGCGCGGCGCCATGCCGGTCCTGCAGCAGGTCCCGCCCCTGGCACCCCGGGCGTCCATCGGTTTTCGCGCGCCCTCGCCCCGGGAGCTCGCGGGGCGGGAGGCCGACCCGGACCAGGAGTTCGCCGGCGCCGGCGACGTGCCGAAGACGTGGATGCCCTCGCGCCACCGCGCGAGCGATCCCTATCCCGTCGTGCCGCCGCCGCACCGCCACCGCACCGCCACCGCGGTGGCGGCCGTGGTGATCCTGGCGGTCGTGGCCGCCGTCGCGTGGTGGTTCGGGCTGTTCAGCGCGCACCAGGCGATCCCGCGCCTGGAGGGTCTGACGGTGGCGCAGGCGACGTCGCAGCTGACCGCCGATGGCTTCTCGGTGAGCGTGACGCGCCACGTGGCCTCCGGGTCGGTCGCGCGTGGCGCCATCATCAGCCAGTCGCCGGCCGCGGGCGTCTCGGCCGGCTCCGGCCAGGTGATCTCGGTCACCGTCTCCAGCGGCCCGACCGTCGTGACGTTGCCCAGTGTCACCGGCCAGAGCTGCACGGCCGCGCAGGTCGCCCTGGGCCGCGTGGGCGTGCACGGCGCGTGCCCGGCCTCGGCCGCGGTGGTGTCGACGCTGCCCGCCGGCCAGGTGGTCGAGGCGCGCTACCACGGCGTGACCGACCCGAGCAGCGTTGCCCGCGGAGCGACGATCACGCTGGTCCTGAGCAGCGGTCCCTCGGGCGCGGCCCCGACGAACCCCTCGACCACGACGACCACGGCGCCGGCTGCGACCTCCACCACCGTCGCCCCGACGACCGCCACCGTCGCGGGCCAGGGACCGCGGCCCGTGCCCAACGTGATCGGTCTCGGGCCGACCGCGACCGTCGCCGCGTTCCGCCACGCGGTGCTCTTCTTCTCGCCCAAGGGTCCGGGTGCCACCACGGGCGCGTGGACCAAGGTGGTCTCGACGCTGCCGTCACCCGGGACGATGGTGCCGTACCGCTCCACGATCATTGTCAACGTGCGGTGAGCCCGACGTGCGAGCTATGTGAGGCGGCGCAGCTCACGCGCCGCTTCGACGAGGGTCCCGACTACTGGATCGCCGAGTGCGAGGCGTGCGGGGTGCCCCTGGTGGTCTGGCGGACCCACGACCCGCTGCCGCCGCCCGCGATCCGCGTCGCCCTCTGGCTGCGCCTGGCCCGCGTGGCCAACGAGGAGCTGGGCGTGGGCGCGTGGCGCCTGGACGACCGGCTGCGCACCATCGGCGACCACTACCACGCGCACGCCCGGCGCCGGTCTCCAGGAGGGGGGTGGCCACCCTCGGTATGATCGGCCCGCAAGGAGGTCGTCGTGGGTGCACTGAGCGGTCGAGTCGCAATCATCACGGGCGCGGGGCGGGGGATCGGGCGCGAGCACGCCCTCCTCTTCGCCGCCGAGGGGGCCCGCGTCGTCGTCAACGACCTGGGCGGGGCGCTGGACGGTTCGGTGACCGGGGCGACGCCGGCCGACGAGGTCGTCGAGGCGATCCGGGCCTTCGGGGGCGAGGCGATCGCCAATCACGACGACGTCGCCACGTGGGAGGGCGGCGCCCGACTGGTGCGCAGCGCCATCGACACGTTCGGTGACCTCCACGTGCTGGTCAACAACGCGGGGATCCTGCGCGACCGCGTCCTGGTGAACCTGAGCGAGGACGACTGGGACTCCGTGGTGGCGGTGCACCTGAGGGGTCACTTCGTGACGATGCGCCACGCGGCCACGTACTGGCGCGAGCGCGCCAAGGCCGGCGAGACGGTGCGCGCGTCCATCGTCAACACCTCGTCCACCTCGGGGCTGATCGGCAACGTGGGCCAGTCCAACTACGGCGCGGCCAAGGCCGGCATCGCGGCCCTCACGGTGATCGCCGCCGAGGAGCTCGGGCGCTACGGCGTACGGGTCAACGCCATCGCGCCCGCGGCGCGGACGCGGATGACCGAGTCCACGCCCGGCCTGGCCGACTACGTCGTCAAGCCGGCCGACGCCGCGCAGTTCGACGTGTGGGATCCGGCCAACATCTCGCCGCTCGTGGCGGTGCTGGCGATGGAGGACTGCCCGGCCACCGGGCGGGTGTTCTTCACTCAGGGGGGCACCGTCCGCCTGTTCCAGAACTGGACGATGACCACGGCCCTGGAACGAGACGACCGCTGGGACGTCGCGACGCTGGCCGAGCAGCTGCCCACCCTGTGGGCGTGACGCGCCCGAGGAGCCGGGGAGGTGCGTGGGTAGGGTGGGGACCGTGACGTCCGTGATCATTCCGGGGAGCGAGCCCTTCGCGTCCGACGGCGGGCCCCTCGGCGTGCTGGTCCTGCACGGCTTCACCGGGAGCCCGCAGTCACTGCGCGACTTGGCCGAGGCCGTGGCGCACCAGGGCCACGCGGTGCGACTGCCGCTCCTGCCCGGGCACGGGACGTCGGTCGAAGACCTCATGACTACGGGCTGGTCGCACTGGAGCGCGGCGGCGCTCGCGGCCTACGACGAGCTGGCCGCGACGGTGTCCGCCGTCGTGGTGGCGGGACTCTCGGCGGGCGGAGGGCTGGCCGCGCTGATCGCCGAGCAGCGGGCCGTGGCCGGCTGCGTCTTCATCAATCCTCTGGTCAAGCCACCCGACGCCGCGCTGCTCGAGGGGCTCGACGCCCTCCTGGCCGAGGGGATCGAGACCATCGACGGCATCGGGTCGGACATCAAGCGCCCCGGGCAGGTCGAGGCGGCCTACGCGACCACGCCGTTGGCGTGCGCCCAGAGCCTCTTTGCCGGCGTCGCCGAGGTGTACGACCACCTGGCCGACATCGTCGCCCCCAGCCTGCTGCTGAGCAGCCGCGAGGACCACGTCGTCACGACGGACAACGGCGACGCCCTCCTGGCTCGCGTCGGCGGCCCGATCGAGCGGATCTGGCTGGAGGACTCGTACCACGTGGCCACGATGGACAACGACGCCGCGCTGATCGAGCGTCGGGTGGTCGACTTCCTCACCTCGCTGGTGCCCGCGTGAGCGAGCTGACGCGCGACGATGTGGCCAAGGTGGCCCGGCTGGCCCGGCTGCACCTGACCGAGGAGGAGCTGGACCGCTTTACCGGCCAGCTGGCGCAGGTTCTCGACCACGCCAACGACCTGCGCGCGCTGGACCTGACCGGGGTGGCCCCGACGGCGCACCCGGTGGACCTGGGCACCGTGGTGCGCCCGGACGAGGTTCGCCCGGGGCTGGCGCGCGACGCGTTCTTGGGCGCGGCGCCCCAGTCCGAGGACGGGCGCTTCGCCGTTCCGCGCATCCTGGGCGAGGAGCCGTGAGCGCGCTGGAGATCGCGGCCCAAGTGCGGTCGGGCGAGCGCTCGGCCGTCTCGGTGGCCGAGGAGGCGCTCACCGCCATCGCCGCGCGCAACGGAGACCTCAACGTCTTCGTCCACGTGGAGCGCGAGCCGGTGCTGGAGCGCGCCGCCGCGGTCGACGCCGACGTCGCGGCCGGCCGCGACCCGGGGATCCTGGCGGGCGTGCCCGTGGGGCTCAAGGACAACCTCTGCCAGGCCGGCGTGCCCACGACGTGCGGGTCGCGGATCCTGTCGGGATGGCGACCGCCCTACACGGCGACGGCGGTCGAGCGTCTGCTCGCCGCCGGCGCGGTGCCGGTGGGCAAGACCAACATGGACGAGTTCGCGATGGGCTCGTCGACGGAGACCTCGGCCTACGGCCCCACGCGCAACCCGCTCGACCCCACCCGGGTGCCGGGCGGCTCGTCGGGCGGCTCGGCCGCGGCGGTCGCGGCCGGGATGGTGCCCATCGCCCTGGGCAGCGACACCGGCGGCTCAATCCGCCAGCCCGCCGCCCTGTGCGGGCTGGTCGGCATCAAGCCCACCTACGGGCTGGTCTCGCGCTACGGCCTGGTGGCCTTCGCCAGCTCCCTCGATCAGATTGGCCCCCTGGCCCGCACCGTGGCCGACGCCGCCGCGAGCCTCGAGGCCATCGCGGGCCACGACCCGCGCGATAGCACGTCGCTGCCGGGCCCGGCGCCGGCACTGGTCGCGCACCTGGACCAGGGCGTTGCCGGCCGGCGCATCGCGGTCGTGCGCGAGCTGGTGGACGGGGCCGATCCCGAGGTCCTGGCCGCGGTGGAGGCGGCGGCCGAGGTCCTGGCCGCGGCGGGCGCCACGCTGAGCGAGGTGTCCATTCCCGAGCTGCGCCTCGGCCTCAGCGCGTACTACCTCATCGCGCCGGCCGAGGCCTCCAGCAACCTGGCGCGCTACGACGGCGTGCGCTTCGGGCTGCGCGTCGCGGGCTCCGACGTGACCGAGATGTACGTGGCGACGCGCACCGCCGGGTTCGGCGCCGAGGTCAAGCGCCGCATCATGCTGGGGACCTACGCGCTCTCGGCGGGCTACTACGACGCCTACTACGGCCAGGCGCTGAAGGTCCGCACGGTCATGATCGAGGCCTTCGCGCGCGCCTACGCCAACGCCGACCTGCTCCTCGGGGCGACGGCGCCGACCGAGGCCTTCGCGCTGGGGGCCAAGGTGAGCGACCCGATGGCCATGTACCTCTCCGACGTGTTCACGATCCCCACCAACCTGTCGGGCCACGCGGCCATCTCGGTGCCCTTCGGGAGCGGGGCCAGCGGGCTGCCGCTCGGGGTGCAGCTGCTCGGCCCGGCGCGCAGCGAGGAGCGCCTGGTGGCGGCGGCCACCGTCGTGGAGGCGGGACGGGGGGTGCCCGGTGCGTGAGGGCTGGGAGATGGTGGTCGGCCTCGAGGTGCACACCGAGCTGCTGACGGCGAGCAAGATGTTCTGCAGCTGCGCCAACGCGTTCGGCGCCGAGCCCAACACCCAGGTGTGCCCGGTGTGCCTCGGGCTGCCCGGGTCCCTGCCGGTGCTGAACGCGCGGGCGGTGGAGCTGGCGGTGGCCATCGGGATGGCCCTGCACTCCCGGGTGGGACCGTCGACCTTCCACCGGAAGAACTACTTCTACCCCGACATGCCCAAGGACTTCCAGATCTCCCAGTACGACCGACCCATCAACGAGGGGGGATACCTCGACCTGTCCGACGGCTCCCGGGTGGGCATTGTGCGCGCGCACCTCGAGGAGGACACGGGCAAGTCCACGCACCTGGGCGGTACCGGGCGCATGCACGACGCCGAGCGGTCGCTGGTCGACTACAACCGGGCCGGCGTGCCCCTGGTGGAGATCGTGTCGGAGCCCGACATCCGCTCGCCCGAGCAGGCCCGGCTCTACGCCGCCGAGCTGCGGGCGGTCCTCATCGCGACCGGTGCCTCGGATGGGCGCATGGAGGAGGGCTCGATGCGCGTGGACGCGAACGTCTCGGTGCGCCTCCCGGGCGCGCCTCTCGGCACGCGTTGCGAGATCAAGAACCTCAACTCGCTGCGCAGCCTGCAGCGCGCCGTGGCCTACGAGGCCGAGCGCCAGGTCGAACTGATCCTCGCGGGCCGACAGGTGCGCCAAGAGACGCGGCACTGGGACGAGGGCAGCGGCGAGACCAGCACGATGCGGGTCAAGGAGGAGGCCGAGGACTACCGGTACTTCCGCGAGCCCGACCTGACCGACCTGGTGCCGGACCCCGCCATGATCGCGCGCATCCGCGCGGGCCTGGGCCCGATGCCGGCGGAGCGGCGGGCCTCGCTGGCCGGCCTGGCGCGCGGCGCGGCGGTGCCCGGCGACGTACTCGACGCCGTCGTGGGCGCCGGACTCGACAGTTTCGTCGAGGCGGCCGTCGCTCGGGACGTGGACGCCGCGGTGGCCCTGTCGCGCGCGGCCAACGAGCTGGCCGGCCTGGACGGGCCCGGGCAGGTGCGCCCCGACGCGTTCGCCGAGGTCCTCGCGCGCGAGGCGGCCGGCACGCTGTCAGCCACCCAGGCCAAGGCGGTCCTGGCCGAGCTGGTGCGCGGCGGCGGCGACGTGGCCGAGATCGTGGAGCGACGCGGGTTCGCACCCATGAGCGCCGATGATCTCTCGGCAACGGTGTCCCAGGCGGTGGCCGAGCACCCCGACGAGTGGGCGCGCTACTGCGGGGGCGAGGACAAGCTGGCCCAGTTCTTCGTGGGCGTGGTGATGAAGGCCACGCGGGGGAGGGCCAACGGTCAGCAGGTGCTGGCCGAGTTGGAGCTGCGGCGCTAGGCCGATGCGCGGGCACCGGGCGACGCGCGCGGCCGCGGTGGGGCTCGTGGCCGTCGGGGTGGCCGGGCTGCTCGCCGCGCCTCCCGCATGGGCCGCCCGGCGCCCTCGTCACCGGGCCCCGCTGACCGGGCTGCCCGAGTCCGCCGCGGCGGCCCACCGGCCCGCCCTCACGGTCAAGATCGACAACACGCCCAACGCG
Organism: Acidimicrobiales bacterium; assembly: GCA_049965035.1. Classification (GTDB taxonomy): domain Bacteria; phylum Actinomycetota; class Acidimicrobiia; order Acidimicrobiales; family RAAP-2; genus RAAP-2. The sequence continues at coordinate 77,107 of JBMFWS010000006.1, forward strand.
CACTCCCTGTTCGGCATCAATGACGCCGACGTGGTCTACGAGGAGATCGTCGAGGGTGGCATCACGCGCCTGGCCGCCGTGTTCAACTCGCGGCTGCCCGGCGTGATCGGCCCGGTGCGCTCGGTGAGGCGCACCGACCGGCTGGTGGTGTCACCCCTGGGCGGCGTCTTCGCCTTCTCGGGCGGCGCGGCGTACGCCCTCCACAGCATCGCCACCGCGCCGGTGCAGCTCTTCGACGAGGCGACGGCCGGACCCGCGATGTTCCGCACGGCGCTGCGCGCACCGCCCCACAACCTGCTGCTCGACCCGACCCGGCTGCTGGCCGAGGCGCGCCGCGCTGGGCCCCCGCAGCCACTGTTCACGTACGCCGCGCCCGGCAGCCCGGCGCGCGGGGCGCCGGTGGCGACGTTCTCGGTGAACTTCCCGGCGGGCTACGCCGTGAGTTACACGTGGGACGGGGCCCACCGCGACTGGACGCGATCGATCTTCGGGGCGCCCGAGCGCACGGCGACCGGGGTAGCCGTGGCGCCGACCAACGTGGTCGTGCTCCAGGTCCCCTACATCGGTGGCGTCGGCAACATCGGCGCCGAGGCCGACCTCATGGGCCACGGGACCGCCCTGGTGTTCAGCGACGGGCGCCGGCAGCGCGGTGGCTGGTTCCACACCGCCCTGCGTCGGCCGATCGCCCTGCGCGCCGCCGGGGGGCGTGTCATCGCCCTGCGCCCCGGCTCGACGTGGGTGGAGCTCGAGGCCATCGGCGAGACCGTCACGGCCACCGCCCCGCGCCGCTGAGCGGGCTTCGTAAACTACCCCCATGAACGCGCACCCCACCCCCCGGTCCACTGAGGTCACCCTGGGCAACGGCCGGGCCCCCGCGCGCGCGATGCTGCGCGCGATGGGTCTCGACGACGCGGACATGGCTAGGGCGCAGGTCGCGGTGGCCTCCAGCTGGAACGAGGTGACGCCCTGCAACCTCCCGCTCAGCCGCCTGGCGGCGCGGGCCAAGCAGGCGATCCGCGACGCGGGCGCGGTGCCCTTCGAGTTCGTGACGATCGCCGTCTCCGACGGGATCTCGATGGGTCACGAGGGCATGCGGGCCTCGCTGGTGAGCCGCGAGGTGATCGCGGACTCGGTCGAGACCGTCATGCACGCCGAGCGTTTCGACGCCCTGGTGACCCTGGCGGGGTGCGACAAGTCCCTGCCGGGCATGCTGATGGCGGCTGCGCGCCTCGACGTGCCGAGCGCCTTCTTCTACGGCGGCACGATCATGCCGGGCCACCTGGAGGGGCAGGCCATCGACATCACCTCGGTCTTCGAGGCGGTGGGCGCCAACGCCGTGGGCGCGCTCAGCGACGAGGGGCTGCGCGCCGTCGAGTTGGCCGCCTGCCCGGGTGAGGGCAGCTGCGCGGGCATGTTCACCGCCAACACCATGGCCAGCGTGGGGGAGGCCCTGGGCATGTCGCTGCTGGGCAGCGCCTCGGTGCCGGCCATCGACCCGCGCCGGGAGGACTACGCCTACCGCACGGGCCAGGCGGTCCTGCACCTGCTCGACGAGGGGATCACCGCTCGGGCCATCCTGACGCGCGACGCCTTCGAGAACGCCATTGCCGTGGTGATGGCCCTGGGGGGGTCCACGAACGCGGTGCTCCACCTCCTGGCGATCGCCCACGAAGCCCGCGTGCCCCTCGAGCTCGAGGACTTCAACCGCGTGGCGGCCCGCGTCCCGCACATCGCGGACACCAAGCCCCACGGTCGCTACCACATGAGCGACATCGACGCCATCGGGGGCGTCCCGGTCGTGCTGGCGCACCTGCTGGAGCGCGGGCTGCTCCACGGAGACGCGCTGACGGTGACGGGCCGCACGATGGCCGAGAGCCTGGCGGAGTTCGCGGCGCGCCCACCCGACGGCGACGTCATCCACGACCTGGACCACCCGATCCACGCCCAGGGGGGGATCGCGGTGCTCAGCGGCACCCTGGCGCCGCGCGGCTCAGTCGTCAAGGTGGCGGGCATCGACGACCTGCACTTCCGTGGCTCGGCCCGGGTCTTCGACGGGGAGGACGCGGCCATGACGGCGATCCTGGCCGGCGAGATCCAGCCCCAGACGGTGGTCGTCGTGCGCTACGAGGGACCCAAGTCCGGACCGGGGATGCGCGAGATGCTGGCCATCACCGGGGCGATGAAGGGCGTGGGCCGCGGTGGCGACTCGGCGCTGGTCACCGACGGACGCTTCTCGGGGGGGACCCACGGGTTCTGCGTGGGCCACGTGGCACCCGAGGCCCTCGACGGCGGACCGATCGCCCTGGTCGAGGACGGCGACGAGATCGAGATCGACGTGAGCACCCACCGCATCGACCTGCTGGTCGACGAGGCCACGCTGGCGGCGCGGGCCGCCCACCTGGCCCCCTTCACCCCGCGCTACAGCACGGGCGTGCTCGACAAGTTCGCCCGGCTCGTCCAGGGGGCCGAGCGCGGGGCGGTGACGTCGCGCTGAGAGTTCGGGGGGGCCAATTCCACCGGTCGGTGCACGGTCCCGGTCATGATGACCGGTGCTACCGAC
>JBMFWS010000007.1:0-65826 GCA_049965035.1 Acidimicrobiales bacterium
GATGGCCCCGGCGCTAGCCGGTCTGGCGCGAGGCCGCCGTGACGCCGAGCACGCCGCCTGGCACGGGCGCGACCACCTCGACCGGCTCGGCGTGTGCGCCGAGGCCGCTCTGCTGGCGCGCGCCGGGCGCGTCGCCACCGCCCAGTGGCTGCTCGCCCCGCTGGCCGCCGGCTACGACGCGGGTGCCGACGCCGGCCTGGCCGACCGCGTCGACGCGGTGCTGGCCGAGGCCGGACGCCTGGGCAGCTAGCTGGCGGCCTGGGGCGATGCGGGTGGCCGCGTTGACCGCGTCGACCAGCTCGTCGAGGTGGGCGGCCGCCTCGTCGTAGAGCGCGCGCAGCGCCGGGGGAGGCGGCGGGGACTGGCCGGCGACGCGCGCGGCGGGCGAGGCGTCCGACAGGCTCTCGGGGGTCCCTCCGGTGCCGGCCACCAGGCGCAGGCTTCCCGCCAGGTAGGTCCCCAGGGCTCGGAAGAGCCCGCTCAGGCTGGCCCGCACCCCCGCGTCGGCCGAGGTCGGCCACACCCGGTAGCTGGCGACGGCGATCGCCCCTCCGAGGGCCACGTCGACCAGGCGGTCGAGCGCGGTGCGCGAGGGATCGGGCAGCGACATCGATAAGAGCACCAGCACCAGCGCGGTGATGAACGTGACCCCGAGGGGGAAGCTCGCGGTCCAGGTGGTGAAGGCCGCCCAGGCCAGCACGGCGACCAGGAGGACGTCGGTGCCCAGGTCGAGTCGCAGCGCGCCGATCAGCAGCGCCGCCCCGGCCGCGCCGAGCGCGGTACCGGCCACGCGGCCGGTGCCGCGACGCCACAAGGTGGCGTAGTCGGCGCGCAGCACGACGGCCACCGAAGAGGGCACCCAGTAGCCGCGGGCCAGGTGGAAGCCGAGCGCGATGGCGGTCGCCAGCGGCACGGCGACCGCCAGACGCAGCGCGTGGCGCCCGGCGCTGGTGTGCAGGGACAGGCCGTCGCGCAAGACCGCGGCCGCGGTGCGGGCGTCGCTCGGCTCGGCCCGGCGCCATGTCGGCGCGGAGTGCCAGGCCCGCCGCTCACCGCTCACGGCCTCGGCCACGCCGAGGCGCAGGGCCCGCAGCTGGCCGGCCAGCGCGTGCTGGTGCGCGACGTACTGGCCCATCACGACGTCCCGAGGGGCGCGGCGGCCGTGTCCAGACGCGCCAGCGCCACCGCGACCGGGTCGCTGGCCGGAGGCGCCGAGGCGCTCCCGGAGCGCAGGGTGGCCGCGATGGCGTCGAGCTCGTCGGTCACGGCCCGGCGCGTCGCGGCCAGCTCGGGGCGCGCGGCCGGCGCCGTCGGCAGGCGCGGGCGCAGCCCCGCCAGCGTGGTCAGCTCCAGGCGCACGCGCTTGAGCTGCTCGAGCGTCGCGCGCAGGTCGCGCACGTTGCTGCGCCCGAACAGGGCGGGCGAGCTGAGCGCGTCCTCGGCCTCGTCGAAGACGCGCAGCGCGGGGATGGCCGAGCCGTGGGCCGGTCCCCGGGCCAGCTCGGCGACCGCCGCGACGGCGTTGACCAGGCGGTGGCGCTGGTAGCGCAGCGAGGGCGGCTGGCGCAGGACCAGCAGGGCCAGCACCTGGCCGACGGCGCCCACCACCACGGCCAGGCCACCCGGGCGGCCGCCACCCACGATCCCGCGAACTGGCCGAGCAGGAGGCAGGCGATGATCGACCGGGTCCCGATGGCGGCCGGCGTCTGGCCGAGGGCCACCAGCAGCCCGGCCCCGTAGCACAGGGGCACCAGCAAGACGACGTGGACCCACGGGGTGCCCACGCTCAGCGTGCCGACGAAGGCGCTGAGCGCCAGCGCGACCGCCTCGGCCAGGACCAGGGGCACCGAGAGCCGGGGGGACGCCGTCAGCGAGACGATGCCGATCAGCTCGACGCCACGGCGGCCGCGATGGCCAGGCCGACCGGGGAGGTCACCAGGCCAATCGCCAGGATCCCGGCGACCGGCAGGGCGGTGATGGCACCGGTCACCGGGGCCAGCTGGTGGCGCTCGACGCGCAGGATCTCGCGCGTGGCCGCGCGCGCCGACCATCGCGATCGCACCGGGGTGGGGCCACTCACGCCGTCACGCTACCCGCGGCTTTCTTGAAAACTTTCCCGATTCGGCGCGTCGACGGCACGGATCGGCCGGGCCTGGATGTCCGGATGGGGGGCTTTCGCCCGGAGACGTTCACGCCGTCGGGGCTGGTGGAGGTGGCGCGCCGCGACGGGCGCCTGGCCCGCGCGGGGCGGGACGTCACCGAGGTCGCGGTCACCTCGTCGCCCCAGCAGTTCGCCTCGCTGGCCGCCGGGGAGTACGAGGCCATCTTCACCCGCCCGGACAACGTCCTCGCCTCCCACTTCTTGTCGCGCACCCCCCCCGGGGGGGGCAGCGCCGGGACCTGGAGGTCGTCGCAGCCCTCGACGGCGGGACCGGGCTGGCCCTGGCGCCGGGCGCGAGCGCGTCGAGGGCTACATCGCGACCGCCCGCGCCGAGGGCGCCCCGGTCCGGTTCGAGGTGACCCTGCCCCTGTTGGTCCAGGCCGCCGCTGGGTACTACGTGGCCCCGATCGTCTTTGGCGACGTGCGCCCCCAGATGACGATCTTTCGCGAGGAGGTCTCCGGGCCCGTGGCCGCGCTGAGCCGCTGTGGCGACGACGACGAGGCCGTCTCCCTGGCCAACGACTCGCCCTACGGGCTCAGGGCAGCCATCGGCACCCGCGAGGAGGTCTCCGGGCCCCTGGCCGCGCGCCTCGAGGTCGAGATGGTATTCGTCAACAACTGCACCCGGCGCACCTTCATCGGCTCGCCCTGCGGGGGCGTGAAGGCCTCGGGCTACGGGCGCGAGTACGCGCCCGAGACGCTGCACGAGTTCGTGCGGGCCAAGAACGTCCGCTTCCCCTCGGGTCGCGGCGAGACCCCGGGCTGGCCGCCCCGCTAGCCCTCGACCGCCGCGACGACCCCGTGGGGGGCCGCAGCGCTCGCTGGCCGCAGCAGCACCAGGGCCCCCACGAAGGCCCCAAAGGCCCCGAGGGCCGCGCCGCGCACGGCCATCTGGTAGCCGTGGACGGCGGCCGCCTCGTGGAGGGCGGCCGTCGGGGCGCCGCTGGCCAAGACGTGGTGCGCCGCGGTGGCGGCCACCGTGACCAGGACGGCCAGGCCGAGCGAGCCGCCGATCTGCTGGCTGGTGTTGAGCAGCGACGACGCTAGGCCCTGCTCGTGGGGCGCGACGCCGGCGAGCGCGTTCACCGTGAGGGGCACGAAGGTCAGCCCCATCCCGAGGCCGGCCAGCGCCAGGGGCACGAAGACGTGCCAGTAGGAGTCGGTGGGCTGGAGGAGGGAGGCGCCGAAGATCCCGACGCTGGCCAGCAGCGGGCCCACTATCAAGAAGGGGCGCACGCCGACGTGGCGGACCCAGCGCTGGACGAGCAGGCTGGAGGTGGCGACCATGACTGGGATCGGCAGGTAGGCGACGCCGGCGACCAGGGAGGAGTAGTGGAGCTGCTCTTGGAGGAACTGGGTGAGGAAGTAGAGCATCGACAGCAGCGCGCCGCCGAGCAGCAGGATCACGGCGAACCCGCCGGCGCGGTTGCGATGGCGCAGGAACCCGAGGGGCACCAGGGAGGCCCGCCCGCGGGCCTCGATCACGAAGAAGGCGGCCAGCACGACCACGCCCAGCGCGAAGGCGCCCAGCGTCGCGGCGTTGGTCCAGCCGGCGTCGGGGGCGTGGATGAGCCCGTAGACCACGCTGGCGATGCCGACCGAGGCCGTCAGCGCCCCCGGGATGTCGAGGCGGCCGCCGTGGCCGTCGACGGTGGGCAGGACGGCCGGTGCGGCCAGCACCACGGCGACCCCGATGGGGACGTTGACGAACAGGACCCAGCGCCACGAGGCGACGTCGACCAGCAGCCCGCCCAGGACCAGCCCGAGCGCGCCGCCGGCGCCGGTCATCGCCGCGTAGACGGCCATGGCGCGGTGGCGCTCGGAGCCCTCCTCGAAGGTCGTGGCGACCAGGGCCAGCGCGGTCGGCGAGGCGATGGCGGCGCCGATGCCCTGCAGGGCACGCGCGGCGATCAGCCAGCCCTGGCTGGTCGCCAGGCCGCCGAGCAGCGAGGCGGCCGCGAACAGCGCGACGCCGGTGATGAACATGCGCCGGCGCCCGAAGATGTCCCCGACGCGCCCGCCCAGCAGCAGCAGGCCGCCGAAGACCAGCACGTAGGCGTCGATCACCCAGCTGAGGTTGGTCGTCGAGAAGCCGAGCTCGTGCTGGATGGCCGGCAGCGCCACGTTGACAATCGTCAGGTCCAGCATGACCATCAGCTGGGCGGCCGCGATGACCACCAGGGCCAGGCGGTGGTGGGGGTGCGGGGTCACGGGGTCACCGGGCGCGAGGCCCACAGCAGCACGTCGACGACGGGGCGGTCACTGCCGTCCTCCCGGGCGCGCTCGAGGCGCTCGAGGCGCTCGACGTGGAGGTCGGCGAAGGCGGCCGCCAGCTCGTCTTGCTGGTAGAGGCGCTCGACCATCGGCGGGCCGGCCAGGCCGAGCGCGTCGCGGTGGTGACCGACGAGGTAGAGATGTCCTCCCGGGGCCAGGGCCCGCCGGGCGATCGCGAACAGGTGCGGCCGCTCGGCGGGGGCCAGGTGGATGTTGGCCACGACGACCAGGTCGTAGGTGGCGGTCGGCTCGTAGTCGGCCAGGTCCGCCAAGACCGGGGTCAGGTGACCGGGCAGGCCCGCGGCGGCGGCGCGGGCCTGGTCGAGGCCGACGGCCGAGGAGTCGACGCCGGTCACCGCCCAGCCGACCGACGCCAGGTGGACGGCGTTGCGCCCGGTCCCACAGCCGAGGTCGAGCGCGGTTCCCACCTCGAGGGTGGCGGCGAGCGCGACCAGCTCGGCGTCGGGCACGCTCGACCAGCCGGTCGTGGCGTAGCGCTGATCCCACGTGGCCGGCGCGTCGCCGGAGGCGGAGTGGTGGTGGTGGTGACGATCCATGGTCAGCCTTTCGTTTCGGAGGTCAGGCTCGCCTCGAGCTGGTCGAGGGCCCGGCGCAGCTGGGCGACCGCCGCGGGGCCGAGGGCGCTCGCCACGGAGTCCTCGCGAGCAGCGGCGCGGCGCTCGATCTCGCCCACCAGGTCCGTGCCGGCCGGGGTGACCCGCAGCGCCCGGGGGCGGCCTTCGCCCTGCCGGGTGCTGGCGACCAGGCCGCGGGCCTCGAGCGCGTCGACGCAGCGCTTGGTCGACATCGGGTCCGAGCCGAGGATCCGGGCCAGCTGGCGCAGCGCGGCGCCGGGCTGGGCGGCCACCACGCGCAGCGCCGCCGCCTCGGGAGGCTCGACGCCGAGGTCGGCCAGCTGGTCGCGCCACTGGGCGCGCAGCGCGCGGGCCACGCGGCTCAGGCGGAAGCCGACGCTCTCGGTGACCCGGGAGGCGCGCGTCGGGGACGGGGACATGGGGGTTAGTGTAACGGTCGTGACAGTTGGCGTGACCGGGCCGGGTGGCCCGTGAGGGGCATACGCGACCAGTCGGGCTCGGGCCTGTCCCCCGCGCTGGTCGGGGACCTGTTGAGCGGGCTGGTCCTGGTGGGCGCGGGGGCCAATGTCGTGTGGCAGCTGAGCCTTCCGGCGGTCGGCCACGCGGTGGCCGCCGAACCCGTGCCCGAGGGCTCGCTGCGCCGCCACCCCGGGCGCCGCACGCGCACCACGCTCGCGTACCTCGCGGTCAGCTTGGTCGGCACCGACGCGGAGTGCCGCGCCCTGGGGCGCGCGATCACCGCCGAGCACCGCCGGGTGCGCTCGGCGCCGGGGGCTCCGGTGCCCTACGACGCCCTCGATCCCGACCTCCAGCTGTGGGTCGCCGCCTGCCTGTTCCAGGGGGCGGTCGAGGTGCTGGCGGCCCTCGCTCCGGACCCGGTGCCCGAGGCCGAGCTCGACGCGCTCTACCGCCACGCCGCGCGCCTCGCCACCACCCTGCAGGTGCCCGCCGCGGCCTGGCCCCCCGACCGGGCCGCCCTGGCGAGCCACGTCGCGGCGGGGCTGGCGTCGGCGCGCCTGGACCCGGCGACGCGGGCCTACCTGCGCGAGGTGCTCGACCTCACGGCGTTCCCGTGGCCCCTGCGCGCGTTCGCCCCGCTATCGCGGGCCCTGGCCGCGACGTTCCTGCCCCTCCACCTGCGCGAGGACCTCGGCCTGCATCTCTCGGCGACCAGCGAGCGGCGTCTGCGCCGGGGCCTGCGCCAGGTGGCGCGCGTGCACCGTCACCTCCCGCCGGTGCTGCGCGCCCTGCCGTTCTCCTGGGTGCTCGCTGACCTGAGGCGCCGCCTACGTGCGGGACGGCCCCTCCTGTAGCGGGACGATGACGACAGGCACCGTCGCGTGCTCGGCCAGCTCCAGGCTGGTTGATCCAAGCAGTCGCCCATTGTGGGTGGTGTGCCCCCGGGTGCCGACGACGATCAGGTCGGCGGCCGGATCGATGTCGGCCGCCCGCAGCAGGGTCGTGCACGGGTCGCCGTCGTCGAAGGCGAAGTGGACCCGGGTGGCAGGGAGCCGCGATGCGGCGACCCGCGCGGCGACCTGGTGGGGCAGGCGGGTCACGTCGCGGTGCTCGTAGCGCTCCAGGAGTCCCGTCGCGTGGAGCACCAGCACCTCGGCGCCGCAGGAGTCGGCCAGCATCAAGGCGAAGTCGAGCGCCTGGTCGGCGTGGGCCGACCCGTCGTAGCCCACCACGATCCGGGCCGGTCTCTTCATGGTGCCTCCCCGAGCGCCTGGGCCCGCACCAACTGGAGCGTCTGGTGGCGCTCGGTCCGGATGCGGGCCACCTGGTCGACGCCGGGGCCGCCCTGACTGCGACCCTCGAGCGGCGTGGAGGCGTCGAGCAGCTCGGCCAAGGTCCCCGCGACCGAGTGGCGCAGCGCGTCCAGGTCGTAGCCGCCCTCCAGGTAGAGCGCCAGGCGGCCGGGGCGCGCGAAGCCGCGCACCCAGGCCGCGAGGCGCGCGTAGTCCCCGCTGGTCAGCTCGAAGTCGGCCATCGGATCGTCGCGGTGCCCGTCGAATCCGGCCGAGATCAGGGTCCAGGTGGGGTCGAAGTCGTCGATGACGGGCCCGGCGACCTCCTCGAGCGCCCGCAGGACCACGTCGCCGGTGGCCCCGGCGGGCAGGGGCAGGTTCACCGTGCGGTCGACGGCCGTCAGGCCGCCGACCTCGGCGGCCACGCCGCTGCCCGGGAAGAGCGGCCACTCGTGGGCCGACACGTAGAGCACGTCGGGGTCGTTCCAGAAGATGGCCTGGGTCCCGTTGCCGTGGTGCACGTCCCAGTCGATGATCGCCACGCGTTCGCCGGCGCTGCGCAGGGCCGCGGCGGCGACCGCCACGTTGTTGATGAGGCAGAAGCCCATGGCGCGGTCGCGCAGGGCGTGATGGCCCGGCGGGCGCACCGCCACGAAGCCGACGCCCTCGCCGCGCCGGTGGAGCTCCTCGAGCACGGCGAGGCCCGTCCCGGCGGCCTGCTGGGCGAGCGGCCACGAGTCGTAGGTGGCGTAGGTGTCGGGGTCCAGCTCACCGCCGCCCTCGAAGCAGAAGGCGCCCAGGTGGTCGAGGTACACCGGCTCGTGCACGCGCGCCAGCTCGGCGCGGCCGGCGCTGCGCACGGGCACGCGCACCACGTCGCTGTCGAGGTGGAGGTCGGCAACGCCGGCCCACACGGCGTCGAGCCGCGCGGGACGCTCGGGATGCCCCGGATCCTCGTGCCCCGTCGAGTCGAGGATCTCGTGGGTGATCAGCATCTCAGCGCAGGGCGGCAGCTCGCGCCGCGGCCCAGCGCTGCCGGCGCGCCTCGAAGGCCGCCTCACTCTCGGGCGTGGGGGCGATGGGGAAGCGCACGTAGATGATCTCGTCCTCCAGTCGCGCCGTCACGGGGAACCCCGAGGCGCGGAAGACCCCCATCATCGCACGGTTGTCGGCCTGGGTCTCGGCGACGAAGGTGGTGATGCCGCAGTCCCAGGCGGCGCGGGCCAGATGGTCGAGCAGGAGCAGGCCCAAGCCCTGGTGCTGGTAGCTGTCCGCCACCAGGAACGCCACCTCGGCGCGATCCGAGGTGTCGATGCGGTCGTAACGGCCCACCGCCACCAGGTCCTGGTGCTCGATGATGATGAAGGCCATGCGGTCCACGTAGTCCACGGTCGTCAGGTGGGTCAGCTCGGCGGGTGACAACTCGGGATGCAGGGAGAAGTAGCGGCGAAAGACCGAGTCGGGGGAGAGCGCGCCGTGGAAGCGCTGGAGGATGTCGGCGTCGTCGGGGCGGATGGGGCGCAGCACGTAGGTCACGCCGTGCTCGGTCGTCACGCGGCGGGTGAGGTGCGCCGGGTAGATCCCGGGCCGCGGCGACGGAGCCGCCTCGGCGGGCCGGTCTTGCAACTCGATCATGGGGCGCCTTTCTCTACCCCCCGGGTCAACACTTCCCCCGTGAGCCCGTCATACCACCGCGCAGCGGTGCGTGCGACCCTAAAGTCGTGATGAGAGGCATCGGTTCTGGTGATGGGTCAGCGAGACCATCCGCTCACAACAGATCAGGTCCCGGTAAACTGAGAGAAAACTCAACAACGTTCGGAGGAGCGAAAGCGAGGTGCCCGTGGTCTCTCAGACAATCATCCCTACCGATGAGTGGACGATCTACGACCGCGTCGCTGATGTCACTGCCTCGGGAGCCCCGGTGTTCGTCACCGTGGGCGACGAGACGATCGAGCTGCCTGGCGACCTGGTCGATGCCCTGCGCCAGAGTGCGGAGTTCCTGGCGCGCGACAAGGCCGTCGTCATCACGCCGCGGTCAAGACTGCGCTTCGTATAGGCACGACACGCCAACATTCCGCTCGGCACGTGCTGGGCTCACTACGCTGGGCTTGGTCAGAGGCGTGGCGTTCGTGCGTGGCGATGTTGCGCTTCTGCCTGCCGTGTGACAGATTCTCTACCTACCGCGCAGAACGGAGTGTCGGTGGCGTTTAAGCGGCGAGACAAGGACGTTTCCCACAAGGACCACAAGAAGGACACGTCCCACAAGGGATCCGAGGTGACGGCCCACGCGTCGGGAGCGACCATCGTCGATCTGGAGGATCGCCCGGCTGACGAACGCCCGTTCGAGCAGAACGCCCCGGGGGCGATTGACCAGGAGAACGCGCCCAAGGTCGGTCGCCTGGGTGACACGCTCGTCAAGTCGGGAGCGATCACGACCGAGCAGCTGGCTCGAGCTCTACACGAGCAGAAGCGCAGTGGACTCCGCCTGGGCCAGATCCTGGTCGCTACGGGGGCCATCGACGAACGCACCTTGACGACCGCCCTGTCCATCCTGCTCTCGCTGCCGGTCGTCAATCTCCACCAGGTGGATGTCGACGTAGCGGTCCTCAAGATGCTCGACGAGGAGTTCGCGCGAGAGTTCCTCGTCGTCCCGGTGCGCGAAGATGGCGGGACCATCGTGGTGGCCTGCGCGGACCCCCGATCCGGACTCAGCGACGAGGTGGCCGCTCGCATCGGGCATCCGGTGCGCCTGGAGATCGCCTCGCTGTCGGACGTGCGGTGGGCCCTCGACAGCAAGTACCGGGCCATCAGCGATGTGGGGTCCCTGGTCGAGGCCTTCAAGGTCGTCGAGGAGTCGCGCCGCCGCGGGCCCGAGGCGGTCGCTCCGGAGATCGTGGCCGACGATGCGCCCATCGTGCAGGTCGTCGACCGCATCCTTACCCAGGCCATGCGCGACCGCGCCTCCGATGTCCACATCGAGCCCTCTGACGACGTGGTGCGGGTGCGCTTCCGCATCGACGGCGCGCTCAGTCAGATCTTGGAGCTGCCCGCTGCGATGGGCCCGGGACTGGTCAGTCGCATCAAGATCATGGCCGACATGAACATCGTCGAGCGCCGCCGTCCCCAAGACGGGCAGCTCACCGTTACCATCGACGGCAAGGAGATCGACGTCCGGGTCTCGACCGTGGCCACGATCATGGGCGAGAAGTGCGTGCTGCGGATCTTGGACAAGACGCGCTCCCTGCTGCGCCTGGCGGATCTCGGGATGCCGACCGACACCCACCACGCCTACTCGAAGCTCGTGCGCGCCCCCTTCGGGATGGTGCTGTGTGCTGGACCCACCGGGAGCGGCAAGACGACGACGCTCTACGCCACGGTGTCCGAGATCGGCAACGAGGCGATGAACGTGATGACGATCGAGGACCCCGTCGAGTACGTGTTCCCGATGATCAACCAGATCCAGACCAACGACACCGCGGGCCTGACCTTCGCCACCGGCCTGAAGTCGATCCTGCGCCAGGACCCTGACGTGATCCTCGTCGGCGAGGTGCGCGACGTCGAGACGACGCGGGTGGCCGTCCAGTCCGCGCTGACGGGTCACTTCGTCATCTCGTCGATGCACGCGACCGACGCGGTCGCCGCCCTCCATCGCCTGCTCGACATGGGTATCGAGTCATTCCTGGTCGCCTCGTCGGTCCTGGCCGTCGTCGGCCAGCGCCTCTTGCGCCGGATCTGCACCTCCTGCCAGGTGCAGTACACGCCGACCGACGAGGAGCTGCTCTTCTACGAGGAGAGCGGTGGACAGCCCAAGGAGACCTTCTTCCACGGCGCGGGATGCAACTACTGCAGCCACACGGGATACCAGGACCGAATCGGCATCTACGAGCTGCTGACGATGTCGCCCGAGATTCGTCGCCTGATCGTCGGCTGGGCGACCCAGGAGGAGCTGCGCACCCTCGCCGTGAAGCAAGGCATGCGCACCTTGCGTCAAGAGGCGCTCAACTTGGTGGCCCAGGACATCACGACGATCAATGAGGTGATTCGAAGCGTGTACACGCTATGAGCGCCGCCGACGACGACAAGTCGACGCGGGCTGACGCGAAGCGCGCCTCCAAGAAGGAGCACGACGACTCACGGGCTCGCAAGCGCGAGAGAGCCGTGGCCAAGAGCACCAGCAAGGATCGTAAGCGCATACCAGGAAAGAAGCCCAAGAAGCAGAAGGATCTGCCGATCAAGCAGTTCAACTTCGTGGCCTTGGACGCCCAAGGTCAGTCGATCAAGGGGGTGGAGAAGGCGATCTCGGCCGGTGCGGCCCACATGGCTCTGATGCGCCGGGGCCTGCAGCCGGTCGAGGTGAACGAGAAGCGCAGCATCCTCAAGTTCGAGATAACCAAGAAGATGGTCCCCCGTAAGGAGGTGATGAACTTCTCGCGTCAGCTCTCGGTGTTCATCCGCGCCGGAGTGCCCATCATGGAGTCGCTCGAGGTGATCCTCGAGGAGACGACGGGCAAGATGATGCGAATTGTCATCGCCGACATGATCGACTCGTTGCGCAATGGCGACACGTTCGCCGTGGCCGCGGCCGCTCATCCCGAGGCCTTTCCGAACTACTACGTCGGAATCCTGGAGTCCGCCGAGTTGACGGGCGACTTGGATCAGGTCCTCAACCAGCTGGCCGACTACATGGACCGAGACCTCAAGGCCCGGGCCAAGATCACGTCGGCGCTGATCTACCCGGTGGTGGTCGCCGTCATGTCGGTGGTGGTCGTGATCGTGTTGACCGTCTTCGTCCTCCCGCGCTTCGTGACGTTCTTCAAGTCACTCGACGCCAAGCTCCCGCTGGTCACGCGGATGCTGCTCAACTTCTCGGGCTATCTGACGCGCTGGTGGTTCCTCGTCTTGGGGGCGATGGTTCTGCTCGTCGTCGGTTTCCTCACGATGCGACGTACCCAGAACGGTCGAGCCATCCTGGACTCCTGGATCCTGCGTATCCCGGTCATCGGCGACATCACCCAGACGTCGATTCTCGAGCGCACCATGCGCATTCTCGCCTCGATGCTTCGTGCGGGTGTTGACATGCCTCGCTCGATGGCGGTGATGGCCGAGTCGGCCAACAACAGCGTGTATCGAACCGCCATTGAGCACATTCGCGACGAGATGATGGAGGGTCAGGGCCTGGCGACGCCGCTCGCTCGTACGGGGCTCTTTCCTGGTGCCGCGCGCCAGATGCTGCGTGTGGGCGAGGAGACGGGAACGCTCGACCAGCAGCTCGAGGTGGCCGCGGCCTACTACGGACGCGAACTCGAGACGAAGGTCGACCACGCGACGTCACTCTTTGAGCCGGCCATCATCGTCGCCATGGGCGTGGTCGTGGGATTTGTTGCGATCGCGTTGATATCCGCAATGTACGGTATCTACAATCAGGTCCAGGTGCACTGAGGACCGAGGGCCGGGCGGGGAGGTGTGCATGAACTTTCGTCATCAACTCTCCTCGCGGGGAGGTGCTCCGCGATCGGCCCAGAGGGGGCGACTGCGTCCGGTTCACTATCGGTGCGCCGGCGAGTCGGGATTCACCTTGCTCGAGATGCTGATCACCTTCTTGATCATCCCGGTGCTGATTGGCGCGGCGACATTCTCGCTCATTGGGCTCATGAAGGGGCACGCCACGGTGGCGAATCGCCTGACGTCGTCGGCGGACGCCCAAGTCGTCTCCTCGTCGTACTTCAATGATCTCCAGAGCGCATCGCAGGTGACCCTCGACTCGTCCGCCCTGAATCCCGTCGTATGTCCCCCGAACCTGTCGAGCGCCGATGCGTGGCTGCTGGGGTTCCAGGTTCCGGCAACAGCGGGGCAGTCGGCTCTCGACGTCGCCTACGGCCTGGTGCCGAGTTCATCGTTTGGCAATTCGGTCTCCACGTTGGCGCTGGTGCGATGGCAGTGCTCCGTTGACGACCTGGGTCAGGTCACCTACGACGCGATGACGACCTTGGCCAGCCACGTTCCCAGCCCGAACCTGAACGTGAGCATCTCGGGGGTCTCGTGCTCGGCGACGACCTCGGGTTCGGGGTGCCTCACGGATCCCACGACCGCCGCGCGCACTGGGTGGATCTCAACGTACGGCATCCAGGCGGTGATCATCGACGTCGTCGACACGGGACTAGCGGGGACGGGTGGAGGGTGGAGCTACAGCATCGGGGCGAGCCCGCGCAACTGGGTTCGCCTCGTCAAGTGCACACCACCGGGTCAGGGTCTCTGCCCGAGCGGAACGCCGATCCAGAGCCCGGGCCTGGTACTCGGCGTTGGCGGGCAGCAGTCCTCGACATCCTTCAATGGCAACCCGTGCAGCGTGGGTGCTGTGTCGGTCGGGCTGAATGGGCTGACCATCTCGCAGCAGGGCAACTCCAATCCCTTCTCCGGTGTGACCAATGTCTTCGGGACGGGTTACGGCTCTCCCTCCCAGACGATCTACCTGGGCCACGGCCACAGCAATCCCCTGACCATCACCTATGGGCCATCGCCCGATCCCCTGGCGGGTGACACGGTGAGTCAAGCAGCGAGTCTTCTCGGGTACACCAGCATTGTGTACCTGGGATCCTCGTGGCCCTCCACCTTCACGCCGGGCACGGTCTACGTGATCGGCTCGACGACGCCGACGACGATTCCGACAATTGACATGTCGAGTTCGGGGGGCTCCATCCTCCTGTGGAGCAACTCGGCGCCCAACATCGCGGCACCCGCCCAGCTCACCATCAAGGGGTCGACAATCGTCAATCTCGGGACCTACGGCATCCTCTACGCGCCACAGACCACGTTGAGCATCGCCGGCAACGCCAAGCTCACCGCGGAGAGCGTGATCGTGCAGAACCTGACCTGCAATGGTGGAGGAACCGGCAACAACCTGACGCTCACGTCTTCGTACCCCAACGCCTGAGCCGCATGTCCCATGCCTACCGTGACTGATCGTGCGGCGAGACCTCCATTAGACAACGAGGCTGCTCGGCGAGGTCGGTCGCACCGGCGCGTTGCTAGCGCGCGAGGATCCGACCGTGGCGACACCCTGCTCGAGGTGCTGCTCGCCCTGCTGGTGATCTCTCTGACGTCGGTTGCCCTGATGTCAGGCTACGCCACTACCATCGCTGGATCTGCTACCCACCAGAGCCTCGCGGGCCTGGACGTCGCCCTGCGTAACGCTGCCGAGCAGGTGACCTACGAGATCCAGGAGCAGGCGAGCCCCGCCTACACCCCCTGCGCGGGGGCGAGTGGCCAGATCACCTACAGCGCGACCAGCCCCTCGGGACTGGCTGGCGCTTTCACCTACGGCACGGACCAGCTCAACATGTCGGGCCTCATCCTCACGGCGGGAGAGTCGCTCTCGCTGAGCGCTCCGCAGTACTGGGATCCCTCGACGGCATCGTGGGTCACCATCTGTCCGGCTGACAACCAAGACGGCGCGCAGCGCCTGACCCTGAGCGCCTTCGGACGACACGGGGTCGCCGAGGCCGTGCAGATCGTCGTCATCGACCCCGTCGGTACGGGCAGCTAGGGGTCCGGCCGTGACGATCACGCTCTTCCGGCGGCGGGCACCCGAGTCCCGGGGGGTGACCCCTCAGCGCTCGCGCGGTCGAGGCGAGCCGGGAGCTGGGGCGTCCCGAGGCGACCGTGGCAGCTCGCTCATCTTCGCCATGGCGTTTCTTCTGCTCGGCTCGCTCATCGTGACCACGCTGGCGGGATGGGCGAGCAGCGATCTGGGCTCCAGTGCCCACTTCCAGATGGGGCGCAGCTTGACCTACAGCGCCGACGGGGCGCTCAGCGTGGCGATCAGCGACGCGCGCGACTGGTACCCGAGCGGCGTGACCAACGGCGCGTGGTCGGGCCCGTGCCCCGGTGCGGCCGTCGTCGGCTTTGGTCAGACGTCGCCGGCCTACGAGCCGTCCGTCTCCATGGCCACCTGGTGCACCCTGCAGGTCGGTGGGGTGTTCAGCCGCTTGGTCACGGTCCAGGCCTACGACGTCTCGTCGGGTGGATCGATCCCGGCCAGCGGCCCGCCGAGCTCGTGGGTTCCGCTGGCGTCGGCCACGGTCGGCTTCATCGACAGCCCGTTGAACCCTCCAGGAAGCTGCAGCTCCCCATCCACGTGTGACGTTTCCATGACGATCCTGACGTGGAGTGTGAGGTAGGGCGATCACGGTCTCGCGACCGCGTACGTCGACAATACTCAGGGTTTTTGCGCCGGGTCTCGGTGTCCGTGGCGGGCGTTCGGCCTCTCAGGGTTCTTCGAAATTGTGGGGCAGTTGTGTTGTGATTCTTGCCCGACGGCTTCGCACGTGATAGACAGAACCACGGGTTTCGTGCGTGGCGAATATCCGTATTGTCGGCTCCGGCTACTGAAAGGCAGGACGTAATGATTTCTACCCTCCGGCGTTTGCAGGAGCAGCGATCACGAGGTGACGGTGAGGGCGGCTTCACCCTCATCGAGTTGCTGATCGTCATCGTGATCCTGGGCATCCTGGCCGCCATCGTGGTGTTCGCGCTGGGCGGGGTGACCGGGAAGAGCTCGATCGCCGCGTGCGAGACTGACGCCAGCACGGTGAACACCGCTGTCGCCGCCCTAGAGGCATCGAACCCACAGTTGGGAGTTGGAACGGCGTCCCTCACGGCTTGGAGCGATGACATCATGACAGCGAATAACGTCGACGCGGGTTACACCATCGCTGGTGGGCCCTTCCTGCAGACCTGGCCGACCGGCAACGCCAGCACGTATCTGGTTGCCATTGCGTCCAAGGGAGTTGTCCCGTCCGGCACATATGGAGGATCCGGGACTATTAATTCTGGCGACGTCCTGGTGGCCAAGACCGCTACGACCCCAACGTGGTACGACGCGACGCAGAACCCCTCCGGAGTCAATGGGGCGTGCGCGACGGCACTCAAGTAGTTACCGACGAGACGCGTCAGATCTCGCGCGGAACGCGTGAAGGATGCGGCGCGTGGGGACTGTTTCGACGGTCCTATGGGGAAGAGGTGGGTGTGCTGCTCCGGCGAGCGGCGCCCACCTCTTCCTCGTTGAGTGAGCGTGACGACGAGAGGTCGCAAGATGGCACCTGAAGTTGACGTGAGCGGAGTCGATCAGTGGCTCCAGATCCTCTGGGAGCACCACGGATCGGACCTGCTGCTCGCGGGCGGATCGGCGCCGCGGATTCGGGTGAGTGGACGCCTGGTGCCGATCGAGGGGTCGAGCGTCTTGAACGCCGCCGACGTGAGCGCGATCGCGTTTCCGCTGCTCACCAAGGGTCAGAAGGCGACGTTCGACGAGATGATGGACGTGGACTTCGCCTTCTCGTGGCGGGACCTGGCGCGGGTGCGCGGCAGCGTCTTCACCCAGCGCGGCCAGGTCGCGGTCTCGCTGCGCATCATCCCGACGAAGATTCCCAGCTTCGAGGAGCTCGGGCTGCCCTGGGCGGCCGAGTGGGTGGCGACCCAGCCGCGGGGCTTCGTGCTGGTGACCGGTCCGACGGGCTCGGGCAAGTCCACGACGCTCGCCTCCATCGTTGATCGCATCAACGAGACACGGGCGACTCACATCTTGACCATCGAGGACCCGGTCGAGTATGTCCATCACCACAAGATGTCGGCGGTGACTCAGCGCGAGATCGGCCTGGACAGCCCGTCCTTTGAGCGGGCGCTGCGCTCCGCCCTGCGCGAGGACCCCGACATCTTGCTCTTGGGCGAGATGCGCGACATCGACTCGATCCAGATGGCCCTCACCATGGCCGAGACGGGCCACCTGGTCTTCGCGACGCTGCACACCAACGACGCGCCCCAGGCCATCGACCGCATCATCGACGTTTTCCCCGCCTGGCGCCAGGAGCAGACCCGCGTGCAGCTGGCCGCCTCGCTGACGGCCATCATCGCCCAGCGCCTGGTGCCCCGGACCGATGGCGGCATGGTGGCCGCCTTCGAGGTCCTGGTGGCCACCAGTCCGGTGCGCAACCTCATCCGTGAGGGCCGATCCAACCAGCTCATCAACGTGATGTTCACCAACGCCAAGGAGGGCATGCAGGTCCTCGAGGCGGACCTGGCCAAGCTGGTGGTCGACGGGACGATAACGTACGAGAGTGCGGTCGCGACCAGCGCTCACCAGAAGGAGTTGGCGCGCTCCCTCGAGTTCCTGGGGTTCACGATTCCCAAGGACTGACGCGCCGTGACCCTGCACCGGGGTCCGGATCTTCCCTACGTCCTGGTGGCTGGCGTGGTTCCGGTGTCGGGGGGATGGCTGGTGGCTCCGGCCAAGCTGCACGCCGCGACCTTCTCGCCCGAGTCCCCAAAGGTCTACGCGTCGATCCTGGAGGTGCTGAGCGAACGGCCCTCCTTTGCCACCATCGTGATCTACGCCCCGATCGGCTACCGCGACGACCCGTCGTCGCCGCGGCGCACGTGCGACGTGGTGGCCCGAGCGCTCCTCGGGAACCGGGCGCTGACCCTCACGGCGGCGCCCACGCGCTGGCACCTGCAGCCCGCGCAGTGGCACGACGAGGGACTGGACGCGGTGACCATCGTGCGCCTCAATCACTACCGGGAGCTCTTTGCCGAGCTGTCGCCCTTCCGCCAGCGCACCCTGTACTCGGGGCATCCCGAGTTGAGCTTCTACCAGCTGAACGGCGACGTGCCGCTGCGCTGGTCGAAGCTCCGCGAGGAGGGACGCGAGGAGCGTCGCGCGCTCCTGGTGCGCCGTGTCCCGGGCATCACGGCGGTGATCGACGCGGAGCTGGCCGTGCCCGGCAAGCACCTCTACGACGTGGCGGCGCTGCTGTGGACGGCCCGGCGCGTCAACGGTCGCGCGGCCACCCGGGTACCCACCGACGGCGAGTGGGACAGCGAGGGGCTGCGCACCGAGTTCGTGTACTGAGCTAGCCGAGCAAGGCGTGCAGGGCCGGCCACGGACTCAGGATCTGGGGGGTGAACAGGATCGCGACCCCAGCCCCAATCGCCAGGAACACGCCGTAGGGAATGGGCTGGCGCCGCTCCAGCCGGTGTGCGGACAGCAGCGCGACGCCCACGATCGATCCCACCAGGTTCGCCACGAAGAAGCCGACGACGACCGCACCGACGCTCAGCCAGCCGAGGGCGAAGCCCAGCAGCGGCGCCAGCCGCACGTCTCCAGCACCCAGGGCCCGTGGGCTGGCCAGGTGGATGGCGCCAAAGAGCGTCAGCCACGCGAGCGCGCAGAGGGCGCCAATCAGGCTGCGGTGCCACTGATCAAGGAGGGCGGAGGATCCGAGCAGCAGGGCGATCACCAGGATGCTGGCGGGATACACGACGCGCGTGGGCAGGCGCAGGTGCTCGACGTCGATGAGGGCCAGCGCCAGGAGACTGGCGGCGCACACCAGGAACGCTGCCAGCTGGGGGTGGGGGCCGATGCGCCACGCGACCAGCGCGAAGGTGAGTGCCGTGCCGGACTCGACGAGCGGGTAGCGCGCCGAGATGGGGGCACCGCAGAAGCGGCACCGCGCGCGCAGGGCCAGCCACGAGATGACCGGGACGTTGTCGCGCACGGCGATTGGCGCGTGGCACATCGGGCACGCCGATCGCGGCGCCACCACGGAGAGCCCGCGGGGAATCCGGTAGATCACGACGTTGAGGAACGATCCCACGATGAGGCCAGCAATCGCGCCCCAGATCACCAGCGCTGCGGTCACCCCAGCACACTACCGATGCCGGCACGTGGCGGCTCGAGGGCGTCACGCGCGGCGACCATGCACCGTTCGCGGAATCGTGCTCGGTAGCCTGATTTATGGCGCCGAGGCGTGCGCCGGGCGCGTCACGAGCGAGTTCGTCGGTGGCCGGAGAGGAGATCAGTGGTGCTTCGCTATCGATACGGAGCGAGCTTCATCGACGAGGCGTCGGGGGTGCGGTTCGAGGGACACCACCCGCTCGAGCGACCCGACCTGTGGCGTCGGTATCTCGACGATGCCGAGGGCAAGTACCGCAGCTACGGCTTTGAGGGAACCCTGCGGCGCCGTGAGCTCGAGGAGGGTCGCGGCGTCCCGCTGTTCTTCGTGGGATTCGCCCCCGACGGCGAGCCGGTCGCGGGCCTGCGATTCCACGGGCCGCTCGAGACCCGGTGGGACGCCGCCCTCATGGAGGAGCTGGCCTCCCTGCCCGAGATCAACGAGATCGGTGACCTCATCGACCGCGAGGCCCGCCTGGGCGTGATCGAGGCCAAGGGCGGCTGGGCCAAGGGCGCCTCGTCGCTCGGGGTGCGGATGGTCGCGACGATCTCACGGATGATGACGCACGCGGCGACCTGGCTCGGGGCCGAGCGCACCATCGCCGCGGTCTCGGATCAGCTGATCCCCGTCGGCAAGGTCGCCGGCGGCGAGGTCCTGAGTCGCAACTGGGTTCCCTTCCCCGACGAGCGCTACCGCACCTACGCCGTCACCTGGCAACGCGGACGCAGCTACGACCTGGCCGATGACGACAATCGACGCGCCCTGCGGCGCGAGGCCGAGCAGCTGGCTCGCGGACCCCGCCAGACCGGCCCCGCGTCGCTCGATGCCGCGTCCCCGCGCACGCAGTCGTTCCGTCCGCTGGTGCTCGACGTCGCCATCCGCAGCGATCGCGAGGTCCTGCGGATTCTGCGCGAAGACCCGGCCCTGCAGACCATCGACCGGCTGGCTGAGCAGCAGGCCCTGGTCGCGGAGCTCAAGCCCACCCCCTCGGCCAGGGAGCTCGAGGAGCCGTCACGCTGGGTCTACTACCCGTGGCGGCGCGCCGTCGTGCGGCTGCTCGGTCCCCGCGCGTTCATCCGGGTGCGCCTCGACCGGAATCGTCCCAAGCTCACCGCCGAGGAGCAGAATCGCCTGCGGGGACTGCGCGTCGGCATCGTCGGGGCGAGCGCCGGTCACTCGGTCGCCCACGTCATCGCCATGGAGGGACTGGCCGGCGAGCTGCGCCTGGCCGACTTTGACACGGTGTCCCTGACCAACCTCAACCGTCTGCCGGTCAGCGTGCTGGACCTCGGTCTCAACAAGGCGATCGTCGCGGCACGACGGATCGGTGAGATCGACCCCTACGTGTCCGTGCGGGTCCTGAGCGACGGCCTGACGCCCGAGAACCTCGACGAGTTCCTCGACGGTCTCGACGCGGTCGTCGAGGAGTGCGACTCGCTGGACATGAAGTACCTGGTGCGCGAGGCGGCTCGCGACCGCCGGATCCCGGTCATCATGGAGACGAGCGACCGCGGAGTGCTCGACGTGGAACGCTTCGATCTCGAGCCCGACCGCCCGCTCTTCCACGGACTCCTCGGCGACATGACAGCGGAGCGGCTGGCCAGCTTGACGCTGGTCGAGAAGGGCCCGTACCTGCTCCGGCTCCTCGGCACGGCGGAGGTGTCGGCCCGGGGGGCGGTCACGTTCTTCGAGCTGGGCACGACGATTACCGGGTGGCCCCAGCTGGCGAGCGAGGTGACGCTGGGCGCGGCCTCGGTGGCCACCGCTCTGCGCCACCTCGCCCTGGGAGCAGATCTTGCCTCGGGTCGGATCCGCATCGACCTGGAAGAGACCCTCGGCGGGATCGCCCCCGTCGACCTGGAGATCGACTCCGACATCGACCTCGACGCTGCGCCACCCGAGGATCCGGTGCCCGTCGACGTCGACGACGTCACGCTGATCGTCGACGCGGCCCGGCGCGCGCCCTCGGGAGGAAACGTCCAGCCCTGGCGCTTCGAGGCCGACGACGAGGAGGTTCGCGTCTTCCTCGTGTCGGACCAACCGGCCGCCATGGACGTCGCGCACCGGGGCACCTACGTGGCCCTGGGCGCGGCGGTTCTGAACGCGCGCGTCGCGGCCGCCGCGACCGAGCGCCTGGGTGAGGTTCAGCTCTTCCCCCGGGGGGTCGGCAGCTCGCACGTGGCCACGCTGCGTCTGGGACACGGCGCGGACTCCCAGCTCGCCGCTCTCAATCCCGCTGTGCCGCTCCGGATGACCAACCGACAGGCCGGGAACCCCGACGTCACGTTGGGCAGCGACGACGTGGAGACCCTCCGACGGGCCGTCGGCGCGGAGGGCGCGGGTCTGCGACTGCTGAGCTCGCCCACGGAGCTGGGCACGGCGGGCGACATCCTGGGCCGCTGCGACCGCCTGCGCTTCCTCATCCCCTCCGTTCGCGGCCAGATGCTCGGTGAGGTCCGCCTGCCGGGGCGGGACCCGCTCGACGAGGGCCTGGACGTGCGGACCCTGGAGATGGATCCGACCAGCGTGGCCGCACTCGGGCTCCTGGAGCGCCCCGACGTCATGGCCCACCTGGCCGAGTGGCGGGCGGGTCGGATGCTCGGCCTGCGCACTCAGCTCATGGTCTCGACGTCCTCGGCGCTGGCGGCGATCACGGTGCCGCGGGTGGAGCCTCTGTGGTACATGCGCGCGGGGGCGGCGATGGAGCGCTTCTGGCTGACGGCGACGATGGCTGGCTTGGCCGTTCAGCCCGTTGTTCCCGTCTTTCTCTATGCTACCAACGACTTCGAGCGCCGTGAGCTCGGTGGTGAGCGCTACCTGGACGAGATGTTCGATCTCTCTACGCGCTTTGACGAGCTGTTCGCTCTCGATCCGGGCGAGACGATTGCGATGGTGCTGCGGGTGTCGGTCGCGGCGCCCGCCACTGCGCACAGCATCCGTCGACGACTCGACGACGTGTGGGTGCGCACAACATCCAGCGACAACGACGAGTGCGTTGTCGAAATGTAGCGAAACGACAACTTGCCGATTTTTGGCCTTTAGCCCTACGATGGCGAGACAGATCGGCGTGGAGTCGCCGACGCGAAAGGCCTGTCCTGATGGTCGAATCCACTGTGGCGCCCGCGGCGCAGCCGCACGACGAGATGCGGCTGATCGTCGACTCGCTGGTTCACGTCGTCGCGGGGACGCAGATCGTGGCCGTTGTCGGAACATTGGATGGCAGCATCCTGGAGCTCGAGCCTTTCGCCACGCCCGAGGCTGCCGGAGCCCTCACCGCTCTTTCGGCCAAGGTCCAGACTGCTCTCCAGTCGGATCGCGCGGTGCCTTCGGTCTCGGCGACGGTGCGGGGGATCGAGTGGGGCGGGCTCGTCGAGGTCATCCACGACGAGCGCGAGGGAGTCGTCGGGACGCTCTTGGTCGCCCGCCACGGCAAGACCTGGTCAAAGCGCGAGCGCTCGGTGGTGCGCGCCTTCGCGGGACTGCTCGGCCGCATCGCGACTCTGGCGCAGCGCGAGACGATGCTGACGCACCAGCAGCGACTCGACGAGCTCGTCGCCCGCGTCGCCGAACGGCTCATGTCGGCGACCTCGGCGACCCGGTCGGCCGATCTCCAGTGGACGATTCGCGAGCTGGGCGAGTTTCTGAACAGTGACGTCGCTCTGATGCGACGCAACGACCTGGTGCGCGGACTCAGCATCATGGTGGCCGAGTGGCCGGTTCGCGAGGACGTCCCCGACCCCGATCCGCTCGGTGAGGTCTCCTTTGACGCGGACCCGATATTCGCGGCGACCCGAGATCTCAAAGGTCCCTATCTCACCGGCCAGGCGGACGACGTCGGCGACGAGTACAAGCAGCACATCAATGACACGACCGGGGCGACGCCCGCCGCCGGCGCTGCCGTGCCACTGCTGGTCGGTGAGACCACGTGGGGCGTGCTGGGCTTCATCCACTTCAACCGGCACAGCTGGATCCCGGCCGAGATCAACGCGCTGCAGGCCGTGGCCTCCCTGCTGGTCCAGATGCAGTCGCGCATCGATGCCGAAGAGCGCATCATCTTCAACGCCAACCACGACGAGCTCACCGGGCTGGCCAACCGGCGAGCCCTGCTCGAGGAGCTGCGCGCCCGGATCGCGGCGCGACGTGACACTGCGGTGATGGTCATCGACCTGGACCGCTTCAAGGTCATGAACGACTTCCTCGGTCACGCCAACGGCGATCGCCTCCTCGTCGTGATGGCCGACCGGCTGCGCACCTCGGTGCGCACGGGGGACTTCGTGGCGCGCCTCGGTGGTGACGAGTTCGTGTTCCTCGTCGACCGCGCGCGAACCGAGATGGAGGCGATGGCCAGCGCCTACCGGATGCTCGAGGTCATCGCCCAGCCCGTCGAGATCGCCGGGCAGGTGATGAACCACACCGCGAGCATCGGCATCGCGTTGGCCCAGGCCAAGGTCGCCCCC
The DNA here is from genome assembly GCA_049965035.1 of Acidimicrobiales bacterium. Lineage (GTDB taxonomy): Bacteria > Actinomycetota > Acidimicrobiia > Acidimicrobiales > RAAP-2 > RAAP-2. Next base: position 22,966 of record JBMFWS010000007.1, read on the forward strand.
ACCGAGCTCCTCAGCCGCGCGGACCTCGCCATGTACCACGCCAAGTCGCGGGGACGCAATCGGGCGGTCGTCTTCGACCGCGAGCTGCGCGAGCGCGTTGACGCGCGCTCCGAGATGGAGCTGCAGCTGCGCGAGGCGATCGACGGCGACGGTCTGCGCCTCCACTTCCAGCCCGAGATCGACCTGATCACCGGTCACCTGCTGGCGGTGGAGTCGCTGGTGCGCTGGCAGCACCCGAGCAAGGGCCTGCTGGCCGCCTCGGAGTTCATCACGGTAGCCGAGGAGACGGGCCTGGTGACGAGCCTCGGTCGCTGGGTCTTTGCCGAGGCGTGCCGGCAGTTGAGCGTCTGGCAGCACGACTACCCCAACCTCGACTTCAAGGTCCGCGTCAACATGTCACCCGCGGACTTCCGGCTGGGCGACCTGATCGCGTTCGTCGAGAGCTCCCTGGCCCGCTACGGCGTGCCGGGCTCGCGCATCTGCATCGAGCTGACCGAGTACGCGGTTGTCGACGACCCCGAGCAGACCGCGCGCACCCTGCGCGGGTTCCGCGAGCTCGGGCTGGAGATCGCGCTCGACGACTTCGGAACGGGTTTCGCCTCCATGTCGGAGCTCAAGCACCTGCCCGTCGACCTGCTCAAGCTCGACATGAGCTTCGTGCGCGGCATCGCCCGTGACCCCTTCGACCGGGCGATTGTGGAGGCCATCATCCGCTTGGGGAAGGCCCTGGGCAAGGAGATCATCGCCGAAGGCGTCGAGTCGGCGGTGATCGTCGAAAGCCTGCTCGAGCTGGGGTGCCACCGCGGGCAGGGCTTCTTGATCTCGATGCCCGTTGCGTCGGGCGATCTCCGGGAGATACTCAGCGTGGGAGCAGCTCCCGGGATCACCGTAGCGACCTCGTCGACGCGCCGGGACGTGATCGAGTGGTGAGCCTCCGTAGCGCCGCCCCCGCGACTCCCGGCGAGGCTGCCGGGCCGTGGCTCTTCGAGACGATGCTGGCCGAGCTGGTCGACGGCGAGCTCGGACTGGGGTTCATCTACAGCCTGCTGGCGCGGCTGGCAGAGCGCTACCACCTCACCGACGCCGTGGTCGTCTTGACTCACGAGTCGTTCGGCACGCAGAGCTTTCGCCTCGGCGGGCGCCCGGTGTGGCCAGCGATGGTCGCCCAGCTGACCGAGACCCCAGGGGTCCTCTGCGAGCCCCCCGTGGTCCCGGATCACGAGTGCGACGCCGTGCGCACGGCGTCCCAGCTCGCGCTCTCGCTGCACCTGGCGCGGTTCAACGCCGGACACGACGCCCTGACGGGGGTCGACAATCGCCGAACGTTCGACCACGCCCTCGAGGTGGCTTCTGCGCGCAGCGCCCGCTACGGCTGGGCCTTCACGCTGGTCATGATCGACCTCGACGACTTCAAGGCCCTCAACGATCGAGCGGGTCACGCCTACGGCGACGGCCTGCTGCGCCAGTTCGCGTTTGCCCTGCGGCGCAGTGTCCGCAACGGCGACACCGCAGCGCGTCTCGGGGGTGATGAGTTCGGCGTGATCCTGGCCAGTGCCGAGGGGGTCGAGGCCAGTGGGTTCCTCGACCGTCTGCGGGCCCAGGTCAAGGCCGCGACCGACGAGCTGGACTTCACGGTGGGCTGGGCGAGCTCGCCCAAGGACTCGACGGATCCTGAGGAGCTCTACCGCATCGCCGACCACCGGCTCTACGAGAAGAAGGGGGAGGGGCGATCGTGACGGCGCGGATCGACGAGGACTTCGAGATCGAGCTGCGGAGCCTGCCCGGTGTGCTCAACGTGGCGATTGAGCACGACGTCACGGCCGGAGGGCGCGTCACGCTGCTCGTGGTGGGCCCCCATCCCGGCAAGACGGCCCAGGCAGCCCTCCAGGTCGCCAGCCTCTACTACCCAGACATCACCGTCGTCGTCGAGCAAGCCGCCGAGGCTTCACCGGTGGTCGTGGGCGACGCGCGCGTGATCCTGGTGCGAGCGGACTACGACGTCGCGGCCGGTTCGTGCGAGGTGGAGCTCACCCATCGTGGACGCGTCGGCATCGGCCACTCGTCGAGCGGGCCCCTGATCGGCGGCGCCGAGGCGACGCTGCTCGCCTTGCGCGACCTCGGCTACGACGTGCCCTTCCGTCTGGCCGGCGCCACGACGGTGCCGGCGCTGCGCACCTGGCCGGTGCTGGTTACGATGCGCTCGACCGCTGACGGCCAAGAGCGCTTCGGCGTGGCTCTGGCGGGCGACGACGTCGTCGCCGCCGCGCGGGCCGCGCTCGACGCGCTCAACCGCTATCCCATGACCTTCCGTCACGGCTAGATGACGGCTCCCGACGAGGTCGCGCCACCGCGACCCGAGGGTGGGCGGTCGACGGCCCTGCGGCCCGCGTGGGTCCTCGCGGGCACCCTCGGCGCGATCGGTCTGTACGTGGTGGCCATCCGCCTGCTTGGGGGGATCGGCGAGGGCGACGCGGCCGTCTCGCTGTACTCGACCTGGGCGATCGCCCACGGCCACCTGGCCTGTGCGTACCCGCCGCCCGCCTTCCGCTACCTGCACCTGCCCGGGATCGCCCAGCCCTACACCAGCATCACGCCCTTCTACCCGGTCGTCTCGGGCCTGCTGGTGGCGCTCTTCCGCATTGGACACGCCACCGCTTTTCCCAGCGCGGCGGCCCTCGGGCCCCACTGCGCCCATGCCTATCACGCGATCTTCGCGTGGTCGGTGCGCTCGAGCTCGGCCCTGACCACGATGCAGGTGGGATACGTGAGCGCCGCCCTCCTGCCGGGGGCCGTGGTCCTGACGTGGCGGGCGAGCCAGCGCCCGCTGCGCGGGCGCCACCTGGGAACGCTCGCGCTGGTGGCCCTCGCCGCCCCGGTTCTCGGCTGCCTGCTCGAGTTCTACCATCCCCAGGACCTCCTGGCGCTGGCCCTGTCCCTGGCGGGAGTGGCCGCGGCCCTGCGCCGCCGGTGGGGGTGGGCCGGGGTGGCCCTCGGCCTGGCCGTGACGACCCACCAGTTCGCCCTGCTCCTCGCCGTGCCCTTCCTGGTGCTGGTGCCGCGCGCGGCGTGGTGGCGCTACGTGGCCGGTCTGGCCGCGGCGGTGGCGGTCGTCGACCTGCCCTTCCTGGTCGCGACGGCGGGTCGGGCCGCGCGGGCGATCGTGATCGGCTCGGGCTTCACGCGCTCCTACGGTGGCACCGTCGTGTGGGAGCTGACCCAGCGCGGGGCCAGCCTGTTCGCGCTGTCGCGGGTGGCCCCGATCCTGGCCGGGGTGGCTCTCGTCGCGCTGGCTCGGTGGCGCCTGGGCGACGCGGTCTACGAGTCGACGACGCTGCTGTCGCTCGTCGGCGTGCTGCTCGGGCTGCGCCTGGTCTTCGAGGTGAACCTGTGGAGCTACTACTTCGCGGCCCTGGCCACCCTGATCCTGGTCGTCGAGGCCCAGCGCGAGCGCTGGCGGCCCGCGGTGGCGTTCTGGTGGCTGACCCTGTGGATGGCCTTCGACCCACTGCCGGCGGGCTTCCAGACGAACTCCACGATCCTGGACATCCATCTGCGGATCTGGGGACCGACGTACCTGACGCTCGCCGCGACGGTGGTGGTGCTGCTCGGCACCGCGCGGCACCGCCTGCGCTGCTGGTGGTGGCTCTGGGTGGTGGGGGCGGGTCTGGCCTTCGTCCACCTCCCGGTGATCGACGCTCTGTCCCACCGCGCGTGGCCGATCTGGCTGTGGCAGATCCTCCTCGTCCCGTGGGGGATGGTCCTCGTTGCGACGCCGTTGATCACTGCGTTGCGCCGCCATTTTGCAAAGGGCGGCGACGACGAGATTGTCACCAAATTGACTTCACTACCGTTTACAAGTGACGTTCAACCCTAACTAGGCTGACCCCGACAAGGGGGTAGACAGGCGTGGATCCAGACGTGCCCATGACGCTCGCGGCCGCGCTCACGGCGTGCGACTTTTTGGAGGCGACGTCGACGGCGTTCATACTGCGCGACGCGACCGGCCACGTCCTCGACCTCAACGACCGCGCCGAGCGCGTCTTTGGGTGCTCGCGCGAGGACCTGATGAGCGACGATCCCACGCGACTCACCTGGGACCCGGTCCACCAGGACGGCTCGCCCTACTCGCGCGACGACCTCCCCTTCGTGGTCGCCCTCACCACCCAGGACCCGGTCTACGGCGAGGTGCAGGGACTTCTCACGCCCGCGGGCGAGCGGCGCTGGTACACGGTGAATTCCTACCCGATTGTCGAGCACGGCCAGTGCACCGGGGTGCTGCTCGCGTACCTCGACGCCGGGGAGCGCGTGCGGCGCACCCAGCTCGTCGACCTGCTGCTGGCGGTCACCGAACGTCCCGCACATCCCACGAGCGAGGCGGAGACCTTCGCCCACGTGTGCCACACGCTGGTCGACGCCGGACCCTTCGCCCTGGCGTGGGTCGGGGTGGCCGACGAGAGTCCCGAGCGCCGGATCGACATCGTCGAGGCGGTTGGCGCCACCGGATTCATCACCCCGAACATGGTGTCGTGGTCGAGCGCGATGCCCAACGGTCTCGGCCCCTCGGGCATCGCGCTGCGCAGCGGCCACCCGGTCGTGGTCAACGACATGACACTGTCGCCCATCGCGCACCAGTGGCGCGACCAGTTCACCCGCTACGACCTGCGCTCGGCGGCGGTGCTGCCCTTCCGACCCGCGGGGCGGCGCGCCGTGCTCGCCGTCTACGACCGCCATCCCAACGCCTTCGATGAGCTCACGGTCGTCGGCCTCGAGCGGATCGTCCACGAGGCCGAGCGGATGATCGCCCACGGCGAGTCGGTGCGTCGCCTGTCGACCGCCCTGGAGGGGACCCTGGCGGCGCTGTCCCAGGTCACCGAGGCGCGCGATCCCTACACCGCGGGGCACCAGGTGCGCGTCGGCGCCCTGGCGACGGCCCTCGGGACGCGCCTGGACCTCGACGCGGACCTGGTGCGGCTCATTGGCCAGGCCGGAGACGTCCACGACGTCGGCAAGATTGCGCTGGCCTCGGAGATCCTGATCAAGCCGGGGCGCCTCAGCGACCTGGAGATGCGCATGGTGCGCCGGCACTCGTCGGTGGGCCACGAGATCTTGGCCCGGGCCGCGCTGCCCTGGCCCATTCCCGAGGTCGCCCTCCAGCACCACGAGCGCCTCGACGGCTCGGGCTACCCGGCCGGACTGACGGCCCCCAGCATCGGCCTGCCGGCGCGGATCGTCGCCGTCGCCGACGTGATCGAGGCCATGTCGAGCCACCGTCCCTATCGCCCGGTGATCGGCCAGGAGGCGGCTCTGGGCTTCGTCGAGGAGAACGCGGGGTCGCTCTTTGACGCCGACGTGGTCGCCGTGGCCCGCGACGTCCTGAAGGAGGGCTTCTCCTTCCCCGAGGCGTCGGCGTCGAGCATTGTCTCGATCTAGAGGAGCACACGTGTCGGGTTGCCCGGGGGGCGTCGAGACCGCTAGGTTGGGGCGCTCGTCAGCGAGGACGGGTCGGGCGAAGGGATGAGCGTGGACGACGGCACCAGCCCGATGCGCTCAGCGCGCTACCTCACCGAGTACCTCGGTGCCACCCACGTCGGCTTTGCGTACTTCGACGAGCGCGGCGTCGTACGCGACTGCAACGAGGCGATCGCCAACCTCCTGCACACCACGGTGGATCAGCTCCTGGGACTGTCCGTGCGCACCATCACCCGTGTCGACATTGCGACCCCCTTCACCTTCGACGACCCCGACGTCGCCCAGACCTTCGACGCCTCCCAGGTGTATCGCAACGTCGTCGTGGGCTTCGTCTTCGCCGAGCACCCCCGCTGTTGGCTCTCCATCGACTCGTACCCCGTCATCGAGAGTGGCCGGGTGCGCGGCGTCGTCGTCACCTTCACCGACGTCACCGCGCGCCGCACCGATGAGCGCATGCTGCGCCTCCTGGCCGAGGTCACGCGCAGCATCCCGGTGGCCTCCGACGAGGAGGCCGCGCTCCAGTCGGTAGTTGACGCGCTGTGCACCGTCGGCGGCTTCCTGGTGTCCTGGGTGTCTCGAGCCACGGACAGCGGCGCGGTCGTCACGCAGCGCGCGGGCCTCGTCGACTACCTCGACGGCCTGGTCTTCGAGGCGCCCGCCGACGACCCGATCTGGAGTGGCCCGACGCTCCGAGCCCTGCGCGGCGGCACCACCATCGGCGTCGAGGCGGTGCAGCTTGATCCCGAGTTCGCCCCGTGGCGCGAGCGCGCCAGTCGCTTTGGCGTCGAGTCGTTCCTGGCCGTGCCGCTCTCGCTCGGTCACCGTCGCGCGACGCTGACGGTGGGCGCCCCCGACAAGTTCGCCTTCTCGACCGCGATCGAGGACGAGCTGCGGGCCCTCGTGGCCGAGATCGAGCTGCTGGTCGCTCACGTGCGCACGCGGGCTGAGCTGGAGCGGTCCCTGCGCGGGACGGTGGGTGCGATGGTGCGGCTCATCGAGATTCGCGACCCCTACACCGCGGGCCACCAGGCGCGGGTCAGCGCGCTCAGCCGGCAGCTGGCCGAGCGACTGCACTGGTGCTCCGAAGACGTCGACGCGGTCGCCAGCGCGGCGGCCCTGCACGACGTGGGCAAGATCGCCATCCCCTCCGAGATCCTGGGACGACCCGGCCCGCTCAGTGCCCTGGAGTTCGAGGCCGTGGCCCGCCACGCCGAGCTGGGCGCCGAGATCGTCGAGGAGGCCTCGCTGTCGCCCGTGTTCGTCGATGTGGCGCGGCACCACCACGAGCGCTTGGATGGCTCGGGCTACCCGGACCACCTGGTCGATGGGGCCATCTCGCCGTTCGCCCGCCTCGTCGCTGTCGCCGACGTCGTCGAGGCGATGGTGCACCACCGCCCGTATCGGCCGGCCTGGTCACTGGCCGATGCGCGCGAGGAGCTGCGCCGCGGCTCCGGCGTGCGTTACGACCCCGAGGTCGTGGACGCCTGCATCGGGCTCATCGACGAGGGCTTCACGTTCGCGTCGACGCCGCCGAGCGGCGTGCCCATCAAGGGGCTCACCTCCGACGCCGGCACGGCCTGAGAGAAGAGGAAGCCCTGGGACAGGTCGCAGCCGGCCGCCCGCAGGCGGGTCAGGTCGTCGGTCGTCTCGATCCCCTGGGCCACGACGTCGATGCCGGTGCGGTGGCCGAGGGTCACGATGACCTCGACCAGGGCGTCGGGCAGGCTCGCGCCGGTGGGGGGCCGGATCAAGGATCGGTCGATCTTCACGAAGCGCAGGTCCAGGTGCAGCAGCTGGGCCAGCGAGGCCAGGCCATCACCGAAGCCGTCGAGGGCACAGCCCACGCCGAGCGCTCGCAGCTCGGCGACAACCTGGGACGCGCGGGCCGCGTCCTCGAGCGCTGCGCGCTCGGGGATCTCGAGCACCAGCCGGCTCGGCTCCAGGGCGCTTTCAGCCAAGGCGGTCCGCACCCGATGGGCGAGCTCCGGGTCGAAGAGCTGACGGGCGGACAGGTTCACGGAGACGCAGGGCCCGTCGGGCGCGCTCGACCAGCTGGCGGCCGCTCGCGTCGCCTCGCGCAGGGCGAAGGACCCGAGCTCGCCGATGAGATCCGTCGACTCGGCGAGGCTCAGAAAGTCCGAGGGCGAGATCCAGCCGCGCTCGCGGTGGCGCCAGCGCATGAGGGCCTCGAAGCCGATGGCCGTCGTGGTCGCAGCCGAGACGATGGGCTGGAAGTGCATGGACAAGGAGCCGTCGGTCAGGGCGTCGCGCAGCGCCTCCAGGTCATGACCACGTCCCGCGTGACTCTGATAGAGATGGGGGGAGTAGACGGCGTAGCGGTTGCGCCCGAGCCGCTTGGCCTCGTAGAGGGCGAGGTCAGCCTGCTCGAGCACGGCCAGGTCATCGGGTGACTCGATGTCCCAGGTGGCCACGCCGATGCTGGCGTGCTGCTGCAGGCTGAGACCCATGATGGAGAACGGTCGCTCGAGCGCGCCGAGGAGACGCTCGGCGATGCGGCGGACCTGCTCGACCTGGTGCACGCCCTCGACGAGGTAGACGAACTCGTCACCGCCGAAGCGGCACAGGGTGTCGGCCGTGCGGGCGACCTCCTCGAGACGTCTCGCGACGGCGATGAGGACCTGGTCGCCCACCAGGTGGCCGTGCGAGTCGTTGACGTCCTTGAAGTCGTCGAGGTCGACCATCAGGATCGCGCCGAAGCCGCCCTGGCGCGTGACCTTGGCGCGGGCGCGCACCAGGCGGTCCTCGAGCAGGGCCCGATTGGCCAACCCGGTCAGGGGGTCGTGGAGGGCCTGATGGGCCAGCTGGGCGGTCAGCGACCGCTCCTCGGTGACGTCGCGCTCGCTGATCACGTTGAAGAGCAGGTGACCGCTCGCGTCGTAGGCGGCGCGCCGGGCGACCTCGACGATCAGCACCCGGCCGTCGCGGTGCACGTAGCGCTTCACGTAGTGCTCCGCGTCGACCTCGCGGCGGCGCACGCGCTCGAGGGAGGCCTCGGTCAGCCCGAGGTCCAGGGGATACGTGAACAACGTCGAGTCCTCGCCGAGCAGCTCGTCGCGCGTGCGACCCAGGAGGTCGCAGAACGCGTCGTTGGCCGCGAGGATCCGGTCGTGGTCGTCCGTGAACACGATCGGAGCCACCGAGATGTCGAAGGCCAGCCGGTAGCGCAGCTCCGAGTCGCCGTGCAGGCTGGTGCGATGCAGGTCGTCCAGGTCGCGCACGATGGCTAGCGACATCGGCTCGCCGTCGAGAGTGATCGGGGACAGGGCGATGTCGACCTCGCGCGAGGTCCCGTCGCGGGTGACCAGAGCGAGGTGCGTATGCGAGTCGAAGGGCCGACTCTGGACACCCTCGACGAACTTCTCGCGCGCCAGCGCGTGGGCGTCCGCGACCCCCGGGGGCACCAGGAGCTCCACGGGCGCCCCGACCAGGTCGGCTACGGCATAGCCGGTGTAGGACGCCAGCGCCTCGTTGGCCATGGCGATGGATCCGTGGGCGTTGACCAGCAGCGCGCCGTCGGGAAGTGATGACAAGAAGAGTTGCCACCCGTCTGCTGAGCCGACCGACTCGCTCACATTCGCCCACCTTCGCGCAGCCGGCACACCCCGGGCGCAACCAGCCCACAGTAGCAGCGGGATCTTTGGGCCTGGGAACGTCCCGGCGCCGTCGTCGTGTGCCGTCAGTGACGTCGGTCGGCGGACTCACCCAGCGTCGGCGCGGTCGAGCGCGACCAGGAAGTCGCGCACGGCCCGGTTCCACGAGCTGGGCTGCTCGAAGTAGGCCGAGTGTCCCGCATCGGCGATCTCGACGACGCAGGCGTTGGGGAGAACCTCGGCGACCGCGCGCATGACCGAGGGCGGGAAGATCCGGTCGTGGTCGCCGACCACGCACAGCACCGGCAGGGTGAGCTGGGCGGCCTCGGCGGGCCCGTGGGTCGCGCGGACCAGGCGGTCGATCATCGTGTGGGGATCGACGGACCCGATGGCTCCGACCATCTGGTACAGGTGGGCGAGCGCCGGCGCGCGGTGGCGGAAGGTCGCGCCGAGGGCGGGATGGTCGCCCAGCACCTCGTGGGCGGGGTCGCGAGCCGCGTCGTGGGCCAGCCGGGCGATGATGGCGTCGGTCACGATGCCGCCAATCGAGTCGGTCAGGGTCAAGGAGCGCACCAGGTGCGGCCGGGCCAGCGTGGCCCCGACCGCGGTCCATCCCCCCATCGACTGGCCGACCAGGTCGACGCGCTCGACCTCGAGCTCGTCGAGGATGGCCAGCAGGTCCCCGGGGGCGGCTGCGGGGCCGGATTGCTCGTTGCGGTCGCTCGAGCGGCCGTAGCCGCGGTGATCCCACGTGATGACCGGGCGGTCGAGGGCCAGTGCGTGGACCTGCTGGAACCAGGAGGCGTGATTGGAGCCGGCTCCGTGGCACAGCACCAGCGCCGGCCGGGTGCTCGTGCCCCCGACCACCTCGAAGTAGAGGCGCTCGCCGTCGTGGTGGACGAAGCCGGTGCGCCGCGACAGGTCCCCGGCGGCCGGTCGCCGCTGGCGGTGCCCGACGATCTCGAAGGCCACGCGCGCGCCGGGCGGGGCCGGTGTCGCGGCCAGGGTCCGCCGTGGTGGGGTCCCGGTGAAGGAGGCGCGGTAGTGGCTCTCGGCGGCGGCCGCGTCCTCGGCGGCGGCCAGGTAAGTGATCACCAGCTCGACGTCGTCCCACGAGCTCCCGTTAGTCGCGAGTGCGCGGCCGAGCGCCGCCAGGACCGCCCCCGTCTCGGCGTCGAGGCTGTCCCCCGGGGCGGTCGTGGGGGCGATCCAGATGAGGTCGCCCGCCTCGTGCACCGTCGCGGGCACCGTCGAGCCCTCGGTCGGGCGCGCTCGAGCTGGCATGGGCTCATCCTGCCACGTGGACGTGCGGGCCGGGACGTCCTGCGAGGTCGCGATCCGGTGTAGACCTGGGGGGTCGGGGGGTGGTGCGTGGACGCGGGGACCAGGCGAGCCGGGGTGACGCGAGGTGTTGCCGTCGTGGCGCTGCTGGCCGTGGCGCCGCTGCTGGCTGGCTCGGCGCCGGCCCGCGCGGCCGGCGTGCGTGCGTGTGCCTCCGCCCAGCTGGTCGTGCGCGTGGGCCGACCCTCCGGGACGGCCGGGACGATCTACTACCCCCTGGTGCTCACCAATCGGCGCGCGACCTGCGTGCTGTGGGGCGTACCGGCCCTCCAGCCGGTCGCCGGCCCGACGGGCCGCGCGGTCGGCCCGCCCGCGCGCAACGCCAGTATCGGGAAGATGCCCGTTCGACACATCGTGGCGCGGGGTGCCTCCGTGTCGGTCGCCTGGGGCGTGAGCGAGATCGGCAACTACCCACCCGCGTGGTGCCGCGCCGTCCCCGCGTGGGGGGTCGTCATCGCGCTGCGACCGTTCCTGGCGCCGCGGCGGGTGCGTCTGGCGAGCGCCGTGTGCACCCGCCTGGCGAGCACCACGACGCGCCTGGTGACTCCGGGGGTCACGGGCACCTAACGCGACCGCCCCAACGGGCCTACCATCGGTCCTAGAGAAGGGAGAGATCCATGCCCAACCCCACCGAGGAGTTCCGCGCGGCCCGTGACCAGCTGCTGGACCTGCGCGAGGACTACGAGGCCGCCCGCAGTCGCTTCGCCTGGCCCCGCCCGGCGACCTTCAACTTCGCCCGCGACTGGTTCGACGCGGTGCTGGCCCACGAGACGCCCGATCAGCCCGGCCTGGTGGTGATCGAGGAGGATGGGTCGGCCACCAGCTACAGCTTCGCGGAGCTCTCGACGAGGTCGCGCCAGTTGGCGTCCTGGCTGCGCGATCAGGGGGTCAGCCCGGGGATGCGGGTCCTGGTCCTGCTGGGCAACCAGGTCGAGCTGTGGGAGGTGACGCTCGCCATCTTGCAGCTGGGCGCCGTGATGATCCCGGCGACGACGCTGCTCACCTCGAGCGACCTGCAAGATCGCATCGACCGCGCCAGCGCCGGGGCAGTGATCGCCCAGGCCGACGTGACCGCGCGCTTCGCCAACGTGTCAGGCAGCTACGTTCGGGTCTCGGTGGGCGGTGCGCCCGCGGGCTGGCTGGACTTCGCCGATGCTCGCCAGGCCAGTGCGGACTTCGTGCCCGCGGCCCCGACGGCGGCCGACGACCCCTTCCTCATCTACTTCACGTCGGGTACGACCGCGCTGCCCAAGATGGTCGGGCACACCCACGCCAGCTATCCGATGGGGCACCTGTCGACGATGTACTGGATCGGGATCCGCCCCGGCGACGTGCACCTCAACGTGTCCAGCCCCGGCTGGGCCAAGCACGCCTGGTCGTCCATGTTCGCCCCCTGGATCGCCGGGGCCACCATCGCGGTGTACAACTACGCGCGCTTCGACGCCGCCGCCATGCTCCAGGTCCTCGTCGACCAGCACGTGACCACGTTCTGCGCGCCCCCGACCGTGTGGCGCATGCTCATCCAGCAGGACCTGGCCCACTACGCCACCAGCCTGCGCGAGCTGGCCAGCGCGGGCGAGCCGCTCAATGCCGAGGTCATCGAGGCCGTCCAGCGCGCCTGGGGCATGACCATCCGCGACGGCTTCGGCCAGACCGAGACCACCGTGCAGATCGGCAACTCTCCCGGTCAGCCGGTGATCGCGGGATCGATGGGCCGCCCCATCCCGGGCTACACCATCGAGCTGGTCGACCCGATCAGCGGTGAGGTCGGCGACGATGGGGAGATCTGCGTCTCCCTGGCCGACGAGCGTCCCCTCGGCCTGATGACCGGGTATCGCACCTCCACGGGAGCCGACGACGCGCGCAACGCCGCGGCCTTCGCCGGCGGCCGCTACCACACCGGGGACATCGCTCACCGCGACGAGAGCGGCTACATCACCTACGTCGGTCGGTCCGACGACGTCTTCAAGGCCAGTGACTACCGCATCAGCCCCTTCGAGCTCGAGAGCGTGCTGATCGAGCACCCCGCCGTTGCCGAGGCCGCCGTCGTGCCCGCCCCCGACGCGATGCGCCTGGCGGTGCCCAAGGCGTTCGTGTCGCTGGTGGCGGGCTACGAGCCGAGCCCCGAGCTGGCCCGCGACATCCTGGCCTACTCCCGCGACCACCTGGCCCCCTATAAGCGGGTGCGGCGCCTGGAGTTCGCCGAGCTGCCCAAGACGATCAGCGGCAAGATCCGGCGGGTCGATCTGCGCACGGCCGAGCAGGCGCGCGAGGGCCGGGCGCCGGCCGAGTACCGCGAGGAGGACTTCGCCTAACGGCAGGGCCCGATGGGCCCGCGAGGAAGGAGGGCAGCATGCCCGAGTCGACCAGTGACGTGGCGGCCTTCGCCGACAGCGGCGCGACCGGGGTGGCGCACCGCATCGTGGGCACGACCATGCCGGTCCTCGAGGTCGAGCTCCAAGACGGCCAGTCCGTCGTCTCCCAGGGAGGCGAGCTGTCGTGGATGAGCCCCAACGTGCAGCTCACCACCGCCACCGCCGGCGCGGGCGCCGCGGGGGTGCTGGGCGTGCTCAAGCGCGTGGCCGCCGGCGGGACGGTCTTCCTCACGCGCTACCAGGCGACCGGGGCCAGCGCGCGCATCGCCTTCGCGGCCAAGATGCCCGGCCACATCCGGCCGATCCCGGTGGACACCGAGCACGAGTACCTGGTCTCGCGCCACGGCTTCCTGGCCGCGACCGCCGACGTGACCCTGGCGCTCGGCTTCCAGCAGAAGCTCGGGGCGGGGATCTTCTCGGGCAACGGCTTCCTGCTCCAGCGCATCGCGGGCCACGGGACCGCCTGGATCGAGCTGTCGGGCGAGCTCATCACCTACCGGCTCGCCGCGGGCGAGACCCTGCTGGTGCACCCGGGCCACATCGGACTCTTCGACGCCTCGGTGCACCTGGACATCCAGATGGTCAAGGGCATCAAGAACATCATCTTCGGGGCCGAGACCCTGTTCCTGGCCCAGCTGACCGGCCCCGGGGAGGTTCACCTGCAGAGCCTGACCCTGCCCGGCCTGGCCCAGGCGATCGGTCCGTACCTGGCGCCGGGCGAGGCCGGCAAGACGGGCTTCGGGGGGCTGCCCTTCAACATCGGGTAGGCGCCCCGTCGGTCGTTGCGACCTGCCGCCTAGACTGGGCACCCATGTCAGACAGCGGGGGGACCGGGGACCAGCGACCTACCGACGACCTCGACGCGATGCTCTTCGGGGAGGGCTATCCCCTCGGCCTCCCGGTGCACGAGGTGGAAGTCGAGCCCCACCTGCGCAACCGCCGCACCGTCCACATCCCCGCCCAGCTCCAGCTGCTCCAGGAGCTCGTGCACTTCAAGCCGAGCCACAGCCGGTGGCGCATCACCAAGGATCTGGTCGGCCTGGTGCGCCGCGGCCACGCCGGCGAGAAGGACGAGTCCTACTTCGACAAGCTGCGCCGCGAGACCCGCCGCGGCAAGTCCGAGTCCTCGACCTACGGCACCGCCACCCTCGAGGGCCGGCCCGTCGTCCTGTACGCCATGAACTGGGACTTCTTCGCCGGCTCGCTCGGCGTGATCTCGGGCGAGGTGTTCCAGCAGGCGGCCGACCTGGCGACCTCGCGGCACCTGCCCCTGGTCGCGGTCTACGCGAGCAGCGGCGTGCGCCAGCACGAGAACTTCGCCGGCCTGACCCAGATGACCCGCATGGTCGAGGCGATCCGGGTCTACAAGGAGCGTGTCGCCCTGCCCCACGTGGCGGTCCTGCTGGGCAACGTGTGGGGCGGGGTCTCGGCCAGCGCCGTGCCCAACGCCGACGTCATCGTGGCGACCTCGGGGACGAACTTCGGCTTCGCGGGCCCCAACGTGATCGAGGCCTTCGAGGGGATCGCGGTGCCCTCGGCCTCCCAGAGCGCCGAGGCCAACCTGATGGATCGCAACATCGACGCGGTCATCTCCGATGTGGCCGAGCTCGTCGACTACCTGGCGCGCCTCTACGCCGTCTCGGCGCCAGCCGACAAGCGTCCCGAGCTCAACCGGGAGACCGAGACGCTGATCCACAACGTCACCGCGGTTGGCCAGCGCCGGGTCTTCTCCTTCGGTGCGCCGGGCATCCACGGCCCGCGCTTCGACGACGTGACCGGGACCCCCGACCTGGTGCCCGCCGCGCAGCGCCCGCCGGTCCCCACCGAGCGGTCCGACGCGCTGCTCGAGCAGTACCAGGACCTGATCGTCGACGCCAACCGCGTCGACCTCGAGTTCCTCGTGCGCTACGCCTTCACCGAGTCGGTCGCGCTCTACAACCACGTCCAGGAGCCGGGTCTGCGCCACTACCCGGCCATCGTCACGGCCTTCGCGCGCCTGGGGCCCCAGCCCTTCCTGGTCGTGGGCACCCAGCCCTCGTACCAGCGGGTGGGCGACGCGGTGCTCAAGCGCCCGGCCAATCCCGGACCCGAGGACTTCGCCCACCTGCACCGGTCCCTGGAGGTCGGTGCACGCCTCGGACTGCCGGCGCTCTTCGTGACCGACACGCTGGGGGCCAAGCCGACCCTGGAGAGCGAGCGGCGCGGCCAGTCCCGCCTCATCGCCCGCTCGATCCTGCGCGGCATCGACTACCCGCACCCCGTGATCTCGCTGGTGGCCGGAGCGCTGGGCAGCGGCGGGGGCCTGGCGACGACCCCCATGGCCGACCACGTCATGATGCTGGAGCGGGCCATGGCCTACGTGGCCGAGCCCCGCTCCGCGGCCTCGATCCTCTACAAGACGCCGAGCCCGACGCGCGACCAGGTCAAGATGACGCTGTCCACCATGCGCTCGACCGCCGCCGACCAGCTCGAGCTCGGCCTGATCGACGAGGTCATTGCCGAGGACCCCAATCCCTACGTGACCGCCGAGAACGTGCACCGGGCGGTGCTGGCGGCCTTCGTCGAGCTGCGCGAGCTGTCCGGGCGCCGCCTGCGCAGCCGGCGCCACGACCGGATCCAGTCCCTGCGGGCCTTCGACATCATCGACGAGGGCGAGATGGAGGCGATCGCCGAGTCCGAGCGCTAGCCCGCCGGCGTTGTCGGGGCGACGGGGGTGGCCGGCGTGACCGTCATCGGGGCCCCCGCCGGGTAGATCTCGATCCAGGTGCGACCCGGGGCCAGGGGGATGCGGTGCCCGGCACCGTCCAGGAAGATCGTCGGCGTCCCGGCCGGCCCGTTGGTCCACGTGCCGCTGATGAGGCGCCCGTTGCGCAAGATGAAGACGCGTCCGCTGGCGTCGAGGATGTGGGACTCGGCCTCGAGGCCGCCCTGGCTGTTCTCGACCCAGGGCCCGTAGGTGATCGAGACGTCCTGGATGATCACGTTCTGGGCCTGGTTCTGGACGCCGTTGGCCAGCAGGTCGGGCACGATGTCCGGGGACGTGGTCGTGCCGTCGTTGTAGAAGCGCAGCCAGGTGCCCGTGGCCGGGTTCCAGCGCCAGTAGATGTTGGAAGTGATGGACCAGTCCAGGTGCACCTGGCTGACGGCCTCCCCGGCCGGCGCGACCCGGGAGAAGGTGAAGATGGGCGCGGGCGCCTTGGCGGGTGCGCTGATCGCCGACCAGACGGCCTGGGTCGTCGTGTAGGTGTCGTAGGGGGCGTAGCGTCCCGGCGGGTTGACCTCGAGGCTCGGGTGGGTCCCCAGGTCCACGTTGACCAGCGAGGACGCGTTGACGACGGCCAGCACGGGCAGGATGCCGCCCACGTGCACGAAGAGCGGGTGCCCGAGCTCGCTCAGCATCTGGACGTCGGTCCAGCGGGCCGAGCGGATCGGGCCGACGAGCGTGGGCGCGTTGCGGCACTGGAAGACGGCCGCGTAGCGGGTGATCGACCCCTCGACCTGCTCCTCGTAGATTACGTCGGCGGCGCCCAGCCCGCTCTGGGGGCGGGCCTCGGCGGGCGGCGGGCCGAGAGAGTAGTTGTCGACCTTCATGGCGATGGCCGGGCGCTGGGGGACGACCCCACCGGGCGCGGGCGTGTCGGTGAGCGGGCACAGCGCGGGCGGACGGGCCGTGGTCGTCGTGGTCGACGACGGTGCCGCGGAGGACGACGAGTGGCTGGCCGCACCGCAGGCGGCCAGCACCAGGGCGCTCAGCGCGACCGCGGCGCTGGTGGCCAGGGCCCGGCGTAGTCGAGACGTCGAGGCGACCGGCACCCCTCCAGTCTGACACGGGGCGCGGCCAGAGTCGGGGCACCCGCGCGTCGATGTGGATACGCCGCGCCCAGGGTTGGAGACCGCGACCCAGCAAGGGAGCAACTGTGAAGGGATTCAAGAACTTCTTGATGCAGGGCGAGCTGATTGTGATCGCCGTCGGGCTGGTCGTCGCCCTGGCCTTCTCGACCCTGATCAAGGCCTCCACCGACTCGATCATCACGCCGCTGGTGAACGCCATCGAGCCGGGCAACGCGACGATGGGGCTGGGCTGGAGCGTGCACGGCCAGTTCGTCCAGGTCGGCGCCTTCATCTCGGCGATCGTCTACTTCGTGATCTTCATGCTGGTCATCTACTTCGCGCTGGTCGTGCCCTACCGCTCGTACATGCGACGCGCGGGTCGCAGCGTGTTCGGGGCTCCCCAGACGGCGCCGCCGGTCAAGACGTGTCCCCGGTGCCTGGCCGACGACCTGCCGGTCGCGGCCACCAAGTGCCGCTACTGCGCGAGCGACCTCGAGGTCACCGCGGCGTCCTAGGCGCGCCTACTTGGCGCTCAGTGCGCGCGGGGCCTCGGTCAGGTGGTGCGGAGCGACCGTGGCCCGGCCGCGCCCCCCCGTCAGTCGGCGCAGGTCGAGCCCATAGCGCTGGAGCTCGGCCTCGGGCACGTGGGCCTCGATGACCGCGTCGCCCTGGTCGGACTGCGTCGTGCCGATGACGCGACCGCGCCGGCCCGACAGGTCGGTGAGCACGTCGCCGAGGCCGTCGGCCGGCACCGTGGCCACGACGGCCATGATCCGCTCGAGCACGACGGTGCCGGCCTGCTCGAGGGCACCGCGCACCGCCAGGGACCCAGCGGTCTCGAAGGCCGCCTCCGACGAGTCCACGCTGTGCGCCTTGCCGTCAAAGAGGGTCGCGCGCAGGCCGACCACCGGGAAGCCGTTGGGCCCCCCGTGGGCCATGGCCTTCTCGATGCCCGCGCGCACCGCGCCGATGTACTGACGCGGCACCGCGCCGCCGACCACCTCATCGACGAACTCGAAGGGCAAGGTGGGCTCGAGGGGGTCGAAGCGCACGTTGACGACAGCGAACTGGCCGTGTCCGCCGGTCTGCTTCTTCAGGCGCCCCTCGACGGTCGTGGACTTGGTGATGGTCTCGTAGAGGGCGACCGGTGGCGGGGAGGTGGCGATCTCGACGCCGAAGCGCCGCTTGGCGCGCTCGACGGTGACCTGGAGGTGCATCTCGCCCGCGAAGGTCGCCACCAGCTGGCGGGCGATGGGATCGAGATGCACCTGCAGGGACACGTCCTCCTCGGCTAGCCGCTGGAGGGCGGTGGCCAGCTTGTCGTCGTCGGGAGCCGAGACGGCCAGCGTCATCGCCGGGACGGCGACGGGTCCGGGAACCGGGTGCAGGCTGCGGCCCCGCCGCGTCAGGAAGTCGCCGACCTGCACGTGGGCGACCTTGCCGACGGCGACCACGTCGCCGGTCACGGCGCGCTCGACGGGTACCAGCTTGGTGCCCACCAGGTGGCCCATCCCGTGGAGGCGCTCGTCGGCCTGCGTGCGGGTGTTGGTCAAGGTCACGTCGCCCTCGAGGGTTCCCGACACGACCTCGAACACGACGATGCGCCCCACGTAGGGGTCGACGATCACCTTGAAGGCGCGCAGGACCAGGTCGCCCGCGGGGTCCCGGGCCAGCTCGACGGGCTCGCCGGCCTCCAGCGCCGGGATGGGTCGGCTCTCGGCGATCTCGTCGAGCAGGGTCATCAGCCGGTCGACGCCGATGGCGCGGGTCGCCGAGCCGAGGATCACCGGGACGATGCGCCCCTCGGCCATGAGGTGGCCGAGCGTCGACTCCAGCTGGTCGAGATCGGGCTCCTCGCCCTCGAGGTAGCGCTCGGTCAGGCTGTCGTCGCCGACGACGATGGCCTCGAGCAGGCTGGCGCGCACCCGGCGCTCTCGCTCGGCCAGGTCCTCGGGGACCTTCTCGTGGTGCGCCGACCCCGCGCCGTAGCGCAGGGCCTCGTCGGTCAGCAGATCGACGACGCCGACGAAGCTATCGCCGACGCCGAGGGGCAGCTCCAGGGGGGCCAGTTCCGGTCCGACCAGGTTCTCCAGCGCGCTGAGCGCAACATCGAAGTCGGCGCGCTCGGCGTCGAGTGCGTTGAGGAAGACGACGACGGGGACGCCGGCCTCGCGCGCCCGGCGCCACAGGACCATGGTCTCGGAGGTGACCGGCTCGGCGGCACTGACGACCAGCACGGCGACGTCGGCGACCTCGAGGGCGTGGTCGACCTCGAGGAGGAAGTCCGGCAGGCCGGGCGTGTCCAGAACGGTCAGCTTGTCGTCGCCGATCCAGATCGGTGCCATCGCCAGGGCCAGCGAGGTCTGGTGGCGACGCTCCTCGGGATCGGTCGCTCCCAGGGTCGTCCCGTCTTCGACCCGGCCGGGTCGCTCCAGGGTCCCGCCGGCCACGGCGAGGGCGTCGAGCAGAGTCGTCTTGCCGACCCCGCTGCGCCCCAGGAGCGCGACGGTTCGAGCCTTCGGGTGCCGTGCCGCCATAGGACCTCGCTTTCCCAGTGTCTGGGTGTCACGGTAGTCCGGCCGCTCGCACCGCGGGGGCGGTGACCGCCCAGACCTGGCTCCCCGGTGCGGTGCGCGAATCGACGCCCGGTGGCGACGGGTGGCGGCCATGGCACAATGGGAGCCTGGATCAGGCCGAGGCACCCTCGGGGGGGGATCGCGGAACGCTGACGAGGCGGGTCCGCCCGCTCGACGTCCCCCGGTGGCGACGCGTGGTGCCGTGGGTCGCCGCGACGGTGGTCGGACCCGGCCTGCTCGTGATGCTGGCCGACACCGACGCGGGCAGCGTGGTCACGGCCGCCCAGTCGGGGGCCCGGTTCCGCCTGGCCCTGGTGCTGCCCGAGCTGGCCCTCATCCCCATCTTGTACGTCATCCAGGAGATGACGGTCCGCATCGGGCTGGCGACCCAGCTGGGCCACGGTGCCCTCATCCGGCGCGAGTACGGGCGCGTCTGGGCGACGGTGGCGGCCCTGACGCTGCTGGCGGCCTGCACCGGTGCCATGGTCACCGAGCTCGCGGGGGTCGCGGGCGTGGGCTCCCTGGTCGGATGGCCGACGGCGCCGACGGTCGCCGCGGCCGCCCTCGGGCTGATCGCCGTGCTGCTGTTTGGCCGGTACCGACGGATCGAGGCCATCGGCATCGTGGTCGGCGCCCTGGAGCTGCTCTTCGTGGTCGCGGCGCTCACGGTGCATCCGAGCGGCTCCCGTCTGCTCGCGAGCCTCGGGGGGCACTGGTCGCTGGCCCACGGCTACGGCACGCTGCTCGCGGCCAACGTGGGCGCCGTCGTGATGCCCTGGATGATCTACTACCAGCAAGAGGCCGTCATCGACAAGGGCTACGGCGCCACTGCGGCGGGGGTGCGCCGCGCGCGGCGCAACACGGCGCTGGGGGCGGTGGCCACCCAGGTCGTGATGGTGGCGATCGTGGTCGCTCTGGGCGCCACCGTCGGATCGCGGGACCCGGGTCGCGGCCTGGGGTCCATTGGGGCGATCGCGGCGGCGCTGACCCCCTTCCTCGGCCACCGCGGGGCGATCGTCCTGTTCGGCCTGGGCATGGTCGGGGCGTCGGTCACCGCCGCCCTGGTCGTCTCGGTGGCGGGCGCCTGGGGCATCGCCGAGGTCCTGGGCTGGCGCCACAGCCTCAACGACCAGCCCCGTGCCGCCGTGGGCTTCTACGCGATCGCCGTGGGCGGCATCGCGGCCAGCGCCCTGGCGGTCATGGCCTCGGTGAACCTGGTCGCCCTCTCGGTCGACGTCGAGGTCATGAACGCCGTGCTCTTGCCCGTGGTGCTCGGTTTCCTGGTCCTGCTGGAGCGCCGCCTCGAGCCCGCCCAGCGCATGGGCGGGCTCCGCCGCGTGGTGACCTACGCCCTCACGGCCCTGGTCATGGTCGTCGGGGTGGTGACGGCGGTGGGCGTCGTCGCGCGCGTGGTCTGATCAGCGCGTCGCGACGTCGCGCCACAGGTCGATGCCGCCCTCGCCGGCGAACGCGTCGATCGCCGCGAGCTCGGTGGGGTCGAAGACTGGGGCGTGTAGCGCGTCGAGGCTCTCGTCGAGCTGCGCGACGGTGCGCGCACCGATGATGGCGGTGGTGACGCGCGGGTCGCGCAGCGTCCAGGCGATCGCCATCTGGGCCAGGCTCTGGCCCCGCGCGCGGGCCAGGTCCCCCAGGGCGCGCACGCGTCCCAGGTTCTGCGCCGACAGGGAGGCGGCCGGGAAGGAGTCCCCGGTGGCGGCGCGCGAGTCGGCGGGCACCCCGGCGAGGTACTTGTCGGTCAGCAGGCCCTGGGCCAGCGGCGAGAAGATGGCGCAGCCCACGCCGAGCTCGTCGAGCGTGTCGAGCAGCTCGTCCTCGATCCACCGGTTGAGCAGGGAGTATGAGGGCTGGTGCACGAGCAGCGGGGTGCCGAGGTCGCCCAGGATGGCCGCTGCCTCGCGGGTGCGCGCGGGGGAGTACGACGAGATGCCCACGTAGAGCGCCTTGCCCTGGCGCACGACGTGGTCGAGGGCGCCGAGCGTCTCTTCGAGGGGGGTGGAGTCGTCGTAGTGGTGGTGATAGAAGATGTCGACGTAGTCGACCCCGAGCCGGGTCAGGCTCTGATCCAGGCTGGCCACCAGGTACTTGCGCGACCCCCGGTCGCCGTAGGGACCGGGCCACATGTCCCATCCCGCCTTGGTGGTGATCACCAGCTCGTCGCGGTAGGGCGCCAGGTCCTCGCCGAGCAGCCGCCCGAAGTTGGTCTCGGCCGCCCCGTAGGGCGGACCGTAGTTGTTGGCCAGGTCGAAGCAGGTGACGCCGCGGTCGAAGGCGCGCCGCACGATCGCGCGCTGGACCTCGAGGGGTGAGCCATCACCGAAGTTGTGCCACAGGCCAAGAGAGATCTGCGGCAGGTCCAGTCCGCTGTGCCCGCAGCGGCGAAAGGCCGCGGCGTCGTAGCGCTCGGGTGCGGCGACGTAGGGGTCGAGACGGGACATGGAGCGCAGCGTAGCCAGGTTCGAAGTCTCGTTCGAACGTCGGGGAGCCGTCGCACCGTGCGCGATGCGCGGGTGGTGCGGGCCAGCTCGAGCTAGAAGGGCTCGCCGCTCGCGGTCACGATCTCCCAGCTCGCTGTGGCGACGCTCTCCAGCCCCCCCACGCTGACGCGGCCCATGCCGGCTACGGCGTCGTAGCTGGCCGCCATACCCAGCACATTGGCCTTCACCCAGGCCACCACGCCGAGCCGGCCCTGATCACAGGTGGCCCTCACGCTCCCACCCACACCGGTTCGCGAGACGGTGGGCGTGGAGAAGGGGCTCAACGCGTCACACGCGTCTCGAGCCGCCGTGGAGGCGACGGGCGCACGCAGCGTCGAAGCGAAGGCCGCCACGAGTCCGACCACGTAGTTCTCTCCGTACGAGGAGTAGTACAGCTCGACGCGGTCGGCGAACACGCTGGGGCCAGCACCCAGCCCGTTGAGGGCGGTGCGCACCTCACTGACGTAGCCCGCCTGCCTCAGCACGGAGGGCGCCACGCCCGTGGAGCCGAGATCCGGGCTGAACTGGGGCACCAGGAGGTTCAAGTAGCGCGACCACGGCCGGCTCGTCACGTACGGCAGCACGTCTGTCGCCCACGTGAAGTACAGCGGCATCGCCGCCTGGGGCTCTACGATGAGCGTGGTCTGCGAGCCGGGTGCGTAGCCCGTGCCCATCACGCAGGTCGCGCAGTCGAGGCCCGTGCCCAGGTGTTCGGTCGGGCTCCAGCCCAGCAGCACGTCGCGATGCCCCCAGCATCCGGCACTGTGCGCACTCGTGCAGTCGAAGTTGCTGGTGGTGGCGCGAGACCCGCCCCAGCCGTCGTTGTACATCCACTCGAAGTCGGCCATCAAGGCGTTGTCGGCACCGCCCGCCCACGTCGAGCCGAAGCCGTAGCCAACCAGTCGGGGTGGTGGCATCGGGTCGGCGTCACGCACGGCACCAACCTGGGCGACGGCGCTGAGGGCGCCGTTGAGGCCGAGGTACGGAGGCAGTCCGCGATCCACGCGCTCGAGGTCGGTCACCACGAAGAGCTGCTCGGGGACGCTGAGGTGCGCCCAGTTCGTGGGCAGGGCCATCGGCGCCACGCCCTCCAGGCGGTGGATGTGGTTGATGACCCGCAACTCCACGCCGATGCACGCCGTCGAAGTCCATCCCGCCGTGTAGCAGCTGCGCGCTGCGAGACCAGCGAGGGAGTCGAAGGAGTAGTTGTGCGCCGGCATCAAGATGACGGGAGGGCCCTGGGGGCGCACGCCGGTCGCAGCCCCGATGCCGGTGCTGGTGAGGCCGAGCATCAGGGCCACTGCCAGCACGACGATCGGTTTCTTCATGGTCCTCTCGCACCGGCTCGGTAGTCGCCGACACACTACTCAGGCCCGTTCACCGCGCCCGGCCGGCGAGCCCGATCGCCGCCCGTCGCTACCGGCTCCCTCGAGATCCGGGCAGTCCGGTCGGCGGGCCGAGGAGCGCGAGGTAGAGGTCGCACAGGTTCCACCCGGTTGGGGCACCCGCGAGCAGCTGGCCAAGCATCTGGTGGCCGACGTAGGTGTCGTGACGGGCGCGGAGGGCCGCGGGATCCCCGCCCGCCGCCCGCGCCCGCGCCCACGTCCCCGCGTCGCACCAGGCACCGGCGACGCCCGGGAGGTGATCTTGGCCGTCCGTGGCCCGCGCGACGACGACCACGGGGCGCTCGAGGTCCGCCAGGTGGCGCGCCAGGGTCCAGGCGAACTCCTGGGCCCGGCCCCCGCGGCCGGCCCCGGTGAGTGCCACGGTGAGCTCGCCGATCCCGATGAGGGCCTGCGGGGTGCCGCGAGCGGCCAGACGGGTCAGGCGGGTGGCCCAGTCGCCAGCGGCGAGTCCGACGTCGCCGGTCATGACGGGCACCACCGTCGGGGCGTAGCCGCGGGCGCGCGCGGCCGCCACGGTCGGGGTGCGCAGATCCTTCGGGGTGGCGATCACGACGTTGCGATGGACCGTGCGCACCCGGTGCGACTGCGCCCGGCGGGCCGCGCCGGCCGCGCGCACGCGCTCGGCGAGCTCACCGGCCAGCGCGAACCTCTCGATCACCGCCTCCAGATCCGTCGTGCGGGGGTGATACGGGTAGGTGAGGCCGGAGGCGACCCAGCGGGCGGCGCCGGTTGGGGTGTCGACCATCACCAGGGCCCGCGACGCCGGGGTGTGCACGTGGGGGAGGGCGGCGCCCCCGGCCAGGCCCGAGGTGGCCGCTCGCAGGCGGTTGAGGGTCGTGATGTCGACGCCCGCCGCCAGGCCCGCGGCCCACAGCGCCCCCAGGTCCGCCAGGGTCAGTGGCGCCTCGGGGAGCGCCGCCAGGCTCGAGGCGCCGCCCGACACGAGCCAGACCGTCGTACCGGAGGGATGGCCGGCGTCGAGGAAGTCCCGCACGGCCCGCCCGGCGGCCAGGCTGGCCGGCCCCGGGACGGGGTGCTCGCCGAGGAGCACGGTCGGGTCCGGGTCGCCAGGATCGGGCGTGCTGACCACCAGGCGGCGGCGCACCCGGCTTCCCAGGTACGCGGTCGCGGCACCGGCCATCGCCCGGGCCGCCTTGCCCAGGGCCACCACGTCGACCGGTCCCGCGGGGAGGTCCGCCAGGCCCGCCGCCACGCGCGCGTCCAGGTCGAGGGAGTCACGCCAGGCGTCGCTGATCGCCAGCGCGTCGCGTCGCAGGAGGTCGCCCATGTCTGCGGCCGAGGGTAGTGCGCGGTACCCATACGGGTATCCTTGGGCGGCGATAAGAATAGTAAATACACATGTCAGCCTTTGTGAAAATAGGCACAATCTATGACTTTCGTCCCTAGGTCCTGCCCGCGACGACGTCCGCGACCTCCCTACCGTGAGAGGAGAAGGGGCATGAAGGAGGCACCACCGTGGCAGTCGCGGTAGAAGACCTGAAGGACCTGCACGTTGACGTCACCGTTGACGCCCGTGGAACGTCCTGCCCCGGCCCGATCCTGGCGGCCAAGAAGAACATCGGTCAGGTCCCCGTCGGGGGCGTGATGGAGGTCCTGGCGACCGACTCGGGCACCAAGAAGGACCTGCCCGCCTGGACGCTCAAGGTGGGCAACGAGTACCTCGGCGACTACGACGACGCCGGGTACATCCGCCTGTACCTGCGCAAGGTGAAGTAGTGGGCGCCGGCCACGGGGCCGGTGCCGCATCGCCGCGGATCCTCGTGTTCTCCACGGCGAACATCTCGGACCCCGGCATCGACCTGGCGGGCAGCCAGCACCGCCACTACGCCTCGACCATCTCGACTATCACGGTCCCGTGCTCCTCGAGCGTCCAGCCGCGCTGGATCGTCTACGCCCTGGAGCACGGATTCGACGGGGTCTTCCTGGCCATCGACGGCGACGAGTGCGCCTACCTGCCCGACTGCAACGCGCGCTCCTCGCGCATCGCCGCGCAGGCCCAGGAGCGCCTGCGCCCGCTGGGCATCGCTCTGGAGCGGGTCCGCATGGCGGCGCTGTGCTCGGTGTGCTCGGAGGCCTTCGTCAAGCACATGGACGAGTTCGCGGCCCTGCTGGCCGCCCTGCCCGCGGAGGTGGCCGCATGAAGTTCGACGCCCTGGTGGTCGGTGGCGGCATCGCGGGGATGGAATCCTCCTTGAAGCTGGCCGACATGGGCTACTCGGTGGCGCTGGTCGAGCGCCAGCCGAGCGTGGGCGGGCGCATGATCCTGCTGTCGAAGGTCTTCCCGACCCTCGACTGCGCGAGCTGCATCTCGGGGCCCAAGATGTCCTCGACCGTCAACCACCCCAACATCACGACCTTCACCACCAGTGAGGTCGAGGGCATCCGGCGCCAGCCTGACGGGACGTTTTCGGCCACCGTGCGCCAGCGCGCCAAGTACGTCGACTGGTCGGCCTGCACGGGCTGCCAGGACTGCGAGGTGGCCTGCACGGTCGCCGTGCCCGACCAGTTCAACTACGACCTCGCCGCGCGCCGCGCCGCCTACATCGCCTTCCCCCAGGCCGTGCCGAAGAAGGCCGTGCTCGAGCGCGCGGGGACCTCGCCGTGCACCGATGCCTGCCCGGCGGGCATCAAGGCCCACGGCTACGTGGCGCTGATCCGGGATGGCCGCTACGAGGAGGCCTTCCAGCTGATCCTGGAGGCGACCCCCCTCGTGGCGACGCTCGGGCGTGCCTGCTACGCCCCCTGCGAGGAGTCCTGCACCCGGGGGGACCTGGAGGGCACCCTGCCGATCCGTCGCCTGAAGCGCTTCGTCGCCGACTGGCACTACGCCACCCACGACGGACCCGGTGTGGAGCCCGCGACACCGACGGGCCAGCGCGTGGCCGTCGTCGGCTCGGGCCCGGCCGGACTGACCGCCGCCTGGCAGCTGGCGCGCCGCGGCCACGTGGTCACCATCTTCGAGGCGGCGCCCGAGCCGGGCGGGTTCCTGCGCTACGCGCTGCCCGAGTACCGGCTCCCGCGCGCTGCCGTCGACCAGGACATCGCCAACGTCACGGCGCTCGGCGTCGAGATCGTCGTCGACCACCCCGTCGACGACGTGGCCGCGCTGCGCGAGGCGGGCTACGACGCGGTGGTCGTGGCCACCGGGACGCCGCTGGCCCAGTCGCTGCGCATCCCGGGTGAGGAGCACGCGGGCGTCACCAGCGGGCTGGCCTTCCTGCGTGCGGTGCGGGAGTGGGAGAGTCGCGACCTGTCAGGTCGCACCGTCGTCGTGGTCGGGGGCGGCAACGTGGCCATGGATGCGGCACGGACCGCCCGTCGCTTGGGCGCGGCCGTGACCGTGGTCTATCGCCGCAGCCGCGGGGAGATGCCCGCAAACCACGTCGAGGCCGAGGACGCTGAGCAGGAAGGCGTCTCGTTCGCCTTCCTGCTCGCACCGGCCGAGGTCGTCGCCGACGCCGCAGGCCACGTGAGCGCGGTGCGCTGCCAGGAGATGCGTCTGGGAACTCCCGACGCCTCGGGCCGGCGCCGTCCCGAGGCGGTCCCCGGAGCCGAGCGCGTCGTCGAATGCGACCTGGTGATCTCGGCCATCGGACTGCGTCCCGATGGCGACGCCTTCGCCGCCTTGTCCCACGACGGGTCCGGGGCGCTGGTGGCCGATCCCACCACCTTGGCGACGGCCCTCCCGGGCGTGTTCGTCGCCGGTGACGCCGTCACCGGTCCCTCGGACATCACCCGGGCCGTCGGCCAGGGTCGGCGAGCGGCGCACATGCTGGACCGCTGGCTGCGCGGCGAGCCCCTCGACGGCTTCTCCGCGCTCGACGACCGCCTGGCCGTCGTGGATCACGCCGCGGTGCTGGCGCGCCAGCGGACCCACTCGCGCCGCGACCCCGCCGCGTCGGGCATCGACTTCTCGATGACGCCCCACGACTTCGCCGAGCTCGAGCCGGCCCTGACCGAGGCCGAGGCGCTCGATGGCGTGTCGCGCTGCCTGGACTGCGGGGTGTGCTCGGAGTGCGGGGCCTGCTCGCGGGTGTGCCCGGCCGACGCCATCCACTTAGAGCAGCACGACGAGATGCTCGACCTGGAGGTGGACACCGTCGTGGTGGCCACCGGCTACGAGCTCTTCGACGCCTACCAGAAGCCCGAGTACGGCTACGGCACCTTCCCCAACGTGATCACCGCCACCGAGATGGACCGCCTGCTCGCACCGACGCGGCCCTTCAACACGGTCCTGCGGCCCAGCGACGGCAAGGTGCCCGATCGCGTGGCCTACGTCAGCTGCGTGGGTTCGCGTGACCGCACCGTCGACAACCCCCTGTGCTCGAAGATCTGCTGCATGTACTCGATCAAGCAGCACCAGCTGATCATGGGGGCCCTGCCCCTGGCCGACGTCACCACCCACTACATGGACATGCGGGCGGCGGGCAAGCGCTACGAGGAGTTCTTCTCCCAGGGCAAGGACATGGGCGCGACCTACATCAAGGGGCGGGTGGCCAAGATCGAGGAGAAGGACAACGGCGACCTGCGGGTCTTCTACGAGGACATCGAGAACGGCGGGCGCGTCGTGGCGGCCGAGTACGACCTCGTGGTGCTGTCGGTCGGCGTGCGGCCCAACCCCGACGCCCTGCGTCTGTTTGACGAGGAGGACCTGGCAGCCACGGAGTTCCGGTTCGTCGCCGAGCCGGCGGGCGACCACAGTCCGGGCCGCACGAGCATCCCGGGCGTGTACGTCGCGGGCGCCTCGTCGGGGGCCAAGGACATCGTCGACTCGATCATGCACGCGGGAGCCGCCGTCGCCCAGGCGGCCGCCACGCTCGAAGTCGCGCACCCGCGTCGGCGGGTGCCTCTGGAGGTGCGCTGATGGAAAACGAGGAGCAGACCACCCCGACGACCGACCCGGCGCTGCGCCGGATCGGTGTCTACATCTGCCACTGCGGGGGCAACATCTCGGACTTCGTCGACGTGGCCGCGGTGCGCGACGCCGTGGCCACCGATCCCCAGGTGGTGCACGCCGAGACGACCCTGTTCGCCTGCTCGGACGCGACCCAGCACGACATGGTCGAGCGCATCCAGCGTGACGGGCTCGACGGGCTGGTCGTGGCCTCGTGCTCGCCCAAGCTGCACGTCCCGACGTTCCGGGCCGTGTCGCGGCGCGCGGGGCTCAACCAGTTCCAGTACACGCAGGTGAACATCCGCGAGCAGTGCTCGTGGGTCCACAGCGACGACCGACCCGGGGCGACCGCCAAGGCCGCCGGACTGGTGCGCGCCGGGATCGGCCACGCCAGCCTCTCGGTGCCCCTGGAGCCGGTGACCGTGGACACGGTGCCGAGCGCCCTGGTGGTCGGCGGCGGCGTCGCCGGCCTGCGCGCGGCCGTGGGCCTGGCGGACCTCGGGCTTGGCGTGACCCTGGTCGAGCGGACCAGTCGCCTGGGCGGGGCCGTTGGGGGACTCGGGGCGATGTTCCCGAGCAACCAGTCGGGCCGTGAGCTGATCGCCCAGCTGATCGACGAGGTCGCCGCCCGCCCGACGATCAGCGTGCTCCTGGAGACCGAGC
This sequence comes from Acidimicrobiales bacterium, assembly GCA_049965035.1. Lineage (GTDB taxonomy): Bacteria > Actinomycetota > Acidimicrobiia > Acidimicrobiales > RAAP-2 > RAAP-2. Next base: position 51,648 of record JBMFWS010000007.1, read on the forward strand.
TGGTGGCCAAGTCGGGGTCGTTCGGCAACTACGAGGTCCGCCTGGAAGGGCCGAGCGGGACCGACCCGGTCACCGCCACGGTCGGGGTCCTGGTCATCGCGACGGGCTTCGCCTCCTACGAGCCCTCACTCGGCGAGTTCGGCTACGGCATCGAGGGCGTGGTCACGCTGCCGGAGTTCACCGCGATGGTCGACGCGTCGCCCGGGCCTCTCCACTACCAGGGACGTCGGGTGGGCTCGATCGCCTACGTCTACTGCGTGGGCAGCCGGCAGCCCGGCGGCAACGAGTACTGCTCGAAGTACTGCTGCACGGCGACGGCCCACGTGGCCGTCCAGGTGGCTGAGCGCGACGACCGGGTGACGCAGTACCACCTGTACCGCGACGTGCGCACCTACGGCGTCTACGAGCTGCTCTACGAGGAGGCCCGCAAGCGCGGCTCGGTCTACCTGAAGTTCGCCGACGACGCGCCGCCCGCCGTCGAGCGCCGGGGCGACCAGCTGGTCGTCACGGCCCGCGACACCCTCACGGGTCCGGCCGAGCTGGAGATCCCCGTCGACCTGGTCGTCCTGGTCACGGGCATGGTGCCCGCGTCCAACCACGACCTCACCAGCCTGCTCAAGCTGCCGCTGGGCTCCGACGGCTTCTACAACGAGATCCACCCCAAGCTGCGCCCCGTCGAGACGGTGGTCGACGGCGTCCTGATCGCCGGCGCCAGCCAGGGGCCCAAGACCGTCTCGGAGAGCGTGGCCAGCGCCCTGGCGGCCGTCGCCCAGAGCGGGGCCATGCTGCTGAAGGGCCAGGCCGAGCTGAACCCGCTGGTCGCCGTGGTGGGGACGTCGTGCGCGTGGTGCGGCGAGTGCGCGAGCGTGTGCCCCTACGACGCGATCTCGCGCGTGGAGGTCGACGGCGTCGCGGTCGCCCACATCGACCCGTCGGCCTGCAAGGGCTGCGGCGGGTGCGCCCCGTACTGCCCGAACGAGGCGATCGACCTGCTCGGGGTCACGACCGCCCAGGTGGAGCGCATGATCGACGGGATCGTCGGCCCGGTGCGCGAGGAGGTGCTGGTCTCATGAGGGAGCGCGACCGACGCGAGGTCATCCGGGACGAGCCGCTGATGCACGCCCCGATCCGGCGCGAGCTGGCCGAGGGACCCCTCACGGTCCCCGAGCTGGCCGAGCGCCTGGGCCGCCCACCCGAGGAGGTCCTCTTGTGGGTGATGGGCATGCGGCGCTACCGGCAGGTCGTCGAGGTCCCCGACAGCGACGACGAGGGCTACTTCCGCTACGAGCTGGTCGCGTCCGACGAGGAGGTGCTCGCGTGAGCGTTGATGTGGACACCCGGCCCGCCCCGGCCGTCCCGGTCCGGCTCGAGCCGGGTCTGGCCGCCGACCTGCGCGCCTTTGGCGCACGCGACTTCGCGGCGTGCTTCAGCTGTGGGACCTGCACGGCGACGTGCCCCCTGGTCGACGACGACGCGACCTTCCCGCGGCGGATGCTGCGCTACGGGCTCCTCGGGATGCGCGAGGACCTGCTCGGGTCCAAGGAGCTGTGGACCTGCTACCACTGCGGCCTGTGCACCGAGAGCTGCCCGCAGGGCGCGGACCCGGCGGGCTACATGGCGGCCGCTCGCCGCTACGCCATCGCCGGCTACGACGTGACCGGCCTGGCCGGCGCCCTCTACCGGCGCCCGCGCCGCGCGATCGCCCTGGCGGTCCTGGTCGCCCTGGTCCTGGGCGGGGCGATGCTGGGGGTCGCGCGCACCGCGCCGTCGCGCCAGGTGATGCTCTTCCGCTTCATGCCCGAGTCGATGGTCCACTGGACCGGAGTGGCCGCGATGGCCCTCGTCGCCGTCGTCATGGTGGTGGGGGTCGTCTCGATGGTGCGCGGTCTCGCCCGGCGTGAGGGCGTCACCTGGAAGACCTTGACGGCCTCGCCCGGGCGCTCGCTCGCCTGGTCGGCCGCCTGGTCGGCGGTCGTCTCGGAGTCCCTGGCCTTCCGCCGCTACCGCGACGACTGCGCCGAGGAGGAGTCCGCGCGCGCCCCCTGGTGGCGCCGGCGCTGGCTGGTCCACGGGCTGACGATGTGGGGATTTTCGGGCCTGCTGGTGGCCACCATGGCTGACTACGGGCTCTCTCTGGTCGGGCTACGCGCGACGGGGACCCCCGAGCCGGTGTGGTATCCCGTCCGCCTGCTCGGGACGCTGGCGGGCCTGGCCTTCCTCTACGGCGTGAGCGTGCTGGCCCTCAACCGGCTGCGCCGCGTCGAGCGCTCGGTGCAGACCTCGGAGGTCGCCGACTGGCTCTTCCTGGCCGGGCTGTGGCTGGTCGGGTTCACCGGCCTGGTGACCGAGCTCTCGCTGTACGTGCCGGGCGGCGCGACCTTCGGCTACGGCATCTTCGTCGCCCACGTGGCCCTGGCCCTCGACCTGCTGGTGCTGCTGCCCTTCGGCAAGTTCGCCCACGTCGTCTACCGCCCCGTGGCCCTGTTCTTCCACGCGCTGGCCCGCGCGCGGTCGGTGAGCTGAGAGAGGACCTATGACCGATACCTCCAAGAAGACCATCGTCGTGTTCAGCGGCGACATGGACAAGGTGCTGGCCGCCTTCGTCATGGCCAACGGCGCCGCCGCCATGGGCGACGACGTCACCATGTTCTTCACCTTCTGGGGGCTCAACGCCCTGCGCCGGCCCGAGCACGTGGCCACGTCGGGCAAGTCGGGCATCCAAAAGATGTTCGGCCGCCTGATGCCGCGCGGGCCCGCCAAGCTCCCCCTGTCGCAGATGAACTTCGCTGGCGTGGGCCCGCGCCTGATGAAGCGGGTGATGCGCGACCGCAACATCATGAGCCTGGAAGAGCTCATCGCCAGCGCGCGCGAGCAGGAGGTCACGATGCTGGCCTGCACGATGTCCATGGAGGTCATGGGGCTGACGCCCGACGAGCTGATCGACGGACTGGACTACGTGGGCGTGGCGAGCTACCTCGCCGAGGCCGAGAAGGCGAGCCTCAACCTGTTCATCTGAGCACGGGCTCGGGGCTCGCTAGGGCAGGCCGACGTAGCCGTTCTGCATCTTCCACAGGAAGTACTTCTCGAAGCCCAGCTTCATGAGATGCGCCTGGGGACCCGGGATCACGACGCCGTGCTGGCGCGGGGGCAGCATCTTGTCGGCCAGGATCACGACGCCGTTGTTGCCCGCGTCCATCACGCACACCGCGGGGATGTCCCCGAACGCCTGCTCGGCGGTCGGCTCGCGGCCCCGCACCTGGGCGGCGATGTTGGTCGCGGCCACGTGCGCCATGGCCTCGGTGGGAAAGCCGGTCTTGGGCACGCCGACCGGCGTGGGGGTGTGCCACGGGGCGCTCACGGCGGCGGCGATGCCGATGGCGTAGACGTTGTCGACGTCGCGGCTCTGGTAGGTCGGGCGGACCGGCACGTAGCCTCGCGCATCGGCGAGGCCGCTGCGCGCGACCACCTCTTGACCCAGGAATGGCGGGATGGCCATGGTCAGGCGGGCCGGCAGCGTCTCCCCGCTGGCCAGCACCACGACGTCGTCCTTGACCGCGGCGATCGAGGTGTTGACGATCGCCCGGATGCCCTCCTTCTTGAGGAACATGCCCAGGAGCGCCTCGCCGTGGGGCAGCCCCCCGATGCCGAAGTGCCCGAGGAAGGGCTCGGAGGTCACGAAGGTGAGGGGGATCTGGCGGCGCAGGCGCGCCCGGCGCACGTGGTAGCTCGCGTTGAAGACGAACTCGTAGGCCGCCCCGAAGCAGCTGGCCCCCTGGGTGGCGACGACGACGAGGGGTCCCGGGTCGTTGAGCAGGTGTGTCCACGCGCCGGCGGTGGCCACGGCGTCGCGCAGCGTCGTGACGGTGTGCGCCGGGCCCTGGGGTCCCAGTCCGGGCACCACGTCGAAGTCGTTGCGGTAGCCGGTCGCCACGACGAGGTAGTCGTAGTCGTACGGAGCACCGGCCTCGACCCTCTGGTGATCCGTGTCGATCCGCGTCGCGGCGGCCTCGACGAACTCGATGCCGTAGCGCTCGAGCACCGGGGCAACGCTGAAGGTGACGTCGCTGGCGGTCCGCTTGCCGAAGGGCAGCCAGATGAGCGAGGGATTGAACACGAACTGCGCGCTCGGCGAGATCACGGTGATCTGCGCCGCCGACTCGAGCTCGCGCTGGATCGCCAGCGCGGCGGTGAGTCCGGCGAAGCTGCTGCCCAGGACCAGTACCTTCGGCGTCATCGGGCCCCCTCGACTCCACCTTCGCGGTGCTGCCACCCTGGCACCAGACGGGCCGCCGGTCAAGGGCGGGCCGACGCGCGCCGCGTCGCGGCGCGTGGCAGGCTGGCTCGATGCGAGAGCCCCGCCAGGTCACCACACGGGCGCTCGGGCCCGACTTCGCGGTCGGGCCCGCCGAGCGCTACTTCGAGGACTACGTTCCCGGGGCGCTCTACGAGTACGGCGAGCGCCCGGTCAGCGAGCGCGAGATCATTGAGTTCGCGACGGCCTATGACCCCCAGGACTTCCACGTGGACGCCGACGCCGCGGCGGCCGGTCCCTTCGGCGGGCTCATCGCCAGCGGCTTCCACTCCGCCGCCCTCGCCATGCGTCTGCTCGCCGACCACTACGTCTCCTGGGTGGCCAGCCTCGGGTCGCCGGGCCTCGAGGCCCTCGCCTGGCCCGCCCCCCTGCGCCCCGGGGACCGGGTGCGCCTGCGTGCCGAGGTGCTCGAGGCCAGAGCGTCAGCCTCCAAGCCTGATCGCGGCATCGTGCGCACGCGGGTGCAATTGCTTACCGACCGGGACCTCATGGTCGTGGAGGCGACGATCGTCAACCTGCTGGCGCGGCGCCCCTCGTCGCCGTAGTGTCACCAGATGGCGGGTCGGCGCGGTCGCGTCGTCGTCCACGACCGGCGGACCAGAGACAGGAGCACGGGATGCGCAAGGCACTGACAGCTCTGGTGGTGACCGCGGCAGCGCTCGCTGGCCTAAGCGGCGTGGCGGCGGGCAGTGGCGCGACCTCGGTGCACGGCGTCGTCGCCTCGGCCAGCTCGGGCACCGGGCTGGCGGGCGTCTGCCTGCGCCTGATCTCCTCATCGGGAAGCAATCCCGCCGGTGCGCCCATCCGGACCTCGGCGAGCGGGCGGTTCCAGTTCTCCCATCTCGCACCGGGGACCTACGACGTCATCACCTGCCTGAACGCGTCGTCACCCTACGCCCAGGCCAGCGTGACCGCCGTGGCGGCGGGGTCGGGTGCCGGAGGGACCGTCACCCTCAACCTGGTCGCTGGGGGTCGCATCTCGGGCACGGTGACCAGCGAGGGCGCGCGTCCCGCGCCCGGGCTCGAGGTGGTCGCCGAGCCGACGACCGGCACCATGGAGCTCAGCGAGATCTTCATGCCGACGCGGACGGGAGCCTCCGGGCGCTACACGATCACCAACCTCGCCCCGGGGAGATACTCCGTCGCGATCGGCGACGAGGTCGGACCTCGCGACCACTGGGGCTACGCCGCCGCGCACACGGCTCCCGTCACCGTGACGGCCGGTCGCGTGACCCCGGCGCCCCGGCTGGCCGTGATCGCCCTGGGCGGCATCGTCGGCACCGTGGTGTCCTCGCAGACGGGTCAGCCACTGGCGGACGCGTGCCTGCAGGCGAAGGGTCCGGCCATGGCGTATCCGGCGACGACGTTGCCCTCGGGTCGCTTCACGTTCACCGGTCTGCTGCCGGGACGCTGGACCATCGCCCCGTGTGGTGCGGCCCCCGGCTCCCCGCACAGCGGCGCCATCGTGGTGCGGCCCGATCGGGGAACCGCGGCGGGTCAGGTGCGCCTCCCCTGAAGCGGCTCCCTGGGTGGTTGGGTGGCCGCCGGCCGCGGTCACCGGGCCCCTCGCAGTAGGGTGGCCGCAGCAGCGAGCCTCGAGGGGGACCCATGGGAACCGACCCGCACGCACCGACCGGAGCCGGTGAGCACGCCGCCGACCTGAGCGACCTGCCACCCATGGTGCGCGACAGCTATCTGGTGGCGCCGCCCCACGGGGCGTCGGGCCGCCTGCCGGTGGCCACGACGGCGCAGTACCGCGACCTCTACGCCCGCTCGCTGAGCGATCTCGGCGCCTACTGGGCCTCAGTGGCGGCCGACTTCGAGTGGCTGGGGGGCTGGCCGCCGGCCCCGGCCCTGGTGGGCGACCTGGCCGAGGGGTTCTCGTTCTTCCCGGGCGCGCGCGGCAACGTCAGCGTCAACTGCGTGGACCGCCACGCGCGCACCAACCCGGACCGGGTGGCCATCCACTGGATCGGGGAGGACGGCGACCGGCGCTCGTGGACCTACCAGGAGTTCGCCGACCAGACGGCGCGCTTCGCCCAGGTGCTGCTCGACCTCGGCGTGCGCCAGGGCGACGTGGTCGCGGTCTACCTGCCCAACCTGCTCGAGACCTTCGCGGTGGTCCACGGGTGCCTGCGCATCGGCGCCGTCTACAACATCGTGTTCTCGGGCTTCTCGCCCGCGGCCCTGGCCGATCGCGTGATCGACACCGGGGCCAAGGTGGTCGTGACGGCCGACGAGACGTTCCGACGCGGTCGGGCGATCCCCCTCAAGGCGACCCTGGACCAGGTGCTGCCCGAGCTCACCAGCGTCGAGCACGTGATCGTCGTGCGGCGCAGCGGCAACTCGGAAGTGCCCATGTCCGCGCCGCGCGACCGCTACTACGACGAGGTGATCGCGGCCACGCCGCACGGTGCCGACCCGGTGGCTCTCGAGGCCAACGACCCGGGCTTCATCATCTACACCAGCGGCACGAGCGCCAAGCCCAAGGGCCTCGTCCACAGCGGGCTCGGCTTCATGACGGGGGCCTACCACAACGTGCGCTACGCGCTGGACCTGGGTCCCGACGACGTCTACTGGTGCACCGCCGACTGTGGATGGCTCACGTTCCCGATCTTCGAGCTCATTGGCGCCACCGCGCACGGGGCAACGATGCTGGCGGTTGAGGGCGCCCTCGACTACCCGACGCCCGACCGGCTCTACGCGCTGCTGGCCGAGTACCACGTCACCAAGGTCTTCACGGCGCCCACGGTGCTGCGGATGCTGGCCCGTCACGGGGCCGAGCTGCCGGCCCGCTTCGACCTGTCGGACCTGCGCCTCATCGCGCTGGTCGGCGAGCCGCTCGACGCGACGACCTGGACGTGGGTGCGCGACCACGTGGGCGACGGCTCGGTCGAGATCAACAACACCTACGGGCAGAGCGAGACCGGATCGGCGTGGACCTCGTCGCTGGTCGGGGTGACCGAGGCGAAGCCGGGATCGTGCGGGGTGGCCCTGCCGGGCCACGCCTACGCCATCGTGAACGAGGACGGCGCCCCGGTGAGCCAGGGTGAGGCGGGCTACCTGACCATCACGGCGCCGTTCCCGACGCTCTTTCGCGGCATCTGGCGCGACCCCGAGCGCTACCGCACCCAGTACTTCACGCGCTTCGGCCCCCATCGCTACGACAGCGCCGACGCGGCCATCGAGGACGGGGACCACCACGTGTGGGTGGTCGGACGGGTCGACGACGTCATCAACGTGGCCGCCCACCGCCTGTCCACCATGGAGATGGAGAGCGCCCTGCTCACCACCCCGGGTGTCGCCGAGGCCGCCGTGATCGGCGTGGCCGACGACGTCAAGGGGCAGGTGCCCGAGGCCTTCGTGACCCTGACGGCCGCCGGCGGCGACGTCACCGAGGAGCAGCTCAGCGCGCGGCTGGTCGAGGCCATCGGGCCCATCGCGCGCCCGCGCCGCGTCCACGTGCTCTCGACCATGCCGCGCACCCGCAGCGGCAAGATCGTGCGCCGGCTGCTGAAGGAGCTGGTGGTCGACGGCCACGCCCGCGGTGACACCAGCGGGCTCGAGGACGCCGACGTCCTGGCCCAGCTCGAGCGCGAGCTGGGCCAGGGGTAGCGGCGGCGGCTACTGGTCGGCCTCGGCGAGCATGGCGTAGAGCGCGCGCCGCGCCTCGGCGAGGACGGCCGTGCCGCGCTCGACCTGGGCCTCGGAACCGGCCATCATCACCTGGCGCGAGGCCAGGATCACCTGGCGCATCGTCGAGATGAGCTCGCGCGCCGGCCCGCCGAGGTCCTCGGCGGCGTCCTCCCAGGGACGGCCGAGCTCCTCGCGCTTCTCAGCCACCAGGGCGCTGCCCGCGGGGGTGAGGCGGAAGGTGCGCCCGGACCCGGACGGAGCTGCCTCGATCAGGCCCTCGTCCTCGAGCTGCTGGAGCACCGGGTAGACCGAGCCCGGACTCGGACGCCAGGCCTCGTGGGAGCGCTCGGTCAGCTCCTGGATGATCTGGTAGCCGTTGCGGGGCTCCTCTTCGAGCACCAGGAGGATCGCCGCGCGCACGTCGCCGCGGCGCTGGCGCCCCCGGCCACGCGGGCGGCCGTGCCCGTGGGCGAAGGGTCCGCCGAAGGGGCCGAAGGGACCGCCGAAGGGTCCCATCGCGCCGCGCCGGCCCGGGCCGCGGCGGGGGCGACCGGGATCGTCCAGGTCGTCGGGTTCGTGAAAGTGGTCGTGCATGGCACTCCTCCTGCTCGTCAATGTATCTGAGAGTATAGCGATATATCGGTATAGGTCGAGCGGTGGAGCGAGCGGACCGCGCTTGTCGCCTACCATGCGCGATGTGACGCCATTCGATGATCGAGCCTTCCAGGACTTCTATCCCGAGCACCTCGCCCACTGCTACGGGTGCGGGCGCCTGAACGAGCACGGCTACCACCTGGCCACCCGGTGGGATGGCGAGGAGTCGGTGACGCGCTTCACCCCCGCGCCGTACCACACGGCGATCCCCGGCGTCGTCTACGGCGGTCTCCTGGCCTCGATCATCGACTGCCACTCGACGGGCACGGCCGCTGCCGCCCTCTACCGGGCCGAGGGCCGGGCGCTGGACTCGGCCCCCCCGCACCGCTGCGTCACCGGCCAGCTGCTGGTGCGCTACCGCCAGCCGACCCCCCTCGGCCCCGCCCTGGAGGTGCGGGGCGTCGTGACCGCCGTCGCGGGTCGCCGTGTCACGGTCGCCTCACGGGTCCTGGTCGCCGGGGTCCTCACCGTGGAGGCCGAGGTCATCGCGTTCGAGATGCCCGACGACTTCCGGGCGCCGGACTGAACAGCGTTCGTCCCGCCGAGTTCGCGCGCCTGGCAGCGACCGACTAGAGATAGTGAGTGGGCGCGCGAGGTGTCGTGCCCCTTCAGAGAGGAAGAGACATGTCGTTCACGTCCGTCAATCCGGCCACGGGCGAGGTGGTCGCGGAGTTCGCGTCCCACACGCCCGAGCAGATCGAGGCCGCCCTGACGCTGTCGGCGGCCACGTTCCGCTCGTGGCGCCGGACGCCCTTCACGGCCCGCGGTGAGCTGATGAACGCGGCGGCCGCGATCCTGGAGGACGAGGTCGTCGAGATCGGCGCCCTGCTGACCGGTGAGATGGGCAAGACCCACGCCCAGGCCCAAGGCGAGGTGCTCAAGTGCGCCAAGACGATGCGCTACTACGCCGAGCACGCCGAGGCGATGCTGGCCACCGAGATCATCGCCTCGCCCGCCAGCCACAGCGGCGTGCGCTACGAGCCGCTCGGCCCGGTGCTGGCGGTGATGCCCTGGAACTTCGCCCTCTGGCAGGCGATCCGCTTCGCGGCGCCCGCGATCATGGCGGGCAACGTCGGCATCCTCAAGCACGCGCACAACGTGCCGCGCTCGGCCAACTTCCTCGAGGAGCTGTTCGCCCGGGCGGGATTCCCCGCGGGCGTGTTCATCAACCTGTTCATGGGCCACACCGACCTGGCCCGGCTGATCGCCGATGACCGCGTCGCCGCGGTCACGCTCACCGGCTCGGAGACCGCGGGCCAGATCGTCGCGTCCCAGGCCGGGGCCGCTTTGAAGAAGTGCGTGCTCGAGCTCGGCGGCTCGGACGCCTTCATCGTGGCTCGCTCGGCCGACCTGGCCGTCACCGTGCCCGCGGCAGTCACCGCGCGGATCCAGAACAACGGCCAGAGCTGCATCGCCTCCAAGCGCTTCATCGTGGTGCGCGAGCGGGCCGACGAGTTCATCGACGCCTTCAGCGCCGCCATGGGCCAGGTGGTCGTGGGTGACCCGATGGACCCGGCCTCGGGGATGGGGCCGCTGGTCAGCCAGGAGCAGCGCGAGCAGTTGCACGCCCAGGTGCAGGACTCGGTCGCCCGGGGCGCCATCGTGCGCACCGGTGGCACGATGCTGGAGGGCGCGGGCTACTACTACGCGCCCACCGTCTTGACCAACGTGCCCCGGGACACCCGGGCGGGCTGTGAGGAGCTGTTCGGCCCCGTCGCCGTGGTCGAGGTCGTCGAGGACCTCGACGAGGCGATTGAGGTGGCCAACGCGACGCCGTGGGGCCTGGGTAGCTCGATCTGGGCGACGGACCGTGCCGAGATCGATCGCGCCATCGAGGGCGTCGAGGCCGGCATGGTCTTCGCCAATGCGCTCGTCGCCTCGACCCCCGAGCTGCCCTTCGGCGGCATCAAGAAGTCCGGATATGGCCGCGAGCTCTCGGTGCTCGGCATCCGCGAGTTCACGAACGCCAAGACGTTCTACATCGCCTAGCCAGCGGGGGACTCGTCGATCGCGGCGGGTCCCCCGCTCACCACTCGTGGGGGAGACGCCGGGGGTCGCTCACGCCGACGCGGGGCGACACGTCAGGCGGGCCGCGACGAGGCGATGGTTGATGACGGGCGCCGGCCGGGTCTGGCTCTGGGTCGTCCACACGACGTCGTCGCCGGCGATGCGGATCGGGCTGGCCGAGACCAGACGGGTCGCCAGCGTGGCCGCGTGGCACCACGACGAGGCGCCCACGCCGAGGCGGTCAAGGACCGAGGCGCCCGCGCCGTCGGTGACCTGGGCCAGCAGGGAGCCGTCGGGGGCCAGCGCGAGCCCTTGACCCACGCCGCCGCCCGTCGCCAGGCCCGCCAGGTGCGGGAGGGCGACGGCGTGCCAGCTGCGTCCCCCATCCGCGCTGACCAGGAGCGAGCTGGTGGAGGTGGGGTCCAGCAAGACGAGGTCGCGCGGGCCGGTGGCGGCCAGCTCGACCGAGGCGCACGCGTCCACCGCCGTGACCCAGGTCGAGGTGCCCCAGCGGGTGCCCGTGGGGGAGGTCTGGCCGATCAGGAGCGACTGCCACGTTCCATTCATCGCGCAGTTGCCGGGCTGGTAGGGGCCCCAGGTGGCGCACGGACCGCGCAGCGGGCACCCGAGGGTCGCGCTGACCCACCGCGTCGACCCGAACGCCGTCGTCTCGGCGGCCGCCGTGGTGGCCGACGAGCGCGCGAACACCGCCTCGACGGTCGAGCCGAGCGAGACGAAGCCTCCGAACCCGCCCGTCGTCGTCCTGGGCGGGTGGGGAATCAGGTGCCACTGGCGGCCCCCGTCGGTCGTCTCGAGTCCGGCCAGCAGGGTCGGGGGGATCATGCCGTGCGCCCCGACGTCGACGACGGCGTAGGCGACGAGCGGCTGCGAGGGATCGACGAGGGCCGAGGCGCACGTGGGCGGCCCAAGGAGGCCGACCAGGGATTCGCCGGTGCCGACCAGGGCGTGAACGATGCCCCGGGTCCCGATGCGCACCGTCGGGTGCGCGGGACCGCTGGCCACGATGACGCCGGGGTCGCACCAGGTGACGTCACCGGCGACGGGTCCGGGCGAGGCCGACGAGAGTCCCGACCACGACGCCGCCACCACGTGCCATGCGGGCTCGGTGCGCCACGGGGGCAGCGGCGTCAGGGCGACGGCCCGGGGCGCGAGCACCGCGGTCTGCTCGGTCGCACTGGCCGTCGCCGCGAGGCGCAGCCAGGGCTCGTGGGGACGCGAGGGCTCCGTCGTCAGGCTGAAGCCGAAGGCCTGGCCGATGATGGCCTCGAGCGGGGCGCGGCCGTGAACCGCCAGGACGTCACCGACCTGGGCGTGCGTGGCGCTGACCGAGAGCGCCGCGCACGCGTGCGCGGCGTCGCAGGGGGCGCTGGCCGGTGCGACCAGGCGCACGGGCACCTGCGCGTCGGCGGGCAAGAGAGCGCAGCCACTGCCGACGACGGCGCACTCTAGGCCGACGGGGTACGTGCCGCTCGCGAGCGGGTGCACGACCACGCGGCCGTGCGTCCACTGGAACCAGGGCGCGGCCGGGACGACGAGCCGGGCCTGCACGACCCGGGCCGACACGACGTGCGTGGGCACGCCCTGCTCGCCGAGGCCGCTCTGGCACCCGTCCCAGCACAGGTCGACGTAGCCCGAGAGGTCGGCGGGGTGGCGGTGCGGGTAGGTCATCGTGAGGGTGACGGGCTGGCCGGGACGGACGACGCTCGGCGTGGCGCTCAGGTGGAAGGTGCCGTCGCCGGTGAGGCCCGTCGACTGGCCGGTGAGCGGGACCGACCAGAGCTCGGCGTGCTGGGTCACGAAGCCCTGCACGGCGACGCTCACCGACCTCGACGACGTGGGCCCCAGGCGAAGGCAGCCGTGCAGGGCCCCGGTCAGCGACTGGGTGAGAACGCTGGTCGACTGCGGGCTCGCCGGCCCGCACAGTGCGGTCGGCCACTGCGTCGTCGCGGACGGTTCGGCACCGCTGGCGCCGGGAGCCGCCGTGATCACCAGGGCGAGTACCAGCGCCGCACTGGCGCCCCGCGCACTCCACGGGCGCTGGGATCGACTCACGGTGCGAACCTACACCGCGAGGCCGACGCGCCCGTGGGCGTCCAGAACTTGACGATCGTCCGGTACTCTTGGCCCATGGAGGGGGCCGACCTCGAGCGGCTGGTTCGCCGGGCCTTCCCCGGTCTCGACGTTCCCGACCGCGCCCGCGCGGATCGGGCCCTGACGGCGACGCAGGCCCGGGTGCTCGCCGAGATCGGCCCGGAGGGCTCGCCCGTGGCGCGCGTGCGGGCCCACCTCGCGATCGATGCCGGCCAGCTGTCCCGTGCGCTGCGCGTCCTCGAGGCCCGCCGCCTGGTGCGCGTGCGGCGCGACCTCCTCGACGCCCGAGCCCGACACGCCGAGCTGACCAGCATCGGCCGGCGCACCTGGGGCGCGCTCGACCAGGCGGCGATCGCGGCAATCCGCACCGTGCTGGCGCCGTGGACGCCGCAGCAGCGCGACCGCCTCGCCGCGCTGCTCGCCGAGGTCGATCGTCACGCGGCGCTCGGCCCGGGCGCGATCCAGGAGATCGACCCGGCATCGGCGGAGGCCCGGCGCTGCCTGGCGGCCTACGGCGCCGAGCTCGACCAGCGGTTCCCCGAGGGGTTCGACGCGGCCGATCTGGTGGCGCCGGGCGCTCTGCGCGCCGCGAGTGGGGCCTTCCTGGTCGTGCGCGAGGCCGGGTGGGCGATCGCGTGCGGCCTGGCCCGCCCGCAGGGCCGCGGGACCGTCGAGCTGAAGCACCTGTGGGTCGACCCGGATCAGCGCGGCCGAGGCGTGGCGCGCCGCCTGCTCGGGGCCCTCGAGGACTGGGCCCGTCACCACGGCGCGCGAGAGGTATGCCTCGACACCCACGCCTCGTTGCGCGAGGCGGTCGGCCTGTACCGGACCAGTGGCTACCACGAGGTCTCGGCCTTCGGTGACAACCCCCACGCCCATCACTGGTTCGTCAAGGAGCTGGCACCGGTTCGACCGGCGCGGGCCTCGTCGCGCCCGGCGACGTGAAGCGGCCCGGGCGACCCGCAGCACCGCCTCAGGCGGACCGGCGCATCGAGCCCGTCTGCTCGTAGCGCTCGTGCCAGGACAGCGCCTCGCCCAGGAGGTGGGGCGTGTGACCGCCGCCGTGTGCCCCGGCGCGGTCGACGTAGTCCCGGAGGGCGTTGCGATAGTCGGGGTGGGCGCAGTTCTCGATGATGCGCGCGGCCCGGCGCCTAGGCGCCAGGCCCCGCAGGTCGGCGACCCCGTGCTCGGTCACGATCACGTGGACGTCGTGCTCGGTGTGGTCGACGTGGCTCACCATCGGCACGATGCACGAGATGTTGCCGGCCGCCGCCGTCGAGGGCGTGAGGAACATCGAGATGTACGCGTTGCGCGCGAAGTCGCCCGAGCCCCCGATGCCGTTCTGGATCCGGGTGCCCATGACGTGCGTCGAGTTGATGTTGCCGTAGAGGTCGGCCTCGATGATCCCGTTCATGGCCAGGCAGCCCAGGCGCCGGATCACCTCGGGGTGGTTCGAGA
>JBMFWS010000008.1:0-65288 GCA_049965035.1 Acidimicrobiales bacterium
ACCTGCGACCTTCGGGTTATGAGCCCGACGAGCTACCAGACTGCTCCACCCCGCGATGGGACCACCACTGTATCACTGAGGTGCGCCACCTCATGCGCTCAGCCCTTTGACGATGGCGCCGTCGACGTCTTAGTGGTAGCTGGCACGGTGACACCGGTGGCTGCGAGGGCCTGTTCGGCCGCAGTCACGGCGCGATGCATCGCGTCAATCTCCTGCTGGTAGGTGCCGAGGTCGCCCGCCGCCAAAGCGTTCAGCGCCGCCGTGTAGTCCTTGTTGGCCTGTGCGAGCAGCGACGCTGCCGTCGCCCCCGTCGGCGGCGCGGTGGACGGTCCCACGGGACCGGCCCCGTGCACCGAAGTGCCCAAGGCCTTGCTCAGGGCCCCGGCCAGGGTCGGAGCAATGGCCACATTCTGGTTGAAGACTGCGATCACGTAGCGCAGCTCCGGGATGGAGTTCGTCGTTGAGGACACGTAGAGCGGCCGGATGAACAGGAGGCTCTGGTCGAGGGGCACCATCAAGTTGTTGCCGAGCAGGACGACCGACCCGTGCTGGTCAAGCAGCGTGATCGTCTTGCTCACCTGCGAGTTCTGCTGAATCTCGGAGTCCGCCTGCACCGGACCCGTCACCACGGTGCCACGCGGCGTCTCGTACAGGTGGAGCTGTCCGTAGTCGTTGGGATTGGCCGTCGCGATCAGGAACGCAGACAGCGACTGAACCGTCGAGGAGTTTCCCGCCGGGACGAAGGCCAGGGACTCCAGCAGCTGCTGCTGGCTCGTGCCGGGTAGGGCACCAACCTGCAGCAGCGGAGACATGGGAGAGAGGGACGAGGAGATCACGTTGCCGGCGGCATCGGTCACCTGGGTCTGGGCCAGCGACTGGCCCGGGGTGCCCGAGCCGGTGGTGGGCGACACCTGCCAGCCGTCCGACGCGGTGTAGAAGGCGCTGGCGTTGGCGATGTGGTACCGGCCAAGCACCGCGGCCTGCACCGCGAACAGGTCGCCCGGGTAGTGCAGGTGCGCGGCGATCTCGGGCGGCATCGACGACAGTGGCTGGAACATGCCGGGGAACGCCGCGCGGTACGCCTGGAGGATGGGGTCCTTCGGGTCCATCGCGTAGAAGGTCATCTTGCCCGTATAGGCGTTGACCACGACCTTGACCGAGTTACGGGCGTAGTTGAAGCTCGCGGGCAGACCCCCGCTGTTCACGTCAAACGTGTTGGCGTTCTGGCTGTAGGGGTAGTGGCTCGTGGTGGTGTACCCGTCGAGGACGAACTGGACCGCGCCGTCAGCGATCACCGGGTAGGGATGCGAGTCGAAGGTCAGGAACGGAGCGGCCTTCTGCGCCATGGCGACCACGTTGCGCACGAACAGGACCCGGC
Organism: Acidimicrobiales bacterium; assembly: GCA_049965035.1. GTDB lineage: Bacteria > Actinomycetota > Acidimicrobiia > Acidimicrobiales > RAAP-2 > RAAP-2. Next base: position 1,379 of record JBMFWS010000008.1, read on the forward strand.
TGTGGCTGGTGATCTGATTCGAGATCAGCAGGTTGAAGTCGTTGAGGCGCAAGGCGAAGGCCAGGCGCCGCAGCTCGTTACCCACCGCGACGCCGCCGGAGGCCGCGTAGTGCGTCTCGACGGGCTGACCGGCGTTCTTGCCCTGGTTGACCTGATAGTCCAGCTCGGGCTGGCGCGAGTTCGCCACGACCCAGCCGGGCATGTTCAGGCCGAAGTAGATGTCCGGGTGCGTGAGGACCGGCATCCCGCCCGTCGAGACCGGCGGCACGTTGGAGACGTCCAGCCTGGGGTTGCCCGTGGTGTAGTCCGCGGAGTTGGCCGCCACCACGACCGCGCCGATGCCGTGGGTGTACTGCAGGTGCACGTTGACCCAGCTGGGCGAGACCAGGTTGGCCGTGTTGATCTCGCGCGCACCGATCAGCACCGGGGTCAGCTTGCCGTTGATGTAGTAGCGGTCCACCCCGAGGGACGCGAAGGTGTAGTACGAGCGGATCGACTGGCGCTTGCGCAGGTTGGCCAGCGCGATGTTGGGCGCGGGGTCCCACACCCGGATGTTGGCCAGGGTGGGCTGGTCGGCGGCCACCTGCGCCTTGGAGATCGTCGTCAATCCGGCGAAGGTCGAGTACGTGACGTGCTGGAGCCCGTAGGCGGCCCGGGTCGCCTCGATGTTGCGCTGGATGTAGGGCGCCTCGAGGGTGGCCTGGGCCGGCGAGACCTTGAGGGCCTGCAGGATCGTCGGGTACAGGACCCCGATCACCAGGGCCACGAACATCCACAGCCCCACCGCCACCGCCGGCAGCGACCAGCCGCGCGCGCGCACGTTGATGAGCAGGATCGCCGCCGAGGCCAGCGAGAGCACGATGAGGATGGTCAGGGCGGGCAGGCGGGCGTGGACGTCGGTGTAGCCGGCGCCCTGGACGAAGCCGTTGTTGGAGGTCACCAGCGAGTACCGCGCGATGACGTAGCCCGCCGCCTTGGCCACCGCGATCCCGGCGCCGATCACCGAGAGGTGCGCCTTGACCCGCGGGGCGACCCGCGGGGCGACGCGCACCGCGCGGATCCCGCCGTTGAGGTAGTGGAAGATCGTCGTGACCACCAGCACGACAACCAGCGACACCAGGAACCAGGTCACGATGAAGGAGAGGAACGGCAGGGTGAAGACGTAGAAGCCGATGTCCAGGTGGAAGAGCGCGTCCTTGGCGTGGAAGGACTGGCGATGGACGAACAGCAGGTAGTTCTTCCACTCCCCCGTCGCGTTGAGGCCGGCGATCAGGCCCATCACCGCGGCAATCAGCGCGTAGATGCGTCCGGCTCGCGGGCGCACCACGTTCTGGAACCGGCGCACCACCTCGTCTTCGGGCTCGAAGGTCAGCTCCCGGGCACCGAAGCGATCGGTCAGCAGGAGGTTGCCCCAGGTCATCGCGAAGAAGATGGCGCCGAAGGCGATGGCCAGGCCCACCTTGACCACGAACAGGGTCGTGAAGACCTGGCCGAAGCCGGCCGCCGAGAACCACATCTGATCGGTCCACAGCACCGCCAGGTTGCGCAGTGACAGGAACAGGACGATCAGGACGATGACGACGAGCGCCACCCAGAATCGGCGAGAGAGCCGTCCGAAGCGAGGTGGTCGCCGCGGGATGTCCGTCGGGCTGCGCACGCTGGCAGCCTAGGGGCCCGCGACGGGCAGGACCGTGCAGGCGCACCCCGCGTGGAGCGGGGGGTAGGGGGCGCCGCTCGGGAACCGCTGGCCGGCGGGTCGCGGGCCCGCCGCCGCGTCGCGCGCGCACACGTCGCAGGGCGGCTCGCCGGGACTGGCCACGAAGTGCAGGGCACCCCCGTGCGCGGCGGCGGCCACGCCCTGGTGGAACGCCCGCCGGGCGGCATCGGTGCAGAGGCGCTCGACCCGGGGGCCGCGCCACTCGCGGTAGGCGGCGTTCACCCGCTCGGTGGCATCACCGCTGCCGTCGGCCACGATGCGCTTGCGCAGGGCCAGGGCGATGGTCACGGCGAAGTCGGCGGCTACCTCGTCGAGCTCGCGCGGGTCCACCGCGGCGCCGGTGGCGCCGCGCTCGTCGAAGGCGAACTGGGCCCCGGCGGCGGCGGCGTCGGCCAGGGCGTCGTAGGCGGCGTCGGCGTAGCGCGTCCGCTGGGCCCGCTCGTCCTCGAGCTCGGCCGGACCGGCGCCCGGAGCACTGCGCAGGCGTTCGAGCATGACGTTCTGATCGTCCTGCAGGGCCCGCTTCACCTTGCGCGTCAAGACGGCCAGGGACTCGTCGAGGGCGGCGTCGCGCCGGTGAAAGAGCTCGTCGATCACCGCACCGGACGTCTTGGGCGCGGCGGCCCGCCGCGGGGCCGGAGCACCGCGCTCGGCGCGCGTGGCCTGGCGCAGGCGCGCGAAGATCTCGTTGACGACGTCGGTCCCCGAGGCATCCTCGGGGGCGGGTACCGGCGGGGGGACGGGGCGCGAGGACGGCTCGGCCAACGGCGCGGGGGCGGCGCCGGCGGCGGGCTCGGACACTTCGGCAGCACCCTCGGCGTCGGCCGACCCTTCGGGCACCTCGCGCAACGGCGTGCCCGCCAGGAGCTCCTCCTCGGTGGGGTCGGGGCTCGAGGGACGCAGGCGCAGCGCCTCGATGGCCGCAGCGCGCGCCGACTCGTCGCTGGTGTGCAGGGAGTCGAGCAGGCGCTCGGTCTCCTCGCGCACGCTCGACACGTGGCCGGCCAGGGCGTCTCGGGCGACGCGCAGCTGCTCGATCTGGAGGCTGAGCGCCTTGCGCTTCACCAGGAGGTCGTTGAGGACGGTCCGGCGCGCCTGGGTCGCCTGGTCGACGATCGCGCGCCCCTGCTCGCGGGCGCGATCGATGATGACCGACGCATTCGTCTTGGCCGTGTCGACCAGGCGCTCGGCCGCCAGGCGCGCCTCGTGGTTGATCTGGGCCGCGGTGGTCTCGGCTTCGGCGACGACGGCCGAGGACCGCTCCTGGGCCTCGATGAGGTGCGCCGCGCCACGCTGCTGGGACTCCGCCGAGAGCTGAGCGGCGCGCTCCTGGGCCTCGGCGGTGACCCGCCCCGCCTCCTCGTGCGCCGAGCGCAGGATGGCGGCACTCTGCGTGCCCAGGGCCGAGGCCAGCGTCGCCTCGTCGAACACCGGGTTGGCGGCCCGGCGCAGGGCGTCGGCCAGCTGGTCCTGCAGCTCACGGATCTTGTGCTCCAGGTGCGACATCTCACGCCCAACGGCCTCGAGGTGCGTGCGCACCTCGTGGGGATCCAGCCCCCCGCGGCGCACCGTGGAGAAGTTCACCCTGGTCACCTCGACCGAAGACTGGCGGGTCGTGGACAGGATCCGACGCTCGTCCATCCCCCCACACTACGACGTGAGGGGCTCGGTTCCTGGCTCTCAGGACCTCGAAGGTGACTGGAGCGGCTGGGGCGCGGCGCCACCCAGCCGCGCCAGAGCCGCCAGGGCCTGGGCCAGGGTCCCCACGCCGATCACCCGCAGGCCCGGGCTGGCCGCCGAGCGCGCCGTGGCCACCTCCACGGTGGGAACCAGGAACACGGTGGCGCCGGCGCGCTGGACGGCGACGGTCTTCTCAGCCACGCCGCCCACGTCCCCCACCTGTCCCGACGGTGTGATGGTGCCGGTGGCGGCCACGATGGCGTGCCCGGTGATCGGGCGGCGACTGAGTTGGTCGATGATGGCCAGAGTCATCGCCAGCCCGGCCGAGGGGCCGCCGATGCTGCGGGTGTCGACCCGGACGTCCCCGGGCAGGCGGTACGCGACGCCGTCCTCGACCGCGATGCCGAGCCAGGAGCGCGCCGCCCCCGTGACACCCGCACAGCTGCCCACCACGGCCGGAGCGCCCCGCCGGGCGCTGGTCGCCTCGATGGTCCGCACCGGGCGCCACGTGAGGCGCCCAATGGCGCTGATGTGCACCGGCGCGAACCGCAGGCGCACCCGCGTGCCCGCGGGGAGGTCGTGGATGGCCCGCACCAGGTCGCAGCTCGACGCCACGCGATGGCCGTCGACGCCGACGATCTCGTCCCCGACGGCGAGACCGGCCCGCTGCGCCGGTGACGAGCCGACAACCGCCGTGACCACCGCCCCGGTCCCGCGTGCCGGCACCGACCAGCCCAGCGCCCGCAGGCCAGCCACCGCCGCCGCCTGCTGGGAGTCGTACATCTCGAGATAGCCCTGCGCGCCGAGCTCGCTCGCTGGCACGCCGGGATCGAGCAGGGCGGCCGCGCTGACGAACTGCACGTGGGACTGGAAGTGCATCACGAGCCACTGCCATGCGGTCAGGGACTCGAGGTAGACGTCGGTGAGCAAGATGTCGTGGCGCGCCGGCGCCGCGGCCAGCCCGTGGATCGAGACCAGGGGGCCGACGGCCCGCGCGTCGCCCGGGGTGAGCGCGTACTCGGGAATGGTCCAGGCCTGGAGGGCCATGATCGCCGCCAGGACGATCACCAGCGCCGCCAGCCAGCCGGTCCAGCGCCGCCGGCGGCGTGGTGGAATGAGGTCGTGCCCGATGGATCCACGCTACCCACTGAGGTCGCCCTCCTTCGGGCAGCCGGGAGTCAGGATGCGGACTCCGCGCATCTCGTGCGTGCCGCGCTGCACGCCGCCGCGCCGCGGCTGCGCGTCCTGGCGCTGCGGGTGAGCTCCGAGCGCGCCCTGCTGACGGGAGCCGACCTCTCGGCGGCGCTCGGCGACGCCGACGCCGACGTCCGGCGCGAGGCGCTCGCTCTGCTGGCCCGCCGTGATGACGCCGGCGATCCCCTCGACGCGGTGGTGGCCCTGCTGGCCGACGCGGACCCGCTGGTCGCCGAGGCGGCCGCGTTCGCGCTGGGCGAGCGTCCCGCACCCGGGGCGGTCGGGGCCCTGGCCGGCCTGGCCCGGGACCACGGCGACGCGCGCTGCCGCGAGGCGGCGGTCGCGGCACTGGGCAGCCTCGGCGACCCGGCGGGCCGCGACGCGGTGATCGCGGCGCTCGAGGACCGCCCCAGCGTCCGGCGCCGGGCCGTCATCGCGCTGGCCGCCTTCGAGGGACCCGAGGCCGACGCCGCCCTGGCCCGCGCGCACCAGGATCGCGATTGGCAGGTCCGCGCGGCGGCAGCTGAGCTGGACGACGACCCGCCCGCGCGCTAGCGATCCACCTCGCGCAGCAGGGCGTGCAGCCGCGACATCTCGTCGAGGCACAGCTGGAGGCCGCGCACGACGACCAGCTCGGGCTCGTCGGCGACGCGCACGTCCACGCCCGTCTCGGCGGCGAGCAGCTCGGCGAAGTCCGTCAGCTGCGCGTGCCCGCCCACCAGGGTGATGCCCCGCGAGCTCACGTCTTGGGAGAGATCCGGCGGCGCCTCGGCGAGAGCCTCCTGGACCATGGCCGCGGCGGCGTGGACGACGTCGGCGAGCGCCGCGTTGACCATCTCGGCCCCCACGTCGACCTCGACCAGCTCGCCCGCCTCCACGGTCCGGGCGACCACGCGCTCGCTGGGCTGGCCCAGCCTCCCGCGCGCCGAGCCGAGGTGGATCTTGAGCAGTTCGGCGGTGGCCGGCGCGACGACGACGCCCGCACGGTGGCGCAGCCGCGTGGCGATCGCGGCGTCCACGTCGGCCCCTCCCTGGCGGCGGGCCGAGCGCGTGACAATGCCCCCCAGGGAGATCACCGTCGACTCGGAGGCGCCCGCCCCCAGAACGGTCACCGCCGAGCCCACGGGCTCCTGGACCGGTAGGCCCAGGCCGATGCCGGCGGCGAGCGGCGCCTCGAGCAGGCTGACCTCGCGAGCGCCCGCCTGGATCGCCGCCTGGCGCAGGGCGCGCCGCTCGATCGCGGTGGCGAGCGAGGGCACGCTCATGACGACGCGGGCCCGGCTGAGCGCCGAGATGCCGGCGCGCTCGAAGAGTCCCGACACCAGGCGGGCCGTCACGTCGAAGTCGATGGTCGCGCCCTGGGCCAGTGGCCGGAAGGCGACGACGTGGCGGCGGGTGCGGGCGACGAGGTCGCTGGCCCCCCAGCCCACCTCGACGACCTCGCCGGTGCGCGTGTCGATGGCCACGACCGTGGGCTCGTCGAACACGATGCCCGAGGACGTGGCCACCCGGCTGTTCGCGGTGCCGATGTCCATCGCGACGTCTGTAACCACGCGACGATGTTAGGCCGACCGGTTTCGCGTCCTGGGCGCTCAGTAGCCTGGTTCGTCGTGGCGGAAGCGGGTTCGAGAGGGAGGCGCTGGAAGCGGCGCCGGGCGGCTCCGCCCGACCCCCAGGGCCGGACCTGGCTGCATCCGAGCGAACTGCCCGACTTCAGCGCCCTGCCCAGTGACCCCCGGCCCCCACCGCCGCGCGGCGTGCGGTGGGCCGGCGCGATCCTGATCGTCGCGGTGACGGGCCTGGCGGCGGCCCTGGCCACGGCGCGCACCTCCGTGCCCCCCGACCAGCCCATGACCGCCAACACCGCCACCCAGCTGTCGGCGCTGCCGGGGTCGGTGCGCCTGGTCGCGGCTCGCACCGTCGACCTGTCCTTCACCCTGCCCGACCACGTCACCACGACGTCGGCCCTGGTCCTGCCGGACGGGCTGGCCGTCACGCCCACGCCGATCCCGGCCACCGCCCTGGTCACCGCGTGGACGGCGCGGCTGGGCACCTTCGCCGCCACGTGGATCGGCCACGACACCGTCATGGGCTTCACCATCGTGCGCCTGGCGCGTCACGTGCCCGCACCGCGCCTCGGGCCACTGCCCGCCGACGCAGCGGTGACCGCGCTCTCCCCGGTCATCACCGGGTCGACCGCGCCGGCCCGCTTCACCTGGTCCGCGACGACCCTGGGCGACCCCGTGGTCCACGCCGCGGGAGTCGTCAGCTACCTGGCCACCCCGTCGGTCGCCAACCTCAACGGCGTCCCCGGCGCCCTGGCGGTCGATGCGCAAGGAAACGTCGTCGCGGTCCTCGGGTCCCAGGGCCAGTGGTTCGCTTCGCGCTTCGTGGCGCGCGTGGCCGACATCGTGGCCACGGGCCACGGCTGCCACGCCAGCTTGAACGTGGCCACCGCCAGCGCGCAGGGCGGCGGCGCCCAGGTCACCAACGTCCCGCGAGCCAGCCAGGCCCGTGGCCACGTCAACGTCGGCGACGTGATCACGGCGATCGACGGCCACGCCATCGACTCGACGAGCGCGCTGGACACCTACCTCTACCTCACGGCGGCCGGGGGCCACGCCCGCCTGACCGTCGTGCGCGGCACCGCCACCCGCCACGTGGTCGTGCGGCTCGCCTGCGGCCTCTAGGTTGGTGGCGTGACCAGTCCCTTCGGTCCTCTCTTCGACGACCTGGTCAAGCTGCTGGCGGGCCAGGGGCCCGACGCGTGGTTCGAGTCCGCCACCCAGCTGGCGCTCTCGATCGCCCGGGGCAGCGACGGCGACCCCAACCCCGAGCCCGCCGAGCGCCAGCGCCTCGAGGCGCTGGCGCCGCTGGTGGCTCGCCGCATCGATGCGCTGCTGTCGGTCGCCGGACCGTCGGCGACCGAGGTCGTCAACCGCTCGGGCCTCACCCTGGCGGCCCTGGCCCAGTGGCGCCCGCTGCTGGCGCCGGCCCTGGCCGCGGGACAGCTGGCGGTCTCCGACGACGACGCGGCCGACCCCCTAACGCAGATGATGACGGCTCTCGGCCCCCTCCTGCTCGGTCTGCAGCTCGGCTCGGTCGCCGGGCACTTCTCGGAGCGGGCGTGGTCGCTCGCGGTGCTGCCCCTGCCGCGCATCGACGACCGGCGTCGCATCGCGGTCAACAACGTCGCGGCCTTCGCGAGCTCGTGGTCGCTCGGTCGTGACGAGGTGGCCGCCTTCGCCCTCGCCCACGAGCAGGTCGCCGCGCTGGTGCTGACACGCCCGGGCACCGGCGACGCGCTGCGCGCCCTGCTGCTGGACTCGGTGCGCGAGGCGGCCGCGCACCAGGGAGACATCATCGAGCGGCTCCAGGGCATGCTCGGCGAGGGAACCAGCGACATGAGCGAGGTCCTGGCCCATCCCGAGTCCCTGCTCGAGGGCCTCGAGGGACTCACCGACGGGCCGGCCGCCGACGCCATCAACGCGGCGACCGCCGCCCTGCTGGCGCTGTTCGACGCGGTGGCCCTGGAGGTCGCCACCGCCCTCATGGGCCCCCAGCCCGCTCTGGCCGAGGCCTACCGGCGCCACCGCCTGCTCGACGCGCGCGGCGAGGACGCCGCTGCCGCCCTCTTCGGCGTCGCCACGCACGGCCCGCACCACGAGCGCGCCCAGTCCTTCGTCGCGACGGTGTCCGCCGCCCACGGGCTGGAGGCCTTCGACGCCTTCTTGCGCGTCGACGGCCTGCCCAGCCCGGCCGAGCTGGACGACCCCGCCGCCTGGTACGCGCGGGTCTCGACGTCGCCCCTGGCCTGAGCCGAGCGGCTCCTAGGCCGTGGGCTCCTCGTCGTAGCCGAGCAGCCACTCCACAATCAGCCCCTCACGCTCGCCGTCGCGGTTGACGCGCTCGCGATTGCGGCGGAACTGGGGGTCGTGGGGCGGCAGGAAGCGCAGCCGGGCGTCGATGCGGTCGACGAAGGCCTGGATCTGCTCCTCGTCGCCAAAGACCATCCGGCACTCCCAGTGCGGGGCCACGGGACCCAAGTAGATCACCTGGACGTGCCCGACCGGCTCGAGGACCTCAGTGGCGTCGGTGGTGGGGACGTGGCTCACGGTGCTCCTTTTGCGCCCAGTCTACCGGTGGCCCGGCGGCCCCGGCGGGGCCCGACTCGGGAAGTTCTCGTCGAACTTTACGGAATCTTTAGAGCGCGGTGGCTACGCTGGCCTCGTCGGGGAAGGGAGAACTGGTGCCCACCGAGTGGATGGCAGATGGCAAGTGTCGCGAACACCCCGCCGAGGTCTTCTTCCCGCGCGACGGATTGGGCGTGATCCGCGCCCAGCGGATCTGCACGACCTGCCCGGTCGCGACCCAGTGCCTGGAGTACGCGCTCGACAATCACATCGACCACGGCATCTGGGGTGGCAAGAGCGAGCGGGAGCGCCGTCGGCTCCAGCGGGCCCGCCGGCGCATGGCGGCCGACCGGCCCTGAGCCGTGTTCGAGTGCGTCGTCAACATCTCGGAGGGTCGCGACGCTGAGGTGCTCGACGCGCTGGCGGAGGCCAGCGGCGCCTCGCTGCGGGACCGCCACGCCGACGCGGACCACCACCGCAGCGTCTTCACGCTGATCCACGAGCGCGCCCGGCTCCTCGACGACGTCCACGGGCTGATCGAGGAGGCCTTCGCCCGCCTCGACCTGTCGGCTCACGCGGGCGTGCATCCCCGCCTCGGCGTCGTCGACGTCGTCCCCTTCGTCGCCCTGGGCGACGAGTCGCCCGCCGACGCCTGCGCGCTGCGCGACGAGACGGCGCACTGGATCGCCGCCTCGACGGGGACGCCGGTCTTTTGCTACGGACCGCGCGCCGACGGGACCGCTCTCAGCCTGCCGGCGATCCGCCGGCGCGCCTTCGCCAGCCTGGCGCCCGACGAGGGCCCCGCCCCCGATCCCCGGCGCGGGGCCGTCGTCGTGGGGTGCCGGCCCGTCCTGGTCGCTTGGAACCTCTGGCTGCGCGGGATCACCCTCGACGAGGGGCGCGAGCTGGCCGACCTGGCCCGCTCCAGCGCCGTGCGCGCGCTGGCCTTCCCGGTCTCCGGAGCCATTCAGGTCAGCTGCAACCTACTCGAGCCGCTGCGCGAGCCGCCCTCGGCCGTCTACGACCTGGTGGCCGCGGCGACCACAGGACGCATCGAGCGCGCCGAGCTGGTGGGGCTGGCCCCCGCCGCCCTGCTCGCGCGCGAGGACCCCGAGCGCCTGGCCCAGTTGGACCTCGACCCCGCCCGCACCATCGAGGCGCGCTGCGGCGTCGCCGCCTATCCGGCCTGACGACGCCGCTCGAGAGCCCGGGCGCGGCGCAGGCGCCGCCGCTCGCGCTCGCTGAGGCCACCCCAGATGCCGAACTTCTCGCCGTTCTCCAGCGCGTACTCCAGGCACTCGTCCCGGACCACGCAGCCGCGGCAGACCTCCTTGGCCTCGCGCGTCGAGGCCCCGCGCTCGGGGAAGAACAGGTCGGGGTCCACCCCCATGCAGTTCGAGCGAGCCTGCCACCCCCGGTCTTCCAGGCCACTCAGCAATGCAATGATCTCCACACGCCCCTCCGGACCGCACACCGGTGTAATTACACCGTTGTCATTGTGGCCACGCTCGGGGGCAAAAAGCAAATGGAACTTCAGGACTGGCGCCGCACCACGTGCTGGCGCACGTAGTCGTCCAGCACGAAGCGGCCCAGGTCGGGGGCGTCGACGAAGAACGTGCGCCCACGATTGACCCGAGCGATCTGGTCCACGAAGGGGAACTGGCTGCGCTCGACGTCCAGGGCGAACGTGTTGATCACGATGCCGGCCCGAGTGCAGCGGATCACCTCGGCCATGGTGCGCTCGAGCGTCTCGCGCACCGGCGGCCAGGCGAAGAACGGCGTGCCCTCGTCGTCGAGGTGCGCGGTGGGCTCCCCGTCGGTCACCACGACGATCTGGCGCTCCCCGGCCTGGCGCGCCAGGAGGCGGCGCGCCAGGGCCAGGGCGTGCTGGAGATTGGTGCCGTAGGCGCCGTCGATGCCCAAGGCGGGCACGTCGTCGACGCGCAGCTCGGCCGCCCGCTGCCCGAAGCCCACCAGGGCCAGGTAGTCGCGGGGGTAGCGCGTGCGGATCAGCGTGGTCAAGGCGAGGACCATCTTCTTGGCCGGCGCCAGGTTCCCGCGCATGCCCATCGACAAGGACAGGTCGATGGCCACCACCGTCGCGCAGGTGCGCGCGCCCTCCTCGACCTCGACGGCGAAGTCCTCGACCGCCAGGCGCACCGGCACGCCGGGACCCGCGCGGGCCAGCGCGTTGCGCAGCGTGGCCGACAGGTGCAGGTCCAGGGGCCGCCCCGGCTCCCAGGGCTCGGCCAGTCCCTCGTGCTCGCCGCCGCGCGGGCCGGGGCGCACGTGCTGGCCCAGGTCCACCGAGGCCCGCACGCGGTCGAACAGCTGGCGCAGGGCGCGCTCGCCGATGCGCCGCGTCCCGTGGGCGGTGAGGCGGAGCCGGCCACCGGAGCGCTCCGTCAGTCCCTGGTCGCGCAGCGCGCGCTCGGCGTGCGCCAGCCGCTCGACGTCGGCGGCGAGGTCGGGGCCGAGGTTGCGCGCCACCGCCTCGACGTCCACCTCGCCCAGAGCCTCACTGGCGCGCGGACCGCCGAGCAGGGCCTCGAGGTCGGTGAGCTCGCCGATGCGCGCCGCGGCCTCCACCGCGTCGCTCCACGACGCGGCCGCTCCGCGCAGGCGGATCGCGCGCGACCAGTCCAGGTCCGGGGTGGCGCGACGGAGGTTGGCCGTGAGCCGCTGCAGGGACCAGGCCAGGTCGACGTCGGCGAGAGCTCCCTCGACCAGGCTGGCCATCTCGGCGCGCTGCTCGGCCGTCAGGGAGCGCAGGACCGCCTCGGCGGCCGCCGCGCGCTCGGCCAGCTGGCGCACCACGTCGTCGAGCGACGTGGCCCCCGGGAACAGGTCGGCGTAGCGCGCGAGGAAGGCCGACTCCTCGGCGGCCGTCTCCTCACCGCGCGCCCGCCGCTCGAGCAGCGACGACAGGTCGTCCATCATCGTGCGCAGGTGGGCCAGGGCGGCCGGATCCGGCGTGGCCAGCGCGCGGCGCGCCGCTGCCACGTAGGCGCTCGCGGCGTCGGACTGGATGTCGTTGAGCAGCTGGGCGAACGCCTCGGCCGCCGCGCTCGAGGCGAAGTCGTAGTCGCGCATCGCGGCCACGCGCTCGGGCACGCTCGGGCCGACGAGCGAGCGCGCCAGGCGCTGGTCGCGCACGTAGCCCTCGGTGACCTCGGCGCGGCGAGCGTCACCGCTGTCGCGGGCGGCGCGGGCCAGCTCGTCGAGCTCGGCCTCCTCCATCTGGTCGATCTCGTCGAGGCGCGCACGGTAGCGCTCCAGAGACCCCGAGGGGTCCGCCTGGCGCTCGAGCGCGCGCCGGTGGGCGCGCACCCGCTCGAGGAGCTCGCGCAGCCCGACGACGTGCTCGCCCTCCGCCGTGGTGAACCCCTCGCGCACCGCGCGGTCCAGGGCGCGCTCGACGTCGCCGGACGCGAGCAGGTCGTCGGCCAGCTGATCCAGCAGGTCGCGCGGATCCAGCTCGTCGATCTCGCCCGGGGCGCGTCGCCGGTAGAGGTAGCGGGCGCTCACCGGCCCGTCCGGGCCCGGTAGAGGGCTCGGGGACCCCGCGCCTCCTTGGCCAGGCGCTTGGTCAGGTGGAGCCCCTCGAGGACGAACTCGGCGGCGGCGGCCCGCTGGCCCGGCCCGGCCCCCGGCCCGGCGACCTGGTCGACCGCCGCCGCCAGCGCGGGCAGCGCGGCCAGCACCTCGGCGTAGTGCGCGTCGGGCAGGTCGTCTCCCGCGTGGACCACCACCTCGCCATCGAAGCTCCCCACCAGAGCCCCCGCGTCGGGGAGGACCACCCGCTCGGTGAAGCACTGGCGCACCGCCAGGGCGACCAGCGTGGCAATGACCCGCTCGGGGTCCTGATCGTCGAGCCCCTCGAGCTCCAGCTTGCCGGTGGCGGCCTGCACCACCGCCGCCAGGTCGCTGATGCGGGGCACCGCGAGCGCGTCGCCGGCGTGCAGGCTGCGGCGCACCGCGTTGGCCGCCACGGCCTCGAAGTCGGCGATCGACACGCGCACCGAGACGCCCGAGTGCTGGGAGACCGCGGTGCTCTGGCGCGCGAGCTGGCTCACCCGGCCCACGATCTCCTCGATGAACCAGGGGACCTCGATGGGCACGGAGGCGGGCAGCCGGGACTCCGCGTGGACGATCGCCAGCTCGGTGGCCACGTCGCGCGGGTAGTGGGTGCGGATCTGGGAGCCGAAGCGGTCCTTCAGCGGGGTGATCAGGCGGCCGCGGTTGGTGTAGTCCTCCGGGTTGGCCGTCGCCACCACCAGCAGGTCCAGCTCCAGGCGCACCAGGTGCGCGCGGATCTGGACGTCGCGCTCCTCGAGCACGTTGAGCAGGCCGACCTGGATGCGCTCGGACAGGTCCGGCAGCTCGTTGATGGCGAAGATCCCCCGGTTGGCGCGGGGCACCAGCCCGTAGGCGATGGCACGCGGGTCGTCGAGGAACAGCCCGCTGGCCACGCGAATGGGGTCGATGTCGCCGATGAGGTCGGCCATCGACGTGTCGGGCGTGGCCAGCTTCTCGGCGTAGCGGTCTCGGCGGTGCACCCAGGCGATCGGCGTGTCGTCGCCGCGCTCGGCCACCAGCTCGCGGGCCGGCGCCGACACCGGGTCGAAGGGGTCGTCGCGCAAGGGGGAGCCCTCCACCACCGGCAGCCACTCGTCGAGCAGGTCCACCAGGCCGCGCGCGAGGCGGGTCTTGGCCTGGCCCCGCTCGCCGAGCAGGATCACGTCGTGCTCGGCCAGCAGGGCGTTCTCCAGCTGGGGCAGGACCGTCTCGTCATAGCCCAGGACCCCGTCGAAGGCGCGCTCGCCCGCCCGCAGGCGCGCCTCCAGATTCTCGCGGACCTCGGCGCGCACCGTGCGGGGCCGGTAGCCCGCGGCGCGCAGCTCCCCCCGCGTGCGCGGCCGATCGCCGAACGAGGGTGCCCCGGGCCTCATGCAGGCACCCTAGAGGCCCCCGGGGCCTCGCGCGCCGTCATCACCTCCTCGATCACGTCGCCGAAGCGGTAGGCCAGGTGCGCCGCGCGCGGCGCGTCCAGGATGACCAGGTCGGCCCGCGCTCCCACGCCCAGGACCCCGACGTCGCTGCGGCACAGCGCGCGCGCGCCGCCCGCCGTCGCGGCCCACAGCGCCTCGTCGGGGGTCATCTGCATCTCGCGCACCGCCAGCCAGATGGCGGTCGTCATGCTCGTCAGGTACGACGTGCCGGGGTTGCAGTCGGTGGCCAGGGCCACCGTCACGCCGGCGTCGAGGAGCCGCCGGCCCGAGGGGGGCGGGCCGCCCGAGAAGAACTCGGCGCCCGGCAGCAGCGTGGCGACCGTCGTCGACCCGGCGAGCGCCGCGACGTCGTCGTCGCTCAGGTGCGAGCAGTGGTCCACGCTGGCCGCCTGGAGCTCGACGGCCAAGGCGACCCCGGAGCCCGGCCCGAGCTGGTTGCCGTGCAGGCGCAGCCCGAGCCCGTGCTGGCGCGCCGCGGTCAGGATGGTGCGCGCCTCGTCGACGCTGAAGGCCCCCGTGTCGCAGAACACGTCGGCCCAGCGCGCCAGCGGCGCGCAGGCGGCGAGCATCTCGCCGGCCACCAGGGCCACGTAGGCCTCGCGGTCCCCGGCGTACTCGGCGGGCACCACGTGCGCGCCCAGGAACGTAACCTCGTCGGTGAGCGTGGCCGCCACCGCCAGGGATCGCCGCTCCCCCTCCAGCGTCAGCTCGTAGCCCGACTTCACCTCGAGGGTGGTCACCCCGCCGCGCGCCAGGAGGCGCCGGCGCGCGCTCGCGGCGGCCACCAGCTGCTCGGTCGACGCCGCGCGCGTCGCCGCGACCGTGCGGCCGATCCCCCCGCCGTCGTAGGGGCGGCCCTGGAGGCGCGCCTCGAACTCGTCGCTGCGCTCCCCCGCGAAGACCAGGTGCGTGTGGCTGTCGACGAACCCGGGGATCACCGCGCGCCCCCCGAGGTCGCGCGCGGTGTCGGCGGCGGGCGCGCCGCGCGCGGGACCGACCCACACCACGACGTCCTCGTCGAGGATCAGCGCCGCGTCGGTGAGCCGGCCCATCGCCGTCGCGTCGCCCACCGTGGGGTCGTTGGTCGTCAGCTCGCCGATGCCGTGCAGCAGCCGCGTGGTCATGTCCCCTCGCGCATCGGGATGCGCACGCCCTGGCGCTCAGCGGCCACCTCGGCCAGCTCGTAGCCGGCGTCGACGTGGCGGATCACGCCCATCAGGGGGTCATTGGTGAGCACCCGCGCCAGCTTCTCGGCCGCCAGCGCGGTCCCGTCGGCCACCGTCACCTGGCCCGCGTGGATCGAGCGCCCGATGCCCACGCCGCCCCCGTGGTGGATGGAGACCCACGACGCGCCCGAGGCCGTGTTGACCAGCGCGTTGAGCAGCGGCCAGTCGGCGATCGCGTCGGACCCGTCGAGCATGGCCTCGGTCTCGCGGTAGGGCGAGGCGACCGATCCCGCGTCGAGGTGGTCGCGCCCGATCACGATGGGTGCCGACACCTCGCCCGTGGCGACCAGGTCGTTGAAGGCCAGTCCGGCGCGGTCCCGCTCGCCCAGGCCCAGCCAGCAGATCCGCGCCGGCAGCCCCTGGAACGCGACGCGCTCTTGGGCCTGGGTGATCCAGCGGTGCAGGGGCTCGTTGTCGGGGAAGAGGTCCAGGATCGCCTGGTCGGTGCGCCAGATGTCGCGCGGGTCGCCCGACAGCGCCGCCCAGCGGAACGGTCCCTTGCCCTCGCAAAAGAGCGGGCGGATGTAGGCGGGCACGAATCCCGGGAAGGCGAAGGCGCGGCCGAAGCCGCCCAGGGCCGCCTCCCCGCGGATCGAATTGCCGTAGTCGAAGACCTCGGCCCCCTGGTCCTGGAACCCGACCATCGCCTCCACGTGTCGCGCCATCGACTGGCGGGCCCGGTCCGTGAACTCGTCGGGCTTGGTCTCGGCGTAGTGGTGCCACTCCGACAGGTCGACGCCCTCGGGCAGGTAGCTGAGGGGGTCGTGGGCCGAGGTCTGGTCGGTCACGATGTCGACCTCGACGCCCCGGGCCAGCAGCTCGGGAACGATCGTCGCCGCGTTGCCGACCACCCCGACGCTCCGGGCCTGGCGCTGCGCCTTGGCGGCGAGCACGCGGGCCAGCGCCTCATCCAGGTCGGCGGTCCACTCGTCGAGGTAGCGCAGCTCGGTGCGCCGGGCCAGCCGGCTCGGGTCGACGTCGATGCACAGGCACGCCCCGCCGTTCATCGTGACCGCCAGGGGCTGGGCGCCCCCCATGCCGCCCACCCCGGCCGTGAGGGTGAGGGTGCCCGCGAGCGTCCCGCCGAAGCGCTTGGCCGCCACGGCGGCGAAGGTCTCGTAGGTCCCCTGCAAGATGCCCTGGGTGCCGATGTAGATCCACGAGCCCGCAGTCATCTGGCCGTACATCGTGAGACCGAGGGCCTCCAGGCGGCGGAACTCGGGCCACGTCGCCCAGTCGCCCACCAGGTTGGAGTTGGCGATCAGGACCCGGGGGGCCCACGGGTGTGTGCGCACGACGCCGACCGGTCGCCCCGACTGGACGAGCATCGTCTCGTCGTCGCCGAGCGTGGTCAGCGTGCGCACCAGCGCGTCGAAGCTGGGCCAGTCCCGCGCGGCGCGTCCGGTCCCCCCGTAGACGACCAGGTCGTCGGGCCGCTCGGCCACGTCGGGGTCCAGGTTGTTCTGCAGCATCCGCAGCGCCGCCTCCTGGGGCCAGCCACGCGCGGTGAGGGTCGTCCCGCGCGGTGCGCGGACGGGTCGGGCTCCTGGCATGTGTCCTCGCTCTCCGGATCCCGCGGGCCGCACCACGCGGCCCGCGGGATCCCTCATCTCACGCTCTCGTGGGTGCCCAGGCTCACCGTAGCCCCGTGGTCACGCCGAGTGACTCGAGCTCCTCGCGCACCTTGATCCGCTGGCGGCCCCGGGTCGCGACCACGTAGTAGGCGACGGCGGCGAAGACGAACCCGATGATCCAGGCCAGGTCGGCTCCCTGCATCTTCTTGGCGATGAAGCCGACGTAGATGGTCGAGTCCATGAAGGGCAGCTCCAGCACCACGGTGAGCGCGAAGATGATCAGGGCCGGCCAGTTGGCCCGCCCCCAGCGCCCGTCGACCTTGAAGAACTCGCGCACGTCGTAGTGGCCGTGGTGCACCAGGTAGAAGTCGGTCAGGTTGATGGCCGTCCACGGGATGAGCAGGTAGAGCAGGAAGACGATGAAGTTGGTCAGGTTCGTCGAGAAGTTCGAGCTCATCAAGATCGCCACGACCGTGGCGAGGGCGGCGAGGACCGTCGTCGTGATGACGCGGCTGCGCGCGCCCTGCGAGCTCGTCCCCGACGGCGACACCCCGGTGAAGAAGGTCAGGAACGCGCCGTAGAGGTTCTCCAGGTTGATCGAGATGACGCCGCCCGCGATGATCAGCAAGAAGAGCCAGCGCACCGAGGGGAACAGGCCGGCCAGGTAGACCGGGGCATCGCTGGTCATGGGACCGTAGGCGGTGACGGCAGCCAGCGCCCCGGCGATCATCACCAGGGACGCGCCGAGCGCCGACCCGATGTACGTGTACCAGAACGTCACCGGGGAGGGCGTGTCCACGGGCAGGTAGCGCGAGTAGTCCGACACGTAGGGTGCCCAGGTCAGCTGCCAGGACACCACGATCGAGATCACCAGCAGGACGCTGCCGTAGTTGACGGAGGCCGCGGGCAGGTGCGCGGGCAGGTGGCTGGCCAGGTAGATCAGGGCCGCCCCGAAGACGATCAGGGAGAGCACCGACATCACACGGTTGTAGGCGTGGATGAGGTCGTGGCCGAACCACGTCCCCACCAGCACCAGAGCGCTGGAGATGATGATGCCCTCGGCGACCGTCACGTGGAGCAGGCTGGCCAGGGCCTGCCCGCCCAGCACGGCGCTCAGCACGAAGAATCCCAGGTACATGATCACCACGATCACCAGGGGCAGGATCGCCCCGTACATGCCGAACTGCGCGCGGCTCTGGATCATCTGGGGCACGCCGAGGCGCGGCCCCTGGATCGAGTGGGTCGCCATGTAGAGGCCCCCGACCAGGTTGCCGATCACGATGGCGGCGATCGCCCACCCGATGTTCAGGCCCAGGACCACGGCCAGGGCGCCGGTGGCCAGCGTCGTGATCTGCACGTTGCCGGCGAACCACAGCGTGAGCAGCCGCAGCGGCCGACCGTGGCGATCCTCGGGCGGGATGTAGTCGATCCCGTGCTGCTCGACCGTGAAGGCGCCCGAACGCACCCCCCGGTCCGTTCCTGCTTCACTCATGCTCGCACCCTCCTCGATGCCCTGATGACTCACGAGGGGCGATCGCCCCCCGCGCGCGCAGCTCGGCGAGCCGCGACACCTGCCGACCGGCCGCTGAGGCCCCGACCTCAGCGCTGTGCTCCCCGGGGCCGGCGCGCCGAGCATCGAACGGCGCCGCGTGAGGCGTGTCGTCGATCGCGTCCATCTCCCCCCCCGGGTCCCGAGCACCGCTCGGCTCGCAACCTAGAGCGACCGGTGGGGCAGATCAATGCCGTTCTCACCCCGTGAGAAACGGCCCGCTCGCTAGGACGAGAGGCTCTCGGCGAGCTCGGCGGCGGCGCGGCGCACGTGGGGCGTGACCGCGCGCGCCCAGTCGCCCCCGCAGGTCGTGCGGGGTCCGGCGACGCCCACCGAGCACACGGTCCGCCCAGCGACCCTCACCGGCGCTCCCACGGCCACGGCGTCGATGATGTACTCGCCCCGCGAGACCGCGAACCCTCGCTGGCGGATCTGGGCGAGCGACGTGACCAGCTGGTCCGGAGACAAGGTGGCCGAGGTGAGGCGCGGGGAGTGGCTGACCAGCACCTCGTCGATCACCTCGGCGGGCGCGAAGGCCAGCAGCACCCGGTGCTCGGCCCCAGCGTGCAGCGGCATCGGGTCGCCCACCGGCAGACGCGTCGGCTCCGGGGTGGCCGCGGCTACCTCCTGGACGCACACGGCGTGGTGGCCCGAGCGCACCAGGACGTCCGCGGTGGCGCCGGTCACGGCGGCCAGGGAGCGCAAGATCAGCCGGCTGCGCTGGGCGACGCGCTCGCCGAGCTGTTCGTCGCCCGCTCGGTCCCAGAAGAGCCCATCGATCGCGTAGTCGCCGCGGCGCTCGACGACGAGCCCGGAGGCGCGCAAGGCGCGCACGATCCGGTAGACCGAGCTGCGCGGGATGGCCAGCTCGCCCGAGATCTGGGCCACATTCATCGGCCCGTGGCGAGCGATCGTGGTCAGCACCCGGAGTCCGCGGCCGAGCGCGCCGCTGGTCCCCGTCTGGTGCTCGCGTCCCTCGGGCGGGCTCACGGCACGACGCTACCCGACACCGGGTGCGGGCTCACGCGACCTGGGGACCCTCGAGGCCCGCGAGCGCGAGGAGCTCGCCGCCGCGCACGGCGGCGCTGACGGCGGCGATGGCGGGCGTGAGCCAGCGGTCCGGCCCCGGTCCACCGCTCAGCTCGTTCACGCGGTCCCGCACCGCGGCGGTGGGCGCCGAGGGCTCGACGTTGCGCAGCGCCAGGGCGCGCGCGGCCGCCATGATCTCGATGGCCAAGACGTCGCCCAGCGCGGCCACCGAGCGGCGGAGCTTGCGCGCCGCGTGCCAGCCCATGGAGACGTGGTCCTCCTGCATGCCCGACGAGGGGATCGAGTCCACGCTCGCGGGCACCGCCAGCCGCTTCATCTCGCTCACCAGCGCGGCCTGCGAGTACTGGGCGATCATCAGGCCCGAGTCGACGCCCACCTGGTAGGCCAAGAACGGCGGCAGCCCGAAGCTGCGGGCCGGGTCCAACAGGCGGTCGGTGCGACGCTCGGCGATCGAGGCCACGTCGGCCAGGGCGATGGCCAGGAAGTCCAGCACGTAGGCGACCGGCGCGCCGTGGAAGTTCCCGTTGGAGACCAGCGAGCCGTCGGCCAGCACCGACGGGTTGTCGATCTGGGCGGCCAGCTCCACGTCGGCCACGCGCGTCGCGTGGGTGACGGTGTCGCGAGCGGCCCCGTGCACCTGGGGCGTGCAGCGCAGCGAGTAGGCGTCTTGCACCTGGCTCTGGTCGTCGCGGTGCGAGGCGACCATCGGCGAGTCGGCCAGCAGCCCGAGCAGCACGGCCGCACTGGCCTGCTGGCCCGGGTGCGGTCTCAGCGCGTGGATCTCCGCCAGGAAGACCCGGTCGGTGCCGCGCAGGGCCTGGATCGACAGGGCGGCGGCCAGGTCGGCGTGGGCCAGGAGGGACTCGATGTCGGCCAGGGCCAGCACCAGTTGGCCGAGCATGCCGTCGGTCCCGTTGATCAGGGCCAGGCCCTCCTTCTCGGCCAGCACCACCGGCGTCAGGCCCGCGGCCGCCAGGGCCTCGGCGGCCGGGCGTCGGGTGCCGGTGGCGTCGCGGACCTCGCCCTCGCCGGCCAGGGCCAGCGCCACGGCGGCCAGCGGCGCCAGGTCGCCCGAGCAGCCCAGCGACCCGTACTCGCGCACCACCGGCGTGATGTGGGCGTTGAGCATCGCCGCGTAGGCCTCGGCGGTCTCGGGGTGCACACCCGAGACCCCGCTGCACAGGTTGGTCAGGCGCGAGGCCATCATCGCGCGCACGACCTCGGTCTCGACCTCGTCGCCCACGCCGGCCGCGTGCGAGCGGATCAGCGAGCGCTGCAGGTCGCGGCGACGCTCCGGGGAGATGAAGGTCGTGGCCAGCGCCCCGAAGCCCGTCGACAGGCCGTAGACCGGGCGCCCCGACTCGACCAGTGCGTCGATGGCGCGCCGCTGGTGCGCCAGGAGCTCCCGGACCGGCTCGTCGATCCGGACCGCCGCGCCAGCGCGCGCCACGGCCACCAGCTCGTCGCGCCGCATCGGCTCGAGACCCACGACGACGCTCACGACCGACCTCCCACGCCCGCCAGGGCCTCCAGGACCAGCAGCGCCACCAGGCGCACCGTCCGCTCGTCAGCGCTGTCGCGCCCGACGTCCACCTCGGTGAAGTCGATGGCCCGCACCCGGCGATCGCGGGCGCCTGACCGCACCATCTGGCGCAGCTCGTCAGCCGAGAGCCCCCCGGGGGCGGCGGCCGGGCAGCCGGGGACCACGGCGCGGTCGGCCACGTCCAAGTCGACGTCGATGTACACCGCGCGCCCGTCGGCGCCGGCGTGGGCCAGCGCGGCCTCCATGGCGGCCACCACCCCCCGCGCGCGCACCTCGTCGCGTGACCAGGTGGTGATGCCGGCCTCGGCGGCCCGGGCCGCGTAGGCCGGGGAGTTCGAGAAGTCGGCCAGGCCCATCTGGACCACGTGGTGCCCATCGAGGCCGGCCTCCAGAAGCTGGCGTACCGGCGACCCGTTGGAGACGCCGTCGCGCAGGTCGAGGTGGGCGTCCAGGGTCACCAGGCCCCACTGGTCGAGGCCCCCGCCCGCCAGAGCGGTCAGGGCGTGCCAGGTCGCCGCATTGTCGCCGCCGAGCACCAGGTGGCACTCGACGTCCGGGGCGCGCCCGAGCAGGGCGGCAGCGCGCTCGGTCCCGCCCTCGGCGTCGGGGTCGAAGACATCGCCGCGGTCGTCCACGGCGACCAGGTCGGCGATGTCGACCTGGTCGGTGTAGGACCAGGTGGAGAAGCGCTCGAGGGCCTCGCGCACCGCGGTCGGCGTGGCGTGCCACGAGCGCGGCGTCACCGAGGTGTGGTACGTCGAGATCCCGGTCAGCCCGACCAGGCGGCGTCCGGTGGCCGGCGCACCAAGCAGCGAGCGCGCCGCGGGCCAGCGGGGGTCGGACGACGCTGTCACGCAGCCATGTTACGCAGCACCACCGGCCCCGGCGCCTAGCGGTCGATGGCGCGGGTGCCCCGCGACGGGGGCGGGGGCGGCTCCTCGTGGATGAACTCGGGCACCGGCGTGGGGGCCAGCGGCTCCTCGGCGTCGTCGGCGAAGGCGGGCGCCGGCTCGGCGCGGTACTCGCCCTCGTCGGTGCGCGTCACGACGTTCGGGGTCTTGCGCCGACCAGCTCCGTGCAGCGCGTGCATCTCCTTGGCGATCCGGTAGGCGATCGGGTAGGCGACGAAGGGCGAGACGAGCACCAGCACCCGCATGGACCACAGCACGGTGTTCAGCGACACGTGGAAGAAGTTCGCGATGACGTCGGTCGACGACGCGACGAACAGCGTGGCCAGCAGGGCCAGCACCGCCGCGCCGGCCGCGGTGCGCCGGGGTCGGTCGCTGGGGCGGTCCAGGAGGTGGTGGATCGCGTCGTCCTTGGTCACCCGGCGCTCCAGGGCGGGCCAGGCGTAGGCCAGGCCGAACAACATCCCCGGCAGGACGACCGCCGGGATCGTGACCTCCAGGGGGATGGTGTGGCCGAAACTGTGGAACGACCACGACGGGAAGATGCGCAAGGCACCGTCGAGGAAGGCCATGTACCAGTCGGGCTGGACCGCGTACGAGATGCGCGAGGCCTCGTAGGGACCGAACTGCCAGATCGGGTTGATCTGGGCCACGCCGCCGAGCAGCGCGATCACGCCGGCCACGATGAGCATGAAGCCCACCGTCTTGGCCATGAAGACGGGGAACATCGGCGAGCCCACGACGTTGTCCTCGCGACGGCCCTCCCCGGGGAACTGCGTATGCTTCTGGCGCACCAGCAGGGCGAGGTGGGCACCGACCAGTCCGAGCATCACCAGCGGCACGATCAGCACGTGCAGGATGAAGAAGCGCTCCAGGATCACCGTGCCGGGAAAGTTGCCCCCGAAGACCCAGAAGGCCAGGTAGGTGCCGATGACGGGGATCGACAGGAGGATGGAGTAGGCGATGCGGATGCCAGTCCCCGAGACCAGGTCGTCGGGCAGCGAGTAGCCGAGGAAGCCGTTGACGATGGCCAGCGTCAGGAGCGTCACGCCGATCGTCCAGTTGAGCTCGCGCGGCTTACGGAACGCCCCGGTGAAGAAGACCCGGGCCATGTGCACCACCATCGAGCCGATGAAGATGTCTGCGGCCCAGTGGTGCATCTGGCGCATCAGCAGGCCGGCGCGCACCGCGAAGGACAGGTCCACGGTCGACGCGTAGGCCTGCGACATGGGCATGCCGTCTAGGGGCAGGTAGCTGCCGTGGTAGGTCACCACCGTCGCGCTGGGCACGTAGTACAGCGAGAGGAACACGCCGGTGACCAGCAGGACGACGAAGGAGTACAGGACGATCTCGCCGAGCATGAAGGACCAGTGGTCCGGGAAGATCTTGTCCAGGAACGTCCGGCCGCCGCGCGCGACGCCCAGCCGCTCGTCGATCTCCGTGACGACCTTCGAGACCCGCCCGTAGCGGCCGCGGGCCTGACGTCGCGACCGCGGCGTGGTCGTCGCGTCGCTCACGACCGCTCCCAGAATCCGGGACCGACGGGCTGGTCGTAGTCGCTCTGGCTGCGCACGTAGCCCTGCGCGTCGATGTAGAGCGGGAGCTGGGGCAGCGGGCGCGGGGCCGGGCCGAACTCGGGGATCGCGCCGTTGGTCGCGTTGAACATCGACTGGTGGCAGGGGCACACCAGGAGCTCGAGCTGCTGCTCGTAGAGGCCGACCGGGCACCCCAGGTGCGTGCACAGCTTGGAGTATGCGATGTAGCCCTGGGGACCCCACGTGGCGCGTCCGGGCTCGGTGACGAAGTCCTCGGTCGAGATGCGGATGAGGATCGTCTGGTCCACCGCCTGGCCCCGGTCGGTGTTCTGGGTGCCCTCGGGGAAGACCGTCACCACCGAGCCCACCGCCAGGTCGTCGACGTGGATGCGCCGCCCGGTCTGGTCGACCGCGAAGGAGCCCGCGCGCCAGTCGGTGTGGAACAAGGTGCCCTTGGGCAACGGGCCCAGGCTGCGCAGCAGCGGGAACAGCGCGACGATGCCGAAGGCGCCCAGACCCCCGCCGACCAGGCCCCCGAGCACCCGGCGGCGCTTGACCAGCGCGCCGCCCCGCTCGACCAGGGCGGCGGCCAGGGCGTCGCGCTCCTCGGGCGCCGAGGCCAGCGGGTGGCGCTCCTCGACGAAGGGCCCCCGGGCCATCAGGTACTTGCCCCAGCCCACGAGGCCCACGCCGAGGAAGAACAGCCCCCCGCCCATGGTCGCCCCGAGCGTCCAGGGCGCCGCATTGGTCCAGTAGCACGCGCCGAAGGCCACGACCAGCACCAGGCCCGCCAGCAGGCTCAGCGCGAGCACGCGCTCGACCAGTTGGGGCCGGCGCGCCGCTCCTTGCAGGTGCGGATCGTCGGCCGGCAGGCCCCGCAGCGACACGGGCGTGCGGTGCTCGCTCACTGCCTCTCCCCCACCCAGAAGGCGATCAGCGCCAAGAAGGCCACGCCGAGCAGCAGGGCCACGAAGCCCTCGGCCACCGGGCCCAGGCCGCCCAGCCCGAAGCCGCCCGGATTGCGCGGGTGCTGGATCTCGGTCGTCACGAACTTGACGATGTCACGCACCTGGTAGTCGCTGAGGTTGCCGGTGAAGCGGGGCATGTTGCCCGGGCCGGTGCGGATCGCCTCGGCCACCTGGGTCGCCGGGATGTTGCGCAGCGAGGGCGCGAAGGTGCCGCGCGCCAGCGCATCGCCGTCCCCCTCGATCGTGTGGCAGGCGGCGCAGTTGAGCGCGAACAGCGCCATCCCGGTCGCTACGTTGCCCCCCGCCAGGTGCACCGTGGGGATGTCGGGATAGCTCGGGTCGAGCGAGTTGATCCAGGCCGCGATGGCCAGGGCCTGGTGGTGGGTCAGGCGGGGCGGCCGCCGCGGCGCCTGCACGCTGCGCGGGTCGGCCGCAGGCATGCGCCCGGACTCGATCCAGAAGTCGATGGTCGCCGGACCCAGGCCGACCAGGTTGGGGTAGGCGCCCGAGGTCCCGGGCACCGGCACGCCATTGGCCTGGGTGCCGTGGCAGGTCGCGCAGTTCTCCAGGTACAGCGCGTAGCCAAGGGCCCGGAGGGCCGACGGCGGCGCGCTGTAGGTGATGGCCGCGTCGCCATAGGACGTGATGTGCCCGTGGCTCCTCGTGACGAAGTCGGAGTTCGGCGTGCCCGCGTCGTGGCGCGCGGTCTGGTAGATCGGGTGCGTCGCGGCGCCGGCGGCCGTCAGCGCGCGCAGGGGGGACAGCGCCGCGAGGCCCACGGCACCCACCAGCACCCACGTCGCGCGCACCGGTTCCCCCGCCCTACTTCAGGAGGAACAGGGAGGAGAACAGCCCGACCCAGACCACGTCGACGAAGTGCCAGTAGTAGCTCACACCCTGGAAGGCGGCCAGCTCACCGGCGTCGCCCTCGCGCCCGCGCATGCGGAACAGTAGCAGGGCCATCGCCACCAGGCCGAGCAGCACGTGGAGCCCGTGCAGGCCGGTGGTGATGTAGAAGACCGACCCGTAGGAGTTGGTGTACCAGCGCGTCGCCAGGTGCACCCACTCGTAGGCCTGGTTGCCCACGAACAGCGTCCCCATGATCATCGTGACGATTATCCACCGGCGCGCCTCGTCGCGGCGGCGGTGCTCGACCAGCCAGACCGCCCACTGCATGGTGAACGACGAGGCGACCAGGACGACGGTGAAGATGCCGGCCTGGACGGTGTCCAGGTGCGTGCCTCGCGGCGGCCACGTCGCGAGGTGAGCGCGGATCGTGAACAGCGCGGCGAACAGCCCCGAGAAGAACATCAACTCGCTGCCCAGCCAGATCATGACCCCGATCGCGAGCATGGGGGGTCGCTCGTGCACGATCCTCTCTGGCGGTGCCAGGTTCGGGAGGGGGACCGCCTGACTCACGCGACCGTTCTACCCGACCTGGCCGCTACGCCCAGGTCGAGCGACTGAGATGGCTCACAGCAACGTGGCGGGCAGCGGCCGGCTGGCCACCACGGCCAGGCGGCGCGTGGGCCGGGTCAGCGCCACGTAGAGGGTGCGCAGCCCCCGCAGGGTGACGGGGCTCTCCCCCGACTCCGCGGCCACGATCGTCGACGGCTCGACCACGACCACCGCGTCGAACTCCAGACCGTTGGCGGCGCTGGTGGGCACGACGACCAGCTCGGCGTCGAGCCCGGGGCCCTCGGGGTCGCTCGGATCGGCCGCGTCCAGCCCGGCGGCGGCGAGAGCCGCGCGGACCCAGGCCAGATCGCTGGGGGCGGCGATCACCGCGGTGCGCCCGGGGCGCACCGCCTCACGCTCGCGGCGCGCCGCGGCGGCGACCGCGGCGCCCCGCTCCGCGGGCGCGACGACGTCGATGGTGGGGGGCACCCCGACCCGGCGCACCGGGCGCGGGGGGACCAGCGTCGGCGCCGCGGCCGCCAGGGTGGGGGCGGCGAACTCCAGCACCTCCTCGGGAGTCCGGTAGCTCACGGTGAGCTCGATGCGCGTGGGCGGCCGACGCGGGGACAGCGCCGCGATCACCGTGTCCCACGACGCCGCGGCTCCCGGCGACGTGGCCTGGCCCATGTCACCGACCAGCGTCAGCGAGCCCGACAGGTCGCGGCGCGCCACGACCCGCAGCTCCATGGCCGAGAGGTCCTGGGCCTCGTCGACCACGATGTGCCCGTAGGTGACGAACTCGGCCTCGTCGAGCTCGTGGGGGGCCGAGGCGGCCAGGCGGGCCGCCTCGCGCAGCGCGGCGGCCCGGACGTCGCCGCTGTAGGCCTCGAGGTCGACGCCCTCCAGGGACGCCTCGGCGCGATGGGCCGGCCGTGGCCGGCGCCGCGGTCCCAGGTGCACCCGCGCCTCGTCGATCAAGGCGGCGTCGGCGGCCGTCCAGCGCACCTCGTCGAGCGTCGCCGCGCGCGGACGCGTCAGCAGGTCGCACTCGGCGTCGCTCAGGATCGACGCGCCCGCGGCCCGCACCAGCGCGGCCGCCCCGAAGAGGTCGTGGAGCAGCTCCTGGCCGCTCAGGCGCGGCCAGATGCGCTGCAGTGCCGCCTTGAACTCCGGCGTCGCGCGGATCTGGTCGGCCAGCTCGGCCTGCGTCGTGGCCTCCTCGTCGGCACCGGGTGCGAAGCGCGCCACGGCGCGCGCCGCGACGCGCGAGGCCAGCTCGCGGCCCACCGCCGAGCGCCGCTGGTTGTGGTTGCCCGGTCGCCGGCGGGCGCGCTCGACGACCTCGCGGGTGTCGCGCACGCTCAGCGTCAGCTGGGCCCGCCCCAGGGGGATCGTCACGTCCTGGCGCAGGGGGCGCTGCCGGGTCCGCACGGCGCGCTCGATGACCCGGGTCATGCGGGCGTCGCCCTTGAGCCGGGCGACCTCGTCGGGCTCCTCAGCACGAACCTCGACGTTGGCCACCAGCCCCGCGACCGTCGCCATCGTGACGCCCGACTCGCCCAGGGACGGCAGGACGTTGGCGATGTAGGTGAGAAACAGCGGGTTGGGCCCGACCACCAGGACGCCCTGGCGCTCGAGGGTCGCGCGGTGGGTGTAGAGGAGGTAGGCGGCCCGGTGCAGCGCGACGGCCGTCTTGCCCGTCCCCGGCCCGCCCTGGACGATCATGATCCCGGGCAGCGGGGCCCGGATGATCCGGTCCTGCTCGGCCTGGATGGTGGCGATGATGTCGCCCATGTGCCCGGTCCGGGCACGACCCAGGGCCGCCAGCAGAGCGCCCGGGCCACCGAGGGCCAGGCCGCCCTCCACCAGCCCGTCGGGCGTCAGCGCGGCGTCGGCCGCCTCGCCCGCGCCAAAGCGCCCGTCGTCGACGAAGTGCTCGTCCTCGACGCTCACCACCTCGTGGCCGCGCAGGGCCACGTGGCGCCGCCGCGCCAGCCCCAGCGGCTCGACGGCGGTGGCCCGGTAGAAGGCCTCGGCCACCGGGGCGCGCCAGTCCACGACCAGCGCGTTGAGGTCCTCGTCGCTGATGGCCAGGCGACCCACCCGGTAGACCTCGCCGAAGCGGCCGTCGCGGTCGTAGTCGAGGCGGCCGAAGAAGAGGGGCTGGTCACCGATGGCCAGCTGGTCCAGCCGGTGCAGCGCCGTTCCCATCACGACGTCGCGCTCGACGAGGTCACCGGCGCCGCGCATGCGGGCGACCGCCGCGCTGTCGCGCATGGAGCGGGCGTCGGCCCGCATGCGGTCCAGCGCATCGAGGGCGACGTCGAGGAAGGCCTGTTCCTCAGCGATCTCGCGCTCGTGGGCCATGGACACCTCAACTCACAATCGGGTCTGTCGATTCTAGTGGCTGGACGACCCGAGGGCTCACGTTGGTGGGACGCCCCGATCTCCGGGTGTCTAGGCTGAGCCCATTCCGTCGACGCGAGACGACCCAGTCCTGGTACGCGCCTGCCGTGGCGAGCCCGTCGACCACGTCCCGGTGTGGTTCATGCGCCAGGCCGGGCGCTCGCTGCCCGAGTACCGGGCCCTGCGGGGCAGCGGCTCGATCCTGGAGGCGATCCGGGATCCCGTCGTGGCCAGCGAGATCACCCTGCAGCCGGTGCGGCGCTACGGCGTGGACGGTGCGGTGCTCTTCTCGGACATCGTCGTTCCCTACCACCTGGCGGGCTTCGGCATCGACGTGGTGCCCGGTCGCGGCCCGGTCGTCGCCGAGCCGGTGCGCACCCGGGCCGACGTCGAGCGCCTGCGCCCGCCCACCGTGGAGGAGCTGGCGCCGGTCAGCGAAGCCGTCACGCTCGCCCTGCGAGAGCTCTCGACCACCGCGACGCCCCTCATCGGGTTCGCCGGCGCGCCCTTCACCGTGGCCAGCTACCTGATCGAGGGCGGTCCCAGCCGGGAGTTCGGGCAGGTCAAGTCCCTCATGCACCGCGACCCGGATCTCTGGGACCGCCTGTGCGAGCGCATCGTCGCGGCCACCATCGCATTCCTCGACGCCCAGATCGACGCCGGCGCCACGGTGGTGCAGCTGTTCGACTCGTGGGCCGGCGCCCTCTCGCGCAGCGAGTACGCCCGCTTCGCCCGCGGGCCGAGCGCGCGCATCCTGGCCCACGTCCGCTCTCGCCAGGTGCCCACGATCCTGTTCGGCGTGGGGACCGGTGAGCTGCTCGACCTCATGGCCGGAGCCGGCAGCGACGTGATGGGCATCGACTGGCGCGTCGACCTGAACGACGCGCGGCGCCGCGTCGGCGGCCGCCCGGTGCAGGGCAACCTCGACCCGGCGCGCTGCCTGGCCGGCGCCGATCTGGCCATCGAGGCCACGCGCGAGGTGCTCGCCTGCGCCGGCGAGGAGGCCGGCCATATCTTCAATCTGGGCCACGGGGTCCTGCCCTCGACGGATCCCGAGGTGCTGGCCGCCGTCGTGCGGGTGGTCCACGAGGAGGGGCGGGCCGGCCGATGAGGACGACCGGTGTGCTGGTGATGGCGTACGGGACCCCGGCCACGCGGGGGGACGTCGCGGCCTACTACCTGCGGATCCGCCACGGACGCGCTCCGCGGCCCGAGCAGCTGGCCGACCTGGTGCGGCGCTACGACGCCATCGGCGGGACCTCCCCGCTGGCCGCCCGCACCGCCGACCAGGTGTACGCGCTCTCGGGGGCCCTCGAGCGCTACGCCCCGGGAGACTACGACGTGCGCTTCGGCGCCAAGTACGCCGCTCCGCTGATCGAGGAGAGCGCCGCCGCCCTGGTCGCCGCCGGGGTGACGCGCGTGGTCGGCCTGCCCCTGGCCCCGCACAGCTCGTCGCTGTCGACCGACGAGTACCACCAGCGGGCCGGCGCGGCCCTGGGCCCCGACGTCGACTACGTCGCGATCGGCGCCTGGTGGGACGCCCCCGGCTTCGCCGAGCTGATCGCCCAGCGCGTCACCACCGCGCTCGAGGTCGTGCCCCCCGACCGGCGCGCCACCAGCGAGGTGGTCTTCTCGGCGCACTCCTTGCCCCAGCGCATCCTCGAGCGGGGCGACACCTATCCCGACCAGCTGCGCGTCAGCGCCGAGCAGGCGGCGCGCCACGCGGGGCTGCGCCACTTCGACGTGGCCTGGCAGTCCGCGGGCCGCACCGAGGAGGCGTGGCTCGGCCCCGACATCCTCCAGGTGCTGCGCGACAAGCGGGCCGCGGGTTTCACCGATGTGGTGATCTGCCCGATCGGCTTCGTCGCCGACCACCTCGAGGTGCTCTACGACATCGACGTCGAGGCCCAGGACCTGGCCCGGTCCCTGGGGCTGAACCTGGTGCGCACCGCCTCGCTCAACGACGACCCGGCCCTCATCGAGATCCTGGTCCAGCTGGTGGCGGGCGCGTGAGCGCGCGGCCGTCGGTGGTCGTGGTCGGCGCCGGCCTGAGCGGGCTGGCGGCTGCCTGGGAGCTGAGCGGCGGTGCCCCGGGGGACCCGGACGCCCCCCGCATCGAGGTCCTCGAGGCGGCCCCCCGCGTCGGCGGGCCCCTGGTGCTCGGCGATCTCGACGGCCAGGTCGTGGACCTGGGACCCGACGGCTTCCTGGCCCGCCGCCCCGAGGCCCGCACCCTGATCGAGGAGCTGGGCCTCGGCGACCACCTGATCGACATCGGCGCCAGCGGGGCCTCGCTGTGGCTGCGCGGCGAGCTGCGCCCCATCCCGCGCAGCCTGGTCCTCGGCGTGCCGACCTCGCTGGCGGCGCTGCGCGAGCTGGGCGGCCTGTCCTGGCACGCGCGGGCAGCCGCCTGGCGGGACTGGCTCGCGCCGCGGGCGCTGCACGTCGGTGACGACGCGTCGATCGGCCAGATCGTGCGCACCAAGCTCGGCGACGAGATTGCCCGCACCGTCGTCGAGCCCCTCGTGGGCGGGATCCAGGCCGGACGGATCGACGACCTGTCGGCCGCCGCCCTGCTCCCGGACCTGCTGGCGGCCGCCCAGCGCGGCGGCTCCCTCCTGCGCGCCCTGGCCGCCACCGCCCCCCCGCCGGCCCCCGCGGCGGCGGCGGGTCCGGCCTTTCACTCGCTGCGCGGGGGCCTGGGCGCCCTGCCCCCGACGCTCGTCGACCGGCTGGTCGCCCGGGGCGTCGTCGTGCGCACCGGCACGCCCGTCCAGGCCCTGCGGCGCGTGACCGGCGAGCACCCCCTGGTCGTCGAGACGGCCACCACCGCGACACCCGCCGACGCGGTCGTGGTGACGACGCCCGCGCCCGTGACCGCGGCACTGCTCGGGTCCTGGGACCCGGACCTGGCCGCCTTGAGCTCGATCCGCTACGCCGCGGCAGCCATGGTGAGCGCCTCGTACCCCGAGGAGGCCACGACGCTGCCGGCCGGCACGGGGGTCCTGGTGCCCCTCGGCACCCCCTGGGCGGGTGGGGGGACCCTGATCGTCACGGCGCTGACGTTCCTCGACCGCAAGTGGGAGCCCCTGGCCCAGCCGGGCCGCGTGCTGGTGCGCGCCCACGTGGGCCGCAGCGACGACCAGCGCTACGCGGCCTTCGACGACGAGCACCTGAGCGCCCGCGTGGCCGACGAGATCGCGCTGGTGCTGGGTTGGTCGGCCCGGCCGACCGCGTCGCGCGTGCAGCGCTTCCTCCCCGGCCTGCCCCAGTACACCGTCGGGTACGCGGACCTGGTCGCGCGGGCGCGCGCCGCCGCGGCGCGCGGCGGCGTCGACCTGGCCGGCAGCACCTACGACGGCGTCGGCATCCCGGCCTCCATCGGGTCGGGGCGCCGCGCCGCGCGGGCGGCCCTGGCGCGCCTGGCCGCGCGGCCCTGAGCCGCGCCAGGCGCCCACCGCGACTCTGGAAGACTGGTCCGGTGGTAACCGCCGATCGCAGCACGATCCCCGTCCCGGTGGGTCGGCGGGTCTACGTCGTCAGCGACCTCTCCCTCTCGGCCACGACCAATCCGGCGCGCCGCCCGGTGCGCGAGCTGATCGCGCTCCTGGGTGACCTCGACGAGCCGGCACTCGTCGTGGTGGCCGGCAACCTCTTCGCGGCCACCGACGACGACCCGGCGACGGCGGTGCGCGCGACGCTGCGGGCCCTGCCCACGCTGGTGAGCGCCCTGCGCTCGTACGTGGCCCAGCCCCACCATCGCCTCGTCGTCCTGCCGGGCCACGACGACGCCTGGCTGGCCGACGACGCGGCGGCCGCCCCACTCACCGAGATCGGCGTCGAAATCGTCCCCGAGCTGATGCTCCAGGTCGCCACGCGCGACAGCGTGCGCGACGTGGCCGTCGTGGCCGGGTGCCCCCCGCCGCTGACCGCCGACCTGTCCGACCGCGAGCGGGGCGACGCCGGACGCCTCGAGGACCCCGACGCGGTGGCCCGCCTGGCCGCCAGCCGCATGCTCTACCGGCGCCTGGGCGGGTGGGTGTGGCTCCCGGTCATCGCCGTGGTGCTCGCCGACCTGTCCAGCCTGGCCGTAGCCCTGACCAACCGGCTCACGCGACACCAGCTGCGTATCGACCTCGACGTCCACCTCCACCACCGCAGCGGCGGCCTGCTGCTCGCCCTCGTGACGACCGTGGTGGTGGTGGGCCTGGTCGAGGCGGGCATCGCCGCCCTCGCCGGCCTGGTCGTGCGTCGACGCTTCGAGCGCGGGGCCGCCGGAGCTCCGCCCCGGCCGCTCGACCCGCTGGCCACGGTGACCGTCGACGGCGTGGACGCCCTGGAGTTCGCCCGCCGCATCGTGGGGCGCGGCGGTGCCGGAGCGATCGTGGGGGGCGCCTCGGCGCCCGCCCTGGCCTTCTTGGATCGAGGCTTCTGCGCGGTGCCCGGACCGGCCCGGGCCACCGTCGTCGAGCGGCACGGCCACTTCGGCCTGCCGCCGGTGTTCGTGCCCACGGACCGCTGGAGCGTGGTCCAGCTCGAGGCCGGCGGTGCGGTCCACGTGCGCATGGTCGTGGGCCAGTCCCGGGCGCGCTACGGCACCTGGCTCGAGCGCCTGGTCGCGGCCGACCCGACCCAGGTCGACGCCCCGAGCGCCACCACCGAGGTCGGGGCCTGGCCCGTGGGCGACCCCTACCCCATCGCCCCCGACGGGCTGGCCGCCCAGCGCCGCCAGCGCACCGTGCGGCGCGTGATCAGCGGGCTGGTCCTCCTCGACGGCCTGATCGACGTGACGGTGACCACCCTGCCCCCGCTGCGCAGCCGCCTGCACGCGGTCGAGGCCTTCTTGTCGCTCGGGGCCGCGCAGTCGGCGGCGGCGCTCACCGCCCTGGCTGGCGTGGTCCTGATCATGGTGGCGCGCGGCCTGCGGCGGGGCCAGCGGCGCTCCTGGACCGTCGCGGTGGTGCTGACCGGCGCGACGACCCTCGCGCACCTGGCCCGTGCGGGCAGCCTGGTGAGCCCAGTACTGGCCGTCAGCCTGCTGAGCGCGCTGCTGATCGAGCGGCGCCACTTCCGCGCGACGACCGATCGCGAGAGCCTGCGCCTGGCGCTGCCTCGCCTGGGGCTGGTCGCGGTCCTGACCGTCGTGGGGGCGACCATCGGCATCGAGCTGTCCGCGCGTCGCAGCGTGCCCGGACTGCCCACGGTCCTGGTCGCGGTGGTGGAGCGACTCATCGGCATCACCTCGGTCGTTCTGCCCGATCGCGTCGGCGACTTCGCCACGCCCACCCTGGGCGCGGTCGGCCTGGGGCTGGTCGTCGTGGCGCTCTACCTGGTGACCCGCCCCGTGGTTGACCGCCGCCTCTCGCGGGCCTCGGGCCGCGAGCGGCGCCTGGCCGAGCTGCGGGCCCGCGAGATCGTGCGCCGCCACGGGCGCGGCACCCTCGACTACTTCGCCCTGCGCGACGACAAGCAGCTCTTCTTCTTCCGCGACTCGCTGGTCGCCTACGCCGTCTACGGCGGCGTCGCACTGATCTCCCCGGACCCCATCGGGCCCACGGCCGAGCGCACCGAGGTGTTCCGGGCCTTCCGCGCCTACGCCGACGCCCGCGCCTGGACGGTGGCGGTCATGGGGGCCGGATCGGACTGGCTGCCCGTCTATCACGCGGCCGGCCTCCACTCGATCTACCTGGGCGATGAGGCCATCGTCGACTGCCAGCGCTTCAGCCTGGAGGGCCACAAGATGAAGGGGCTGCGCCAGGCCACCACCCGGCTGGCCCGCCACGGCTACACCGTCGAGTTCCTGGACCCGGCCACGATCGATCCCCTGCGGGTGCCCGCCCTGGTCGACCTGATCACCCTGCTGCGTCGCGGCGAGGGCGAGCGGGGCTTCTCGATGATGCTGGGTCGGCTCTTCGATCCGCGCGACCAGGGACTCTTGCTCACGGTGGTCTCCGACCCGACCGGGCGCCCGGCCGCGGTCTGTCAGTTCGTGCCCTCACCGGCCATCGCGGGATACTCGCTCGACCTGATGCGCCGGGACCCCGGCGAGCACCCCAACGGGCTCCTCGACTTCGCCTTGTGCTCGACGATCGCCTACCTGCGCGAGCGCGGTGGGCGCGGCCTCAGCCTCAACTTCGCTGCCTTCCGCTCGGTCCTCGACGGGGAGCGCGGCGAGGGCACCTTCACGCGCATCGAGCGCTGGGGACTGCGGCGGCTGTCGGGCATCTTGCCCCTCGAGTCCCTGTGGTCCTTCAACGCCAAGTACCAGCCCGCGTGGCTGCCGCGCTACCTGGTCTACCCGGCGGCCGAGAGCTTCGTCCCGGTGGTCTCGGCCATCTTGCGGGCCGAGTCGATCACCGAGCTGCCCCTCATCGGACGCTTCTTGTCCCACGATCCGGTGAACCGGCCCGGGACCGTCGTGCCCGAGTCCGTGCTGACGGCGGCGCGCGAGCGCTCCCGCTAGCGCGCCGGGTCGGCCTCGGCGAGCACCGCTACGACCTCGCCACCCCCGCCGGACCCGACGGGGGTGGCGACGTAGCGCACCGCTCGCGGCACGCCGTCACCGGTGATCGTGCCGCGCCGCACCTCTCCGGCGCCGCCGGTCTCGGCGAGCCACGACCCGCCGGCGGGGTCCGCCGCCACCAGGTCGGCGGCAGTGGCGTAGCCCAGCAGGGTCGCCGCCCGCGCGTTGGCCTCGACGACGCGGCCGTCGGCGAAGGCCACCATGGCCACCACCTCCTGGTCCACCAGGGCCCGCCAGCGCGCCTCGGCGGGCTGGCGCTGCTGCTCGACCCGCTCGTGGGCCCGCAGGGCCGCGAAGCGGTCCAGGGCGAAGCTGACGTCGCTGGCCATCTCGGCCAGCAGTGCGTCGACCGACTCGTCGAAGAAGTCGCCCTCCGCCGCGTAGAGGGTGAGGGCGGCCACCACCTCGCCGCCCCGGGTGAGCGGGAGGGAGACGGCCGAGCGCCAGCCCTGGCGCAGGCACGCCGTCGCCAGCGCGTCGAGCCCGGTGACCCCAATCTGGCGCACGGCGACACGCCCGGTGGTCACGGCCTCGGCGGGCAGGTCGACGGCCGTGCCGGGTGCGTGGGCGAGAAGGTCGGCTCGCTCGGAGAGGAACGCCCGCATGCCCTCGCCGGCGTGCGCCACGACCCGCAGACCTCTGGGCTCCACACTGGCGACCCAGGCCGCTCGGGAGCCCACACGCACCGCGGCCGTGCAGATCCGTCTAAACAGCTCGTCCTCGTCGGCGCTGCGGATGACCGCCTGGTTGCACTCGCTCAGCGTCGCGTAGAGGCGGTTCACGTGGGCCAGGTGGTGCTCGAGACGGTGCCGTTCGGTCACGTCGATGAGCGTCCCGCGCACCCGCTGACCCCGGCCCGTGGCGTCGCGCTCGACCACGCGGCCGCGCACCCAGAGCCAGCGGACCCGCTCGGCCGGGTCGACGACCCGGAAGTCGTACTCGTACTCGTCGGGCCCACCGGGAGCGACGGCCGCGTCGATGGCGGCGGCGGCGGGACGGTCCTCGGGGTGCGTGGCGGCGAGGAAGGTCTCGATGCGCCACGGCACCTGCCAGTCGAGTCCGTACAGGGCATCGTGGTTCGCCGAGCGGTCCATCGTGTTGGTGCGGTAGTCGTACTCCCACACCGCCACGCCGGTGAACTAGGTGGCCAGGCTGAGCAGCTCGGGGGTCGCGTGCAGGTGGCCGGGCTCGGGAGGGCGCGAACTCATGGCCTGAACTCTAGGGTGTGGTGCGCTCGGCGATCGCGGCGGCCAGCGCGTCGGCAGCTCCGGCGGCGTAGCCGAGGTACAGCATGGGCTCGACCAGCTCGAGCTCGAGCACCTCCCAGGTCGCGTCGTGGGCCAGCAGGTCGACGCGGGCGTAGGCCAGGTCGGCGAACCCGAGCGCCCGGAGCACGGCGTCAGCGACCTCCCGCGCCGCCGCGTCGACCGGCACCGCCCGGATGCCGGCCCGGCGCAGGGCCGGCGTGCGCTCGGGCTCGGCGTGGCCGAGCAGGGCGTCCTTGCGCACCGCGTGGGAGAGCCGCCCACCCAGGTAGATGAGGGCCACCTCGCCGTGGGTGTCGACGCTCGTCCGGTAGGGCTGGACGATGGCGGCCGCCCCGCGGGCGTGGAGCGCGGCGGCGTGGGCCCGCGCGCCCGCCGCGTCCCGCGCGGCGAAGCGCGCTGCCCCGCGCGACCCGGCACCGATCGCCGGCTTGACAACGACGTCGCCACCGGGCCACTCGAGGGCCGCCCCCACCTCGAGGACGACCGTCGGCACCGCCGGCAGGCCGCGGGCCGCCAGGTCGACCAGGTAGCGCTTGTCGGCCGAGTAGGCCAGCGCCGCGGGCGGGTTGAGGATGGCGCGACAGGCTCGGGTCCAGGCCAGGAACGCGTCGGGCTGGCGCGTGTAGTCCCACGTCGAGCGCACGACCACCTGGGCGTAGTCGTCCCACGGCACGGCCGCGTCGCTCCACGCCCGGGCCTGGCCCGCCAGCCCGTGGCGGGCCAGGGCAGCCACCAGGGCCGCCTCGTCAGGATCGTCAGCCCCCGGCGCCGTCGCGATCGCGACGGGCCTCACGAGGTGAACAGGACCGTCGCGTGCTGGGCCAGCGCGGCCAGGGGGCCGGGCCAGACGCCGAAGACCAGCGTCACGGCGACGCCCGCGCCGATGGCCAGGGCCGTGGCCCGGGGCACCGGGATGCTGGCGGCGCCCTCGGGGGACTCGGCGTACAGGGCGATCGTCCAGCGCAGGTAGAAGAACGCGGCGATCGCCGCACCGAGCAGCGCCAGCAGGGCCAGGGGCCCGCCACCGCCATCGACCGCGGCGGCGAGCACCGCGAACTTGGCGTAGAAGCCGGTCGTCAGGGGCACGCCCAGCTGGCTCAGCAGCAAGATGCCGAGCGCCGCGCCGAGCCAGGGCTGGCGCCGGGCCAGGCCCCGGTAGGAGTCGACGGTGTGGCGCTCGTCGCCCGGGCCGCCCACCAGCGTGACCACCGCGAAGGTGGCCACCACCACCGGCGCGTAGGTCGCCAGGTAGAAGAGGGAGGCCGCCGAGCCGCGAGCACTGGCCGCCCACACGCCGAGCAGGATGAAGCCCGCGTGGTTGATCGACGAGTAGGCCAGCATCCGCTTGGCGTTGCGCTGGACGATGGCGAGCGAGGCGCCGACGATCGTGGTCAGGACCACCAGCGCCCACAGGATGGGTCGCCACGTCGTCATCTGCGTGCCCAGGGCCGAGATCAGGACGCGGATCAGGGCGGCGAAGGCCCCGACCTTGACGACCGCGGCCATGTAGCCGGTCACCGGGGTGGGCGCGCCCTCGTAGACGTCGGGCGACCACTGGTGGAACGGCACGGCGGCGACCTTGAAGGCGAACCCGACCAGCAGCAGCGCCCCGCCCGCGTAGAGCAGGCCGGGGCGCAAGATGACGTTGGCGCCCAAGAAGTAGGACATCGTCGACAGGTTGGTCGAGCCGGTCGCCCCGTAGACGAGGGCCGCACCGTAGATGAACAGCGCCGAGGCGAACCCGCCCAGCAGGAAGTACTTCAGGGCCGCCTCGGCCGACGCCCCGCGGTGGCGGTCGAAGGCGACCAGCACGTACAGGCCAATCGAGAGCGTCTCGAGTCCCAGGAAGATCACGATGAGGTCGTTGGCCTGCGTCATCAGGACCGCGCCGGCCGCGGTGGCCAGCGCCAGGATGTGGTACTCGGCGCCCCGGACGCCCTCGCGGCGGAACCAGTCGTGGGCGACGAGCGTGGCCAGCCCCAAGGAGACGGCGATCACCGCCGAGGCCACCACGGAGAAGCCGTCGAGCACGATGGCGTGGGCGATCGTGGTGGAGGGGCCGTGACGGTCGAGGTCGGCCCACTGGAAGAAGCCGGCCCCGAAGGCGCCGGCCGCGGCGAGCAGGGTGATGCCGGTCGCCACGGTGGTGCGCAGGGCCCCGCGCACCAGTGCGGTCACCCCGAGCAGCACGATCGCGCCGGCGAACAGGATCAGGACCGGCAGGATCGCCAGGTAGTGGATCGAGGGGATGGTCAGGCTCACTTGGTCACCCCCGCGGGCGTCACGCTCTCGACGAACTGGTGGGCGGTGGGCGTCACACGGTCCAGGACCGGCTTGGGGAAGACCCCCAGGACGACGACGATCGCCACGATCGGGGCGATCACCCAGCGCTCCCGGTGCGTCACGTCGGGCACCTGGTCAACGTCTCGGGCCAGGCCGTGGAAGACCCGCTGGTAGGCCCACAGCAGGTAGACGGCGGCCAGCACGACGCCGAGCGTGGCCGCGACGGCCCACCAGACGTGCGTCGAGAACGCGCCCACCAGCACGAGGAACTCACTGATGAAGCCCGACAGCCCGGGCAGCCCGATCGAGGCCATCATCACGACGGTGAACAGGCCCGCGAGCACCGGGGCCGGACCCTGCATCCCGCGCAGGTCGGCGATGGTCGCGCTGCCGCGGCGACGCTCGATGTACCCGATCAGCAAGAAGAGGCCGGCCGTGATCACCCCGTGGTTGAACATCAGTAAGACGGCGCCGGTCGTCGCGATGGTCGAGCCGGTCATGATGCCCAGGGTCACGAAGCCCATCTGGGCCAGGGACGAGTAGGCCACCAACCGCTTCAGGTCCGGCGTGGCGGCCGCCAGGGCCGAACCGTAGATGATGCCGATGACCGCCAGGGTGAGCATGTAGGGGCGCACCGTCGACAGGGCCAGGG
This sequence comes from Acidimicrobiales bacterium, assembly GCA_049965035.1. Taxonomy (GTDB): domain Bacteria; phylum Actinomycetota; class Acidimicrobiia; order Acidimicrobiales; family RAAP-2; genus RAAP-2. The sequence goes on from JBMFWS010000008.1 coordinate 39,998, forward strand.
GCAGCAGCCCGACCGCGAAGCGCAGCAGGCCGTACGAGCCGAGCTTGGCCAGCAGCGCGGACAGCTCCATCGAGCCGGCCGTGGGGGCCTCGGCGTAGACCAGGGGCGACCACGTGTGCAGGGGCCAGATCGGCGACTTGACCCCGAAGGCGATGGCGAAGGCCACGAACAGCCAGACGGCGGTCGCGTGGCTCATCGACGTCGAGGCCAGCGCCGCGTCCGCGAAGGTCAGAGGTCCGCCCACCTGGTGCTGGTGGAGGAAGCCCAGGTACAAGAGCCCGGTGAACAGGAACGCCGAGCCGGCGAAGGTGTACACGAAGAACTTGAGCGCCGCCCGCGAGCGCTGGGCGCCGCCCCAGTGAGCCACCAGGAAGTAGCTGGGCACCAGGGTCAGCTCGAAGAAGATGAAGAACTCGAGCAGGTCGCGGGCCACGAAGCTGCCCATCGTGAACGTGGTCAGCATCAAGAGCCAGCTCACGAACGCGGCCTCGCTGCGCTTCTCGCGCGCGCCGAGCAGCGCCAGGAGCACGACGAGCGCGGTCAGCACGACCAGCAGCAGGGAGATCCCGTCGATGCCCACGTCGTAGGCCAGGCCGAAGGGCGCAGCCAGCACCCAGCGGCCCACGAAGTCGAAGGTGTGCGCCCCGGCCAGGTGGTCGTTGTAGAGCACCGCCACGATGAGCGACACCGCGAGCTCGACGCTGGCCGTGACGACGGCCACCGCGAAGGGCGCGCCGGGCCGACGGCGGGCCAGCAGGGCCGCCGCAGCGCCGAGGAGCGGCAGCCACACCAGCACGGTCAACCAGAGTGAAGAGTGCATAGCTATCCGACCCTCGCCACGAGATACACGACCACGACGCTGACGCCCAGGACCATGGCCAGCGCGTAGTGGCGCGCGAAGCCCGACTGCGCCTTGCGCAGGCCCTCGGCGCTGCGGCGCACGCCCCCGGCCACCGCGGCCACGGCGCCGTCGATGATGCGGGGCTCGACGACGGTGTCGCCGATCTGGGCGGCCCGCGTCAGGGGGCGCCCGATGGTGGCGTCGTAGGCATCATCCCAGCGCCACACGCGTTCCAGGAAGGTGCGCTCGTAGGTCGGGGAGCTGACGCGGTTGCGCCAGATGGAGAAGGCCGCGGCCAGTCCTAGCAGCGCCGCCACCACGTCCACGACGGCCAGGGTCACCTGGGCGCCGGTCGACGCGTGGGTGGTCAGGGGCAGGTAGCCGAAGGTGGGGTCGAGGAAGCCGGCTAGCGAGTTGTGGTGGATCCAGGGCAGGTCGATCACGCCGCCCAGGGTGGTCAGCACGGCCAGGATCACCAGCGGCACCGTCATGACCCAGGGCGACTCGTGGGGGTCGTGCCCGTGGGTCACCTCGCGGAAGCGCTCGGTCCCCCGGAAGGTCAGCACGAACAGCCGGCTCATGTAGTAGGCGGTCAGGATCGCCGTCAGCACCCCGAGCAGCCACAGGGGCTTGGAGTACGCGTAGGCGTTGGTCAGCACGTCGCCCTTGGCCCAGAAGCCGGCGAAGGGCGGGATGCCCGAGATGGCCAGCCAGGCGATCAGGAAGGTCGGGAAGGTGAGGGGCAAGAAGCGCGCCAGTCCCCCCATCTTGCGCATGTCCTGCTCGCCGTCGAGCGCGTGGATCACCGACCCCGATCCCAGGAACAGCAGGGCCTTGAAGAAGGCGTGGGCGATCATCAGGAAGATCGCCGCCGAGTAGGCGCCCGCCCCGACGGCCAGGATCATGTAGCCGATCTGGGACACCGTCGAGAAGGCCAGCACCTTCTTGATGTCGCGCTGGGAGGTGGCGATCGTCGCGGCCACGAAGGAGGTCACGCCGCCGATGACCGCGACGGTGGCGCGACCCGAGCTCGACAGCGCCAGCACCGGCGCCATGCGGGCCAGCAGGTACACGCCCGCGGTCACCATGGTGGCCGCGTGGATGAGGGCGGACACCGGGGTGGGGCCCTCCATCGCGTCGGGCAGCCAGTTGAACAGCGGGATCTGCGCGCTCTTGCCGGTCGCGGCGAGCAGCAGCGCCAGCACGACGACGGTGGCGGCCATCGACGTGAGCGTCCCGGCACGGTTGAAGATCGTCAGGTAGTTCAGCGTGTGCAGCCGACTGAACAGCAAGAACATCGCCACCAGGAGCCCGACGTCCCCGATGCGGTTGTAGACGAACGCCTTCTTGCCGGCCGTGGCCGCGCTGTCGCGGTCGAAGTAGTAGGCGACCAGCCAGTACGAGCACGCGCCCACGCCCTCCCAGCCCACGAAGGTGAGGACGAGGTTGTTGGCCAGCACCAGGGTGAGCATGGAGAAGACGAAGAGGTTCAGGTACAAGAAGAACTTGCGGAAGTCGCGCTCGCCGTGCATGTAGCCGATCGAGTACAGGTGGATCAGGGCGGAGATCCCCGTCACGAATAGGGCCATCGTCACCGACAGGGGGTCGACGAGCAGCGCCGCCGACACGTGCAGGCCGCCCACGTTGAACCAGGTGAACATGGTCACGGTCACCTCGCGCGCGTTGCGCGAGAGCAGGTCGACGAAGCTGACCACGGCGAAGACGAAGCTGAGGGCCACCGCCCCGGTCCCGATGGAGCCGATGGCCCGCTCGGAGAGGCCCCGACCAAACAGCAGGATCACCAGGAAGCCCGCCAGGGGCAGCAGCAGGATCAGGGTGGACACGTGCGCCATCTCAGCCCTTCATCTCGGAGAGTTCGTCCACCGAGGTGGAGGACCGGCGGCGAAAGACTGTGACCACGATGCCGAGCCCGACCGTCACCTCGGCGGCCGCGACGACCATCACGAAGAAGACGGCGGCCTGGCCGCCGATGTCGCGCAGGGTGCGCGCGAAGGTCACGAAGGTCAGGTTCACCGCGTTCAGCAGCAGCTCGAGGCACATGAAGATGATCAGGGCGCTGCGCCGGGTCAGGAGCCCGAAGGAGCCGATGCCGAAGAGCACGGCCGCCAGGACCAGGTACCAGGCTGCCGGGACGTTCACGCCTCCCCCTCTCGATCCATGTGCCGCTCGCGCCGCGCCAGCAGCACCGCGCCCACGACCGCGATGATGAGGAGCGCGGCCGTGGCCTCGAAGGCGAACAGGTAGGTGGTGAAGACTGCGGTGCCCACGGCGCGCACGTTGCCCGCGCCCACGGGCGTCGGGTGGCCCGACGTCGACACGGCGATGGCGCCGGTGACCCAGTGCGAGGACGCCAGCAGCGCCACCAGGCCCCCGATGGTCACGACCACGCCGATGCCGGCCAGGGCCCGCTGGCCGACCAGCGGCTCGACGCGCACGGGGTCCGTGCGGTCCACGCCGAGGAACATGATCACGAACAAGAACAGGACGACGATGGCGCCGGCGTACACGATGATCTGGACCACGGCCAGGAAGTCGGCGGACTGGGCGACGAAGGCCACCGCCACGCCAAAGAGCGTCAGGATCAGGCTGAGGGCCGCGTGCACGGGATTGCGCACGGCCAGCACGCCGATGGCCCCGGCCACGATCATCAGCGCCGCGACCACGAACGCGAGGATGTCGGGAATGGCGTAGGCAGCGCCGATCACAGCTGGCCTCCCTTGATCGCGCGCCAGGCCGCGATGCGACCGCGCAGCCCGCGCATCCCGTCTGGTAGGTCCTGGGGCACGATGTGGCGGAAGAAGGCGGTGCGCAGCGGCTTGGAGCCGGTCGCGGCGTCATCACGCTGCTCGGACTGGCCGCCCTCGGGCGCCCGCACGCCGACGCCGAGGTCGCCGGTCCACTGGACCACGCCCTCGTAGTCGGCGGCCCCGGATGGTGAGGTGGCGCGCATCCAGCCGCCGGTCATGGCGTCCTCGCCCTCGCGCCAGTCCTCCCACGGCAGGCGCTGGGGCCGGCCCTCGTCGTCGACCAGGAGCTCGGCCTTCGTGTAGATGGCGTCGGCGCGGTTGGAGAACGAGAACTCGAAGAGCTTGGACTCGGTGATCGCCTGGGTGGGGCACGCCTCCACGCACATGTCACAGTGGATGCAGCGCAAGAAGTTGATCTCGTAGACGTAGCCGTAGCGCTCGCCCGGCGACACCGGATGATCCGGCGGGTTGTCCAGTCCGCGCACGTAGATGCAGTCGACGGGGCAGACCCCGGCGCACAGCTCGCAGCCGATGCACTTCTCGGAGCCGTCCTCGTAGCGGTTCAAGACGTGCCGACCGTGCTGGCGCGGCTGCTTGGGCCGCTTGGCGTCGGGGTAGGCCGTGGTCACCCGGACGCGCCCGATGTGGCGCAAGGTGATCTTGAAGCCACCGAAGAAGTCGAGTGGTCCGGCCATCACTCCCCCTCCGGGTCCGTGAACGCGCGCAGCACCCGACCGGGCAGGGGGCGCTCACCCACGGCTGGCAGCAGGGAGTCGGCGCCCTCCAGGCGGCGCTCGCCGATGGCCACCGTGCGCGAGAGCAGGGTCCAGGCCAGGATCACCAGTGCGGCCATGAGGAAGCCCCACGACATCTTGATGAGGAAGCCCGCGATGATCAGCATCCATCCCAGGCTGAGCGGGATGAGTCGCTTCCAGCCCAGGTCCATGAGCTGGTCGTAGCGGAAGCGCGGGAGGGCCGCGCGGAACCAGATGTAGGAGAAGGCGAAGAACACCGTCTTGATCAAGAACCACAGGATCGGGAAGACCCAGCGCAGGTGGGGGATGTTGGGCACCCAGCCCGCCGGCCCGCCCAGGAACAGCGTCACGATGACCGCCGACATCGTGATGGTGTTCATGAACTCGGCCAGGTAGAAGACGCCGAAGCGGAACGAGGAGTACTCGGTGTGGAACCCACCCACCAGCTCGGTCTCGGCCTCGACCACGTCGAAGGGCGGACGGTTCAGCTCGGCGGTTATCGCGATCAGGAAGATGACGAAGGGCACCACGCCCAGCCGGATCAGGTTCCAGTGCCAGATGCCGTGGGCCTGCGCGGCCACGATGTTCTGGGTCGACAGCGAGCCCGTGGCCAGCACCACGGTGACGATGGTCATGCCGAGCGCCGCCTCGTAGCTGATCATCTGGGCGCTCGCGCGCACCGCGGACATCAGCGGGTACTTGGAGCCCGAGGACCAGCCGGCCAGGACCACGCCGTAGACCGAGATGCCCGACATGGCCAGCAGCAGCAGCACGCCGACGGGCGGGTTGGCGATCTGGAGCGCCACGGGGTGCCCGGCGATGTCCACCGTGCCGCCCACGGGCACGATGGCGAAGGTGACGAGGGCCGGGATCAGCGAGAGGTAGGGCGCCAGCTTGAAGGTGAACCGGTCGGCCTCGGCGGGCACCAGGTCCTCCTTGACGATGAGCTTGAGGCCGTCGGCCAGCGTCTGGAAGAGCCCGAAGGGACCCCAGCGCGTCGGGCCGAGCCGGCTCTGCATGTCCGAGATCGCCTTGCGCTCGAACCAGATCATGATCGTCACCGCGCCCATCAGCACGGCGAAGCCCACCAGCATGCGTACCAGGACGATCACGACGACCGCCAGGGTGACACCGTGGGCGTAGATCGGGTCCACCGTCGAGGCCAGCATCATCGCGTCTCCAGTCGGACCTGGGCCACGGTCGCACCCTCCTCGATCACGTCGGCGAGGATGTCGTCGCCGTCGAAGGTCCCGGTGGCGCCGTCCAGGCTCACGACGCCACGCGGCAGCCCCTCGTCGATGCGCACCCGCAGAGCCGTCCGGCGCGCGACGCCGCGCACCGCGACCTCGTCGCCCGACGCCAGGCCGAGGCGGTCGGCATCGGTGGGATGCAGGCCGAGCGTCAGCGGCACGCGCAGCTCGGCCAGGGCCGGCGACGCGGCCAGGGCGGCCCCGTGGTCGTAGAGGCGTCGGGCGACCAGGACGCGCCAGGCGTAGGCGTCAAGCGGCGGCACGGTGACCTCGGCGATCGCCACCTGGGCGAGCGCCGGCACCACGTTGCCTCGCGCGTCGGCCTCGACGTCGAGGGATAGCGTGTCGCCGCCGAAGGACGCCAGCCCGACGGCGTCGGCCGAGGCGATGCCCGGGAAGGCGATCGGGTCGAGCACGTGGCGCGTCGACGTGGCGCCCGTCGCGGCCACGACGCCATCGATGCTCGCGTTGGTGAGCACGGTGTGCGCGGGGTAGCCCGTCGTCCGCTCGATGACGGCGGCGGCGGCCTCGGCCGTGTCGTAGTCGAGCGCCTGACCCAGCTCGGTGGCCAGCTCGGCGGCGATGGTGACGTCGGACCAGGCGGCGCCCGGCGCCGTGATCTTGGCCACCACGGCGCTGACCCGACCCTCGAGGTTGGTCACCGTCCCGCTGCGCTCGTGCTGGACGTGCGCGGGCAGCACGACGTCGGCGTAGGCCAGCGTCGGCGACCCGTGACCGGTCACCGCGACGACCGCCGCGGCGTCCAGGGCCGCCGCGGCGCCCTCGCGGTCCAGCACGTTGCCCACCAGGTCGGCGCCGAGGAGCAGCACGGCCCCCTGCTCGCCGCGCCGCAGCGCGTCGAGCTGGGCGAGCGTGTCGCGCCCGCGAGCCGAGGCGTCAAACACTCGTCCGGGGCGCCACTTTGCCGCCAGACCCATGTCGAGCGCTCCGCGCACGTTGCCGCGACGCAGCGCCACGAGGAACCGGGCCTTCGGCAGGCCCGTCGCCAGCGAGAGGGCGGCCCGCTCGGCGATGCCGGGATGCTCGGCGAGGTTGGCCCGTCCCACGACAACCACCACGCCCTCCCCGTCGCCGAGGAGCTCGCGCGCGGCGCCCACAGCGTCGGCACTGGCGGGACGCGCGCCGTCGACCAGGGCGCTGGCGATCTCGGCGGCCTCCCCGGGCACGACGGGAATCACCACCCGGGCCAGCGATCGCAGAGCGCTGGGTCCCGAGGCCAGCTCGATCAGGGCGGTGCGGCCGGCGGCGATACCCTCGCGCAGGCGCAGGAACAGCACGGGGAGTTCCTCGCGCAGGTCGCCAGTCAGGGTCACCACGACGCGCGCGGCGGCCGCGTCGTCGATGGTGGCCGCCGGCAGGGCCTGAACCAGCGTGGGATCCAGGCCGTCACCGTACTGGGCGTCCAGGTGCGGGCTGCCCAAGACGTCACGCACCACCTGCTGCCAGGCGAAGGCGCTCTCGTTGGTCAGCGCCGCTCCCCCGATGGCGCCCACGCCGTCGGGGCCGGGCGCGCGCAGCAGAGCCGCCGCCCGCGCCAGGGCGACGCCCCAGGTCGTGGGGACGAGCCCGCCGTCGCGGCGCACCAGGGGGGTGGTGATGCGGGCTCGCGGGTCCAGGGGGTCGTCGCTCTCGGCGTTGCCGTCCACGGCGTCGAGGGTGAAGCGACCCTTGTCGCAGAGCCAGCCGTGGTTGACGGCGTCGCTGTCCACGCCCAGGACGCGGGTGAGGCGGTTGCCACTGGACTGGACAGCCACGCGGCAGCCCACGGCACAGGTCGTGCAGGTGCTCTCGACCTGGGCGAGGTCCCAGGGTCGCGCGCTGAACCGGTACGGCCGCGCCGTGAGCGCGCCCACCGGACAGATCTGGACGGTGTTGCCCGAGAAGATCGAGTCGAAGGGCTGCGTCGGGCTGGTCGCCACCTCGATGAGGTCGCCACGGCCGGCGAAGTCGATCTGCGCGTCACCGGCGACCTGGGCGGCAAAGCGCGTGCACCGGGAGCACTGGATGCACCGCTCGCGGTCCAGCAGCACCAGCGGGCCGATCTCGACCGGCTTGACGAAGTGGCGCTTCTCCTCGATGAAGCGCGACTCGCCCGACCCGTGGGCCAAGGTCTGGTCCTGCAGCGGGCACTCGCCGCCCTTGTCGCACACCGGGCAGTCCAGGGGATGGTTGGCCAGCAGGAACTCTAAGACGCCGTCTTGGGCCTTCTTGGCCTTGTCCGAGTCGGTGGTCACCACCATTCCGTCGTTGACCCGCACGAAGCAGGACGGCTGCAGCGTGGACCCGCGCGGGCCATCCACCTCGACCAGGCACATGCGGCATACCCCCACGGGCTCCATCCGCGGGTGGTAACAAAAGCGCGGGATGAAGACGCCGGCGTGCTCGGCGGCCGCGATCAGCAGCTCGCCGGGCTGGGCCGCGACCACGCGCCCGTTCAGGGTGATGGAGATGGGCTCACTCATGCGGGCAGCTCCCGTGCTGGACGTGGGCGTAGAAGTCGTCGCGGAATCTCGAGATCGCCGAGGTGATCGACGAGGGGATCGACGGGCCGAGCACGCAGATGGTGGTCTGCTGGGGCGGCCAGTTCAGCCCGGGCGAGATGTTGTCGCACAGGTCGAGCAGCACGTCAACGTCCTCGGTGCGCCCGCCGCCGTGCTCCAGGCGGTAGAGGATCCGCTCGACCCACCCGGAACCCTCCCGACACGGCGTGCACTGCCCGCACGACTCGCGCGAGAAGAACTTGGTGATCCGCCAGGCCGCGCGCACCACGCAGGTGGTGTCGTCCATCACGACGATGGAGCCGGAACCCAGCATCGAGCCGGCCGCGGCGACCTCGTCTTGGCCCAGCGCCATGTCGAGGTGCTCGGGGCCGAACCACGGTGCCGACACGCCGCCGGGGATGAAGGCCCGCAGCTCGTGGGCGCCGGGGATCCCCCCGCCGAGACGGTCGTCGAAGATCAGGTCGCGAAAGGTGTTCTTGACCATCTCGATCTCGTAGACGCCGGGCCGGTTCACGCGACCCGAGAGCGCGAACATGCGCGTGCCCGTCGAACGTCCTGCGCCCAGGGCAGCAAAGGCCGCCCCGCCGTTCAGGATGATCCACGGGAGGTTCGACATCGTCTCGACGTTGTTGACCACGGTGGGCTCGCCGTAGAGACCGGTCACGGCGGGGAAGAACGGCGGCTTGATGCGCGGGAAGCCGCGCTTGCCCTCGAGGGCCTCGAGCAGCGCGGTCTCCTCGCCGCAGATGTAGGCCCCCGCCCCCGGGTGCACGACGAGGTCCACCGAGAAGCCCGAGCCGAAGATGTTGCGACCCAGCGCCCCGTGCTCGTAGGCCTCGTTGATGGCCTGCTGGACCCGCTCGAGACCCAGGGCGAACTCCCCGCGCAAGAAGATGAAGGCCTGGGTGACCTGCAGCGCGTAGGCCGCGATCACCACGCCCTCGACGAGCTGGTGCGGATCGCGCTCGACCAGGTAGTGGTCCTTGAAGGTGGCCGGCTCGGACTCGTCCCCGTTGACCACCAGGTACGAGATCGGCGACTTGCGCAGCATCGACCACTTGCGCCCGGCGGGGAATCCCGCGCCACCGCGACCCAGCAGCGAGGCGGCGTCGACCTCGGCGGCCACGGCCTCGGGGTGCATGGTGAGCGCCTTGCGCAGCCCCTGGTATCCCCCGGTGTCCAGGTAGCGCGCCAGCGTGTGCGAGTCGGCCAGGTCGCGCCGGGCCGTGACGATGGGTGGAGTGTCGACCACGGCCACTACGAGGCCTCCGACGCCGCGGCCTCACGGGCCTCGCGCTCGGCGCGCGCCTGGGCGCGCTCCTCGGCTACCTCGGTGGCCCCGACCCGCAGCCCGCCCGAGCGACGCACGCGGATCAGCGTGCCGTGGGGCGGGATGTCATGGTCCCGGCGCCCCGCGCGCAGGTCCTCGACCAGCCGATCGAGCTCCTCGGGCGTGGTGGCGTGCACGTAGCGGTGGTTGACCTGCACGGCGGGCGCAATGTTGCAGTCGGCCAGGCACTCGGTCTCCTCGAGGGTGAAGAGGCCGTCGGCGCTGGTGTGGCCAACCTCGCAGCCCAGCGTGCGGCGCGCGTGCTCCAGCAGCTCCTCGCCTCCGGCCAGCAGGCACGCGATGTTCGTGCACACGCCCACCACGTAGCGGCCCACCGGCTCCAGGTGGAACATGTCGTAGAAGGCCGCCGTGCCCCGGACCTCGGCCGGCGTGGTCCCGGTCAGCTCGGCGACCTCGGCCATCCCGGCGTCGGTCAGGTACCCGTCTTGCTCCTGGGCCAGGTGCAGCAGCGGCAGCATCGCCGAGCGACGTCGCGGATACAGCGACACCAGCTCCTCGGCCCGCTGGCGGATGTCACTGCGGAAATAGGTCATCGATCCACTTCTCCCATGATGGGGTCGACCGTCGAGATGACGGTGATGGCGTCGGACATCGACCCGCCGCGCATCAGCAGCGGGATGGCCTGCAGGTTGACGAAGCTCGGACCCCGCACGTGCATGCGGTAGGGCTTGGTGCCACCGTCGGAGACCAGGTAGCAGCCCAGCTCGCCGCGCGGCGACTCGACGGCCGAGTACACCTCGCCGGCCGGCACGTGGAACCCCTCGGTGAACAGCTTGAAGTGGTGGATGAGGGCCTCCATGGACTCGCCGATCCGCGCGCGCGGCGGCGGCGTGACCTTGGGGTCCTGGCTGCGGTAGTCACCGGTGGGCATGCGCTCGACGCACTGGCGCACGATCCGCACGGACTCGCGGATCTCGTTGAGGCGTACGGCGTACCGGTCGAAGTTGTCGCCGTAGGTCCCCACGATCACGTCGAAGTCGACCTCGTCGTAGGCCAGGTACGGCATGGTCCGGCGCAGGTCCCACGCCACACCCGTCGAGCGCAGGAGCGGGCCCGTCACCGAGAGGGCCAGCGCCTCCTCGGCCGTGATGGGGGCGACGCCGACCATGCGCTCGCGGAAGATGGGCTGTCCCGTCAGGAGCTGGTCGTACTCGTAGGTGCGCTCCTCGATGGTGTCGCAGATGACGGTCACGTCATCCTCCCAGCCGTCGGGCAGGTCCGCCGCCACGCCCCCGGGGCGCACGTAGTTCAGGTTCATGCGCAGGCCGGCCGTCTTCTCAAAGAACGCCAGGATCAGCTCGCGCTCGCGGAAGCCGAAGATCATCATGGTCGTGGAGCCCACGTCCATGCCGTTGGTCGCCATCCACACCAGGTGGGAGGCGATGCGGTTCAGCTCGGACATCATCATCCGGATCCACACGGCGCGCTCGGGCACCTCGAGGTCCAGCAACTTCTCGATGGCCATCGCGTAGTTCAGCTCGTTGATGACCGGGCTCAGGTAGTCCATGCGCGTCACGTTGACGCCACCCTGGACGAAGCTGAGCTGCTCGCCCGTCTTCTCCATCCCGGTGTGGAGGTAGCCGATCACCGGCTTGGCGCGCAAGATGAACTCGCCGTCGAGCTCGATCATGATCCGCAGCACCCCGTGGGTCGACGGATGCGACGGACCCATGTTCAAGATCATCGTCTCGTCGTCGCGACGCTCGATGTCGACGTCGCTGGGGTCGAACCCGTGGCCCTCGAGGTGCACCACCGAGCCGACCTCGCGGCCGAGCTCCGCGGGCGCGGTGGCGGTGCGGGCGAGCAGCTCCTGGGCGCCTTCGGACGTCTCAGCGGTCAGCAGGTCGGGGCGCTCGGCGACGCGGACGGTGGGATCGCTCATCGGGGTCCTGGCGCCTCCTTGAACTGCACCGGCACGCGTCCGACGCTGTAGTCCTTCCGCAGGGGGTGACCCTCCCAGTCCTCGGGCATGAGGATGCGGGTCAGGTCCGGGTGGCCCGTGAACACGACGCCGAAGAGGTCGAAGGCCTCCCGCTCCATGGCCTCGCTGCCCGGATAGACCGAGAACAGGCTGTTGACTTGCGGCTGCTCGTCGCCGGCCTGCACGCGGATCCGTACGCGCTGGCGTCGCGACATGCTGAGCAGGTTGGTCACGACTTCGAAGCGCGTCGGCGTGACGCCCGCGGGAACCACACGGTCCGGGTGCTTGAGGTAGTCGACCGCGCACACGTCGACGCACAGCTCGAAGCCGTCGTCGTGCCAGGCACGCACCAGATCGAGGTACTGGTCAGGGCGGGGAAAGCAGCCGACGTCGGCGGCCCGGGCCTCGGCCACGATCACGTCGGCGGGCGCGGTGGGGGGAAGTTCGATCACCGGGGCGTCCCCACCCGCACCGCCACGGGCACCTCGGGCGTCCAGGGACTGCCCTCGTGCTCCAGGTGCGTGGGCTGGCCGGTCTCGCGGCGGCGCAGGATCTCGCCGGTGCGGATCTGCTCGTGCAGCGTGAGGATCGCGTGCATCAGCGTCTCGGGGCTGGGCGGGCAGCCCGGAGCGTAGACGTCGACGGGGATCACCTGGTCGACACCCTGGACGATGGCGTAGTTGTTGAACAGGCCGCCGGTCGAGGCGCACACGCCCATCGAGATGACCCACTTGGGCTCGGTCATCTGGTCGTACACCTGGCGCAGGACCGGTGCCATCTTCTGGGAGACGCGACCGGCCACGATCATGAGGTCGGCCTGGCGCGGCGAGTTGCGGAACACCTCCATGCCGTAGCGGGCCAGGTCGAAGTCGGCCGCACCCGACGCCATCATCTCGATGGCGCAGCACGCCAGCCCGAAGGTGGCCGGCCACACCGAGGCGCGCCGGGCCCAGCGGACCAGGTCCTCGACCCGCGAGGTGAGGAAGTTGTGCTGCAGGTCCTCGAAGCCCATCAGGCTGCCCTTCCCGCGTCCCCACCGATGCGCACGATCGTCGATTCGCTGGTGCGCCCCGGAACCCCGCGAGTCAGGTGCTTGACCGGGCCCCACGACAGCGCGCCCTCACTGAGCAGGAACAGCAGGGCCACGAAGACTGCGCCCGAGAAGGCGAGCACCTCGACCAGCCCGAAGAGCCCCAGCTGGCGGAACACCACCGCGAAGGGGTACATGAAGACGACCTCGACGTCGAAGATCACGAAGATCATCGCCACCAGATAGAAGCGGACCGGGAACCGCTGGGGCGGCGCCACGAGGGGCACGATGCCGCACTCGTAGGGCGCGACCTTGGCGTCCGTGGGCCGTTGGTGCGGAGCGAGCCACGCCGAGGCGACGAACGAGCCGGACGCGAACAGAACTCCCAGAACGAGGAGCCCCAGTATGGGGAGGTACTGGTCCACGACCGTATGTTCTACCAGACCGCATCGGGACCTCTCCCCCGATGGCTGGCGGGACGAAGGTCCTAGGATTCCCCCGTGCCAGAACTGCGCGACCTGCCTGCGGACCAGATCTTCGACGTCGTCATCGTCGGAGCCGGCCCCAGCGGAAGCGCCTGCGCCTACTGGCTGGCCCGGGCCGGCTGGTCCGTCGCCCTGGTCGAGAAGAAGCGTCTCCCCCGAGCCAAGACGTGCGGCGACGGGCTCACGCCGCGCTCGGTGCTCCAGCTGCGCGATATGGGCCTCGAGGACGCGGTGGCGGCTCGCGGGCACCGCTTCGACGGCCTGCGGGCGTACGGGTTCGGAGCCTCGATCGAGATGAACTGGCCCGACCACGAGACCTTCCCCAGCTACGGCTACACGATCACGCGGCTCGACCTGGACGCCCTGGTGGCCGAGCACGCGGCGGGGGCGGGGGCGACGCTCCTGACCGGCGTGGAGGTGACGGGCCTCCTCGAGGCGGCCGAGGCGACCGACGGTGGCCTGCGCTCGGCCCGTGGCGTCGGGGTCGTCGACCACGACGCGGGCGTGCACGCCGACCTGCGCGCGCGCTTCGTGGTGGCCGCTGACGGGCAGAACTCCCGCCTGGGCCGCGAGCTGGGCGTCACGCGCATCCGCCAGTGGCCCCTGGGCATGGCCCTGCGCGGCTACTACCGCAGCTCGCGTGATCAGGAGCCCTGGATCGAGTCACACCTCGACATCCGCGACCCCAACGGCAAGGTGGTGCCGGGCTACGGGTGGATCTTCCCCCTCGGCGACGGGCGCGTCAACGTCGGCGTCGGACTCCTGTCGACCGACGGCGCCTGGAAGGGTGTCAACACCACGCGCCTAATGGAGTACTTCGTGGCCCAGGTCGGCGCCGCCTGGGGCCTCGACGAGGAGTCGCGCCTAAGCGCGCCCACCGGCGGGCGCCTCCCCATGGGACTGGCCCGAGGTCCGCGCGTGGGGGCGAACACCCTGGTCGTGGGCGATGCCGGCGCCACCGTCAACCCCTTCAACGGCGAGGGCATCGCGTACGCCTACGAGACCGGCCGCTTGGCCGCCGGAGTGCTCGGCGAGGCGCTCGCCGCCCAGGACCCGACACGGCTGCGCGTCTACGAGGACCGGCTGCAGGCCTACTACGGCGACTACTACCGCGTGGCGCGCGCCTTCGTGCGCCTGATCTCGGACCCCACGATCCTCACCGCCTGCGTCGCGGTGGGCATGCGGATCGAGCCGGTCATGCGCGAGGTCCTGACCGTCATGTCCAACCTGATGAGCAACGACCGCCAAGGACCCGCCGAGATCGCCTACCGCGGCCTCGCTCGCCTCACCGCGATGCTGCCCGACCAGGCCCTCGAGACACTGGTCGGCGAGAGCCGGGACTGACTGCGTGACCTTCACGCGCACGGTCCTGCTGGGCTTCATCGCGGGTGCCACGATCATCCTGGGCCTGCCCATCGCGCGCTGGCAGCGCCCCAGTGACCGCGTGCGCACCCTCCTGACCGCGTTGGCCACCGGCGTCTTGGTGTTCCTGGTCATCGACGTGTTCTCGGCCGCCTACCAGCCCGTCCAGGAGGCCGTGCGCGCGCTGCGCCACCACGGCTCGGCGTCGCGGGCCGGGATCGACGTCGCCGTGCTGCTGGGGGGAGCGGCGGTGGGTCTGCTCGGCCTGGCCCTCTACCCGCGGCGCTCGCCCGGCGCGGGCGCACCCGCGACCCGCGACCCGCGGCGCCTGAGCCTGATGATCGCCACCGGCATCGGCCTGCACAACATGGGCGAGGGGCTGGCGATCGGCTCGAGTGCGCGCGCGGGGCTGCTCGGCCTGTCGACCGTTCTGGTCATCGGGTTCGCCCTGCACAACGCCACCGAGGGCTTCGGCATCGTGAGCCCCCTGGTGGGCGCGGCCCCACCCTCCTGGCGATACCTGGCCCTCACCGCGCTCATCGGGGGCGGCCCGACGACGCTCGGCACGCTGGTCGGCTGGGCGTGGTCCTCGCCGACGCTCTCCATCGCGTTTCTCAGCCTGGCCGGCGGGTCGATCATCTTCGTCATCGCCCAGCTGCTCGGCGTGACCGCCCGCAGCGAGCATCAGACCACCGTGATGGTCGGGATCGCCCTGGGTCTGGTGGCCGGCTTCGTCACCGACCTGGTCGTCGGGTTCGCCGGCGGCTGATCAGGCGGCCGCGTCGCGGCCGTTGATGCGCGCCTTGAGCGTGCCCACCAGCCCGGCCACCAGGGAACGATCGGCCGGCCACGTCGGGGTGACGAAGCTCAGCGTGGTCTCGTCGCGGCCCCCCGCCACCACCTCGACCACCAGCTTGTAGGGCCGAGTGACTCCCGGCAGGTGCAGCGGCACCACGCCACCTCGCGCCCACCCTCGCGCGAACGTGCGGGGCGTCCACGAGCTCGCGCCGTGCGCCAGGGTCAGCTGGCCGGTGAAGGTCGACTCCAGAAAGGACGCGCTGGCGGCCGCGAAGCACGCCCCGAAGCGGAGCCGGGACATCTCGGCCACGTCGCGGCGCACCATCGTGGTGGTCGCGTAGACCTGGGCCACCGTGGCCAGCTCGGTCTCGGCCGGCCGGATGCGGTGGTAGATGGGCGAGGTGACCTGGACGTCGGGCAGCTGGCCGGCGCGTCCGAAGACGCGATCGGCAGACGCCGACACCCCGAGGCACGACTGGAAGCGCGCCACGACCCGCGGCGTGACCAGGTCCACGGAGAGCGGCGTGGTCGTCGTCACCGGGTCGACGGTCCCGGCGGGAGGATCCAGGAACGAGAGCAGCCCCGTTGGGGTGGCCGACCAGCCCGCCGGCAGGTCGCGAGCGGTCAGCCCCGCCCCCAAGGCGGGGGACGGCTCGTTGGCCGGGCCCGGCCCGTGGTGCAGCAGGGCACCGATGACGCCCCCGAGCGAGGCGACCACCACCGCGCCGACGACCCCGAGGACCACCCAGCGACGCCGAGTGATCCGGCCCACCGTTCCCCCGCGCTCTGCGACCAGCGCACGCACAGCCTCGAAGTCCTCCAGACCGCGACGGCGCCACTCGACCCGCCGGCCGCTGACCGTGGCCACCAGGATCATCCTCGTCCCCCGGCGCACCAGGGCGAGATCGGTGATCTCGCTCCACGGCGTCCGCCACGCCACCGGGTAGACGCCGGCCAGCTGCGTCAGGCCCTCGTCGTCGGCCAGCAGGGTCACCGGCGCGACGGGCCCGTGGGGGACGAAGCTCGGGTGGACCCGCCAGCCGACGCTGTGCAGGGTCGTCACGACGCCGTGGCGGCCACCCGGGCCGCCTCGGCGACGGCGACGAGCGCGCGGTCGAGCAGGGCCTGCTCGTGGGCCAGGGAGACGAACAGGATCTCGTAGGCCCCCGGGGCCAGGGCGACACCGCGATCTAGCAGGGCGTGGAAGAACCGGCGGTAGAGGCCGTTGTCGGCCAGCGCGCGCACCCCGGCGAAGCTCGTGGGCAGGTCGAAGGGCTCGCGCGAGACAAACAGCCCGAGCAGTGGCCCCACGGCGGGCGCGCGCGCGACCAGCCCGGCCGACGCGACGGCCTCCTCGAGTCCGGTGGCGAAGCGCGCGACGCGCCCGCTGAGGTCCACGTAGTCGGCGGGCTGAACGGTCTCGAGGACCGTGGACCCGGCCGCCGTGGCCACGGGGTTGCCCGACAGCGTCCCGGCCTGGTAGACGGGTCCCTCGGGCGCCAGGGCGGCGAGCACGTCGGCCCGACCGCCGAAGGCCCCAATCGGCAGCCCGCCCCCGATGACCTTGCCGTAGCACCACAGGTCCGGCGTCACCCCGTAGTGCGCCGAGGCCCCCGCCCAGCCGAGGCGGAAGCCCGTGATCACCTCGTCGAAGATCAGCAGGGCGCCCACGCGATCGCAGGCCGCGCGCAGCCCGGGCAGGAACCCGGGGGCCGGAGCCACCAGGTTCATGTTGGCCGCGACCGGCTCGACGAGGACCGCCGCCACCGACTCGTCGAGCTCGGGCACCTGGTTGTAGGTCGCGACGACCGTGTCGGCGACGGCCCCGGCGGTCACGCCCGCCGAGCCCGGCAGGCCCAGCTGGGCGACACCGCTGCCCCCCGCGACCAGGAGCGCGTCGGAGTGCCCGTGGTAGCAGCCGTCGAACTTCACCACGCGACGCCGGCCCGTCACCCCGCGCGCCAGGCGCACGGCGCTCATGACGGCCTCGGTGCCCGAGGACACGAAGCGCACCTGCTCGAGCCCGGGCACCCGCGTGGTCATCAGCTCGGCCAGGCGCACCTCGCCCGGCGTCGGGGCCCCGAACGTCGTGCCCCGGGCCACGGCCTCGCGCAGGGCAGCCACGACGGCCGGATGAGCGTGGCCGAGCAGCGAGGCGCCGTAGGACTGCACGAAGTCGAGGTAGCGGCGCCCCTCGACGTCCTCGACGAAGGCTCCCTGGCCGCTCACCACGGTGTAGGGCGTGCCGCCCACCGCCGCGAAGCTACGCACCGGCGAGTCCACGCCGCCGGGGATCACCCGCTGGGCTCGCGCGAACCACTCCTCGTTGGTCGGGCTCACGCCTGGAGCTCCTGGGCCACCTGGCCGGCGAAGTAGGTGAGGATAAAGTCGGCACCCGCCCGCTTGATCGCCGTCAGCTGCTCGAGGGCCACCGCGGCCTCGTCGATCCAGCCCCGCTCGCCCGCGGCCTTGACCATGGCGTACTCCCCGCTGACCTGGTACGCGGCCACCGGGACCGACACGGCCTGGCGCACGTCGGCCAGGATATCGAGGTAGGTCAAGGCGGGCTTGACCATGACGATGTCGGCGCCCTCGGCCACGTCGGCGCGCACCTCGCGCAGCGCCTCGCGCCGGTTGTGCCAGTCCTGCTGGTAGGCGCGGCGATCGCCCCCGCCGGCAATCGTCACGTCGACCGCCTCGCGGAAGGGCCCGTAGAGGGCGCTGGCGTACTTGACGCTGTAGGCCATCACGACGGTGTCGGCGTGCCCGGTCTCGTCGAGCGCCGCCCGGATCGCCCCGACCTGGCCGTCCATCATGCCGCTCGGCCCGACGACCGCCGCGCCGGCCTCGGCCTGGGCCACGGCCGTGGCCGCGTACAGGGGCAGCGTGGCGTCGTTGTCCACGGTTCCGTCGGGCGCCAGCACGCCGCAGTGCCCGTGCGTCACGTACTCGTCGAGGCAGAGGTCCGCCATGACCACGAGGTCGTCGCCGACGTCGTCGCGCAGTGCGCGCAGGGCCACCTGGACGACGCCGTCTCGATCGTAGGCACCCGAGCCGCGCTCGTCCTTGCGGGCGGGAATGCCAAAGACGATGACGCCGCCCACGCCCAGACGGTGCAGGCGACCGACCTCGGCGCGCAGGGACTCGAGCGTGTGCTGGACCTGGCCGGGCAGCGACGCGATCGGCCGCGGCTCATCGCGACCTTCCGCGACGAACAGCGGCGCGACCAGGTCAGCCGGCGAGATCGACGTCTCGGCGACCAGCCGGCGCAGGGCCGGTGTCCGCCGGAGTCGGCGGGGCCGCTCCTGGGGGAACACGAGCCCACACTACGCGGGGTCGGTGCCCGGAGAGCCGGTGAGCTCGGCCAGGCGGGCACCCGTGGTGCGGTCCCATCCCACGAGCACCCGCTCGTGCCCGGGGCGCACCGCGTTCGCGGTGGTCCACCCGGGCACGACCACCCAGGCGCTCGCCGGAACGTGGGGACCGGCCACCCGCCACGCCGAGGGTGCGCCGATGACGACCGCGTCGGCCGACGCCAGCGCGCGCCGGGCGTCCGCGTCGAGTGCCTGCTCCACCGTCTCGTAGCACCACAGCGCGCGCCACGCGATGCCCCGACGGGTCAGCACCTCGCCCAGCTCGTCGCGAGTCGCCCGAGCCACCAGGGCCAGGACCGGTCCCTCGACGATCTGCTCGGCGATCTCGCCGGCCCGCGACGCCGTCGCCGAGGGCGGCCTGCCGACGCGGACGAGGGCCTCCGTGGTCGCTGCGCCGATCGACCACACGGCCGCCCCCGCGGCCAGCGCTCCGGCCACCAGCTCCACGTAGCCCACCGCCCTCGTGCTGGTGACCACGAGGGCGCGGGCGAAGGCGGCCCCGAGGGCCCCAGCCTCCGCGGCCACCTCGCCGGCGTCGCGGTACCGCGTCGCCGTCACGGGCACCTCGATCAGGTCGGCCGACGCCGGCAGCCAGTCGCGCAGGGCGTCGTTGCGCCCGCGCTCCCGGGTCGCCACAACGCGCACTAGGCCTTCCAGCCCGGCAGCTCGGACCCGAGCAGGTCGTCGCGCAGTCGCCGGGCCAGGGCGGCGCCGAGCGCCTCGGGGTCTGTTCCGCGCAGGGTGGCGCGAACACTGCGCCCACCGTCGACTCCCACCATCGCGCCCGAGATCTCGACCTCTCCCGCCCCCCCCACCTGGGCGTGGGCGCCGGCCGGGATCGTGCAGCCGGCGCCGAGCTCGACCAGGAACGCCCGCTCCGCGCGCACCGCGACGTGAGCGGCCAGGTCGTCGATCGTGGCCAGAGCTGCGGTGGTGGTGGCGTCGCCCTCGCGGCACTCGAGCGCCAGCGCCCCCTGGCCGACCTGGGGGGTGAACCAGGTGACGTCGAGCCGCTCACTCACCTGGTCGCCCAGCCCCAAGCGCTCGAG
The DNA here is from genome assembly GCA_049965035.1 of Acidimicrobiales bacterium. Taxonomy (GTDB): domain Bacteria; phylum Actinomycetota; class Acidimicrobiia; order Acidimicrobiales; family RAAP-2; genus RAAP-2. The sequence goes on from JBMFWS010000008.1 coordinate 59,504, forward strand.
GGCAGCCACGGCCGCCACGATGGCGTCGACGCCGCGCGCCAGGACGGACAGCCGCGTCGCCATGTTGCCGCGCAGGCCGACGACCATGAGATCCGGACGGCGCTCCAGGAGCAGGGCTCGCCGCCGCGGCGATCCCGTCGCCACGGTGGCGCCCGGACCCAGCGCCGCCAGGGTCCGGCCCACGAGGGCGTCGGCCGCGTCGCGCCGCTCGGGCACCGCGCTCAGCACGAGGCCCGGCGGCGTGCGGCTGGGCAGGTCCTTGGCGCTGTGGACGGCCACGTCGGCGCGACCCGCCAGCACCGCCTCTTGGATCTCGACAGCGAAGGCGCCTTGCCCCGCGAACTCGATCAGGGGCCGCTCGGCGTGGCGGTCGCCGCGCGTCTCGACTGTCACGAGCTCGGCCAGAACCCCACGGTCGGCCAGGCGGTCGCGCACCAACTCGGCCTGGCGGAGCGCCAGCGGCGAGCGGCGCGTCGCCAGCCGCAGCGTCATAGGTCGAACAAGGTGCGCAGGGAGTCGCTGAGGTGGACGCCGTGCTCGCTCCCGGCCGCCTCCTTGAGCACGGCGGTGGGGCGGTGGGCGATCTTGGCCACGACCGAGCGCACGACCGAGGACAGCTGATCACGCTGGTCGGGCGACCACTCGGCGAGCTCACTGGCGCGCCGGGCCAGCTCGGTCGCGACGATCTCGTCGAAGTGCTCGCGCAGCGCACGCACCACCGGGCTCGCGCCACGGCTGCGCCGGTCCTCGAGGTAGCGGTCCACGTCGGCCTCCACCAGGGAGCGCGCGTGGCCGACGGCCTCGCGACGCCCGACCAGCGCGGCGTCGACGCGCTCGCGCAGGTCGTCGAGGTCGAGCCGTCGCACCCCGGCGGCATCGGTGGGGACGACGGCGCGCGGCAGGCCGAGGTCGACCAACAGCAGCGGTCCGGTCACGGCGTGCTGGTGCTCGGTCGTCACCAGCGGACCCACCGTCTCGGCGGCCACCACGGCCAGGCGCGCCCGCGTGAGCAGCTCGGGCAGCGCCTCGAGGCCCGCGACGCGCACCCGCGGGTCCTCCAGGCTCTGCGCCAGGGACTCGGCGCGCGCGACGGTCCGGTTGACGATCACCAGCTCGCCGATCGGCGGGTGCAACCCCACCAGGGATCGCGCGACGCCGCTGGCGAGCTGGCCGGCCCCCACGACCACGACGGGTGCGTCGGCGATCTCGTCGCCCACGCCCTCGAGGGCCAGGGCCACGGCCGCCGAGGCAAAGCTCGCGGTTCCCCGGGCGATGGCCGTCTCGGCCCGGACGCGCCGGCCCGACGCCAGGGCACGGTGGAAGAGCTCGGTCAACTCGGGACCGGCGGTGTGCTCCTCTTCGGCCACCTCCAGGGCGCGGCGCAACTGGCCCAGCACCTCGTACTCGCCCGGGACGACGGACCGCAGGCCGGCCGCCACCTCGAAGAGGTGGCGCGCCACGCCGCGATCGAAGCTCACCGTCACCAGCTCAGCCAGCTCGTCCTCCTCGACCCCCGACGCTGCAGCCAGCGTTCGGGTGACGTCCTCGATCGCCGAGTGGAAGAAGTCGATCGTGGCGATGACTTCGGTGCGCAGGCACGTGGACACGAACACCGCCCCGTGGATGTTGCGGTGGGTGACGAGTTCGCGCAGCACCTTGCCCCACCGGTGCTCGGGGATGCTCACGCGCTCGAGCAGGTCGAGCGGGGCGTGCTCGTGGTCCACTCCCACGGCGATTACGGCCACCGGGCCTCCCTCACGGCGCCATCCTACCGACGGCTCCAGCGGCTGCTTCGGGCACGGGATCACCCGCGTCGGACGAGTCGAGACTCGAGCGCCACAGGTCGCCCCAGAAGCCCCCGCCGTGATTGAGCCGGTAGAGCAGCACCTGCAGCGCGATGGAGAGATCCACGTCGTGGACGACGGTGCCCGGCGGAACGTTTAAGACGCACGGGGCGAAGTTGAGCAGCGCCCGGATGCCCGCATCGACGCAGCGGTCCGCGACGAACTGGGCGGCCGGGGCCGGAACGCACAGGACCGCGACGTCGGCGGAGGGGAACCCGCGCGCGGCCGACCGGATGCGTTGTCCGGCCACCTCGGTGCCCACCAGCTCCTCGTCAGCGTCGTAGAGGCCCGTCAGCTGCGCACCCACGGGCAGGAAGCTCGCCGAGTTCACGAGCGCCCGGCCCAGGTTGCCCGCGCCCACGAGGATCACCTCGCAGGAGCGGTCCTGCCCGAGCGCCTCGGCCAGCGCCTCGCGCAGGGACGCGACGGCGTAGCCCGAGCCGCGCGTGCCCAGCGACCCCAAACCCGCGAGGTCCCGCCGCACCGTCGTGGCCGTCACGCCCGCCCGCTCGGCCAGCGAGACCGAGTCCAGGCGCACGCGGCCCTCGCGCAACCACTCGTCGACGATTCGCTGGTAGACGGGTAGCCGCGCGATCGTTCGCTCGGACAGCCGACGTCTCGGAGCTGGCGCCATCTCCCCCACGTTACCGAGCCCCCGACAGCTCCTCGCTCAGCGCCCGAGCTGGCGGCTGCGCTCGGCCGCCACGGCGACAGCCTCCATGAAGGCCGAGCGCACCGCGTGGCGCTCGAGCGTGTAGAGGCCGGCCGCCGTCGTGCCACCCGGCGACGTCACCTGCTCGCGCAGCTCCTCGGGCGAGCTGGATGACGCGGCGAGGAGCGCGGCCGAGCCGATGAAGGAGTCCACGACCAGGGTTCGCGCGACTTCGCGGGGCAGTCCCTGGTGCACCCCGGCCTCGATCAGCGCCTCGACGACCAGGTACAGGTAGGCCGGCATCGGTCCCGACAGCCCGGTGACGGCGTCGATGTTGCGCTCGGTGACGCGCACGACCGAGCCGACGGCACCGAGGATCGACTCAGCCCAGGCCAGGTCCTCCGACGTGACGTGACTGCCCCCGGCGATGGCGGTGGCCCCCTGTCCCACGAGGACCGGCGTGTTGGGCATCGAGCGCACGACCGGGATCGGACGGCCGATGGCGGCCTCCAGCCGGGCCGTCGTCAATCCCGCCACGACCGACAGCATCCGCGCCACGCCGGTCGCCGCGACGGCGCGGGCGACCGACTCGGCGTAGTCGGGCTTGACGCACAGGATCGCTCCCGTAGCGTCGCCCACGTCGGCCGCCGACAACGCCTCGAGCACCGCCACGCCGTTCAGGCGAGCCGCCAGGGCCTCGCGCTTGGCCAGGCTCGGCTGAACGACCGCCAGGCGCTCGCGCGGCGCCCACGCCGCGCGCACCAGGCCCTCGGCCAGGGCCGCACCCATGCGTCCCCCACCCACGATGACCAGGTCGTAGCTCACGGGCTCACGCTAGTGCGCCCCATGCCGGCCGACCGGCTCAGCAGCGAACCAGCCCGGCCCCCGCGAAGCCCGCGGTGAGGTCGACGAGCTCCTCGGCGGCCGCACGCCAGGTGTAGCGAGCCGCCAGCACGGCAGCGCGGGCGCCCCAGGCGTTGCGCTCGCCGTCCATCATCTCGAGGGCGGCGTCGGCCCACCCCTCGGGGTCCCGATGCTCGAGGAGCCGCCCGTTGACCCCGGGCTCGACCAGGTTGCGCAAGCCGCCGACGCTGCTGGCGAGCACCGGCGTGCCGCAGGCCGACGACTCCAGGGCCACCAGCCCAAAGCTCTCGGAGCGAGAGGGCACCAGCGTGACGTCAGCGGCCCGCAGCCACGACGACAGCATCTGGTGGGCCTGGGGGGCGACGAACATGACGTCGTCGATGACGCCGGCATCGCCGACTCGCCGGTGCAGCCGGGCCAATGTGGTTGGTCCTTCGGGTCCCGAGGGCCCGCCGATAATCGCCAGGCGCGCCGGGTGGCCGCGCGCGCGCAGGGCAATCAGGGTCTCGAGGGCCAGATCCACCCCCTTGAGGGGCTGGAGGCGCCCCACGTAGGCCAGAAGCGCGCGCGACGGCTCGAGTCCCAGGGCTCGGCGCGCCTGGGACCGGTTCCCCGGGCTGAAGAAGGCGTGCTGCACGCCCAGGGGAACGACGCGCACGCGCGCGGGCGTCGCCCCGTAGAGCTCGACGACCTGGTCGGCCTCGACCTGGCAGCTGGCCAGCACCGCGTCGGCGCAGGCGATGATCCCCGCCTCCTGGGAGGCACGGTGATCGGACTCGCCCACGTCGGCGGCAGCCTTGACGCGCTCGAGCGTGTGGAACGTCACGACCAGGGGGACGGCGAACTCGTGCTTGAGCTGGTGACCGGCCAGACCGCTCAGCCAGTAGTTGGCGTGGACGACGTCAGGCACGGGACCGCACTTGATCGCGGCGGCCACCCCGGCGGTGTACGCGTCGATGTGCTCGACGAACCGTTCGCGCGCCAGCGGCGTCGGCGGACCCGCCGTGACGTGGTGGACGCGCAAGCCTGGCTCGACCAGCACCGTCTCGCGACACGCGGGGTCGTCGCGGCGCGCGTAGACGTCGACCTCGTGGCCCAGGCGCGCCAGCGCCGAGGACAGCTCGCGCACGTAGACGTTCATCCCCCCCGCGTCACCGGTCCCGGCCTGCTGGAGCGGCGACGTGTGGTACGACAGGACCGCGAACCGAGCCACGGCGTCAGCCTAGAAGGCGGGCGCGGCGCGGTCGGACGACCAGCCAGCCAATTGCTCGCGACGAGACGTCGCCGAAGTCCCGCGAGTCCGTCGAGACCGCGGCGTTGTCGCCGCGCAGGTCCACCGCGTCACCGCGGCGCGCCAGGCACCGCTTGAGCAGCCAGCGGTGCGGGTCGCGGGGGTCCCGCGCCAGCACGACGTCACCGGGTCGCACCGGACGCCAGCGCCGCACCACCAGGACGCGCTCGCCAGGACGGTACGTCGGCGTCATCGAGAGCCCCTCGACCTCGACACGCCGCGCCACCAGGTGCACCAGTCGCCGCACGGCTGCACGATAGCCGTGGGCTCTGACTAACCTGCTGCTCGAAGCCAGACCGCACCCCGTGGGGTGCTGACGCGAAAGGTCCACCATGGTGATGCCAACCAGAGTCCGCGAGCTCCTCGACCGCCTCGGCGCCCCGGCGACCGCCTCGGCCCACTGCGACCTGCCCTGCGGCGTCTACGACCCCGCACAGGCCCGGATCGAGGCCCAGTCGGTGAAGGCGATCATGGAGAAGTACCACGCCTCGACCGACCCGGACTTCAAGGTGCGCGCCAACGTCATCAAGGAGGAGCGCTGCGAGCTCGTCAAGCACCACCTGTGGGTGCTGTGGACCGACTACTTCAAGCCCGAGCACCTGGCGAGCCACCCGGGCCTCCACGACCTGTTCTGGCAGGCCACGAAGTCGGCGGGCGAGGCCAAGAAGACCAACGACATCGCAGTCGCCGATCGGCTGCTCAACGAGATCGACGGGATCGCCGAGATCTTCTGGGCCACGAAGAAGTAGTCAGCGCGGCTCGGTGTGGGCCGGGCAGCGCTCGAGCAGGGGGTCGGCGCCGAGAGCCTCGGAGTCGAGGAGCGCTCCACAGGTCGAGCACGTGCGGTAGGTCCCCTCACGCAATCGCGCGAGGGCTCGCTCGACGGCGTCGAGCGTCGCCCCCACGGCCTCAATGGACTCGGCGATCGGGTCGCTCACCGGCCCAGCGTATCGGAGAGCATCTGGACCCCGACAGCTCGTGAGTCTCCGAGGACGATGGGGTGCTGCACTACGCTCGTGGGCCGGTGGACGTTCCGTGCAGAGGGCCCGTTCGCCCATGGGGCCGCTAGCTCATCGGGAAGAGCAGGGGACTTTTAATCCCAAGGTGCCGGGATCGAGACCCGGGCGGCCCACC
>JBMFWS010000009.1:0-60188 GCA_049965035.1 Acidimicrobiales bacterium
CTCCCCAACCCCCCCAACCAAGGAATCCCCTATGCGCGTTGTCATTATCGGAGGTGTCGCCGGCGGCATGTCGGCGGCCGCCCGGCTGCGCCGGCTCGACCACCAGGCCGAGATCGTCGTCCTCGAGCGCAGCGGCCACGTCTCGTACGCCAACTGCGGCCTGCCCTACTACGTGGGCGGCGTCATCGAGCACGAGCGCCAGCTGCTGCTGCAGACCCCCGAGTCGCTGAGGCGGCGCTTCCGCATCGACGTGCGCGTGCGCTCCGAGGTCACCGCCATCGACGCGGCCGCCCGCCTGGTCACTGTAAGCGAGCAGCGCACCGGCACGACCTACGAGCTCGGCTACGACGCCCTCATCCTGAGCCCGGGGGCCAGCCCGGTACTCCCGCCGATCCCGGGCATCGAGCGCGCCCACGTGCTGCGCACGGTCGAGGACGTGGCGAAGATCGCCGGGGCCGTCGACCAGCGGCCCCGGCGGGCCGTCGTGATCGGCGGCGGCTTCATCGGCCTGGAGGTGGCCGAGAACCTGACGCACCGGGGGATCCCGGTCACCCTGGTCGAGGCGACGAGCCAGGTGCTCGCGCCGCTGGATCCCGAGCTCGCGGTGCTGGTGGCCGACGAGCTGCGGCGCCACCACGTCGACGTGCGCCTGTCCGAGTCGGTGACGCAGATCTCGTCGAGTGCCGTCGAGCTGGCCTCGGGTGCCACGGTCGGGGCGGACCTGGTGATCGCGGCCATCGGGGTGCGCCCTGACGTGACGCTGGCCCGCGCGGCGGGCCTGGAGATCGGGGCGCGCGGCGGCGTTGTCGTCGACGAGGTCCACCGCACCAGCGACCCCCACATCTACGCGATCGGCGACGTGGCCGAGAAGGTCGACGCCCTCGACGGCGAGGCCACGCTGGTGCCGCTGGCCAACGTGGCCAACCGCCACGGTCGCGTCGTGGCCGACCACCTGGCGGGCCGCGTGACGCGCCCGGTGCCCACGATCGGCACCGCCATCGTCAAGGTCTTCGACCTGTCGGCCGCCGTGACCGGGTGGAACGAGAAGCGCCTGGTCGCCGCGGGGCGACCGGTGCGCGCCCTCCACATCCACCCCTCGCACCACGCCGGCTACTACCCGGGCGCGGAGCGCCTGTCGCTCAAGCTGCTGATGGACCCGACCGACGGGACGATCCTGGGTGCCCAGGCCGTGGGCACCGAGGGCGTCGACAAGCGCATCGACGTGATCGCCACGGCCCTGCGCGCCGGCCTGCGGGCCCCCGAGCTGGCTGACCTGGAGCTGGCCTACGCGCCGCCCTTCGGCTCGGCCAAGGACCCGGTGAACCTGCTCGGCTACGTGGCCGAGAACATGCTGAGCGGCCTGGTCGACGTGGTCCAGTGGCACGAGGTCGACGACCACCGCGACCGGGGCTACCTGCTGGTCGACGTGCGCACGCCCGGCGAGTTCGCCCGCGGCTCGGTCCCCGGCGCGATCAACGTGCCCGTCGACGACCTGCGCGATCGCCTCGACGAGCTGGACCGGCGCAACGTGGTCGTGATCTGCCAGGTGGGCCAGCGCGGCCACGTGGCCACGCGCCTGCTGCGCCAGCGCGACTTCAACGCCAAGAACCTCTCGGGCGGCTACCAGACCTGGCACACCTCGCCCGCGGCGCGCGACGCCGCACTGGTCAGCTGACCCCAAGCTCTCACTACCACCGAGAAAGGAAACATCATCATGTGCAGTCGAGTGAACTGCCGCAGCTGCGGCAAGCCCACCTGGAGTGGCTGTGGCAACCACGTCGAGCAGGCCCTGGCTGGCGTCGCCCACGCCGACCGCTGCCAGTGCCGCGAGACGAGCGGCGGCGGCAGTGGCAGCGGCTTCATGTCGCGCCTGCTGGGCCGCTAGTCACGACCTGACCCCCCGCCGCGGGCCCGGGCGCAGACCGGGCCCGCGGCGGGGGCTGCGGGGACACATGGGACTTTCGACCCGGTGCCCCACCGGCGCTGCGTCGGTGGCGTGGCTAGGTTCGCGCTCGTGGGTGCTCTCGTGGCGGGAGTCTCGACTCTGACGCTGGCTCGCTGGCAGTTCGCGGTCACCACCGTCTTCCACTTCCTCTTCGTCCCCCTCACCATCGGCCTCGGCCTGCTAGTGGCCATCATGCAGACGGCGGCCCACCGCACCGGGGACCGCGCCTGGGAGCGCGCCACGCGCTTCTTCGGGATGCTGTTCCTGGTCAACTTCGCCATTGGCGTCGTCACCGGCATCGTCCAGGAGTTCCAGTTCGGGATGGACTGGTCGCGCTACTCGGTGTTCGTGGGCAACATCTTTGGCGCCCCGCTGGCCATCGAGGGCCTGCTGGCGTTCTTCTTGGAATCCACGTTCCTCGGGGTGTGGATCTTCGGGCGCGGGCGCGTCAGCGCGCGCGTCCACCTGGCGTCGATCTGGCTGGCCAGTATCGGCACGATGCTGTCGGCCGCCTTCATCTTGGCGGCCAACGCCTGGATGCAGCACCCGGTGGGCTACCGGATCGACGCGCACACCCACCAGGCGGTCATGTCCAGCTTCTGGGCCGTCATGACCAACTCGACCTTCGTCCTGGAGTTCGGCCACGTCCTGTTCGCCGCCTTCTTGACCGGGGCGGCGTTCCTACTGGGGGTCGCCGCCTGGCACCTGCACCGGGGCCACGACACGGGGGCCTTCGGGCGCGCCGCGCGCGTCGGCGTGGTGGTCGTGCTGGTCGCGTCGGTGGGCACGATCTTCCTCGGCGACAGCCAGGGCAAGCAGCTCGAGACCCAGCAGCCCATGAAGATGGCGGCGGCCGAGGCGCTCTACACGACCCAGCACGGCGCGAGCTTCTCGCTGCTCACCATCGGCGACCTGGCGGGCAAGCCGATCTTCCAGATCCGGGTGCCCCACATCTTGAGCGTGCTGGCGACCAACACCTGGAACGGGAAGGTCGACGGCATCCACCAGCTCCAGGCCGCGGCCGAGCGCCGCTACGGCGCGGGCAGCTACGTCCCGGTGATCTGGCTGCTCTACTGGACGTTCCGCATCATGGTGGGCCTGGGGTTCGCGCTGCTGGCCCTCGGCGCGCTCGGCCTGTGGCTGTGGCGACGACGACGCCTCGAGACGACCGGGTGGTACCTGCGCGCGGCGACCTGGCTGCTGCTGGCGCCCTTCGTGGCCAACTCGGCGGGCTGGATCTTCACCGAGGTCGGGCGCCAGCCCTGGGTCGTCTACGGCCTGCTGAAGACCTCGCGCGCGGTCTCGGTGCTGGCCCCCGGCTACGTTGCGGCCAGCCTGATCGGCTTCACCGCGATCTACAGCCTGCTCGCCGTGGTCGAGATCGGCCTCATGGTGCGCCTGGGCCGGGTGCCCCCGGCCCAGGAGGCGCCCGCGACACCAGACGAGCACGGGCTGATCTACTAGGAGGTGGTGGTGGCGGTCGTGGCGGCAGGCCCCAGCGGGCTCCAGCAGCTCTGGTTCTTCCTGATCGCCGTGCTGTGGCTGGGGTACTTCTTCTTGGAGGGCTTCGACTTCGGCGTCGGGATCCTGCTGCCCTTCGTCAGCCGCGACGACACCGATCGCCGGGTCGTCGTCAACACGATCGGACCGGTCTGGGACGGCAACGAGGTCTGGCTGCTCGTCGCGGGCGGCGCGACCTTCGCGGCGTTCCCGACGTGGTACGCGACGCTGTTCTCGGGCTTCTACCTGGCCCTGTTCGTGCTGCTGGCGGCGCTGATCTTTCGGGGGATGGCCTTCGAGTTGCGCCACCGGCGCGACGACGCCCGCTGGCGGGCCCGCTGGGACCGGGCGCTGTTCTGGGGCTCGGCGGTGCCGGCCTTCTTGTGGGGCGTCGCCTTCGCCGACTTCGTCCACGGCGTGCCGCTCGGCCCGCACCACCTCATGGAGGGCACGGTGCTCGACCTGGTCAAGCCCTACGCCCTGGTCGGGGGCCTGGCCACCCTGTCGCTGTTCAGCCTGCACGGCGCGACCTACCTGGGCTTGAAGACCGAGGGCGCGCTACGCGAGCGGGTCCGCGTGGCCGGTCGGCGCCTGGCCCCGGTCGCCCTGGTCGCGGTCTTCGCGCTGCTGACCTGGACCTACCTCAGCGCCCACGCGTGGCACCACGCGGGCCTGGTGCCGCCGCTGCTGCCCATCTTCGGGCTGGGGGCGCTCGCCGCGGTGGGCTGGCTGATCCACGAGCGCCAGGAGGGGTGGGCCTTCGTGGCCACGGCCCTGGCCGTCGTGGCCCTCTTCGCCACGCTCCTGCTCAACTTGTACCCCGACGTCCTGGTGTCGTCGCTGCGTGCGGCCAACGACCTGACCATCGCCGAGAGCGCCTCGCAGCGCTACACGCTCGAGGTCATGAGCTGGGTGGCCCTGATCTTCACCCCGTTCGTCCTGGCCTACCAGGCGTGGTCCTACTGGGTCTTTCGACGGCGGGTGCGGCGGCCCGACGGCCACTAGCGCGGTGCCCGCACCCTCGGCGCTGGGCTCCCTGGCGCGCATCGCGCCGCGGGCCCGGGTCGCCCAGGCGGCGGCGGTCGGCCTGGGCCTGGTCGAGACCGGGGCCGCCCTGGCCCAGGCGGCAGCGCTCGGGCCGGCGATCGCGGCCCTGGCGACGGGTCACCCCGTCCACCGCGCGTGGCTCGTCGCCCTGGTCGGGGCGACCGCCGCACGTGCTCTGGCCCGGGGGGCGGGCGCTTCGGCCGCGACCGCCCTGGCGCGCCCGGTGCGCACGGACCTGCGCGCGGCCGCCCTGGCCCAGGTCGTGCGCCAGGGTCGTCCGGCCGATCCCGACGCCACCACCCAGCTGCTGACCCGGGGCGTCGACGAGGTCGAGGCGTACCTGGCGCGCGTGGTGCCGGCCCGGGCCCTGGCGGCCCTGGCCCCGCCGCTGGTCATCGCGTTCCTCCTGGTCCAGGACTGGATCAGTGGCCTGACCGTCGCGCTCACGGTGGTGCTCCTGCCGATCTTCCTGTCACTGCTGGGCCGCGCCGCCCACGACGCGATGGCCGAGCGCTGGCGCGACCAGCAGCGCTTGGCCGCGGCCTTCGGCGACATCGTGCGCGGCATGGCGACGCTCAAGTCCCTCAACCGCTCGACGCGGGCCGTCGAGCGCCTCGACGCGATCGGCGAGCGCCTGGCCGGCTCGACGATGGCGACGCTGCGCGTGGCCTTCGCCTCCTCGTTCGCCCTCGAGCTGCTCAGCTCGCTGGCCACGGCGCTGGTGGCCCTGGAGCTGGGCCTGCGCCTGGTGGGCGCCACGGTCAGCCTGCGCACCGCGCTGGTCGTGCTGATCGCCACGCCCGAGGCCTACGCGCCGCTGCGGCGCGCGGCCGCGAGCTACCACGCGTCGGCGACCGGGATCGCGGCGATCACCGACGTGGTGGACCTGATCGAGCGCGCCCGGCCGGACGGGGCGACCCCGGCCCCCGTCGTGCCGCCGCGGCTCGAGCTGGTGGGCCTGGTGGCGCGCGCTGGGGTGCCGGCGCTCAGTGCCACGGTGCCCGCGGGCGCGCTGGTGGTGCTCGACGGCCCCTCGGGGATCGGCAAGAGCTCGGTGCTCGCGGTCCTGGGCGGCCTCGCGGACCCGACGGCTGGCCAGGTGCTCGTCGACGGGGCGGACCTGGCCGACCTGGCCCGCGACGACTGGCAGGGCGCCGTGGGCTGGGTCGCCCAGGAGCCGGTGCTGGTCGGCGAGACCCTGCTCGACGCGGTGCGCCAGGGCCGGGCCCTCAGCCCCGCGACGGTGCGCGCGGCCCTGGCGGCCGTCGGCGTGGACCTGGCGCTCGACCACCCCCTCGGCGAGGGCGCGACGCTGTCGGCGGGCCAGCGTCGCCGCGTCGCCCTGGCCGCCTGCCTGGTGGCCGATCCGGTGGTCCTGCTCCTCGACGAGCCGACGGCCCACCAGGACGCGGCCAGTGAGGCCGCGGTGTGGGCGGCCCTCGACGGCTCGGGGGCCACCCGCGTCGTGGTCAGCCACCGTCCGCGTCCCGGGGACACGGTCGTCACGGTGCAGCCGTGACCGCGTGGCGCGCGGCGCTTCGCGCCGAGCGACGGCGCGCGACCCTGGCGCTCGGCGCCGGGCTGCTGGTCGGGGTCGCCGCGGTCGGCCTGGCCGCGACGGCGGGCTGGCTGATCGTGCGGGCGGCCGAGCGTCCGGTGCTGCTGACCCTGAGCGTCGCCATCGGCCTCGTGCAGCTCTTCGCGCTGGCCCGGGCCGCCGGCCGCTACCTGGAGCGCACGGCCACCCACGGCGCGACGTTGCGCATCCTGGCCCGGGTGCGCGCGGCCCTGGCGCGCGAGCTCGAGCCGCTGGTGCCGGCCGGCCTCGGCCCGCGGGGCGCCGACGTGGTCGACGCCGTGGTGCGCGACGCCGAGCGCGTCGAGGAGTCCCTGACCTCGGTCGCGTCCCCGCTGGTGGCCGGTGGCGTGGTGAGCGTGGTCACCGCCGGCCTGGTCGCGCTGGTCTCCTGGGCGGCCGCCGCGGCGCTCGGCGCCGGCCTGGCGGTGCTGGCGCTGCTCGCGGTGGTGGGTGCCCGCGGCGCCAGCGTGGCCGAGGCCGCCGATGACACCGCCCGCGCGTCGCTGCGGGCCCTCATCGACGCGGTGGCGCGCGATCCGGCCGCGAGCGCCCTCGGCGAGGGCGTCGGCGCGCTCCGCGCGCGCGCCAGCGCGCTCGACGAGCTCCTGGGGCGAGCCCGTCGCGCCCGGGCTCGCTGGCGCGGCGTGCTCGAGGGGGGAGCGACCGGGGTCGCGGGCCTGGTGGTCGTGGCCGTCCTCGTCGGCCAGGCGCACGCCGGCCTCACGGGTCCGCGCGCCGCCGCGGTCGTGCTGGCCGTCCTGGCCGCCCTCGAGCTGCTGGAGGGCGTCGGCGGCCTGGCCAGCTGGCGCGGGGTCGCCCGCGCCCGGTCCCGGCTGGGGAGCCTGGCCGGGACGCCGCCGGTGCGTGAGCCGGTCGACGAGGCGCACGTGGCCGGGTCCCACGTGTCGGTGGCCGACCTGGCCATCGCCTTTGACCGCCCGGTGCTCGCGCACCTGTCACTGGAGCTGGCCCCGGGGGAGCGCGTGCTCCTGCGCGGACCGAGCGGGGCCGGCAAGACGGCCACCGCCTGGGTGCTGGCCCGCCTGCTCGACCCGGCGGGGGGAGCCGTGCGCCTGGAGGGCGTCGACTACGCGCGCCTGGCCGGGTCGACGGTGCGGGCCTCGGTCCTGCTCGTCGAGGACGCTCCCTACGTGTTCGTCGGGTCGCTGGCCGACAACCTGCGGGTGGCCGACGACGCCGCGAGCGACGAGCAGCTGGGCGCGGCGCTGGCGGCGGTCGGCCTGGCCCACCTGGCCGCGCGGCCCGGTGGGCTGGACGCGCCGCTGCGCGGGGCCGAGACGGCGCTGTCGGGGGGCGAGCGGGTGCGCCTCGGTGTGGCGCGGGCCCGCCTGGCGCGGCGCGCGGTGCTGCTCCTGGACGAGCCCACCGAGGGGCTCGACGGGCTCAGTGCGGCGCGCCTGATCGCCTCGCTGGCCGACCTAGCCGGAGCGGTGCTGGTGATCTCACATCGTTCCGAGGTCGCCGCGGTCGCCACGCGGATCGTCGAGGTCGGTGGGGTCGGGGGTGACCAGGAGGCCGTCGCGCAGCCGGGCGAGGTCGGACGGGGCCAGTCCGGCGTCGCCTAGCCAGGCGACCACCCCGCCCCCCGCGTCCAGGTCGTCGAGGAGGGCCGCGGCCACGGCGGCGGGGGCGCCCAGGCGCTCCGGTGGCGTGAGGGCCAGGGCGGCGGCGTAGACGGGGTCGGCGGCGAGCTCGGCGACCAGGCGCGCCGTGGGGAGCTGTGAGGCCGCGTAGTCGGCCACGATCTCGGCGCGCGACACGCCGAGGGCGGCCAGGGCCAGGGCGATCACCACGCCGGTGCGATCCTTGCCGAAAAAGCAGCTGACGACGACGGGCGCGGGGGCGATCCGGGCCAGGTCGCCCAGGGTGGCCACCAGGGGGGCCGGGTGCGCCAGGTACTGCCGGTAGCGCTCGAGCAGGGGGGTGGCCAGGTCCCCCGAGGCGCCCGCGCCGGGCGCGCCGATGGGGTGGGAGACGACGCGCAGGGCGGCCCGCGCGGGTGCGGGCCCGGTGGCGGCGGCCTCGGCGGGGGCGCGCAGGTCGACCAGGACGGCCGGGCCGAGGGCCCCGAGGGCCGCCGCGCCGCGGGCGTCGAGGCGGTGGAGGGCACTGGAGCGATAGAGGCGCCCGGACGCCACGACGCGGCCGTCGGCGCTGACGCGCCCGCCGAGGTCGCGGAAGTTGGGCGCGCCGTGGGCCCGCACCACGCCCGCCAGGGCGCAGCGACGCTCCGCCACGATGTCGCGCATCGCCGCAGCGTACCGGGGCCGAGCACGCGTGGGCTAGAACGGTGCCCACACCGAGAGCAGGAGACCACGCGATGACCATCCTGGAGCGCCCCGGCAACGTGGCCTTCCGCGTCGAGCGGCGCGGGACCGAGGAGGTCCCGCGCGCCGAGCAGCACGTGCGACCCAGCGCCCTGGCCGCCCTGTGGAGCGGCTCGTCGATCAACATCGCCTACGTGATCTACGGGGCCCTGCTGATGGGCTTCGGGTTCTCCCTGGGCCACGCGGTGATCCTCATCGTGCTGGGCAACGCGTCCTACCTCCTCGTCGGGCTGGCCTCCCTCCAGGGGCCGGCGGCGCGCACGACGACCTTCGCCATCAGCCGGGCGGCCTTCGGGGCGCGCGGGGCCCGCGCGATCGCGCTGCTCAACTGGGTGACCCAGCTGGGCTTCGAGACGACCGCGCTGGTGCTGATCCAGGGAGCCGCGCTGACTCTGCTGGTGCGCTCGGGCTGGCACGTGGGTGCCGGGGGCCGGGTGGCCCTGATCGTGGCCGCGGTCGTCGCCCAGTCGCTCCTGCCGATCTTCGGGCACGCCACGATGGTCCGGGTCCTGCGCTGGATGATCGTCCCCTTCGTCGCGGTCTTCGCGCTGCTGGTCGTCGCCGTCACCGGCCACGCGTCGGTCGTCGCCGCCGGCGGGGTGGGGGGCTGGCCCCTCGACTCGGCCGGCCTGGCCTTCGTCGTGGCCCTGTCGGGACTGGGCTGGACCGAGTGCGCCAACGACTACAGCCGCTACCTCGACCCGGGGGCCCCGGCGTCGCGGATCGTGGGCGGGGTCCTGCTGGGCGCGGCGGTGCCCGAGACCCTCCTGATGACGCTGGGCGCCTACCTGTACACGCGACTGCCCGACGCGGCGGGCTGGGCCGGCACCAACCCCTTCGTCGTGCTGGTGCACCCGCATCTCGGGCCCCGCTGGGTGGTGACGGCCGTGCTGGTCGTGGCCATCGTCCAGCTGCTGGCCATCGACGCGCTGGTGCTCTACTCCTCGGGGGTGTCGCTCCAGGCGGCCGGCCTGTCGCGCCCCCGGGTCCAGACCGTGGTGCTCGACGCGGTGCTGGCCGGGGGCCTGACCCTGTGGGCGACGTTCCAGTCGTCCTTCTCGCTGTTTACCAAGGAGTTCGTCGGGGTCATCATCGTGTGGATCTCGCCCTGGCTCGGGGTCTTCCTCGCCGACTGGGTGCTGCGCCGGGGGCGCTACGACGCCTCCGCCCTCCAGCGCGCCGACGCCGGCTCCCCCTACTTCGGGGGGCGCGCCGGCCTGTGGCCGGCGGCGGCGGCGGCCTTCGTCGCCGGCCTGGTGGCGGCGACCGCGTGCTTCTCGAAGGCCCCGCCCCCCGTCAGCGTCCCGTGGCACTGGATGACGCCGGTCGCCAACCACTTCGGCGCCTTCTACTGCCCGGGCACGCCCGCGGCCCACTGCGGCCCGGCGGGGTGGCTGGGCGGGGCCGACCTGTCCGCGCCGGCCGGGATCCTGGTCAGCGCCGCCGTCTACGTGGCGCTCGCCCGTCGCCGGATTCGCGCGGCGCGCGCGTGCTAACCTGCGCTCGCTGCGCACCCGCGCAGTGACGTGGCCCCAGCGAATTCCGGTCAGATCCCGGTACTGTCCCGCAACGGTAAGGCCCCTTCGAGGGGACGAGTCCGGTCGCCTGGACCCCGTCGTCGCACCTAGTCCTCGGAGGAAGGACGGTTCGGTTCGCTCACCCGAGCGGAGACGGGCTTTCGTCCTCCGTTTCGAAGAGAGCGGAGACATCCATGCGAGCACTGCGAGTGGCCCTCGCCAGCGCCGTCGTCACCCTGGGCCTGGCCCTGGCCACCAGTGCCGGAGGCGCCTCACGGCCCTCGACCTGGCCGGTGACGGTGCGGGCGGCCAATGGCGCCGTCACCATCGCCCAGCGGCCCACCCGGATCATGTCCCTGTCGGCGACGGCGACCGAGATGCTCTACGCCATCGGCGCGGGTCCCCAGGTCACGGCCGTCGACAAGTACTCGAACTACCCGCCGGGCACGCCGATGACCTCGCTGGACGGCTACTCGCTCAGCGTCGAGGCGGTCACCCGCTACCACCCGGACCTGATCATCGTGGCCTACGACCCGCCCGCCCTGGCCGCCCAGCTGGCCACGCTGCACATCCCGGTGATCTACGACCCGGCGGCGCCGTCCCTGGCCGTCGCGTACCACCAGTACCTCGGGCTCGGTGAGGCGACCGGCCACCTGGCCGGCGCGCGCGCCGAGGTCGCGCGCCTGCGCGCCCGGGTGGCCGCCATCGTGCGCGCCGCCCCCCACGTGCCGACCGGGACCACCTACTACTACGAGCTGGACCCGACGTACTTCTCGGTCACCTCGGCGACCTTCATGGGCCAGCTCCTGTCCTTGCTCGGTCTGCGCTCGATCGCCGACGCGGACGGCACGCACGTCAATGGGGGCTACCCCCAGCTGACCGCGGAGTTCATCTTGCAGGCCAACCCCAGCGTCATCTTGCTGGCCGACCACGGCTGCTGCCAGGCGACCCCGGCCAGTGTCGCGGCCCGCCCGGGGTGGTCCGCCCTGTCGGCGGTGGCCGCCGGGCGCATCTACATCCTGCCCGACTCCATCGCCAGCCGGTGGGGGCCCCGCATCACCATCTTGCTGCAGGCGGTCGCCACCGACCTGCGGCGGGCGTTCGGCTGAGCCGTGAGATCGGGAGCGCGCGACCGCGACGGGACGGGAGTCTCGCCGCCCGTCGCGGTCGCGCGTCCGGTGCTGGTGGCTCTCGCCGTGCTGGCCGTGGTGACCCTGGCGGCCACCGCCATCGGTCCGGCGGACCTGCCGCTGGCCACCGTCGTGCGGGTCATCGCCGACCACCTCGGCGTGCACCTCCCGGGGCGGGTCTCGGCCATCGATCAGGCGATCGTCTGGCAGATCCGGCTGCCCCGGGTGGTGCTGGGCGGTCTGGTCGGCGCCATGCTGGCCCTCGGGGGCGCCTCCTACCAGGGAGTCTTTCGCAACCCGCTGGCCGATCCGTACCTGCTCGGGGTGGCCGCGGGCGCCGGGCTCGGCGCGACGATCGCCATCGTGTCGGCCAGTCGCGCCACCTACCTGCTGCCGGTCGCGGCCTTCGCGGGCGGCGTCGTCGCGGTCTCCCTGACCTACCTGGTGGGCGCGCGGGCCAGCGGCTACGCGACCAGCTCCTCGATCATCCTGGCCGGCGTGGCCGTGGCCGCGGTGTTCACGGCCCTGCAGACCAACATCCAGCAGCAGCACGCCGCCGACCTCCAGCCCGTCTACTCGTGGATCCTGGGCAGTCTGTCGGTGGCCACGTGGTCCGACGTGCGCCTCATCGTGCCCTACGTCGCGGTGAGCACGATCGTGCTGCTCGGCCACCGGCGCCTCCTCGACGTGCTGCGCGTGGGCGAGGAGGAGGCCACGTCCCTCGGGGTCGACCCGCGGCGCGTGCGCCTGACGGTGGTGGCCGCGGCGACCTTGGGCACGGCGGCCGCCGTCTCGGTGAGCGGTCTGGTCGGCTTCGTCGGCATCATCGTGCCGCACGTGGTGCGCCTGACCACCAACGCCAGCTACCGCGTGGTCCTGCCGGTCTCCCTGATCAGCGGGGCCTCGTTCCTGATCCTGGCCGACCTGGGCGCGCGCATGCTCGACGCGCCCGCCGAGATCCCCCTCGGGGTCGTCACCGCGTTCATCGGCGGCCCCTTCTTCATCTTCGTGCTGCGCTCGCGCCGCTCGCGCCAGGGGACGTTGTGAGCGCCTTCGAGCTCCACGACCTGGTCGTCTCCTACGACGGGGTGGAGGCCCTGAGCGGGATCGACTACGCGCTGGCCGAGGGGTCCTGGCTCGGCCTGATCGGGGCCAACGGGGCCGGCAAGTCGACGCTCCTGCGCGCGCTGGCGCGCCTGGTGGCCTACCGGGGCACCGTGCGGGTGGGCGGGGCCGAGGTGGCCCACCTGAGCCGGCGCCGCCTGGCCCAGCAGGTGGCCTTCGTCCCCCAGACGCCCGAGCTGCCCCGGGAGATGCGGGCGATCGACTACGTGGCCCTGGGCCGCACGCCCTACCTCGGCTACTTCGCCGTCGAGCGTCCCGCCGACCGGCACGCCGGCCACGAGCTGCTGGCGCGCCTCGGCCTGGCCGCCCTGGCCGAGCGGCCGGTCGGGGCCCTGTCGGGCGGCGAGGTCCAGCGCCTGGTGCTGGCGCGCGCGCTGGCCCAGGAGGCGCCGGTGCTGCTGCTCGACGAGCCCACCAGCGCTCTCGACCTGGGCCGCCGCGTCGAGGCCCTGGAGCTGGTCGACCAGCTGCGCGCCGAGCGCGGGCTCACGGTGGTGGCCGCCATGCACGACCTCACCTTGGCCGGACAGTTCGCCACCGAGGTCGCCCTGCTCGACCACGGGCGCCTGGCGCGCACCGGGACGCCCGACGCGGTCCTCACCGACGCCGAGCTCGGTCGCTACTTCGGGGCCTCGGTGCGGGTCCTGCGCGACGACGACGGCGACCTGGTCGTCGTGCCGCGACGTCAGCGAGGAGGACCATCGTGAACGAGCCCCGCACGGCCCCGGCCCGCCCCCCGCTCCACCGGGCGACGTCGGTCGTGGTGGTGAACACGGGGGACGGCAAGGGCAAGTCGTCGGCGGCCTTCGGCGTCATGGGGCGGGCCTGGGCCCGCGGGTGGCGCGTGTGCGTCGTCCAGTTCGTGAAGAGCGGGTCGTGGCACTCGGGAGAGCAGAAGCTGGCCGCGCACCTCGGGATCGAGTGGCACAGCCTGGGCGACGGCTTCACCTGGGAGTCGACCGACCTCGACGAGTCGGCCGCCCGGGGGCGCCACGCCTGGGAGGTGGCCCGCGCGCGACTGGCCAGCGGCGACTACCAGCTGGTGATCCTCGACGAGATCACCTACGCCATGACCTACGGCTGGATCGCGACCGACGAGGTGGTCGCCGCCCTGGCCGCCCGCCCGCCGGCGACCAACGTCATCCTGACCGGGCGTCAGGCGCCCGACGCCATCGTCGCGGCCGCCGACACGGTGACCGAGATGCGCCTGGTCAAGCACGCCTACGACCAGGGGATCCGCGCGATCAAGGGCATCGAGTTCTGATGCGCGCCGAGCTGGTGTGGCGCCTCGAGGACGGCCAGCGCTGGCCGGCGTGGGTCTGGCGCCTGACGGCGGGGCACCTCGTCGCCTCCAGCGCCAGCGTGGGCGGCGGCGTGGGCGAGCGGGCCTGGGTCCTCAACGCCCAGGTGCCCCGCGACTACGGGCGCACCGACCTGGCCGCGCACGGCGGCGAGCTCGCTGGCGCGCTGGCGCTGGCGGGCCCCGGCGTCGCCTTGCTCACGGCGGCCGACGTCACGCGCGCCCGGGCCGCCCGCGACGGCGGGGTCCGGGCCCACGTCACGGCCGGCGTCGACCTGCCGACCTGGGCCGCGGCGCCCGACGGGCCCGGCGCCCCGGCCGCGGGCACCATCAACATCGTCGTCCTGGTGAGGGCCCGCCTGGCCCCCGGCGCCCTGGTGAACCTGCTGACCACGGCGACCGAGGCCAAGGCCCAGGCCCAGGCGCTCTTCGAGGCGGGCATCCCGGGGACCGGCACGCCGTCGGACGCCGTGGCCGTCGTGACGAGCCCGCGCGGGGACGAGGAGGCCTTCGGCGGTCCGCGCTCGGCGGTGGGCGCCCGGGTCGCCCGAGCGGTGCACCGGGCGCTCAGCGAGGCCCTGGTGGTGGCCCCGTGATCACGTTGGTGCTCGGTGGGGCCCGCTCGGGCAAGTCCGCTCTGGCCGAGAGCCTGATCCCCGCGCACGCCGCGGCGACCTACGTGGCCACGCTCCACGTGGGCGACGACGCGGACCTGGCCGCGCGCGTGGCGACCCACCGGGCCCGCCGCCCGACCGCGTGGCGCACGCTGGAGAGTGGCCCCGACCTGCCGGCCCAGCTGCGCGCGCTGGCCGGGCCCGTGCTGGTCGACTCGCTGGGCCCCTGGGTGGCGACGGTGGGCGCGGGCCGCGCCAGCGCGCTGGTGGACGCGCTGATCGCGCGCGCCGGCGACACGGTCGTCGTGTCCGAGGAGGTGGGCCTCGGCGTCCACCCGGCGAGCGTCGCCGGGCGCGCGTTCCGCGACGCCCTGGGCACCCTCAACCAGGCCGTCGCCGCCGCGGCCGACACCGTGGTGCTGGTCGTCGCGGGCTGCGCGCTGACTCTGAAGGGGGCCTGATGCGCCGGGCCCTGGCCTTCCTGACGGTGCTGGGTGGCTCGGCGCCGCCGGGCCCGACGACCCTGGCCTGGTTTCCCGTCGTGGGCGCCCTCCTCGGCGCGGCCCTCGGCGCGACCTGGCTCGGCCTCGAGCGGGTGATGGCCCCAGGCCTGGCCGCCGCCCTGGTGGTGGTGGCCGACCTCGCGCTCACCGGCCTGCTGCACGTCGACGGCCTGGCCGACGTCGGCGACGGCCTGATCGCCCCCCTCAGCCGGGAGCGCCGGCTGGCGGCCATGGCCGACCCGGCCACGGGGGCCTTCGGCGTGGCCCTGGTCGTCGCGACCCTGCTGGTGCGCTGGGCCGCCCTGGCGAGCGCCCGGCCCCAGGTGCTGGTCGTGGCGGCGCTGTGGTGCGCCTCGCGCACGGCCATGGCCGCCGTGGCCCGGATCGTGCCCTACGCGCGGCCGACGGGCCTGGCCCGCGCCTTCCTCGGCGGCCCGCGCGCTCGCCTGGTCGTGGCCCTGATCCTCGGCGCCCTGGGTGCCCTGGCCCTGGCGGCCACGGGGGGCGTCCGGGGCGTCGGGGCCCTCCTCGTGGCGATCGCCGTCGCCGCCGGCGTCGCCGCCGTGGCCTGGCGGCGCCTGGGCGGCTTCACCGGTGACGTGCTGGGGGCCCTCGGCATCCTGGCCGAGACCGCCGGCCTCGTGGTGTGGGCCCTGCGATGAGGCGCGCGGCCCTCGGGGCGGCCCTCGGTCTCGGGATCGACGCGGTCCTGGGCGAGCCACCCGACGCCCTGCACCCTCTGCGGGCCTTCGGCGCGGTGATGCAGGGGGTCGAGCGCGTCATCTACCGCGACGCGGTCGGCCCCGGGACCCTCTACGCGGCCGTCGGCCTGGGGCTGGGCGCCCTGGCCGGTCGGGCCGTGCGGGCCGTCGCCCCGGCCACGGCCCTGGCGGTTGGGGGGCGCGCCCTCGACGCGGCGGCCCGCGACGTCGGGGCGGCCCTGGGGGCCGGCGACCTGACCCGGGCGCGCGCCCTGGTCCCGGCGCTGGTCGGTCGCGACCCGCTGAGCCTCGACGGGCCCGGGCTGGTGCGCGCGGCCATCGAGTCGGTCGCCGAGAACGCGGTGGACGCGATCGTGGCCCCGGCGCTCGCCGCCGCGGCTTTCGGGGCGCCCGGGGCTCTCGGGTACCGCGCGCTCAACACCCTCGACGCGATGGTCGGGCACACCAGCGCGCGCTACGCGCACTTCGGGACGGCCAGCGCCCGCCTCGACGACGTGGCCAACTGGGTGCCAGCCCGCGTCACAGCGGCGCTGGTCGCCCTGGTGCGCCCCCGCGCCGCGCGCGCGGTGGCCCAGGCGGTGCGCGTCCAGGCACCCGCCCATCCCTCGCCCAACGCCGGCGTCGCCGAGGCGGCCTTCGCCGCCGCCCTCGGCGTGCGCCTGGGTGGTCCCACGGTTTACGCCGGCGTGACCGAGGCGCGCCCGGTCCTCGGGTCGGGCCGGGTCCCCACGCTGGAGGACCTGGCGGCCGCCCGGCGCCTGGGCCGGGACGTGACGATCGCCCTCGCGGCCCTGCTGGTGGCCCTCGGGGTGGGGGGGCGGCGGTGAGCCTGGCCCCGGGACCCCACGGCGGCGACGGCGCCGCGGTGGCCCGCGCCCTCGGGGTCGCGGTGGGCGAGGTGCTGGACCTGTCGATGTCGCTGAACCCGGCCGCGACCGACCCGATGCCGATCCTCGCCGCCCACCTGGAGGCCCTGGGTCGCTACCCCGACGCGCACGACGCGCACCGGGCCCTGGCGCGGGCCCTCGACGTGGCGCCCGAGCGCCTCTTGGTGACCAACGGGGGCGCCGAGGCGATTGCCCTCGTCGCGGCGGCCCGGGGCGGCTCGGTCATCGAGCCGGAGTTCGCCCTGCACCCGCGCGGCACCGGGCCCCGGTGGCGCTCCAATCCCCACAACCCGACCGGCCTGCTGGCCGGGCCCGACGAGCGGGCCGATGTGTGGGACGAGGCCTTCTACCCCCTGGCGACCGGGCGCTGGACGCGCGGCGACGCCGACTGCGTGGTCGTGGGCTCTTTGACCAAGCTGCTGGCCTGTCCGGGGCTGCGCGTCGGCTACGTCCTCGCCGACGCCGACCTCATCGCCGAGCTGGGGCGCTCCCAGCCGGCCTGGTCCCTGAACTCGCTGGCGTGCGCCGCCCTGCCCGACCTGCTCGCCACGGTCGACCTGACTCGCAGCGCCGCCGCCGTGGCCGAGGGCCGGGCCGCCCTGACCGCGCTGCTCGCGGCCGGCGGCTTCGCCGTGCGCCCCTCGCAGGCCAACTGGGTCCTGGTCGACCGGCCGGGCCTGCGCGACGAGCTGCTCGGCGCGCGCATCCTGGTGCGCGACTGCGCCAGCTTCGGCCTGCCCGGCACCGTGCGCATCGCCGTGCCCCCGCCGCTCGGGCTCGAGCGGCTGGCCCGCGCGCTGGCGCGCATCGATCCCGCCGCACCCGCATCGCCGAACACCGAGGAGGACTCGTGACTGACCCGCTGGAGAGCCTGATCGCCCGCATTCCGGAGGTTGACGCCGCGGCCGCGGCGGCGGCCCAGGAGCGCCAGGGCCGCCTGACCAAGCCCGCCGGATCGCTCGGGCGCCTTGAGGCCCTCGGCGAGCGCCTCGCGGCCATGGCCGGGACCTGCCCACCCCCGGTGCCCACGCCGGTCGACATCGCGGTCTTCGCGGGCGACCACGGCGTGCTCGCCCAGGGCGTGACGCCCTGGCCGGCCGAGGTGACCGCCCAGATGGTGGCCAACTTCCTCGGCGGCGGGGCCGCCATCAACGTGCTGGCCCGCCAGCTGGGCGCGACCGTGCACGTCGTCGACGTCGGGGTCGCCACGCCGATTCCCGGCGACCACGCCGGCCTGGTCGAGGCCAAGGTCGCCGCGGGCACCCGGGACCTCGCCGAGGGCCCGGCCCTCACCGTCGCCGAGGCCCGCGCCGCCCTGGAGGTCGGCATCGCGGTGGGCGAGCAGGCCGTCGCCGGGGGCGCGCGGCTGCTCGTCACGGGGGACATGGGCATCGGCAACACGACCGCCTCGGCCGCCCTGATCGCCGCCCTCACCGGGGCGGACCCGGGAGCCGTGACCGGCCGGGGGACGGGCATCGACGACGCGACGCTGGCCATCAAGGTCGCCGTCATCGAGCGGGCCCTGCGCCGCCTGGTCCCGCCGGTCCCGCCCCTGACCGTGCTGGCCGAGGTCGGCGGGCTGGAGATCGCCGCGCTGGCTGGCTACATCCTGGCCGGCGCCGCCCACCGGGTGCCCGTCGTGCTCGACGGCGTCATCGCCGTGGCCGCCGCCCTGGTCGCGCGGGCCCTGGCGCCGGCCAGCGTCGGCTACTGCATCGCCGGCCACCGCTCGGTCGAGCCCGGCGCCAGCACCGGGCTGGCGGCGCTCGGCCTCGAGCCGCTGGTCGACCTGGGGCTGCGCCTTGGGGAGGGGAGCGGGGCGGCCCTGGCCGTGCCGCTGGTGCAGGCGGCCGCGGCGCTGCTCGGCCAGATGGCGACCTTCGAGAGCGCCGGCGTGGACGAGCGGGCCGAGCACGCGTGAGCTCCCTGCTGATCCTGGGCACCTCGTCGGGGGCGGGCAAGTCGACCCTGGTCGCGGGGCTGTGTCGCTGGCTGGCGCGCCAGGGCCGCCGCGTGGCGCCCTTCAAGGCACAGAATATGTCGCTGAACTCCTACGTCGGGGTCGACGGCGGCGAGCTGGGACGGGCCCAGGCCCTGCAGGCCTGGGCGGCGGGCATCGAGCCCGACACGCGCATGAACCCGATCCTGCTCAAGCCCGGCTCGCCGACGCGGTCCCAGCTGGTGGTACGCGGCCAGCCGGCCGGCGAGCTCGAGGCGCGCAGCTTCGCGCGCCGCGGCGCGCTGGCGCCGGTGGTGGCCGCCGCGTTCGCCGAGCTGCGCGAGGAGTACGACGTGGTGATCTGTGAGGGGGCGGGTAGCCCGGCCGAGATCAACCTGCGCGCCAGCGACCTGGTGAACCTGGGCTTCGCGCGCGCCCACGGGGTGCCGGCGCTGCTGGTGGCCGACATCGACCGCGGGGGCGCCTTCGCGGCCCTGGCGGGGACCCTGGCCGTGCTGGAGCCCCGTGACCAGGACCTGGTGCGCGGCTTCGTGCTCAACCGGTTCCGCGGGGACCCGGCGCTGCTGGGCGACGGCCTAGCGCAGCTGGCGCGCCTGACCGGCCGGCCGACCCTGGGCGTGGTGCCCGAGCTGCCGGGTCGCGAGCTGGACACCGAGGACCGCACCGACTGGGGGCGCTTCGGCGGCGGCACACCCCCACGGGGCCCCGACAGCCTGCGCGTGGGCGTCGTGATGCTGCCCTACGCCTCCAACCTCACCGACCTCGACGCGCTCGCTCTCGAGCCGGGCGTGCGCGTGCGCCCCCTGTGGTGGCCCGCCGAGGCCGAGGACTGCGACCTGGTCATCGTGCCGGGATCGCGGGCGACCGTGGCCGACCTGGCGTGGCTGCGGGAGCGCGGCTTCGACACGGTCCTGGCCCGCCGGGCCGCGGCCCAGCGACCGGTGCTCGGGATCTGCGCGGGCTACCAGATGCTGGGCCACGTCATCGACGACCCGATCGAGAGTGGCGCCGGCGAGGTCGCGGGACTCGGGCTCCTCCCGGTGGCCACGGCCTTCTCGCCCACCAAGGTGGTGGCGCGCACGCGGGCCGTCGTCGCGGGCGCGCCGGTCACCGGGTACCAGATCCACCACGGACGGGTGACGCGCGCCGGCGGCGACCCGCTGTTCGCCGACGAGGGCTGCCGGGTCGGGGCGGTCGCCGGCACCACCTGGCACGGCCTCTTCGAGGCCAACGCCTGGCGGCGCTCCTACCTGGCCGACGTCGCGGCGGCGGCCGGCCGGTCCTTCGTGGCCGACCCGACGACTGACTTCGCCGCGGCGCGCGCGGCGCGCCTCGACGCCCTGGCCGACGCCGTGGACCAGCACCTGGACACCGGGGCGATCGAGCGCCTGCTCGACGGGTCCAGTCCCGTGCCCCGCCGCGTGCGCCTGACCCGTCGGCCGGCCCCGGCAGGTCCGGCGTGACCCTCGCGCTCGGGCCCCGGGTGATCGTGGCCGGCCCGGCCTCGGGGGTCGGCAAGACGACGGTGGCCGTGGGGCTGATGGCCGCCCTGCGCGCCGCCGGCCAGCGGGTCGGGGCGGCCAAGGTCGGACCCGACTTCATCGACCCGGGCTACCACGCGCTGGCGACCGGCGCGCCGTCGCGCTCCCTCGACCTGGTGCTCTCGGGCCCCGCGGTGGTGCGCCACCAGGCCGCCGCGGCGGGGGCCGGTCACGACCTCCTGGTGATCGAGGGCGTGATGGGCCTCTTCGACGGTGCCGGCGACCTCGGGGTCGACGGGTCGACCGCCGAGGTCAGCCGGGTGCTGGACGCCCCGGTGATCCTGGTGGTCGACGCCGCGGCCATGAGCGGGTCGGTCGCGGCCCTGGTGGCCGGCTTCGCCCACTTCGACCCGTCGGTGCGCGTCGCGGGCGTCATCTGCAACCGCGTGGGCGGTCCGGGACACGCCACGCTGCTGCGCGAGGCGCTGAAGCCCCTCGGCATTCCCGTCCTCGGGGTGCTCGAGCGCGACGACCGGCTGACCTGGCGCGAGCGGCATCTCGGCCTGGTCCCGGTGATCGAGGAGCCCGATGCGGTGCGCGCGGCCCTGGCGCGCCTGGCGGCCGCGGTCGCCGCCGGCGTCGACCTGGTCGCCGTGCGGGCCCTGGCGGCGAGCGCCCCCGCCCAGCGCGTCGCCCCGGTCGCGACGCCGGGGCGCGTCGGGGCGGCACGCGTGGCCGTCGCGGCGGGCCCGGCCTTCAGCTTCGTCTACCCCGAGAACCTCGAGGCCCTGGCCGCCGCGGGGGCCGAGCTGGCCCCCTTCGACCCGCTGGTCGACGAGGACCTGCCCGCGGGCTGCTCGGCCCTCTACGCCGGCGGCGGGTTCCCGGAGGTCTTCGCCGAGCACCTCAGCGCCAACGCGCCGCTGCGCGCGCGGGTCGCGGCGCGGGTCGCGGCGGGCCTGGTGGTGTGGGCCGAGTGCGGAGGCTACCTGTGGCTGACCGAGTCGCTCGAGGGCCAGCCCATGACCGGGGTGCTGCCGGGACGCCACGGCGTCATGACGCCGCGGCTGCACCTGGGCTACCGGGTCGCCACCACGCGCGCGCCCAGCCCGCTCGGCCCCGCGGGCCGGGAGCTGCGCGGTCACGAGTTTCACCGCACCGAGGTCCACCCGCCGGGCACGGGTCTCCACCTGGCCAGTCGCTTCGCCGACAGCGTGGCCGGCGAGGTGTCGCCGCGGATGCTGGCCAGCTACCTGCACCTGCACCTGGCCGCGACCCCGGCGCTGGCCGAGAGCTTCGTGCGCGCCGCTCGCGCCGGGTCCTAGCGGAAGTCGGCCATCAGCTCGGCCAGCGCCGCGCGGCCCGGGCACACCGCGTCGAAGGTGAGCCGGTTGAGCGCGCTCGGGGGGGTGTGGTTCACCTCGTGCATCGAGGGCTTGGTCTCGTCCAGGTACAGCAGGCCGGTGACCACCTCGCCGGCGCTCTGGTGCTCGCGGACGTAGGCCTCGACGGCCATGCGGTCGGTGGGGTCGTAGCCCTCGGGGACCGAGCGGAACGTGATCACCGAGCCGTCGTGCATGGTGACGCTGCGCCGGCCGCCGCCGCCCAGACGGGCGCTGATCTCCTGGCGCTCGGGGACGAAGTCGGTCACGACCTCCTTGACCTCGTGCTCGCGCATGAAGCGGTAGCTCTTGGTCGACCCCTCGTGGTCGTTGAAGGTGACGCAGGGGCTGATCACGTCGATGAGGGCCAGGCCGTTGTGGGCGACCGCCGCCTTCAGGATCGGGATCAGCTGCTCCTTGTCGCCCGAGAACGATCGGGCCAGGAACGTGGCCCCGAGCGACAGCCCGAGCAGGATCGGGTCGATGGGCGCCACGACGTTGGCCTCGCCCTTCTTGGGCCGCGTGCCCACGTCGGCCGAGGCCGACAGCTGGCCCTTGGTCAGGCCGTAGACGCCGTTGTTCTCGATGATGTAGACCATCTTGACCGCGCGGCGGATGGCGTGGGCCAGGTGGCCCAGGCCAATGGACAGCGAGTCGCCGTCGCCCGAGACCCCGATGTAGGTGAGCTCCCGGTTGGCCGCGGCCGCCCCGGTGGCGATCGCCGCCATGCGGCCGTGGGCCGAGTTGAAGCCGTGGGCCCCGCGCACGAAGTAGGTCGGGGTCTTCGACGAGCAGCCGATGCCGCTCAGCTTGGCGATCATGTGCGGGGGCGTGGACAGCTCCCACAGGGCGTGGGTGATGGCCGCGGTGATCGAGTCGTGGCCGCAGCCCGCGCACAGGGTGGACATGGCCCCCTCGTAGTCGCGGATGGTCAGGCCCAGATCGTTGCGGGCCAGCGGGGCCAGCGGGATGAGTGGTTTGACGATCGATGGCATCAGCCCTCCAGTTCCTGGCGCACCGCGGCGACCACCTGGTCGGCCGACAAGGGCAAGCCCCCGTAGGCCAGGACCGGTCGCATCGACGCGATGGGCAGCCCGGTCTCGATGGAGATCATTGAGCGCAGCTGCGCGTCGCGGTTCTGCTCGACGACGAACGTGCGCGGGTGGGCGCGCACGAAGTCGGCCACCGCGTCGGCGAAGGGGAATCCGCGCACCCGCAGGTAGTCGGTGGCGATCCCGGCCTGACCGAGCAGGTCGACGGCCTCGCGCACGGCCAGGTCACAGCTGCCCAGCGTGATCAGGCCGACCTCGGCCCCCGGGCGGGTCTCGATGATGGGGGCCGGCACGTAGGCCGCAGCCGCGGCGTGCTTGCGCTTGAGCCGGTCGACGACCTCGAGGTACTTGTCGGGGTCCTCGGTGTAGTGGCCCAGCTTGTCGTGGCCGGAGCCCCGGATGAAGTAGGCGCCCTTCTCGGCCGACCCGGGCACCGTGCGCGCCGTCACGAAGTCGGCGTTGGGGTTCGAGTAGCGGAAGAACTCCTTCATCGGGGCCAGGTCCTCGTCAAAGAGCACCGGCCCGCGGTCGGGCACGAAGCTGTCGTCCCACGTGAAGGCGGGCACCACCCAGTCGTTCATCCCGATGTCCAGGTCGCTCAGCATCATGACCGGCGTCTGGAAGTGCTCGGCCAGGTCGAAGGAGCGCACCATGAACTCGAAGCACTCGGCCGGGTTGGCCGGGAACGTCAGGATGTGGCGCGTGTCGCCGTGGCTGGCGTAGGCGCACAGCATCAGGTCGGCCTGCTGGGTGCGCGTGGGCATGCCGGTCGAGGGACCGGTGCGCTGGACGTCGACGATGACCGCGGGGATCTCGGTGTAGTAGGCCAGGCCGAGCAGCTCGTTCATCAGGGAGATGCCCGGGCCCGAGGTCGAGGTGAACGCGCGCGCCCCGCTCCAGCTGGCGCCGAGCACGATACCGATCGCGGCGATCTCGTCCTCGGCCTGGATGATGGCGTAGTCGTTGACCACGGTGGGCTCACCGCCGGGCTCGCTGGCCGGCTCGGTGTGGCGACGGTAGGTCGCGCACAGCTTGGTGAAGTTGTCCATGACGCCGGTCGCGGGCGTGATGGGGTACCACCCCGAGACGGTCGCCCCGGCCCACAGCGCGCCCAGGGCCGTCGCGGTGTTGCCATCGATCAGGATCGAGTCGGTGGTCGCTTCCAGGGGGGCGACCCGGAACGGGAGCGGGCACGCGACGTTTGCGCTGGTGTAGTCGTAGCCGAGCTGGAGGGCCAGCTGGTTGGAGTCGCGCAGGGCGGGGTTGCGGGCGAAGGTCTCGGCCAGCAGCCCGCGCACCAGCTCCAGGTCGATGCCGAGCAGCGCCACGATCGAGCCGGCGTAGGCGATGTTCTTCATCAAGATCCGCTCGCGCGGCTTGGCGAAGGCCTCCAGGCACATCGAGGCGTAGGGGGCGCCCAGGAAGGTGACGTCGTCGCGCAGCAGGTCGGCGTCGAGGGGCCACGACGAGTCGTAGAGCACGTACCCGCCCGAGCGGACGGCCTCGATGTCGGCGCGGTAGGTCTGACCGTTCATGGCGACCATCAGGTCGTACTCGGTGGCCCGGGCGGTGTGGCCCTGCGCGTTGACCCGGATCTCGTACCACGTGGGCAGGCCCTGGATGTTGGAGGGGAACAGGTTCTTGCCCGACACCGGGATGCCCATGCGGAAGATGGCCTGCATGATGAGGCCGTTGGCGCTGGCCGACCCGGTCCCGTTCACGTTGGCCAGCTTGACCGCGAAGTCGTTGACCCGCACCTGGGGCGTGACGTCGGTCGTCATCGATCCTCTCCTTTTGCGGTACCCACCGGGATGCGCACCACGTCGGCGCCGGCCCGCGGGGCCAGCAGGGTGAACTCCACCATGTCCCAGGCCGCGGTGGGGCAGCGCTCGGCGCACAGGCCGCAGTGGACGCACACGTTCTCGTCCTTGACCATGACCCGTCCCGTCTGGGGCAGCGGCCCCGAGACGTACAGGGACTCGTCGAGGTTCTCCGACGGGGCGCTCAGGCGGGTGCGCAGGTCTTCCTCGGTGCCGTTGCGCGTGATGGTCAGGCACTGGACCGGGCAGATGTCGATGCAGGCGTCGCACTCGATGCACAGGCTGGCGTTGAAGCCGGTCTGGATGTCGCAGTTGAGGCAGCGCTGGGCCTCGCGCGCGGTCTGGTCGGGGTCGAAGCCGAGCTCGACCTCCAGGTCGAGGGAGCGGAACCGCGCGGCCAGGTCGAGGTGGGCCATCTGCTGGCGCGGCGAGGGGTTGTAGTCGTTGTGGTAGCGCCACTCGGCCATGCCCATCTTGGCCGAGACCAGGTTCAGGCCCGCGGGCGGGCGCTCGGCGACGGACTGGCCCTGGCAGTGGCGGTCGATCGAGATGGCCGCCTCGTGCCCGTGGGCCACGGCCCAGATGATGTTCTTGGGTCCGAAGGCGGCGTCGCCCCCGAAGAACACGCCCGGCCGGGTGCTCTCGAAGGTCACCGGGTCCACGACCGGCAGGTCCCACTCGCCGAACTCGAGCCCAAGGTCGCGCTCGATCCAGGGGAAGGCGTTCTCCTGGCCGATGGCCAAGATGACGTCGTCGCAGGGCACCGTGACCGAGTCGACGACGCGCGAGTGGCGAGCTCCCTCGTCCCACTCGACGATGTCGAACGCCATGCCCACCAGGCGCCCCTCCTCGAGGACGAAGCGCGTAGGGGCGTGGTTGACCACGATGGCCACCCCCTCCTCCTCGGCGTCCTCGATCTCCCAGGGCGACGCCTTGAAGAACTCGCGCGGCCGGCGCGCCATGACGCGGATGTCCTGTCCGCCCAGGCGCCGTGAGGTGCGGCAGCAGTCCATGGCGGTGTTGCCGACCCCGATGATCAAGACGCGCGACCCGATCGCGGTGATGTGCTCGAAGGCGACCGACTCGAGCCAGTCGATGCCGATGTGGATGTGGCTGTCGCCGACCTCATCGTGGCGGCCGGGCAGGTCGAGCTCCTTGCCCCGCGGCGCCCCCGAGCCGACGTAGACGGCGTCGAAGCCCTCGTCGAGCAGGGCGCGCAGACTGGTGACGGGGCTGTTGTAACGAACGCTCACCCCGCCCCGGTCCAGGATCGCGCCGGTCTCGGCGTCCAGGACCTCGGCGGGCAGGCGGAAGTTGGGGATGTTCGAGCGCATCAGGCCGCCGGGGCGGTCGTAGCGCTCCAGGACGGTGATCTCGTAGCCCAGGGGCGCCAGGTCGTTGGCGACGGTGAGGGAGGAGGGTCCCGCTCCCACCAGGGCGACCCGCTTGGCGTTCGAGGTCGTGGGGATCTGCGGGAGGCGGTCGGCGATCTCGCCCTTCAGGTCCGAGGTGACGCGCTTGAGACGGCAGATGGCGACGGGGTCCCCGTCGACCCGCCCGCGCCGGCAGGCCGGCTCGCAGGGGCGGTCGCAGGTGCGGCCTAGGACCCCGGGGAAGACGTTGGAGGCCCGGTTCAGCATGTAGGCGTCGTCGAAGCGCCCCTGGGCGATCAGACGGATGTACCCCGGCACGTCGGTGTGCGCCGGGCAGGCCCACTGGCAGTCCACCACGCGGTGGAAGTAGTTCGGGTCTCGCACGTTGGTGGGTTCCACGCTCCTCCTTCGCCATCGCCCGAGGCCGGGCCGCGACCCGTCGTGCGCATGTGCCACTGACTTTACTGTCCCCGTCTCATGCTGGTTTTCGGGCCGCCGGGCCCTCCGCCCTCACGTAGGGCACTAAGTCATCTTCGCGGCTGCCGGCGCGGCGGGGGGCGGCCGCGGGGCCCCCGTAGACTTCCAGGGACGGAAGGAGAGCGGTGCGACGCACGCGAATCGTGGCCACGCTGGGACCGCGGTCGGACACCGACGAGGCGATCTCGGCTCTGGTCGCCGCGGGGGTCGACGTCTTCCGGCTCTCCATGGCCCACAGCGACATCGAGGCGGGTGTCGCCCGCCTGCGGCGCGTGCGCGCTCTGGCGCCGGACCTGGCCCTCATGGTCGACATCCCCGGGCCCAAGATCCGCGCCGGATCCTTTGGCACCTCACCGATCCCCCTGAACGTGGGCGCCGCCGTCGAGCTGGTCGAGGGTCACGACGAGACCTCCAGCGCGCAGCGCATCGTCGTGGAGCGCCCCGACGTCCTCAACCTGCTCCACGTCGGGGACCACATCCACATCGGCGACGGTGGCGTGACCCTCGAGATCCTCGAGCCGGGCCCCCCCTCGCGCGCGGTGGTGGCGGCGGGGGGCACGGTGATGGGCAAGCCGGGCCTGTCGCTGCCCTCAGCGATCCTCAACGACCGCCTGCCGACCCTCGAGGATCGGGCCCGTCTCGAGGCGCTGGCCGACGAGCCCTTCGAGATCCTGGCCGTCTCCTTCGTGCGCTCGGCCTTCGACGTCGTGTCGACGCGATCGGTGCTGGCCCGCGATGACGTCATGATCATGGCCAAGATCGAGACCGCCGAGGGCGTCGAGAACCTCGACGAGATCATCGCGGTCTCCGATGCCATCATGGTGGCCCGCGGCGACCTCGGGGTACGCCTGCCGATCGAGGACGTGCCCCACCTGCAAAAGCGGATCGTGCGCCACGGCATCCGCTACGCCCGCCCGGTCGTGGTGGCGACCCAGATGCTCGAGTCGATGACCCACGCGCAGGTTCCCACCCGCGCCGAGGTGACCGACGTCGCCAATGCGGTCCTCGACGGGGCCAGCGCGGTGATGCTGAGCGGCGAGACCGCCATCGGCGACGACCCGGTGGGAACGGTTGCCACCATGGACCGGATCCTGCGGCGCGCGGAGGAGTCCTTCGACTACGCCACCTGGGGCGCGTCGCTCGGCGTCCAGCAGATCGGGGCGGGTACCCAGGCCACGCGCATCACCGCCGCCATCACCGGTGCGGCCTGGCGTGCCGCGATGGACGAGAGCGCCGTGGCCATCGTGGCCTGCACCCGCTCGGGGCTGACGGCCCGGGCCATCTCGCGGTTCCGCCCACCCATGCCGATCGTGGCCATCACGCCGAGCGCGGTGACCGCGCGCCAGCTGCGCAGCTCCTGGGGCATCCAGGGCGTCTACCTCTCGCGGGCCACCGACATCGACGAGCTCTGCGCGGTCGCGGTCACCGAGCTCAAGATCGCCGGCCTGGCCCGGCCCGGCGACGCGATCGTCGTGATGGCGGGCTCGGAGTCGGGCGGGGCCTCCATCACCGATACCGTGCGGATGGTGATGGTCAGCTGAGGCCCCCGGTCGCGGTGGCCAGGCCCCGCGCCACCAGGTGCGCCACGACCGCCGCGGCGGCCTCGGCCGGCCCGAGCCCGGCCGTGTCCACCCGGACCTCGGGGTGCTCGGGTGCCTCGTAGGGTGCGTCGATCCCGGTGAAGTGGGCAATCTCGCCGGCCCGAGCGCGCTGGTAGAGGCCCTTGGGATCGCGCAGCTCGGCCACGGCCAGGGGCGCGTCGACGAACACCTCGACGAAGGGTCCCGGCGCGATCAGCTGACGGGCCTCGGCGCGTCCGGCGGCGAAGGGCGAGATCGCGGCCACCAGGACCACGTGGCCGGCTCGGTACAAGAGCCGCGTCACCTCGGCGATGCGCCGGATGCTCTCGACGCGGGCGTCGTCGTCGTAGCCGAGGTCGCGGTTCAGCCCCTGGCGCAGCTCGTCGCCGTCGAGGTGAAAAGCCGGCAGGCCCCGCGCGCGCAGCTCGGCCTCGACCCGCAGGGCCAGGGTCGACTTGCCCGATCCCGAGAGCCCGGTGAACCACACCACGAAGGGCGCCGACTCGCTGGGTCGCGCACTCATCGGCCCCGCACGCTAGCAGGGCTCAGTGCCCGCGCCGGGCGAGGGCGCGCGCCCAGCGCACCGCCCGGGTGGCCTCCAGGGCCCGCAGCGCGGTGAGGGCGGCGTCCATCTCCTCGCGCAACTCGGCGCTCTGGCTCCGCAGCATGGCGTTGTCGGCCTCCAGGTCGCTGAGGCGGGCCTCGCGGTCGGCGACGACAGCCTCGAACTGGGCGACGATGGTGCGCTGGGCGTCGAGGAAGGCGCGGCGCTCGCCGATCAGGGCACCCTCCCAGGCGCCGGCCGCCGGCACGGCGGCCACGAAGGCGTCGTGGCGGCCCCGCAGCGCGGTGAGGGCGCGCGCCAGCTCGTCGATCTCGCCGGGCGGCTCGCGCAGCTCGGCCGCGTCTAGGTCGGTCGAGCGCCGCAGGTCGGCGCTGATGTGAGCCGCGGCGGCGTCGAGGTCACCGCGAGCGTCGAGCTGGCCGAAGGACTGGAGGCTGGCGGCGACCTCGCCGAGGACCCCGCGCGGGTCGGCCAGCAGGTCCTCGTAGGTGCACACGTGCACGCGCATCCCGGCCAGGTCCTCCAGCAGGGCCCGGTTGTAGGCGGCCCACAGGCTCAGCCCCGTCAGGGGCGCCATGGCGTCGCGCCGGGCCATGGATCGGGCCACCTCGCCGGGTGCGCGCACGATGAGCACCACGACCACGTCTTCGAGCACCCGGCGCCACAGGGGCACCAGCAACGCCATGCGGGGATCCTTCAGCACGAAGCGATCGCCGGAGAACGTCTGGCTGACCAGGCAGCTGGCCTCCTCGAGGAAGGGCCCCAGGTCGGCGCGCTCAGACCAGCCCTCGTCGCGTCGCGGCGGGATGTCCCAGCGGCCGCCGAGCAGGGCCAGGATCATCTCGTCGAGCTCGGCGATCGAGGTGACCTCGAAGTAGCCCTCGGGATTGCCGTCGTCGGCCGGCATCAGGGCCTCGGCGGGTCCGGCGTCGAGGCCGAGCGCCGCCAGGGCGCCGGCCAGGGCCGAGGTGCCGGATCGGTGCATGCCCATCACGAGGACGCTCACCCCATGAACCTATCCGCTGGGGAGCTGGGTCACCGGGGGCTCGGCTCGCGCTGACCCCGACGTCGGGCCCGGGTGCCCGGCCGCGTCGGCCCGGCGACGGGACGGGCAGCGGACGGGTCAGACACCTCGACCGAGACGACGAGTTCCCGGGGAGGTTCGACCGGACATCGGGTCGCTCCTACCTCGCCCACGCGCCGTGTCCGGATGGATCCCCAACGTGCCCCCGGCAGGATTCGAACCTGCGCACATGGCTCCGGAGGCCAATGCTCTATCCCCTGAGCTACGGGGGCAACGTCCGTCAGCCTACCGGAGCCCCCGGGGGGCGGTCACTAGTGTTCGGGAATGGCCGGACCCCTGCCGCCAGCGCTGCTGCCCGATACCGCGCAGGTCGGCGAGACCGACGTCACGGTGGGTGGGGTGTCCCTGCGCGAGCTGGCCGAGCGCTTCTCCACGCCGCTGTTCGTCTACGACGAGGCGACGCTGCGCGCCCGGTGCCAGGAGGCGGCCGACGCCTTCGACGAGGGAACGGCCTACGCCTCCAAGGCGTTCCTGTGCGGGGCGATGGCCCGTCTGGCGCGCGAGGAGGGGCTGTGGCTCGACGTGGCCACGGGGGGTGAGTACGACGTGGCCCGTCGCGCCGGCGTGCCGGCCAGCCGCCTGGTCCTGCACGGCAACAACAAGTCGCCCGCCGAGCTCGCGCGCGCCGTCGACGAGGGGGTCCATCGCGTGGTCGTGGACAGCCACGACGAGATCGATCGGCTCTCGACCCTGGTGGGATCCCACCGGACGCTCGACGTGCTGGTGCGCGTCACCCCGGGCGTCGAGGCGCACACCCACGAGTTCGTGCGCACGGGCCAGGAGGACTCGAAGTTCGGCTTCTCGATCGCCTCGGGCGGGGCCCGCGAGGCCGTGACCCGTCTGCGCCAGATGCGGGGGATTCGCCTGCGCGGCCTGCACAGTCACATCGGATCGCAGATCTTCGAGCTCGATGGCTACCGTGAGGCCTTCGCCGTGGTGGCGTCCTTCGCCGGAGAGTGGCCCGTCGAGGAGATCAGCGTGGGCGGCGGCCTCGGCGTGCCCTACGTCGAGGGAGAGAGTGCGCCCTCGATCCGCACGTGGGCGACCGCCGTGCGCGCCGCCGCGCAGGCGAGCGGGGTCCCGGCGGCCGTCCGCCTGACGGCCGAGCCGGGTCGGGCCATCGTGGCCCAGGCGGCCATCACGCTGTACCGCGTGGGGACGGTCAAGGACGTGCCCCAGCGCCGCTACGTCGCCGTCGACGGAGGCATGAGCGACAACCCGCGGCCCGTGCTCTACGGATCGGGCTACGAGGTCTTCGACGTGGGGCGCCCGGCCGGGGCGCGGCCCCAGGCGGTGCGGGTCGTCGGCAAGCACTGCGAGAGCGGCGACGTCCTGGTCGAGGAGGGCTGGCTGCCCGCCGACACCGGCGTGGGCGACCTCGTCGCCACGCCCGTCACCGGCGCCTACGGCTACGCCATGGCCTCGACCTACAACCGGGTGGGACGCCCGCCGGTGGTCTTCGTCGCCGACGGGCGGGCGCGCCTGGTCCTGCGACGCGAGACGTTCGACGACCTGGCGGCGCTCGAGGTCGATCCCGCGTCGCCGCCGGATGCGGCACCGGGCCTGGGTTAGCCTGGATCGATGGCGATCCCCACGGTGCGCGTCGGCGTGATCGGGGCGGGCAACGTGGGCGCGGCCCTGGTCGCGCTGCTCCTGGATCCGACGCGCCAACTGGCCCTGGAGGACGCGGCGACGGCGTCGCTGGAGCTGGTGGCCGTGGCGGTCAACGACGCGGCGCGACCGCGGCCCGGGATCCCGGCCGCGCTGGTGACCGGGGACGCCGCCGCGCTGGCCCGCCACGGCGACATCGACGTCCTGGTCGAGGTGGCCGGCGGCCTGGCACCCGCGGGCGACCTCATCGAGGCGGCCCTGCGCCGGGGCGTGTCGGTGGTGACGGCCAACAAGTCCCTGATGGCCCAGCGCGGCACGGCCCTGGCCCGGCTGGCGCACGCCCACGGGGCCGACCTGTTCTACGAGGCGGCCGTCGGCGGCGCCGTGCCGATCCTGCGCGCCCTGCGGACGTCGCTGGCCGGGGAGCGGATCGAGCGCGTGATCGGGATCGTCAACGGCACGACCAACTTCATCTTGTCCCAGATGACCGACGGCGGGCTCGACTACGACGCGGCCCTGGCCGAGGCCCAGGAGCGCGGCTTCGCCGAGGCCGACCCGCGCGCCGACGTGGAGGGCTTCGACGCCGCGGCCAAGGTCCTGATCCTGGCCTCCCTGGCCTTTGGTACCGAGCTGCGCGACGAGACGATCTCGCGCGAGGGGATCTCCGCGGTGCGCTCCTTCGACGTGGACTTCGCGCGCAAGTCGGGGTACGTGATCAAGCTCCTGGCCGTGGCCGAGCGCCACGGTGAGCACGGGCTGTCCCGCAGCGTCTACCCGGCCCTGGTCCCCGCCGACCATCCGCTGGCCGCCGTCCACGGGGCGATGAACGCGGTCTTCGTCGAGGGCACCGTGGCCGGGCCCCTGATGTGGCTCGGCCCGGGGGCCGGGGGTGGGCCGACGGCTACTGCGGTGCTCGGCGACATCCTCGACGCGGCCCGCAACCGCGTGGCCCAGCGCCACGACGTGCCCTTCCTGGTGGACGACACGCTCGAGCGCGTGCCGGCCGGTGAGCTGACCAGCGTGTACTACGTGAGCCTCGACGTGGTCGACCAGCCCGGCGTGCTGGCCGCGGTCGCGGGCGCCTTCGCCCGCCACCACGTCTCGATCCAGTCCATGGAGCAGTCCGGCGTGGGCGAGGAGGCCCGGCTGTCGTTCGTGACCCACCACGCGCGCGAGGCCGACATGGCCGCGACCGTGGCCGAGCTGGCCACCCTGGGGGCCGTCGACTCGATCGGGGCGCGGCTGCGAGTCATCGACGGAGGTGCGTGATGGAGGCGTGGCGCGGGCTGCTCCACGAGTACGGGGCGTTCTTGAACCTCGAGGGGGTCAGCGAGATCGTGACGCTGCAGGAGGGTCACACGCCCCTGCTGCTCGCCGAGCGCCTCTCGGAGCGCGTGGGCGCGGAAGTCTGGCTGAAGTTCGAGGGCCTGAACCCCTCGGGGTCGTTCAAGGACCGCGGCATGACCATGGCCATCACCAAGGCCAAGGCGCAGGGCGCCACGACGGTGGTGTGCGGCTCGACGGGCAACACGTCGGCGTCGGCCGCCGCCTACGCGGCCCGCGCCGGCATGGAGTGCGTCGTCCTGGTGCCCGAGGGCAAGATCGCGATGGGCAAGCTGGCCCAGGCCGTCGTCTACGGCGCGCGCATCTTCCAGATCCGGGGCAACTTCGACCAAGCGCTGGACCTGGCGCGCGAGCTGACCCAGCACCTGCCCATCACGATCGTCAACTCGATCAACCCCGAGCGCATCGAGGGCCAGAAGACCGGAGCCTTCGAGCTCGTCGACGCACTGGGCGACGCGCCCGACATCTTGGCCATCCCCGTGGGCAACGCCGGCAACATCACCGCCTACTGGCGCGGGTTCGTCCAGTACCACGAGCGCGGCCTCGCGGCCACCCTGCCGCGGATGTGGGGCTTCCAGGCCGCCGGTGCCGCCCCCATCGTGCTCGGCCACCCCGTGGCCCATCCCGAGACCATCGCCACCGCGATCCGGATCGGCAACCCGGCCAGCTGGGTCCCCGCCTTGGAGGTGGTCCACGAGTCCCTGGGCGACATCCGCGCCGTGAGCGACGAGGAGATCCTCGACGCCTACCACTTCGTCGCCCGCCACGAGTCGGTGTTCTGCGAGCCGGCCTCCGCGGCCTCGGTCGCTGGCATCCTCAAGTACGGCGTGCCCCCGGGGTCACGGGTCGTGTGCGTGCTGACCGGCAACGGGCTCAAGGATCCCGACACCGCGCTGGGCACCGGGGACGAGCCCCCCGTCGTCGACGCCGCGATTGACGCGCTGCTGGCCGCCCTGCGATGAGACGCGCCGCCGCCCTCGGGCGGCTAGACTGACCTCGTTACCCGCGAACGGCCAACGTGCCGACGCACGTGTGCCCGGGTAGCCCTCGCATACTTTTCTTCCCCGCACGGTCGGGGACGAGAAAGGACCCTCATGGCCATCACGCCATCGCCCGAACGCTCGGACCTGGAATCGAAGTCCCGCGACGATCTGCTGGTCATCGCCAAGGTGAAGGGGGTCGACGTCGGCGCGCGCGCGACCAAGACGACACTGATCGACGCCATCATGGGTGACGCGATGTCGTCCTCGCGCACCGTGCGCTCGCGCCGGACGGTCGCGACGCCTCCCGTGGAGGACTTCGAGGACCTGATCGGCGAGTTCGCTCCGTCGGTGCCGACGCCCCCGCGCGCCGAGCCGCCGGCCCCCGTGGCCCCGAGCGGCGCGGCTCCGGCCTTGCTGGCAGCGCCGACGCGCGCCCCCTCGGCGACGCCGTCGCCCGACGCAGCACCGTTGCGCGAGCGCGCCGCCGCGCCCGCGGACGCGGGCGCCACGGTCACGACCTCCGAGTCTGCGACGCGGGCGCCGCGCGGGGAGCGCACGCGCGAGTTCGCCGAGGGCGGGTCGCGCAGCCGCCGCAATCGCCGCAGCCGCGGCAACCGGGAGCGCTTCCCCTCCGAGGCCATGCCCGGTGCCGACCAGCCCTACCAGGGCGAGCTGCTCGACGTGGAGGGCATCCTCGACCTGCGCGACGACGGCTACGGCTTCGTGCGCACCCGGGGCTTTCACGCCTCGCCCCAGGACGTTTACGTCTCGATCAACCAGGTCCGCCGCTACGGCCTGCGCAAGGGCGACGTTGTCACGGGCGGCTTTCGGCCCGCCTCGTCCAACGAGAAGTACCCGGCACTGCTGCGGGTGGACACGGTGGCCGGCATGGACCCCGAGGCGGCGGCGACCCGCCCGCGCTTCGAGGACCTGACCCCGCTGTTCCCCGACGAGAAGCTGCGTCTGGAGAACTCTGATCCCAAAGGTGACCTCACCACGCGGATCATCGACTTGATCGCCCCCATCGGCAAGGGCCAGCGCGGGCTGATCGTCTCGCCGCCCAAGGCGGGCAAGACCACCGTCATGAAGCAGATCGCCCACGCCATCGAGGCCAACAACCCCGAGGTGCACCTCATGGTGCTACTGGTCGACGAGCGGCCCGAGGAGGTCACCGACATGCGGCGCAGCGTGCGCGGCGAGGTCATCTCCTCGACCTTCGACCGGCCGGCTGACGAGCACACCCACGTGGCCGAGCTGGCCATCGAACGGGCCAAGCGCCTGGTCGAGCAGCGCCGCGACGTCGTGATCATCCTGGACGGGATCACGCGCCTGGCCCGCGCCTACAACCTGGCCGCGCCGGCCACCGGCCGCATCATGTCGGGTGGCGTGGACTCGGGAGCCCTGTACCCGCCCAAGAAGTTCTTCGGGGCCGCGCGCAACATCGAGGAGGGCGGGTCGCTGACGATTCTGGCCACGGCCCTGGTGGAGACGGGCTCCAAGATGGACGAGGTCATCTTCGAGGAGTTCAAGGGGACGGGCAACATGGAGCTGAAGCTGGACCGGCGGCTGGCCGAGCGCCGGCTCTACCCGGCTATCGACGTCAACGGGTCCTCGACGCGGCGCGAGGAGCTGCTGTTCGACCGCGACGCGCTGGCCCAGGTCTGGAAGCTGCGCCGGGTCCTGAACGGCCTGGCCAGTGAGGGTCGCGAGGCCGCCGGGCTCGAGCTGCTCATCGACAAGCTCAAGTCCACCCGCTCCAATGACGAGTTCCTGGCCGAGATCGGGCGGGGCCCGACACCGAACAACTGAGCATCCGGTAGACTTCCTACCCGCGAAGGAGCCCTATGAAGACTGACCTCCACCCCCGTTACGTCGAGTGCACCGTCACGTGCAGCTGTGGCAACACCTTCCTCACGCGCTCGACCAAGACCGAGCTCCACGTCGAGCTGTGCAACCAGTGCCACCCCTTCTTCACCGGCAAGCAGAAGCTGGTGGACACCGGGGGACGCGTCGAGCGCTTCCAGCGTCGTTACGCTCAGCGGTCCGCGAAGGCGCGCCCGCCGCGCGCCTAGGTGGCGCGGCCCGCCGTGGCGTCGCTGGACGAGACGCTCGACGCCCTCGAGGCCGAGCTACACCTCGTCGAGGCGGCCCTGGCGGAGCCCGACGTCGCCAGTGACCGCACGCGGCTGCGTGACCTGTCGCGGCGCCACA
Source organism: Acidimicrobiales bacterium (assembly GCA_049965035.1). Taxonomy (GTDB): domain Bacteria; phylum Actinomycetota; class Acidimicrobiia; order Acidimicrobiales; family RAAP-2; genus RAAP-2. The sequence continues at coordinate 35,141 of JBMFWS010000009.1, forward strand.
AGGACCTGGCCGCCCTCAACGCGTCGTGGGTGGCCCTGCGCGCGGCGCGCGCTGATGCGTCGGCCGCTCGCGACCTGGTGAGCGCCAGCGAGGGCGACGAGCGCGAGCAGTGGCGGGCCGAGGCGCGCGCCGCCGAGGAGCGGGCCGCCGAGCTGGCGACCCGCATCGAGGAGCTGCTGCTGCCGCGGGACCCCAACGAGGGCCGCAACGTCATCGTCGAGATCCGCGGAGCCGAGGGCGGCGAGGAGGCGAACCTCTTCGCCGGCGACCTGGCCCAGATGTACCGCCGCTACGCGGCGCTGCGCGGCTGGCAGCTCGAGGTGGTCGAGGAGCGCCCCTCGGACCAGGGCGGCCTGGACGAGGCGATCTATCTCCTGCGCGGGGAGGACGTCTGGGTGCGCCTGGAGCACGAGGCCGGCGTCCACCGCGTCCAGCGCGTGCCCGTCACCGAGGCCAAGGGTCGCGTGCACACTTCCTCGGCCACCGTCTCGGTGCTGCCCGAGGCCGACGAGGTCGACGTGGAGATCGACCCCAACGACCTGAAGATCGACGTCTATCGCTCCTCGGGACCGGGGGGCCAGAGCGTCAACACCACCGACTCGGCCGTGCGCATCACCCACCTGCCCACGGGCATCGTCGTGTCGATGCAGGACGAGAAGAGCCAGATCCAGAACCGCGCCAAGGCGCTGGTGGTGCTGCGCGCCCGCCTGCTCAAGGCCGCCCAGGAGGCCCAGGCCAGCGAGCTCGGCGACCGCAAGCGGGCCCAGCTGGGCGGCGGGGGGCGCTCCGAGAAGATCCGCACGTACAACTTCAAGGAGAACCGGGTCACCGACCACCGGATCAACCTGACCGCCTACACCCTCGACGCCGTCTTGAACGGCGACCTCGACCAGTTCGTCGACGCGCTGATGGCCGCCAAGCGGGCCCGCCAGCTGGCCGACCGTGACCACTGAGCCCACCGCGGCCGACTTGGTGGCGGCGGGCCTCGAGCGGCGCGAAGCGCGCTGGCTGCTCGAGGAGTACGGCGGTGACGCCGCCCGCCTGAGTGCGGCCGTCGAGCGGCGCCTCCACGGCGAGCCGCTCCAGTACATCGTGGGCCACTGGCCCTTCCGCGGGCTCGACCTCGACCTCGACAGCCGCGTCCTGATCCCCCGCCCCGAGACCGAGGAGCTGGTGGGCGTGGCCCTCGACGTCCTGGCCGCCCGCCAGGTCGCCGCGCCGACGCTGCTCGACCTGGGCTGCGGGAGCGGAGCGATCGGCCTGGCCCTCCTGTCCGAGCTGGCCGCCCGCGGGGTCCGGGCCACGCTGATCGCCGTGGACGTGTCGCCCGGGGCCCTGGTGGTGGCGCGCCGCAACGCGCGTAAGCACGCGCTGACGTCGGTGTCGTTCCTGGAGGGCTCGTGGTTCGAACCGCTCGACGCGTCGCTGGCCGCGCGCATCGACCTGATCGTCGCCAACCCCCCCTACGTGGGAGCGGCCGAGTACCTGGCCCTCGACCCGGTGATCGCCCACGAGCCGCGCGGGGCCCTGGTGGCCGCCGACGCCCGCGGGGTCCCGGGACTGGCCGACCTGGTCAGCGTGGTCGAGGGCGCGTCGCACTGGCTGGCGGCCGGCGGGGCCCTGGTCGTCGAGCACGGTGACGGCCACCGCGAGGCGCTGCGCCGCGTCGCCTACGGCGCCGGCCTGCGGGACCTGGTCGACCACGACGACCTGGCGGGCCAGCCCCGCATCCTGGTGGCGCACCGGCCGTGAAGGACCTGACGCTCGCCGAGGCCATCGCCGCCCTGGCCGCGGGGCAGGTGGTGGCCCTGCCCACCGACACCGTCTACGGCGTGGGCGCGGCCCTCGCGCACCCGGCGGCGGTCGCCCGCCTGTTCGCGCTCAAGGGCCGTCCCGCCACCGTGGCCCTGCCCGTCGTGCTGGCCGACACCGCGCAGGTGGCCTCCCTCGCGGTGACCTGGACCGCGCCCGCGGCGGCCCTGGCGGCCGCGTGCTGGCCCGGGGCGCTCACCATCGTGGTGCCGGCCGCCCCGGCCCTGGCCGCGCTGGTCGGCGCCGACGCGTCGATCGGTCTGCGGGTCCCCGACGACGACACCGTGCGCACGGCCGCGCGCGCCGTCGGCCCCCTCGCCCTGACCAGCGCCAACGCCCACGGCGCGGCGCCGGCCACCACCGCCGCCGACGTGCGGGCCGCCCTGCCGCGCGGCCTGGCCGGCGTGGTCGACGCCGGCCCCCGCGACGGCGCGGTCTCCACCGTCGTCGACCTCACCGGCCCGCGCTGGCGGGTTCACCGGGTCGGGGCGATCTCGCCGCAGCGCCTGCGCGAGCTGCTGGGCCCGGGCGGCGACTGATCAGGTGGCGGCGGGCGGGACCCAGGGTGCCGGCCGCTTCTCGCGGTAGGCGGCGATCCCCTCGCGCGCGGCCTGGCTGGCGAAGCGGGCCGCCGAGACCTCGGCGGCCCGGGCGAAGGCCGTCTCGCGATCCAGGGCGGGCAGCTCGCGCACCAGCCGCTTGGTGAGGGCCAGGGCGCCGGGCTCGCCGGCGAGGAGGTCCGCCACGATCGCCGCGATCGCCCCGTCGAGGTCGTCGGGGTCGGCGGTCGCCGTGATCAGCCCGAGGCGCGCCGCCTCGGCGGCGTCGAAGCGCCCGCCGCGCAGCATCGTGGCGCGGGCGTCGGCGGGTCGCATCTTGGGCAGGCACACGACCGCGATCATGGCCGGCACCAGGCCGAGGCGCACCTCGGTGAACCCGAAGGTCGCACCCGACGTGGCGACCGCCAGGTCGCAGGCGGCCGCCAGGCCGACGCCCCCGGCCACGCAGTGGCCGGCGATGCGCCCCACGACGGGCTGGGCGAGGTCCTGGAGGCGCTTCAGCACCTCGGTCAGGTCGCGCGGTGCCCCCCCGGGGGCGGCCGCCGTGGCCAGATCGGCGCCGGCGCAAAAGACGGAGCCGGCGTTGGTGAGGATGACGACCCGGACGTCGGGGGAGGCCTCGGCGACGTCGAGGGCGCCGTGGAGCTCCTCGAGCATCGGCGCGCCGAGCACGTTGCGGTGCTCGGCGTCGGCCAGCGTGATGGTGAGCACCGGGCCCTGACGCGCGGTCTCGACGAGGCTCACGAGCTTGGTCCGGGTGCGGGAGGGAGGGTCGGGCCACCCGCGAAGGCCTGGGCCCGCACGAGCCAGTGGTGCGCGAGCTCGCCAGCGCGCAGCGCCGTGTCGTCGACGTGGCGGCGCTGGGTCACCACCAGGCACAGGTCCTCGGCGGGGCCCTCGACCCAGTCGTCGGCATCCTCGGGCCCGATCGTCCAGGTGGCCCCCGACGGCGCGCGCAGGCGCAGGCTGACGCGGCCCGGCGGGGGCGTCTCGCTGCGCACGTGGTAGGACCACGCGCGCGTGGCCAGGCCCAGGCGCGCCACGTGGACCAGCCGGTCCGTGGGCGCGAGCGGCCGGGTAAGGGCGACGCCGACGTCGTGGCCGTGGGCCCAGGTCTCCATGAGCCGTGCGCGCGCGAAGGACACCGCGGACATCGCGGGCCCGTACCAGGGGACGCGCTGCCCGGGCGCGGCGCGAGCCAGGCTCGCCGTCAGGGACTCCCGGGCGCGGGCCCAGCGGGCCAGCAGGCGCGGGGGTTCCTCGCCGCGCGCCAGCGTCGCCGCGTCGAGGTCGCGCGCCGTGGCGGCGTGGGCCAGGGCCTCGCGCGCGGCGAGGAAGGCCGCCTCGTCGTCGAGGGCCTGGGCGGCGGCGGCGTCGAAGTAGGCCAGGTGGGCGATCTGGTCGTGCACGTCCCAGCCGGCGGCGGGCGTCGGCCGGTCCCAGTCGGTGGTCCCGGGCGCCGAGACCAGGGCGGCCACCGCGGCCTGCTCGGCGACTAGGTCGGTGCGCAGCTGCTCCCACTCGCTCACGGGGGCCATCATGCCAGCAGGCGCACCGGGACGTCGACGACGCGGCTGCGCAGCCACTCGCCGAGTCCCTTGGCCTGTCGGTCCTGGCGGCTCGAGGAGGAGACGCCCTCCTCGAGGAGGCCCTCGATCACGAAGTTGAGCGCGTGCAGGTTGGCCAGGCGGTAGCGCGCGACGCGGTGGCGCGCCACCTCGGGCAAGAGCTGGGCGAGCCGCTCGACGGTGAGGAACGCGTCGAGCCACGTCCACGCGTCGGGGGAGCGGGCGAACACGCCGAGGTTGGCGTCGCCGCCCTTGTCGCCCGAGCGGGCCCCGACGACTTCGCCCAGTGGCACGCGCGCGCACGGCTCGGCCGCGAGCTCCGGGCTCGGGGCGGCCGCGGGCTCGGGGTCCGCGGCGCGCGCCGGGGCGACCAGCGCGGCCACGACGGTGCGCTGTTCGCCGAGCACCGTTACGAGCTGGGGCACCAGGTCCGCGGGCACCAGGCCGGGCCGGTAGATGCCCACGGGCTCGGCCGCCCCGGGGGCGCGCCCGGGGAAGAAGAATCCCGGGATCGTGGCCAGGGCCAGGCCGATGGCGGCGTCGGCCAGCGCGCGTCCCACCTTGGCCTCGTCGCGGTCGCGCAGCGTGATGCGCCAGAGCGCGACCGCCTCCTCGTTGGTCGCCGGGTCGACCTTCTCGGTGCGGGCCAGGTGCGTCGTGACCCGGTCGAACTCGCGGGGCCCGTACGGGGAGGCGTGCCAGAAGGCCGACTCCACCAGGGTCGCCTTGGCCTCGACGTCGAGGCCCGTCAGGGCGACCTCGAGGTCCTGGCGATAGCCCCCCAGCTCGGTGCAGGCCACCTTCAGCGTGGGCGGCGGCGGCTCACCGCGCACGCCCGAGACCTGGACCCGGTCCCGTCCCCGGGCACGCACCTCGACCGTGTCGAAGCGGGCCACCACGTCGGGCCCCAGGTAGCGCGGGCTGTCGATCTCGTAGAGCAGCTGGGAGGTCACCGTGCCCACCGACACCTCGCCGCCGGTGCCGTCGTGCTTGCCAATCACGCTCGAGCCGTCCGCGGCGACCTCGGCCCACGGGAAGCCCACGTGCTCGAGCCCGGGGACCTCGCGGAAGAAGGAGTAGTTGCCGCCGGTCGCCTGGGCGCCGCACTCCAAGATGTGGCCGGCCACGACGGCGCCGGCCAGGGCGTCGTAGTCGTCGCGGGCCCAGCCGTGGTGCCAGGCGGCCGGCCCGCAGGTCAGGGCGGCGTCGGTGACGCGCCCGGTCACCACGACGTCGGCGCCGCGCGCCAGGGCCTCGACGATCCCGAAGGCGCCGAGGTACGCGTTGGCCGTCAAGGTCCCCGCGCGCGCCAGGGGCGTGCCGTCGCGCGCGTCGCGCACCGGCGTGCCCGAGGCGGCGAGCTCGTCGAGCCGGTCCACCAGGTCGTCGCCGCTGACGTAGGCGATGCGCGGGGCCAGGCCGAGGCGGGCGGCGAGCGTCGCCAGGTCGTCGGCCAGGCGGTCGGGATCCAGGCCCCCGGCGTTGGTGACGACCCGGATGCCCCGGTCCAGACAGGTGCCCAGGACCTGCTCCATCTGGGTGAGGAAGGTGGGGGCGTAGCCGTGGGCGGGCGCCTTGGCCCGCCGGCGGGCCAGGATGAGCATGGTCAGCTCGGCCAGCCAGTCACCGGTGAGGACGTCGATGGGCCCGTCCTCGACCATCTCTCGCGCGGCGCTCAGCCGATCGCCGTAGAAGCCCGAGCAGTTGGCGATGCGGATCGGCGCGGCCACTCACGCCTCGTCGTCGGTCGCCTCGGGCTCGAGGTCGAGCAGCACGGTCCCGGTGGCCACCTGGTCGCCGGGACGCACCGCGACCTCGGTGACCACGCCCGCGTAGGGCGCCGTCACCGGATGCTCCATCTTCATGGCCTCCAGGACCACCAGGATCTCGCCGGCCTCGACGCGGGAGCCGACCTCGACGCGCACCTCGTGGACGACGCCGGGCATGGGGGCGTCGAGGGACCCGGCGCGGATCAGGGCGGACCCGTCGTCGGTGGCAAAGAGCGGGATCTCGACCAGGGTCATGGTGCCCCGGGGCACCTGGACGTGGTAGCGCGGGCCCACCACCGTGATCGGCACCGCCGCACGCACGCCCGCCACCTCGAGGTCGATGCCGTCGGGTCGCCACGCGTGGACCCGCGCCGGTCCCGCGCTGGTGCGCACCGAGCCGTCCCTCTGGTAGCGGTAGGTCACCGCCAGGGTCGCGCCACCGGCGCTGAACTCGACGCGCTGGTCGGGCAGGCGCGCGTTGCGCCACCCGCTCGGCAGGTCACCCAGGACCGGCGCCTCGCGACGATGGTGCTCGGCGCGCCACAGCGCGGCGGCCACCGCCGCGCGCGCGACCTCCTCGTCCGACACGATCAGCGCCCGCGGGGGGTCGTGGCGCTCGATGAAGTCGGTGGTGGTGTCGCCGGCGGCGAAGGCCGCCGAGCGCAGCGCGTTGACCAGGAAGTCGCGATTCGTGACGACTCCGCCCAGGTGCAGGCGCTCCAGGGCCCGGGCCAGGGCCGTGGTGGCCTCCTCCCGCGTGGGCGCGTGGGCGATGACCTTGGCCAGCAGCGAGTCGAAGGCGACCGAGACCGGCGATCCGACCTCCACGCCCGACTCCCAGCGCACCGGCGGCCGGGCGGCCGGAGTGAACGCCTCGAGGCGTCCGGTCGCGGGCAGGAATCCGGCCGTCGGGTCCTCGGCGCACAGCCGCGCCTCGATGGCCCAGCCGCCGGGCACCACCGCGGGCTCGGCGACGTCGCGCTCGGCGGCGATGGCCAGCTGGGCGGCCACGAGGTCGTAGCCGGTGACCTCCTCGGTGATCGGGTGCTCGACCTGCAGGCGGGTGTTGACCTCCAGGAAGTAGAACTCGCCGCTCGCCGGGTCGAGGAGGAACTCGATGGTGCCCGCCGAGCGGTAGCCGATGGCCGAGGCCAGGCGCTCGGCGGCCGCGGCGAGCGCCTGGCGCACCTCGGGGCCCACCGCCGGCGACGGCGTCTCCTCGATGAGCTTCTGGTGGCGTCGCTGGATGGAGCACTCGCGCTCGCCGAGGATGCGGACCGTGCCGTGGTGGTCAACCAGGATCTGGACCTCGACGTGGCGCGGCGCGGGCAGGTGCCGCTCCAGAAAGACATGGCCGTCCCCGAAGGCGGCGGTCGCCTCGCGCTGCGCCACGGCCAGGGCCGCGGCGAGGTCCTCGGCGCGCTCGACGACCCGCATGCCCTTGCCGCCGCCGCCCGCGGCGGCCTTGACGAGCAGGGGGTAGCCGACGTCATCGGCGTGGTCGGGGTCGTCGCTCCAGGGCAGCACCGGGACGCCGAGCTGGTGGGCCAGCTCCTTGGCGCGGACCTTGTCGCCCATGGCCTCGATGGCCTCGGGAGGTGGCCCGATCCAGGTCAGCCCGGCCGCGATGACCTGACGCGCGAAGGCTGCGCTCTCGGACAAGAAGCCGTAGCCGGGGTGCACGGCGTCGGCGCCGGCGTGCTGGGCGGCCGCCACGAGCGCCGCCCCGTCGAGGTAGGTGGAGGTCAGGCGCAGCGCCAGGTCGGCGTCGCCCACGTAGGGGGCCTCGGCGTCGGCGTCGACGTACACGGCGATCCCGGTGAGGCCGAGGCGTCGCACCGTGCGCAGGACCCGCCGGGCGATCTCTCCGCGATTGGCCACGAGGACCCGGGTCACGCTCACAGCCGGAACACCCCGTAGGTCGAGGATCCCTCGATGGGTCGCGAGCGCACCACCGAGAGGCACAGGCCGAGCACGGTGCGCGTGTCGCGCGGGTCGATGATGCCGTCGTCGCTGATGGCCCCGGTCGCCGCCAGCGCCAAGGAGCCCTCCTCCTGGGTCGCCTCCACCTGGGCCACGATGCGCGCGTCCTCGGCCTCGTCGAAGGGCTCGCCCCGGCGCGCCGCCCGGGCGCGGCGCACCTGGCTCATCACGCCGGCGATCTGGCGCGGCCCCATCACCGCGATCTTGGCGGTGGGCCACAGGAACGTGAAGCGGTTCCCGAAGGCTCGCCCCGACATGCCGTAGGTGCCCGCGCCGTAGGACGCGCCGACGATCACCGTCAGGTGGGGGACCGTGGAGTTGGCCACGGCGTTGAGCATCTGGGAGCCCTTCTTGATGATGCCCGCCGCCTCGGCCTCGCGGCCCACCATGTAGCCCGTGATGTTCTGGAGGAACACCAGGGGGACGTCGACCTGGTTGCACAGCTGGATGAACTGCGCGGCCTTCTCGGCCGCCTGCGGGTGGATGACCCCGTTGTTGCCGAGGATCCCGACGGGGTACCCGTGGATCGAGGCCCAGCCGCACACCATGGTGGGCCCGTAGCGGGCCTTGAACTCCTCAAAGCGCGAGCCGTCCACGATGCGCCCGATGATCTCGCGCACGTCGACCGCCTGGCGCAGGTCGCGGCTGATCAGCCCGAGCAGCTCCTCGGGATCCAAGACGGGCGGCTCGGCCACGAAGGAGGGGTCCGGACCGGCCTTGCGCCAGTTCAGGTGGCTGACCACCTCACGGCAGCGGCGCAGGGCGTCGAGCTCGTCCTCGGCGAAGTAGTCGCCCAGTCCCGAGACGGTCGCGTGCAACTCGGCCCCGCCCAGAGTCTCGTCGTCGGTCTCCTCGCCGGTGGCCATCTTGACGAGGGGCGGGCCCGCCAGGAACACCTTGGAGTGGCCCCGCACGACGATGTTGTAGTCCGACAGGCCGGGCTGGTAGGCGCCGCCGGCCGTCGAGGAGCCGAAGACCACGCTGAGCGTGGGCACGCGCAGCTTGGACAGCTCGATCAGATCGTAGAAGAAGCGTCCGGACTCGGCGAAGTGCGCGGTGTTCATCGCGCCGCCCCCGCCCTCGCCGACGCGCAGGTCGGCGCCCGCGGACTCCACGAAGCTCACGTAGGGGATCCGGTTGTCGCGCGCGATCTCCAGGGCCCGCATCCACTTCTTGGCGGCGTAGGCCGTCAGGGCCCCGCCCAGCACCGAGGGGTCGTTGGCCATGATGACGCACTCGGTCCCGGCGATCACGCCGATACCCACCACCATGCCGCCGCCGATCGTGTAGTCCGAGCCGTACCCGGCCAGCGCCGAGATCTCCAGGAACGGGCTGTCGGGATCGAGCACCGCAGCCACGCGCTCGCGCACCGGCAGCTTGCCCTGGGCGCGCAGGCGCGCGTGGGCCGCGTCGCCGCCGCCGGCGGCCGCGGCATCGAGCAGGCCGTCGATGACGGCGATCTGCTCGAGGGCGTCACGCCGGTTGCGCAGGTAGGACTCGCTGGCCGCGTCCAGGCGCGACACGATCGGGGCAGCCAGGGGCGCTCGCGGCACGTGCCGATACTAGGGCGGGCCGCGGGCGCGAAGGCGGGGGATACGCTACAGGCATGCGCGTCGCAGTGGGGTCGGACCACGCCGGTTTCGCCCTGAAGTCCCACCTGGCGTCCCAGCTGGCGGCCTGGGGCCACGAGGTCGTCGACCTGGGGACCGACGGGCCCGACGTGTCGGTCGACTATCCGGACTTCGCCGCCGCCGTGGGCCGGGCGGTCGCTTCGGGCACGGCCGACCTGGGCGTCGCGGTGTGCGGCTCAGGCATCGGTGTGGCGATCGCGGCCAACAAGGTGCCCGGCGTGCGCGCGGCCACGGTCCACGACGTCACCTCCGCGCACCTGGCGCGTGAGCACAACCACGCCAACGTCGCGTGCTTCGGGGCGCGCCTGGTGGGACCGGCGGTCGCCGAGGAGGCGCTGCGCGCCTGGCTCGAGGCCACCCCGACCGGCGGGCGCCACGAGCGCCGCGTCGGCAAGATCGCGTCCCTGGAGGGGACCTCGACGGGAGAGGAGCGCCGTGGCGTCACCCTTTGATGCGTGGATCCGAGACGAGGAGGTGGTGACGCTCCTCGCCCAGGAGTGGGCGCGCCAGACCTCGACGCTGCAGCTGATTGCCAGCGAGAACTTCGCCTCCCCCTCGGTGCTGGCGGCCAGCGGGTCGATCCTCACCAACAAGTACGCCGAGGGCTACCCGGGGCGGCGCTACTACGGCGGCAACGCCATCGTCGACGAGGTGGAGGACCTGGCGCGCCGGCGCGTGACCGCGCTGTTCGGCGCCGACCACGCCAACGTCCAGCCCCACAGCGGTGCCAACGCGAACGTCGCGGTCTACCAGGCGCTCCTCGAGCCCGGGGACACCATCTTGGCCATGCGTCTGGACCAGGGCGGCCACCTGACGCACGGGTCGCCCGCCTCGGTCACCTCGAAGTACTGGCACTTCGTCTCCTACGGGGTGACTCCCCGCAACGACGACCCCGACCACCCCGGCGAGGTCATTGACTTCGACAACGTTCGCGACCTGGCCCGGGCGCACCGCCCGCGCCTCATCGTGGCCGGCGCGACGGCCTACGCCCGCCGGATCGACCCGGCCCCGTTCCGCGAGATCGCCGACGAGGTCGGCGCCCTGGTGATGTTCGACGCCGCCCACGTGGCGGGCCTGATCGCCGGCGGCGTGCACCCCAACCCGGTGCCCTACGCCGACGTCGTGGCCTTCACCACGCACAAGACGCTGCGGGGTCCCCGCGGCGGCGCGATCGTGTCGCGCGAGGAGTGGGCCAAGCGCATCGACTCGGCGGTCTTCCCGGGCCAGCAGGGCGGGCCGCTGGAGCACGCCATCGCGGCCAAGGCCGTGGCCTTCCGCGAGGCTGCCCAGCCGTCCTTCGCCGAGTACGCCGCCCAGATCGTGGCCAACGCCCAAGCCTTCGGGGCGGCCCTCGTCGGCCAGGGCTTCCGCCTGGTCTCGGGGGGCACCGAGAACCACCTCTTGCTGGTGGACCTGCGCGACTTCGACGCCGACCTGACCGGCAAGGAGGCCCAGGAGGCCCTGGACCGTGCCGGCATCACGACCAACCGCAACACCATCCCCGACGACCCGCGCAGCCCCTTCGTCACCTCCGGCCTGCGCGTGGGCACGGCGGCCCAGACCACCGCGGGGATGCGCGAGGCCGAGTTCGGGCAGATCGCTGAGCTGATGGCGCGGGCCCTGCGGGGCCGCGCCGACGACGTGGTGCTCGCCCAGGTGCGCGGCGAGGTGGCCGAGCTGTGCGCCGCGTTCAACCCGTACGCGTCGTTCACGAGCTAGGCCGTGCGCAGCCTCCCGGCGTACGCGTTCATCGCGCTGGTGGGGGCCATTGTCACGATGGTGAGCACCGGGCCGGCGCGCGCCATCGCCGAGCGCGTGGGCTACACCGCCCAGCCTGACGAGCGCAAGGTCCACCAGACGGTCACCCCCTACGGCGGGGGTGCGGCGATGATGATCGGGCTCAGCGTGGCGATCGCGGCCTCGGTCCTGGTGCCCACGCTGCGCATGGTCGCGACCTCGTCGCACGAGCTGCTCGGTGTGCTCATCGCCTCGGGCGTGATCTTCGTGGTGGGCGTGATCGACGACTTCCGGGAGATGAGCGCGCCGGCCAAGGTGGCGGGCCAGTTCCTCGCGGCCTCGGTGCTCTACTTCAGCGGCGCGACGATGTACCAGTTCAAGCTGCCCTTCGCCGGCCTGGTGGTGCTGGGACCCTCGATCCTGCCCGTCATCACGGCGGTGTGGGTCTTCGCGATCGCCAACGCGGTCAACCTCATCGACGGCCTCGACGGGCTGGCCGCGGGCATCGTCGCGATCGCGTCGGCCACGCTGTGCGTGTACGGCCTGCGTCTCGAGGACCTCGGGCTGCTGCCGGTGACCAACATCGGCCCGCTGGTGGCCGCCATCACCTTCGGGGTGTGCGTGGGATTCCTGCGCGACAACTTCCATCCGGCCCGGCTCTTCATGGGCGACGCTGGCTCCCTGCTGCTCGGGCTCCTCATGTCGGCCTCGACGATGGTCATCGGCGGGCGCACCCCCCCGGCCAGCGGCCTGACGTTCTTCTTCTTCGCGCCCCTGCTGATCCCGGTGTTCATCTTGGGCGTGCCGCTGCTGGACGCCTCGTGGGCCTTCGTGCGCCGCACGGCGTCGGGACAGGGGTTCCACACGCCCGACAAGAACCACATCCACCACCGCCTGATGCGCCTGGGCCACGGGCACCGCCGGACCGTCATCATCCTGTGGCTGTGGACGGCCCTGCTGTGCGGCTTCGTGCTCTTCCCGCTGTTCGAGCCGCGGGTCAACGAGGCCATCCCCTTCGGGGTCGCCGTCTTGCTCGTCGCCCTGCTGACGTGGTTCCACCCCCGGCCCGGGCGGGTGGCCGGTGAGTCCGCGTCCGATGCGGCGCCGGCCTCTCCGGGCGCCCGGCGGTGAGCACCGCCGGCGACGACCGCGGTGACCAGGAGAGTCGCGAGCCCCCCGGTGACGCGCCGAGCCCCGAGAGCCCGATGCTGGGCCTCGGGGCGTTCGCGGCGCTCGGCTCCACCATCGCGGTCATCGAGGCGGTCGGGGTCGTCGGGGGAATCTGGGTGGACCACCTCCTCTCGTCGTCTCCGTGGGGTCTGCTGATCGGGATAGTCTTGGCAACGGTCACTGCCGTGGTGAGCGTCATGAAGCAAGTCCGGCGTTTCCTCTAAGACTTGACTACCGTGCTTGAAAATCTCCCCACGTCCACCCTGGCGCGCCTGCTGCGTCGCACCACGCTCTCGGCCGTCCTGGTGGGAGCGGGCGGAACGCTGGTGGCCCTGGCCGTCGCGCCGCCCCTGGCCGCCGTCGGCGTCGTCCTCGGCGTCGTGCTGGCGCTGGCCAACCTGCGGCTCCTGGATCGCCAGGCCGCCCGCGTCGAGGTCAGCGGCGAGCAGCGGCGGCGGGCGGTGCGCCGGCAGATCGGCGGCCGCACCGCCGGGCGGCTCGCGGTGGTCACGGCGATCGTCCTGGCGTCCCTCTGGCTGAGCGCCCCCCTGGGACTAGGTATTGTGTCAGGGCTTGTGCTGTACCAGGTGGTGTTCGTGCTCAACGTCTTGCGGGTCGTGGCGCGCCAGGGAGGACCGGAGTGAAGCTGCTGACCGCCGCGAAGGCGATCCACGTTGGCGTGCACCCCACGGTGCACGTCCTGGGGCTGACCATCGACGTGGACATTGTCACCTCGACGGTCCTGGCCGCCGTGATCCTGCTGGCCCTGGGCTTTCGCATGCGCGCCCGCGCCACCGACGGCGTGCCGGGCAAGCTGCAGCTGTTCTGGGAGGTCGTGGTCGAGCAGGTCAGCGAGCTGGCCGACTCCGCCGTGGGGCCCGAGGGGCGCCGCTTCGTCCCCATCGGTGTCACGCTGGGCCTGTTCATCCTGATCGCTAACTGGATCGGGTTCATCCCCTCGGCTCTGCAGCCCGGGGTGTCCTCGGACATCCTGCCGGCGCCCACGGGCGACGTCAACCTGCCCCTGGCCATGGCGCTACTGGTGATCGTGTGGGTCCACATCGAGTCGCTGCGCGCGCGGGGCCTGCGCGGCTACCTGCGCCACTACGTCAAGCCCTACGCGGCGCTGGCCCCCATCAACGTGATCGAGGAGATCACCAAGCCCATCACGCTCACCTTCCGTCTCTTCGGCAACATCTTCTCGGGCGGCCTGATGGTCCTGGTGATGACCACCCTGCTCCCGATCTACGTGGTGCCCTTCGGCGAGGTGATCTGGAAGCCCTTCGACCTGTTCATCGGGGCGATCCAGGCATTCATCTTCATGCTGCTCACGATCTTGTACTTCGGCATGGCCATGAGCCACGAGGACGCGGAGGCGCATGCGCCGGTCGCTCTCGAGGCGCCGGTGCCGACCACTCTCTAGGTAACCCAGGAGGAACAACCATGGCAAACCCATCAGACATCGGGGCGGCGGTCCGCACCGCCGGGGCGCTCGTTGGGGGCGGCCTGGCGTTGGGGGGCGGCGCGATCGGTGCCGCCGTCGGTGACGGCCTGGCTGGCAGCCAGACGATCGCCGCCATCGCCCGCCAGCCCGAGATCGAGAACAAGGCGCGTCAGTACTTCTTCTTGACGGTGGGTCTGGTGGAGGCCATGTACTTCATCAACCTGCTGTTCATGGTGGTGTTCGTCTACGTCTTCAAGAAGCAGTAGGTGCCCGAAGTCCGCAGGCTCGTGGCGACCCCGGAGGGTCGGCGCGCGCGAAGAGAAGGGTCGAATCGATGATCGGTGAATCCGTCTTCCTCCTGCCCAACGGCACGTTCTTCGTCGAGCTGCTGGTGGTGGTGGTCATCTTGGTGCTCGTCGCCAAGTACATCCTCCCGCCGCTGAACCGGGCCATGGAGTCGCGGCAGGCCAAGATCCGCGCCTCGCTGGAGGCCGCCGAGCAGGCGCGGGTCGAGGCCGCCGCGGCCGACGACGAGCGCTCCCGGGTGCTGTCCCAGGCTCGGGACCAGGCCCGCGAGATCGTCGCCTCGGCGCAGTCGATGGCCGAGCAGGTGCGCTCGGAGGCCGGGGGCCGTGGTCAGGCCGAGTTCGACCGGATCGTCGAGCAGGCCCACGAGGAGGTGGCGATGGCTCGCCAGCGGGCCATCGAGGACGCCTCCAGCCGCATCGGCGAGATCGTCTACGACCTGGTGACCAAGATCATCGGCCGCGAAGTCGACCAGAGCACCCACGAAGACCTGATTCGCGAGGCGGTCGCGGCCCTGACGGTCGAGGCCCAGCGGGGAACGGGCCACTGACCATGCTGCCAGCACTCGAAGGCTACGCCGCCGCCCTCCTGGGTACCCTGGACGAGGCGAGCCTGGCCACGGTAGTTGCGGACCTGGAGGCCGTCGAGGTGACGGTCCTGGCCCGCGGCGACCTGCGCGCGGTGCTGGCGGACACGTCGCTGTCGGGTCCGGTGCGCGCCGCGGTGCTGGCGGACCTCCTGGGCACCAAGGTCGACGCCGTCACGGTGCGCCTGCTGCTCTTCGCCGCTCGCGCGGTACCGGCCCAAGAGGTCGCGCGCTCGTTTGCCGAGCTCACGCAGCTGGCCCTGCGGGTGAGTGAGGCCGACACGACCGCGCCGGTCAACCTCGGGCTGCTGGAGGCACGCCGCCGCGTGGGCGGCTTCGCCGACGCGGTGCTCGAGGACCTGGCCACACCGGACTTCGCCACTCTGGAAGGCGAGCTGTTCGGATGGGCACGCACCATTGAGGGCAACGACGACCTGCGTCGCCTCCTGACCGATCGCGACACCCCGGTGGCCGACCGGGTCGCGATCACCGAGACCCTGCTCAGCTCGCGCGTCGCGCCCGCCACGGTGCGGTTGGCTCGCTACGTCGTGATCGGCGGGCGGTCCCGGGACGTGGTGGGCACCCTGGACTTCCTCGTCGACCACGTGGCGCGCGCCCGGGACTGGCGGGTCGCCCGGGTGCACAGCGCCCGCCGCCTGGCCAGCTCGGTGCGCCAGCAGCTGTCCTCGTCGCTGGCCACGCTCACTGGTCACGAGGTCGAGCTGCAGGTGGCCGAAGAGCCCGACCTGCTCGGTGGCGTGCTGGTCGAGGTCGGGGACCTGCGCCTCGATGCGACCATGCGGGGGCGCCTGCAGTCCCTGCACGACTCGGTGGCTTCGGGCCACTTCCACTCCTCATACGTGCCCAACGACTAGTTAGAAGGATTCCGGGATGACTGAGCTCACCATCACCGCCGCGGAGATCACCGAGGCACTCCAGCGCCACGTGGTCGACTTCAACCCGACCGTGGCCGCCGAGCAGGTCGGGCGCGTCGTCGAGGTCGGCGACGGCATCGCGCGCGTCTCCGGGCTGCCTTCGGCCAAGGTCAACGAGCTGCTCGAGTTCCAAGACGGGACCCTCGGCCTGGCCATGAACCTCGACGAGGAGACCATCGGGGCCGTGGTCCTGGGCTCGGTCGACTCCATCGAGGAGGAGCAGGTGGTGCGCGCCACCCACCGCATCCTCTCGATGCCGGTGGGCGACGCGCTGCTGGGCCGCGTGGTCAACGCCCTGGGTGAGCCGCTCGACGGCAAGGGTCCCCTGATCAACCCGCAGTTCCGGCGCATGGAGATCCAGGCCCCCGGCATCATCGGGCGCCAGCCGGTCAGCGAGCCCCTGCAGACCGGCATCAAGGCCATCGACGCGATGACCCCCATCGGGCGCGGCCAGCGCGAGCTCATCATCGGCGACCGCAAGACGGGCAAGACGACCGTCGCGATCGACACGATCCTCAACCAGAAGGGCCAGGGCGTCAAGTGCATCTACGTGGCGGTGGGCCAGAAGAACTCGTCGGTGGCCCAGACCGTGCAGACCCTGAGCGACCGCGGTGCTCTGGAGTACACGGTCGTCGTGGTGGCCTCCGCCGGTGATCCGGCGCCCTTCAAGTACCTGGCTCCCTACGCCGGCTGCGCCATCGGCCAGCACTGGATGGAGAACGGCGAGCACGGGCTGGTCGTCTACGACGACCTGTCCAAGCAGGCTGAGGCCTACCGCCAGATCTCGCTCCTGCTGCGGCGCCCACCGGGACGCGAGGCGTACCCCGGCGACGTCTTCTACCTGCACAGCCGCCTCCTGGAGCGGGCGGCCAAGCTCTCGACGGAGCGCGGCGGCGGGTCGCTGACGGCGCTGCCCATCATCGAGACCAAGGCCGGCGACATCTCGGCCTACATCCCCACCAACGTGATCTCCATCACCGACGGCCAGGTCTTCTTGGAGGCCGACCTGTTCTACTCGGGCGTGCGTCCGGCCATCAACGTCGGCAACTCGGTGTCGCGCGTCGGCGGGGCCGCCCAGATCAAGGCGATGAAGGCGGTGGCCGGCACGCTGAAGATCGACCTGGCCCAGTTCCGCGACCTGGAGTCCTTCGCGACCTTCGGCTCCGAGCTCGACAAGTCCTCCCAGGCCCAGCTCGACCGGGGCTACCGCCTCACCGAGCTGCTCAAGCAGGGCCTCAACGCGCCCGTGCCGGTCGAGGAGCAGGTGATGGTCATCTACGCGGGCACCCGCGGCTGGGTGGACACGATCCCGGTGACCGACGTGCACCGCTTCGAGTTCGAGCTGCTGACCATGCTGCGCGCCAAGCACGCGGACCTGCTCGAGCAGATCCGTACCACGGGCGCCCTCGGAGACACCGACGCGATCGACGCGATCATGCGCAGCTTCGTCGACACCTTCGCCGTGAGCAACGAGCAGGAGTAGGACGTGGCAGGCGGGCAGGAGCGGGCGCTGCGGCGCCGGATCAAGACGGTCCAGGCGACGCGCAAGATCACCAAGGCGATGGAGCTGATCGCGGCCTCGCAGATCACGCGCAGCCAGACGCGCCTGGTGGCCAACCGCGGCTACCGCGACGCGATGCGCCGGATCGTCGTCCAGACCGCTCAGGCCGACCCCACCGCCGCGCGCCACCTGCTGGGGACGCCCGAGCGGGTCGAGAGCGCCCTGGTGCTGGTGGTGGCGGGGGACCGGGGCCTGTCGGGCGCCTACAACGCGTCGGTCCTGCGCACCGGCGAGCACCTGATGACGCGCCTGCGCGGTCAGGGCACCACGCCGCGCCTGGTCGTGGTGGGCAAGAAGGCTGCGCCCTACTACCGCTTTCGGGGGCTGACCGTCGAGCACAGCTTCGTCGGCTTCGCCGACCGGCCGACTTTCGCCGACGCGCGCACCGTTGCGGCCTACGTGGCGGCCGCCTTCGTCGACCACCAGGTCCAGCAGGTGCTGATCGTGTCGACCCGGTTCCACTCGGCCGGATCCCAGAGCGTCGAGACCGACCAGCTCCTGCCGCTAGTGGCGGACGCCACCGCGGCCCCCAGCGCGTCCCCCGGCCTGCGCGGCTACACCGAGTTCGAGCCCGACCCCGAGCGGCTGCTGGCGGTCCTCACGCCGCGCGCGCTGGAGAGCGAGATCTTCCGGGCCCTGCTCGAGGGGGCGGCGTCGTTCCACACCAGCCAGCAGCGGGCCATGGCGGCGGCGACGGACAACGCTGACGATCTCGGCCAGAGCCTCACCCGCATCATGAACCGAGCCCGCCAGGACTCGATTACCACCGAGATCATGGAAATCGTCGGCGGGGCCGAGGCGCTCCGCACGAGAAAGTGAGACAGGAATGACCATCGCCCCCGAGAAGACCACGCTGGAGTCCGGACGCGTCGTCGCGATCGCCGGCCCGGTGGTCGACGTCGAGTTCCCGCCGCACGCCCTGCCCGAGATCAACCACGCCGTCGAGATGGACATCGAGCTCGAGGGCCAGACAATCACCGTGGTGGCCGAGGTCGCCCAGCAGATCGGCGAAGGTCGCGTGCGCTGCGTGTGCATGAAGCCAACTGACGGCCTGGTGCGCGGCACCGCGGTGCGCCAGACCGGGCGTGGCATCACCGTGCCGGTCGGAGAGGGCGTGCTCGGTCACGTGTTCAACGTGCTGGGCCAGCCCCTCGACACCGATCAGATCAGCGACATCGAGGATCACTGGGAGATCCACCGCAACGCGCCAGCCTTCGACCAGCTCGAGTCGCACGCCACCATGTTCGAGACGGGCATCAAGGTCATCGACCTGCTCGCGCCCTACGTCCAGGGCGGCAAGATTGGCCTCTTCGGCGGCGCCGGTGTGGGCAAGACCGTGCTCATCATGGAGATGATCCGTCGCGTGGCCGAGCAGCACGAGGGGGTGTCCGTGTTCGCGGGCGTGGGCGAGCGCACGCGCGAGGGCACCGACCTCCTGCTCGAGATGCGCGAGTCGGGCGTCATCGAGAAGACCGCTCTGGTCTACGGGCAGATGGACGAGCCGCCGGGGGTGCGCCTGCGCGTCGCCCTGGCCGCCCTCACCATGGCCGAATACTTCCGCGACGTCAAGAACCAGGACGTCTTGCTCTTCATCGACAACATCTTCCGCTTCGTGCAGGCGGGCTCCGAGGTCTCGACGCTACTGGGCCGCATGCCGAGCGCCGTGGGCTACCAGCCCACCTTGGCCGACGAGATGGGCGAGCTCCAAGAGCGGATCACCTCGACGCGCGGCCGGTCGATCACCTCGCTGCAGGCCGTCTACGTGCCCGCCGACGACTACACCGACCCGGCGCCCTTCACGACCTTCACCCACCTCGACGCCACGACCGAGCTGAGCCGGCAGATCGCCGCGCTGGGCATCTACCCGGCGGTCGACCCGCTGTCGTCGACCTCGAACATCCTGGCGCCCGAGATCGTGGGTGACCGCCACTACCACGTGGCCCGGCAGGTCCAGCAGATCCTCCAGCGCAACAAGGAGCTCCAGGACATCATCGCGATCCTGGGGCTGGACGAGCTGTCCGAGGAGGACCGCATCATCGTCTCGCGGGCCCGCCGGATCCAGCGCTTCTTGTCCCAGCCGATGTTCGTGTCCAAGGTCTTCACCGGCATCGACGGCATCAACGTCCCGGTCGCCGAGACCATCGAGTCCTTCGAGGCGCTGGTCAAGGGCGATCTCGACGTCTACCCGGAGCAGGCCTTCTTGAACGTGGGCGGCGCCTCCGACGTCGAGCGCAAGGCCGCCGAGCTGGCGCGGGAGTAGCCGTGGCGTCCCTGGTCGTCGAGCTGGTCACGCCCGAGGCCGTCCTCTTTGCCGGGGACGCGCAGGCGCTGATGCTGCGCTCGCGTGAAGGAGAGTTCACGGTCCTGCCCGAGCACGCCGAGACGGTGGGGGACATCGTCCCGGGCGTCGTCACCGTCGTGACCGAGGGCGGTGCACTGACCTTCGCGGTCCACGGCGGCTTCTTCGAGGTGGTCACCTCGGGGGCCGAGCGCGACACGCGCGCGACGCTGCTCGCCGGGGTCGCTGAGCGCACCACCGACATCGACGTGCCGCGCGCCCAGGCCGCCAAGGAGCAGCTGGAGGCGGCCGCCGCGGCCGCGCGCAGCGCCGACGACCACGCGAGTCTCGCGCTGGCTACCGAGGGCCTGGCGCGGGCCGAGCTGCGGCTACGCGCCGCGCACGACGTCAGCGCGCGTTGACGTAGTCGAGCAGTTCGCGGCGCGCGATCTCGAGCTCGGTGACCCGGGCCTTGACCACGTCGCCGATGGAGACCAGCCCGACCAGCCGACCCTCCGCGACGACCGGCACGTGCCGGATCCGGCGCTCGGTCATGGTCGCCATGAGCTCGTCGACGGTGGTGGCCTCGGTGCAGGTCACGACATCGCGGGACATCGCGATCTCCACGGCCCGCTCCATGACGCCGACGCCGTCGACAGCGATGGCGCGCACGATATCACGCTCGCTGATCATGCCCAGCGGGCGCTGATCGGCACTGGCGACGACGAGGGCGCCGATGCCGCGCTCGCGCAGCAGCGCGACCGCATCGTGCAGTGTGTGCGTCCGTTCGATTGTCGCCACGTCGCGACCCTTGACCGCCAGCAGATTGGTGACGTTCATGCAACCCCCTCTCAGGGGGGACCCTAGCGGGTGGGTGGTCAGCGTGTCACGAGAATCTGGCGGGCCCCTAGAAGCCGGCGGTGGTGAACTCCTGGAGCTTGTTGTGCCGGTGGAAGGTCTCGATCGTGCGCACCGTGCCCGAGCGCGAGCGCACGACCAGGGACTGGGTCGTGGCCCCGAACTCGGTGAAGCGCACGCCCTTGAGGAAGTCGCCGTCGGTGACGGCGGTGGCGGAGAAGTAGCAGTTGTCGCCGGTCACCAGGTCGTCGGTGGACAAGACGCGCGCGAGGTCGTAGCCCATGGCGAGCGACCGGTCGCGCTCGGAGTCGTCGCGCGGGTACAAGACACCCTGGATCTCGCCGCCGAGCCCCTGGAGGGCGGCGGCGGCGATCACGCCCTCGGGCGTGCCGCCGATGCCGAAGAGGATGTCGGCGCCCGAGTTGGGCCAGGCGGTGGCGATGGCCCCGGTGACGTCGCCGTCCGAGATGAGCAAGACGCGCGCTCCCGCCTCGCGCACCTCGGCGATCAGGTCGGCGTGGCGCGGCCGGTCGAGCACGACGACGCCGAGCTCCTGGACCGGCTTGCCCAGGCGCTTGGACAGCTCGCGCAGGTTGTCGGTCGGGGAGGCGTTGATGTCCACGGCGCCGCGTCCCCGGGGCCCGACGGCCACCTTGCGCATGTACACGCAGGGCCCGGGGTTGAACATCGTGCCGCGCTCGGACAGAGCGATGACCGACACGGCCCCCTTGCGCCCCATGGCCGTCAGGGTGGTGCCGTCGATGGGGTCGACGGCCACGTCGACCTGAGGAGCGCGGCCGTCGCCGAGGTGCTCGCCGTTGTAGAGCATGGGCGCCTCGTCCTTCTCGCCCTCGCCGATGACGACGATGCCGTCCATGGCCACGCCCGACAGGACGAAGCGCATGGCGTCCACGGCCGCGCCGTCGGCGGCCATCTTGTCGCCCCGCCCGGCCCAGCGGGCCGCCGCGATGGCGGCGGCCTCGGTGACGCGGATCATCTCCAGGGCCAGGTTGCGATCGGGCTTGTCAGGTGCTCGCACGGTCGAAGCGTACCGCTCGGGCGGCGAGGCCGTCGAGGCCCGCGGCGCCAGCGGCCATACTTGCTAGGTGGAACACGTGGTCGTCAAGCCGGCGGGGCCCCTCACGGGCGCGGTGATCGCGCGGGGCGCGAAGAACGCGGTCCTCAAGCAGATCGCCGCCTGCCTCCTGGCCTCGGGCACGCACCGCCTGCGCAATGTCCCGGACATCTCGGACGTGGCGGTCATGTCCACGTTGCTCGAGGCTCTCGGCTGCTCGGTGCGCCGCGTCGCGCCCGCCGAGCTGGTCATCGACGTACCGGCGGCCGCCGACCTGGTGCCACTGGCCCCGGCCCACCTCTTCGAGGCCATGCGTGCCTCGATCGTGGTGCTCGGTCCGATGCTGGCCCGCTGCGGACAGGTGCACATGGCCCTGCCGGGTGGCGATGACTTCGGGGGACGGCCGATCAACTTCCACACCGAGGGCCTGGGGGCGATGGGGGCCACCTTCGCCAACGAGCGCGGCGCGATCCACGCCCGCGTCGACGGCGGCCGCCTCCGGGCGACGCGCTTCACCCTGGAGTACCCGAGCCACACGGCGACCGACAACCTGCTCATGGCGGCGGTCCTGGCCGAGGGCCGCACCGTGATCGACAACGCGGCACGCGAGCCCGAGGTCGAGGACCTGGGGCGCCAGCTCATTGCCATGGGGGCCCGCATCGAGGGCCTGGGCACCTCGCGTCTCATGGTCGACGGCGTCGTCGAGCTGCACGCGGCCGACCACGAGGTCATCCCGGACCGGGTGGTGGCAGCGACCTACCTGGCGGCCGGCCTGATCACCGGCGGTGCCGTGCGCGTCAGCGACGCGCGCCCCGACCACATGGAGATGCTCTTGCGCAAGCTGACCGCCATGGGCGCGCACGTCGACCTGTCGGGTCCCGGGGTGGCCATCGAAGGACCCGCGCGCGTGCGCGCGTGCGACGTGGCCACACTGCCCTACCCGGGCGTCGCCACCGACTACAAGCCCCTCATCACGACGGTCCTGTCGGTGGCCAGTGGCGTCTCGGTCGTCAGCGAGAACCTGTTCGTGGGACGCTTCCGCTACGTCGACGAGCTGATCCGCCTGGGTGCCGACATCACCACCGAGGGGCACCACGCGCTCATCCGGGGCGTCGACCACCTCGAGGGCACCTCGGTGCGCGGCACGGACATCCGGGCCGCGGCGGCCCTGGTGCTGGCCGGGCTGGTGGCCGACGGGGAGACCCGCGTGGCGGGCCTGGACCACCTCGAGCGCGGCTACGAGGACCTGGTGGGCCGCCTGGCCAGCCTGGGCGCGAGCATCGAGCGCGCGGCGTGACCCGCGACCCGGCCGAGCTGCTGGACGAGGCGAGCGGTGGCTCCCGGGCCGCCCTGGCCCGGCTGATCACCTACGTCGAGTCGGGCGGGCCCACCCAGCGCGACGTCGTCGCCCGGGCCTACCGCGCCGCGCCGCCCTACGTCGTGGGCCTGACCGGGCCTCCCGGGGCCGGCAAGTCCACGCTCACCGACCAGCTGATCGCCATCGCCCTGGAGCGCGGGGCCCTGGGGTCGGCGCCCCTCGGCGAGGTCGGCGTGCTGTGCGTGGACCCGAGCTCCCCCTTCACCGGCGGGGCCATCCTCGGGGACCGCGTGCGCATGCAGGACCACGCGACCGACGACCGCGTCTACATCCGCTCCCTGGCCACGCGGGGCCACCTCGGGGGCCTCTCCCTGGCCGTCCCCGACGCGGTGCGCGTTCTGGGCGCGGTCGGCTTCCCGGTGGTGTTCGTGGAGACCGTCGGCGTGGGCCAGATGGAGGTGGACATCGCCTCGGCGGCCGACACCACCGTGGTCGTCACCAATCCCGGCTGGGGCGACGCGATGCAGGCCAACAAGGCGGGGCTGCTCGAGGTCGCCGACATCTTCGTCATCAACAAGGCCGACCGCGCGGGCCTGGCCGAGACCCGCCGCGACCTCGAGCAGATGCTGGACCTCGGCGTGGCGCGCGAGCCGCGGCCGCCCATCGTGGAGACGGTGGCCTCCACCGGGTCGGGCACCGCCGAGCTGTGGGACGCCATCGGCGCCCACCACGACCACCTGCTGGGCGACGGCGTGCTGGCGCACCGGCGCCGGCAGGCCCGCGCCGATCTGGACCGCGTGCTCGCGGTGACCGTGCGGGCCCGGGTGGGCGCCCTGGCCGGCATGGCCGCCTACGACGAGCAGGTGGCGCGCCTGGCGGCCGGGGAGACCGACCCCTACCGGGCGGCCGAGACGTTGCTGGCCGAGCCGTGATCGCCGCCACGGTGGTCTTCGACCTCTTGTTCCTGGCCCACATCGTGGTCGCCGTGGCCAGCGTGGTGGTGCTGGTAGCCCTGCGCACCGCGGCGACCGCGCTGGCCCGCGGGGCCGACCTCGCCGATCAGCGTCGGCGCTTCCCCGAGCGGCGCGACTGGGCGGCACGCGTGGTGCATCTCCTGCCAGTCACCGGGCTGGCCCTCGTGGCCACCGGCGGGGCCGCGGAGCGCCTGACGCGGCCCTGGGTCCTCGTCGGGCTGGCGTGCTACCTGGCCCTGGCCGGCCACCTCGAGGCGCGCACGCTGCCCCAAGAGCGCGAGGTGGCCCGCGCCGCCGCCAGTCCCGCCGGCGCGCCGCCCGCGCTGGGCCGGGCGCTGGCCCGGTCGGTGGACGTGCTGGTGAGCCTGCTGGCCCTGGCCCTGGTGGCGATGATCGTTCAGTTCTGAGGGGGCGCGACGAACCCGGGGTACCCCACCATGCCGGCGGCGACCGTGGCGTTGGTGGCCTCGTCGATCAAGATGAAGCTCCCGGTGACCCGGTTCTCGCGGTAGTCGTCGACCACCAGGTCGTCAGCGGCCGTCAGGGTGACGATGCCGATGTCGTTGGAGCGCAGCTCGTCGGTCGGGATCACTCCCAAGGTGTCCACGTCGACGACCCCGGCCACGGTGTCGATGCGGGCGAACGTCGTGCGGGTGGTGTGCTTGAGGCGCAGTCGCGAGCCCGTGAGCAAGGGGCGGTCGGCGAACCAGCACACCGTCGCCTCCAGCTTCCGCGTGACCCTCGGCAGCGGGTCGGCGGCCAGCAGGTCGCCGCGTCCCGCGTCGGTCTCGTCGGCGAGGGCCACGTCGATGGACAGCCCGGGCCCGGCGCTGGCGACGGAGCCCGCGTGCAGCGTCGTCAGCTCGGTGACCGTCGTGGCGATCCCGGCGGGCAGCAGCGTTACCAGGTCACCGGTCGCCAGGGTCGCACCGGCCACCATGCCCGCGTAGGTGCGCCCGCCGCCGGGCTGGCGCAGGACCCACTGGATGGGCAGGCGGGCTCCGCGGGCGCTGGCCCACGAGCCGGCCGGGGCCTCCTCGAGCGCGGCGAGCACCGTGGGTCCGTGGTACCAGGTGGTGTTGTCGGAGGTCTCCACGACGTTGTCGCCGAGCAGCGCGGAGGTCGGCACCGCGACCACCGACGCGAAGTCCAGGTCGCCCGCCAGCGTCTCGATCTCGTCGGCCACGCTGCGAAAGGCGGTGGGCGACCAGCGCACCACGTCCATCTTGTTGACCGCCACCACCAGGTGGCGCACCCCGAGCAGGGCGGCGATGCACAGGTGGCGGCGGGTCTGCTCGCGCAGCCCGTGGGTCACGTCGACCACCGCCAGGGCCAGGTCGGCCGTCGAGGCGCCGGTGGCCATGTTGCGCGTGTACTGCACGTGGCCCGGGCAGTCGGCGACGATGAACTTGCGGGTGGGCGTCGCCGCGTAGCGGTAGGCGACGTCGATGGTGATGCCCTGCTCGCGCTCGGCGCGCAGGCC
>JBMFWS010000010.1:0-55225 GCA_049965035.1 Acidimicrobiales bacterium
CGCCTGGAGTTCGACTCCAAGGAGGCCCAGCAGGCGGCCACGATCCGCAAGATGTTCATCGCCATGGCGCGCGACTGGCGGGTCCTGATCATCAAGCTGGCCGACCGGCTGCACAACATGCGCACGATCTCGGTCATGCCCATGGTCCGCCAGCGCGCGATCGCCCAGGAGACCCTCGACGTCTACGGGCCGCTGGCCCACCGGCTGGGTGTCCAGCAGGTCAAGTGGCAGCTGGAAGACCTCAGCTTCGCGACCCTGCACCCCAAGCGCTACGCCGAGATCGAGCAGATGGTCGCGGCCCGCCAGCCCGAGCGCGAGATCTACCTGCGCCAGGTCATGGACGAGCTGACCTCCAAGCTCGAGGGCTTCGGGATTCACGGCGACGTGACCGGGCGCCCCAAGCACCTGTGGAGCATCTACGAGAAGATGGTCGTGGGCGGCAAGGAGTTCGACGAGATCTTTGACCTGGTGGGTCTGCGCGTCGTCGTCGAGCAGGAGCGGGACTGCTGGGCCGTGCTCGGGGCCATCCACGCGCTGTGGTCCCCGGTGCAGGGGCGCTTCAAGGACTACATCAACTCGCCCAAGTTCAACCTCTACCAGTCCTTGCACACGACGGTGATCGGCCCGCGCGGCAAGTCGCTGGAGGTCCAGGTGCGCACCTCCGAGATGCACCGGCGCGCCGAGTTCGGCATCGCGGCGCACTGGGGATACAAGGAGGGCGCGTCGGCCAAGGAGATCGCCTGGATGCAGCGACTGGCCGACGTCGAGGAGGAGGAGGACGACCCGGTCGCGTTCCTGGAGGCGCTCAAGCTGGACCTCGGCCACGACGAGGTCTACGTGTTCACGCCCAAGGGTCGGGTGATTGCCCTGGTCGAAGGGGCGACGCCCATCGACTTCGCCTACGCCGTGCACACCGAGGTCGGCCACCACTGCGTGGGGGCCAAGGTCAACGGGCGCCTGGTGCCCCTGGACACCGCGCTGCACTCGGCCGACGTGGTCGAGATCGTCACCTCCAAGAACGACGCCGCGGGCCCCTCGCGTGACTGGCTGCAGATCGCCAAGTCCTCGCGCGCCAAGTCCAAGATCCGTCAGTGGTTCCAGCGCGAGCGGCGCGAGGACGCCCTGGAGTCGGGCCGCGAGGAGTTCATCAAGGCGCTGCGGCGGGCCGGGCTGCCCGTCACGTCGTCGCTGACCTCCCAGGCGCTGGCCTCGGTGGTCGACTCGCTGAACCTCGAGGGCGTCGATGCGCTGTTCGTGGCGATCGGCTCCAACCACGTGTCGGCCCTGGCCGCCGTCCAGCGCCTCGAGCGTGAGCTCCACGGGGGCCAGGGCGCCCAGATGCCGACGACCGTCACCAAGATGCCGCGCGTGGGGCGGTCCAACCGCCGCGGGCCGGGCGTCTACGTCGAGGGCCTCGACGACGTCATGATCCACCTGGCGCGGTGCTGCTCGCCGGTGCCGGGGGACCCCATCATGGGCTTCATCACGCAGGGCCGCGGCGTGTCGGTGCACCGCGACGACTGCTCCAACGCCGTGGCCCTGGCCCAGCGCCTGGGCGAGCGCGTCATCGACGTCGAGTGGGACGGGGCCGGAGGCGGCCAGTACCGCGCGGTGCTCGAGGTGCTGGCCTTCGACCGCTCCCGCCTGCTGCTCGACGTCTCGAAGGTCTTCGCCGAGTACCACCTCTCGATTAGCTCCTCGTCGACCACCAGCTCGGGCACCCGCATCGTGCGCATGGTCTTTGACATCGAGCTGGCCGACCCGGCGCACCTGGAGAGCCTCCTGGCGGCGCTGAAGTCGGTCGACGGCGTGTTCGACGCCTTCCGACAGCTGCCCGGTCAGCGAAAGGGGTCCTGAGTGGAGATCTTCCGTGCCCCGATCGGGACCCACGACGTCCTGCCGCCGGACTCGGCGTGGTGGGAGCAGGCCCTCGGCTCGTTCGCGCAGCTGGCCCGGCGGGCCGGCTTCGGGCTGCTGGTCTCGCCCCTGTTCGAGGACGTGGCCGTCTTCGACCGGGGGATCGGCGCCACCAGCGACGTGGCGACCAAGGAGATGTACGTCTTCGAGGACCGCGGCGGGCGGCGGCTGGCCCTGCGGCCCGAGGGGACCGCCTCGGTGGTGCGGGCCTTCGTCCAGCACCGCCCGGTCGTTCCCTGGAAGGTGTGGTACGCGACGCCGGCCTTCCGCTACGAGCGTCCCCAGGCCGGGCGCTACCGGCAGCACCACCAGGTGGGCGTGGAGGCGCTCGGGTCGCCGGACCCCGCCCTGGACGTCGAGGTCATCGCCCTGGCGGCCCGGTTCTACGAGGCACTCGGGCTGCGCCGCGTGCGCCTGCTCATCAACTCGATGGGCCACCCGGAGTGTCGAACGGCCTACGTCACGGTGCTCGGCGCGTACCTGGGCGAGCACGCCGACGAGCTGTGCGAGGAGCACCGCACGCGCTTCGCCGAGAGCCCCCTGCGCGTCCTGGACTGCAAGCAACCCGCCTGCGTGGCGGTGACCGAGCGCGGCCCCCAGCTGCCCCACCACCTCTGCGCGGAGTGCCGGGAACACTTCGCGGCCGTGCGCTCGGGTCTCGACAGCATCGACATCGCCTGGACGCTGGCCCCCCGGCTGGTGCGCGGCTTCGACTACTACACGCGCACGACCTTCGAGTTCGTCTCCGACGCCCTGGCCGCGGCCCAGAACGCCGTCGGGGGTGGTGGCCGCTACGACGGCCTGGCTGAGCAGCTGGGTGGCCCGGCGAGCGCGGGCGTGGGATTCGGCAGCGGGCTCGAGCGCCTCCGGCTGGCCTGTCAGGCCGAGGGCGTGCGCGACGCGGCCGACCGCGTGGACGTCTTCGTCGTCGACACGGACGGTGGGACCCACGCCACGGTGCTCGCCGACCAGCTGCGCCGAGCGGGCCTGGTCGTCGAGCGCGCCTTCGACCAGCGCTCCATGAAGGCGCAGATGCGCCTGGCCGACCGCTCCGGTGCGGCCGTCGCGGTGCTGGTGGGACCCACCGAGGCGGCTCAGGGGAGCGTTACGATTAGGGACCTGCGCGGCGCCGCCGAGGGCGCCCAGGTGACCGTCCCGGCGTCCGAGCTGGTCGCGACGGTGCGAGAGCGAGCGACGGAGCGGTGATGAGTTCTAACGAAGCGACGAGCCTGCGCGATCTGCAGTGTGGTCACGTGGGCGTCGAGCACGAGGGGCGCCGGGTCAGCGTCTGCGGGTGGGTCGCCAAACGGCGCGAGCACGGCGAGCACCTGGTCTTCGTCGACGTGCGCGACTGGACGGGCGTCGTCCAGGCGGTGGTCCCTGGGACCGTCGACGTGCGGCCCGAGTTCGTCGTGCGGGTGACCGGGACCGTCTCGCGGCGCCCCGCGGGCACCGCCAACGAGCGCCTGGCGACGGGCCGGATCGAGCTGACCGACTGCGACGTCGAGGTCCTGAACACCGCCGAGCCGCCGCCGTTCCCCCTCGACGAGCGCGCCGAGATCGACGAGGCGGTGCGCCTGCGCTACCGCTACCTCGACCTGCGCCGCGAGCCGATGCAGCGCAACCTGCGCGTGCGCGCCACGATCAACCGGGCGCTGCGGGCGGCCCTGGACGCCCAGGGATTCTGCGAGATCGAGACGCCCCTGCTGTGGGCGCCCACGCCCGAGGGCGCCCGGGAGTTCGTCGTGCCGTCGCGACTGCACCCCGGCGACTTCTACGTCTTGCCCCAGAGCCCCCAGATCGCCAAGCAGCTGCTGATGGTGGGCGGGTTCGACCGGTACTACCAGATCGCGCGCTGCCTGCGCGACGAGGACCTGCGGGCCGACCGGCAGTTCGAGTTCACCCAGCTCGACGTCGAGGCCAGCTTCGTCACGCAGGCCGACGTGGTGCGCTTCGTCTCCCAGGCCGTGGCCGCAGCGGCCACCGCCGTGACCGGCGAGGCCCCCGACGAGATGGTGACCATGACCTGGGCCGAGGCCCTCGACCGCTACGGCACCGACAAGCCGGACCTGCGCTTCGGCATGGAGATCGGCGACCTCACGACCGCCTTCGCCACCACCGCCGTACAGGCGCTGGCCGCGCCGTGCGTGAAGGCGCTGCGCGTCCCGGGTGGGGCCGAGCTGACCCGGAGCCGCCTGGACGCGTTGACCGAGCAGGCCAAGGGCCTGGGGGCCAAGGGGCTGGCGTGGTTCCGGGTCACCCCCGGGGGCCTGGAGTCGCCGCTGGCCCGGCACCTCAGCCCCGACGAGTCGGCGGCCCTGGCGACCCTGGACGGCGCCGGGCCGGGCGACCTGGTGCTGGTCGTGGCCGACGAGCACGACCGCGCCTGCCGGGTGCTGGGCGCGCTGCGCCTGAGCCTGGGGGCGCCCCCGGTGGGCGCCGGACCGTACCGCTACGTGTGGGTCACCGAGTTCCCCCTGTTCGAGGGGTTCGACGAGGACGGCAACCTGGTGGCGGCGCACCATCCCTTCACGATGCCGGTCGCCGAGGACCTCGAGCGCCTGGAGAGCGACCCCCTGAGCGTGCGCTCCCAGGCCTACGACCTGGTGCTGAACGGCTGGGAGCTCGGCAGCGGATCGGTCCGCATCCACCGAGCCGACATCCAGTCCCGGGTCTTTCGGGCCCTGGGCATCGACGAGGAGCAGGCCGCCTCGCGCTTCGGGTTCCTGCTCGGCGCCTTCCGCTACGGGGCGCCGCCCCACGCGGGGTTCGCCTTCGGGATCGACCGCCTGACGGCCATCTTGGTGGGTGAGGAGAACATCCGCGAGGTCATCGCCTTCCCGAAGACCCAGTCGGGCACCGACCTCATGACCGGGGCACCCAAGGAGATCACCGCGCGCCAGCTGCGCGAACTGCGACTCGGGGCGCCTCGGCCCCCGGCGTGAGCTCCCTGTTCGACGAGGCGGCCGAGCGCCGGCGAGCCGATCTCGCGCCCCTGGCCGAGAGACTCCGGCCGACCCGCCTCGACGATGTCGTGGGCCAGCAGCACCTGATCGGGCCCGGTGGGCCCCTGCGCGAGCTGGTCGCTGCCGGTCGGCTCCCGTCGATGATCCTGTGGGGTCCCGCGGGCACCGGCAAGACGACGGTGGCCCGCCTGGTCGCCGCGGGGGCGGGCTACGAGCTGGTGGCCCTGTCGGCGGTGTCGAGCGGCGTGCGTGACGTGCGCGAGGAGATCGACCGCGCCCGGCGGCGCCTGGGGGAGACCGGTACGGCGACAGCGCTGTTCATCGACGAGATCCACCGCTTCAACCGGGCCCAGCAGGACCTCCTGCTGCCGGCCGTCGAGCGGGGGGACATCGTGCTGCTCGGGGCCACGACCGAGAATCCGTACTTCGAGGTCAACGCGCCGCTGCTCAGCCGCTGCACGCTGTGGCGCCTGCGGCCCCTGGCGCCCGAGGACCTGGCGACGCTGGCCGCGCGCGGGGCCCAGGCCCGCCGCGTGACGCTGAGCGACGATGCGCGCGACGAGCTCGTGGCCAACGCCAGCGGCGACGCCCGCGCCCTGCTCACGACGCTCGACGCCGCCGCCACGCTGGCCGCCCCGCAGGGGACTCGGGTCGAGGTGGGTCACGTGCGCCAGGCGCGGGACCAGCGGCTGGTGCGCCAGTCGCGCGACACCCACTACGACCAGGTCTCGGCCCTGATCAAGTCGGTGCGGGGATCGGATCCCGACGCCGCGCTGTACTGGCTGGCCACCATGCTCGAGAGCGGGGAGAGCGCGCGCTACGTGGCGCGCCGCCTGGTCATCTTGGCCAGTGAGGACGTGGGGCTGGCCGATCCCCAGGCGCTGGTGCTGGCCGAGGCGGCCGCGCGGGCGATCGAGCTGGTGGGACTGCCCGAGGGTGCGCTGATCCTGGCTCACGCCACGGTGGCCCTGGCCCTGGCCCCCAAGAGCAACTCGGTGACGCGGGCGCTCGGCGCGGCGACGGCGGCGGTGCGCGCCCGGGCCGTCGAGGTGCCCGACCACCTGCGCTCGAGCGGCTTCGCGGGAGCGGCGACCGAGGGCTTCGGGGTCGGCTACCGCTACCCCCACGAGGACCCGCGCGGCTGGGTGGAGCAGGCGTACCTGCCCGATGAGGTCCCCGGGCGCCCCTTCTACCTCCCGGGGAGCCGGGGCGCCGAGGGTCCGGCGGTGGCCCGGTGGCGGGCGCGCCGGGAGGGCACGGCCGAGGCGTCCGAGAGCCCGCCGGTAGAGTGAACCCGTGGAAGCCGCCGCGCTGCGCTCAGCGTTCCTGTCCTACTTCGCCGACCGGGGCCACACCATCGTCCCGTCGGCCAGCCTGATCCCGCACGACCCGTCGCTGCTGTTCACGATCGCGGGGATGGTGCCCTTCAAGCCCTACTTCCTCCAAGAGGAGGTGCCGCCCTTCGCGCGGGCCGTGTCGGTCCAGAAGTGCTTCCGGGCCCCCGACATCGACATCATCGGCACCACCAAGCGGCACCTCACGTTCTTCGAGATGCTGGGGAACTTCTCGTTTGGCGACTACTTCAAAGAGGGGGCCATCAACTTCGCGTGGGGCCTGATCACGGAGGTGTTTGGGCTCGATCCCGAGCGCCTGTGGGTGACCGTGCACCTGTCGGACGACGAGGCCGAGGCGATCTGGCGCGACGGCGTGGGGGTGCGGCCCGACCGGATCCAGCGCCTCGATGAGGACAACTTCTGGGGCATGGGCGACGCGGGGCCCTGCGGGCCGTGCTCCGAGATCTTCTTCGACAAGGGCCCGGACTTCGGCCAGGACGGCGGCCCGGCCCACGGGGGCGATGACCGCTTCGTCGAGTTCTGGAACCTGGTGTTCATGCAGTACGAGCGGGGACCCGGCGGCTCGATGACCGATCTGCCGACCAAGAACATCGACACCGGGGCCGGCTTCGAGCGCGTGCTGTCGATCCTGAACGGCGTCGAGTCGGTGTTCGCCACCGACCTGTTCGCGCCGCTGCTGGAGTCGGCCAGCCGACTGATCGATCGCCCCTACGGGGCCGACGAGACGACCGACGTGGCGATCCGGCGCATCGCCGAGCACGGCCGGGCAATGACCATGCTCGTCTCCGATGGGGTCCTGCCCTCCAACGAGGGGCGGGGCTACGTGCTGCGCCGCATCGTGCGCCGCGCCGTGCTGGCGGCGCGCCGCGCGGGCGCCTCGGCGTCGCTGATCGCGCCGCTGGTCGACGCGACGATCGAGAAGATGGGCGTGGCCTACCCGGCGCTGGTCCACGACCGCGACCTCATCGTCGAGGTGCTCGAGCGCGAGGAGGGCGGCTTCGGCCGCACCCTGGCCACGGGCATGAGCCTCCTGGCGGAAGAGGAGGCCCGCCTGGCCGCGAGCGGCCGGAGCGAGATCCCCGGCGAGGTGGCCTTCCGGCTACACGACACCCACGGCTTCCCCATCGAGCTCACGCGCGAGGTCGCCGCCGAGGCCGGCCTGCGAGTGGACCAGGAGGGCTTCACGGCGGCCATGACGCGCCAGCGCGAGCGGGCCCGCGCGGCGGCCAAGACGCTGCGCGTCGCCGACGACGCGCACTACCGCGACCTGGTCGAGCGTCACGGCGTCACCGAGTTCGTGGGACGCGATCCCGAGCGCTACAGCGTGGAGAGCGAGGTCGTGGCCCTGCTCGCGGGTCCGGAGTGGAGTGAGCTGTTCGTCTCCCAGACCCCGTTCTACGCCGAGGGCGGGGGTCAGGTCGGCGACCAGGGGGTCATCGTCACCGAGACGGGCCGCTTCGAGGTCGTCGACACCCAGGTGGTCGCGGGTGGCCTGATCGCCCACCGGGGCCGGGTGACGGGCGAGATCCTGCCCGGCCAGGTCGCGGCCGCCACCATCGACGGCGTGCGCCGCGAGGCGACGCGGCGCAACCACACGGCGACCCACCTGGTGCACGCGGCGCTGCGCACCGTGCTGGGCGACCACGTGCGCCAGCAGGGCTCGCTGGTGGCGCCCGACCGCCTGCGCTTCGACTTCGCCCACCCGAGCGCGCCCGCGCCCGAGGAACTGGCCGCCGTCGTCGAGCTGGTGAACGGCGACGTCGTCGCCAACGCCGGCGTCGAGACGGTGGTCACCTCCAAGCGGGAGGCCGAGGCCCTGGGCGCCATCGCCTTCTTCGGCGACAAGTACGGCGAGCGTGTGCGCGTGGTGCGCGCGGGGGCCCACAGCCTGGAGTTCTGCGGGGGGACCCACGTGGACCGCCTGGGCGACATCGGTCAGGTGCTGGTGGTCGCGGAGGGCTCCATCGGGGCCAACACCCGGCGGGTGGAGGCGGTCACGGCGCTGGGCGCCCTGCATCGGGCCCGCGAGCTCGACGGGCTGGTCGGCCAGGTGGCCGCCACGCTCAAGACGGCGCGCGAGGACGTGGTGGGCGCGCTCGAGCGGGTGCTGGCGCGCCAGCGCGAGCTCGAGCGCGAGGTCGGCGAACTGCGCCGGGCCCAGCTCGAGGTCCGGGCCGCCCAGCTCGATGCCGCGGCGAGCGGACCAGTTCTGTCGGTACGCCTGGACGGCTACGACGGCGAGCAGCTGCGGAGCCTGGCGGTCGACCTCCAGCGCCGCGGACGGCGGCTGGTGGTCGTGGGCGGAACGCTCGACGGCAAGGTCGCGCTGGCCGTGGCCACCGACGGGTCGGTGGACGCCACGGCGACGGTGCGCCGCCTGGCGGCGCACTTTGGCGGCGGAGGCGGGGGCACCGACCGCGTCGCGGTCGCCGGGGGGCGCGACGGGTCGGGACTGGCCGCGGCGCTGGCGGCCGTGGACGAGGGGTGATGGGTCGGATCCTCGGGCTGGACCCCGGGACGGTGCGCTGTGGCGTGGCGGTGAGCGACTCGGGTCGCACGATGGCCTTCCCGCGGCCCGCGCTGCGCAGCGGGTCCGACCTCGTGGCGACCATCGCGCGCCTGGTCGACGAGGAGAGCGTGGACCTAGTCGTCATCGGGCGCCCGGTGTCGCTCGCGGGCCGCGAGACCGCCAGCACGCTGGTGGCCAACCAGCTGGCCCACGAGCTGCGGGCCGCGCTGGCCCACGCGACGGTGCTGCAGTGGGACGAGCGCCTGACGACCGCGCAGGCGACGCGGCAGCTGCGCGCCGCGGGGCGCCGCGCCGAGGAGCACCGCGAGCGGGTGGACTCGGCGGCCGCCACCGTGCTCCTGGAGCACTACCTCGAGGCTCTGCGTGCGCGCTAGGTGGCGCTGGTGGGCCAGCGCCCTGGTGGCCATCGTCGTGGTGGTGGGCGGCGGGTCGCTGTGGTTCTGGCTCCAGGCCGATCCGCTGGCGGGCCCCGGGCGCGTCGTGACGGTCGTCGTGCATCCGGGAGACTCGCTGAGCACCATCGGCGGCGAGCTGCACGCCCAGGGGGTCATCGCCAGTCCGCTGGCCTTCCGCATCGACGCGGTCGTCTTTGGCGCGCCGGTGGTGCTGCCCGGGACCTACCGGCTGCGCCAGCGCTCATCGTTCGCCGCCGTGATGGGAGCGCTCGGCGCCCCGCGGGTCACGGTGAGCGCGGGCGAGACCCTGGGCGAGGTCACCCACGCGCTGGGCGCCGTGGAGGGCACGCCCTTCGCCACAGCGTTCACCCGGGCGCTGGACGCCGCGCTGGCCAGCCATCCCTGGGGCGCGACGCGCTCGCTCGAGGGAATGATCGGCCCGGGGACCTACGCCATCGTGACCCATGAGAGCGCCGCGCAACTGCTCGCCCAGATGCGCGCGTCCTTTGCCGTGGAGGCGGCGGCCGCCGGTCTGTCGGGCACGAGCACGGTGGCGGGCCTCGACGCCTACCAGATCCTCACCGCCGCCTCGATCGTGCAGAAGGAGGGCTACTTCGCGCGCAACATGCCCCGGGTGGCCCGCGTGATCCTGAACCGCCTGGCCCGGGGGGGCCCGCTCCAGATGGACGCCACGGTGCTCTACGCGCTCGGCCGCGACGGCGGTACCGTCACCCACGCCATGCTGGAGACGCGCTCGCCCTACAACACGTACCTGGTGTCGGGCCTGACGCCGACCCCGATCTGCACGGTGTCTCCGACGGCGCTGCACGCGGTCCTGCACGCGCCCCCGGGGCCGTGGCGCTACTTCACCGTGATCGACGCCGCGGGCACCGAGGCCTTCGCCGTGACCTTCGCCCAGCAGCTGGCCAACGAGCGCCTGGCGGCCGCGCGGGGACTGCCGTGAGCTGGCGTCTCGGGGTCGTCGGCCATCCGGTGGGCCACTCGCTGTCCCCACGACTCCACCGCGCGGGCCTGGCCCAGGCGGGCCTGGTGGGGACGTCGCGCGCCGTCGACGTCGCCGACCTCGCGGCCCTGGCCGCGGTCCTGCCCGCGTTTGACGCCCTGTCGGTGACCATGCCGCTCAAGGCGCTGGCGAGCCGGCTGTGCGACGAACTCGACGAGGTGGCGACGCGCACGGGCCGGGTGAACTCGCTGCTGCGGGCTGACGGCCGCGTGCGGGGGGCCAACACCGACGGCCGCGGTCTGCTCGACGCCCTGGCGGCGGTGGGCTGGGAGCCCGCGGGGCGCCGCGCGACGATCTTCGGGGCCGGGGGAGCCGCCTGGTCGATCGTCGACGCCCTGGTGGGGGCGGGGACCGAGGTGGCCGTGGCGACGCGGCAGCCCGCGGCGGCCGCGGCGCTGGCCGAGAGGTACCCCGGCGTGGTGTCCGGGGCGCCCGGCGAGGCGGTCGACCTGGTGGTCAACACCGTGCCGGTTGCGCACCGGGAGGACCAGCCGGCCGTAGGGGCGGCGGGCCCCGGCGCGGTGGCGGTCGATATAACGTATGAGCCGCGCGTCTCGGCCTGGCTGGCCGAACAGGAGCGACGCCACTGGATCACGATGAACGGACTGCCGATGCTGGCCCATCAAGGCGCGCGCCAGATGGCGTGGTGGTTCTCGGTGCCCATCGACGGGGCCGCGCTGGTCGAGGTGCTGGCGTGAGCGACGCGATCGCGGCCGTGCTGGAGCGCACCCGGGCGCGCGACGGCTTCGACTACAGCCTGTTCGCCGGGCTGATCCTGCTCGGCCTGGTCGGCGACGGGATGATCTACTCGGCCACGCGCCAGGCGCTGGTCAACGCTGGTCTGGGCCCCCACTACTATCTGGAGCGCCAGGGCATCTTCGTCGTGGCCGGCATCGTGGTGATGACGGTGCTCTCGCGGATCGACTACCGGCGCCTCGAGCTGGTGGCCACCCCGCTCTACGTGCTAGCCCTGCTCGGCCTGGCCGGGGTGTTCGTCGCGGGCTCGAGCGCCCTGGGGGCGCAGCGCTGGTACAACCTGGGCTTCATCCAGGTCCAGCCGAGCGAGTTCACCGTGCTGGTGCTCATCGTCGCCATCGCCACCTACGCTCACCGGCGCTCCGAGGGCCTGACCATGTACGACGTGGTGCGCATCTTGCTCATGGGGGCCGTCCCCCTGGGCCTGATCGTGCTGCAGCCCGACCTCGGCACCGGGATTATCATCGTGCTGGTGGTGGCCGCCATGATGGTGATCGCCGGCGTGCCGCCGCGCCTGATGACCGCCCTGGCCGTGGTCGGCTCGGCTGGCGTGGCCGGGGCCATCTACTTCGACCTGCTGCACAAGTACCAGGTCGATCGCTTCATCTCGTTCCTCAACCAGAACTCGACCAACCCGGCGCTGGCCCCGCTCGTCTACGAGGTCTCCAACGCCAAGAGCGCGATCGGCTCGGGCGGCCTGACGGGCGCCGGCCTGTTCCGCGGCCTCCAGACGGTGCTGGGCTACGTGCCCGAGCAGCGCACCGACTTCATCTTCACGGCCATCGGCGAGCAGCTGGGCTTCGTGGGCTCGACCCTGATCATCCTGCTGCTGGCCTTCGTGGCCTTCCGGATGTTCCGCATCGGCCAGACGGCACGCGACACCATGGGCCGGGTGCTGGGCCTCGGCGTGTTCATCTTCTTCGCCTTCTCGTGCTTCGAGAACATTGGCATGACCATGGGGATCATGCCCATCACCGGCATCCCGCTGCCGCTACTCAGCTACGGCGGCTCGTCGGTCCTGGTCTTCTACGCGGCGGGCGGGCTGGTGCTCGCGGTGTCGCGGCGGCGGGGGATGAGCCCGTGAGCACCGTTGCGCCCGAGCCCGAGCCCGCTGCCGGGGCGCGAGAGACGCCCGCGGAGACTCGGCCCGACGTCGCGGGGCCCGCGCCCGACAGTGCGCCCGAGGCGGCCGGTGGGGGTGACCCCCCGGCGCGCGCGGCCAGCGACGCCGGTGCCCCGAACGTCGTCATGACCGTCGAGTCGGTCACCTACGACCTGGGTGAGGCCGCCCCGGTGGTGCGCCTGCTCGAGGCTGAGGCCCCGTACCGCAGCCTCGAGGTGCCCATCGCCCTGCCCGAGGCCGTGGCCTTGGCCAACGCCCTGGAGAACCGGGCGGGTCGCCGGCCGAGCACCCACGAGCTGTTCACGACGGTCCTGGGCGAGCTGCGCGGTGAGATCGTGGCCGCGCGCGTCGCGCGGGTGGACAACGGCGTGTTCTTCGGCGAGCTGGTCTTGATGACGCCGCGGGGCCGCCGGGTCGTCGACTGCCGGGTCAGCGACGCGCTGATCCTGGCCCTGCGTCAGCCGGTCGTGGCGCCGGTGCTGTGCGAGGCCGACGTGCTGTCGGCCGCCGACCCGACCTGAGGGACCCGGCGCAGCTCGCCGCCGGCGCGCGGCGCGGCGTTCTCGTCCGAGATCCGCAGCAGCAAGGCGACGATGATGTAGTTGGCCACCAGCGACGAGCCGCCGTAGGCCATGAAGGGCAGCGTGATGCCGGTGAAGGGCAAGATGCGCAGGACGCCGGCCGCGATGAAGAAGGCCTGCAGCCCGACCACGGTGGTCAGTCCCGCCGCGGCCAGGCGCACGTAGGTAGAGCGGGCGCGCTGGGCGATGCGGAATCCCTCGCCGACGAACAAGACGAAGAGCCCGAGCACCGCGATGATGCCGAGGAGCCCCAGCTCCTCGCCGATGGCCGCGAAGATCATGTCCGAGGTGACCTCGGGGATGGTGCCCGACTGGCCGAGGCCCAGCCCGGTGCCGAAGACGCCGCCGGCGGCCAGGGAGAACCAGCCGTAGGCGAGCTGGTGGGAGAAGGCGAAGTTGGTCGGCGACCACGGGTCGAGCCACAGGCTGACCCGGACGTGCACCTGGCTGAAGTAGCGCGCCGCGACGGCGGCGCCCAGGGCGAAGAGCCCGGCGCCCAGGCCGATGTAGGTCAGGCGCCCGGTGCTCAGCCAGAGCATCGCCATGAACAGGGCGAACAGCAGCATGGCGAAGCCGATGTCGTCCTCGACGGCGAGCACGGCGATGGCGAATCCCCAGGCGATCAGGACGGGGAGCAGGGCGCGGGGCGGGACGACCAGGTGGCGGCCGATGCGCTGGGTCGGCGTGGACAGCAGCGGCGCGTTGGCCGCGAAGTAGGAGGCGAAGAAGAAGACCAGGAGGATCTTGGCCACCTCGATGGGCTGGAACGAGATCGGCCCCAGCCCGATCCACAGGCGCGCCCCGCCCACCGAGATCCCGAGGCCCGGCACCAGGGGCAGCAGCAGCAGGCCGCCGGCCACGAGCAGCGTCAGGTAGCGGTAGCGGTCCAGGTCACGGACCCGGCGCACGATGGCCAGGGTGATCACCAGGGCCACGCCGCTCACCAGGAACCACAGGGACTGATACGCCGCCTCGGTCGGGTCCCAGCGGGCGATCTCCACGTAGCCGATCCCGTTGAGCAGGGTTGCGAGGGGCACCAGCACCTGGGAGGAGTTCGGCGCCAGGCGGCGCACCGCGACGTGCATCCCGAGCGAGATGGCGATCAGGCCGGCCAGGAATGCCCACAGGCGCGGGGGCAGATGACCGACCGCGCCGACCCAGGCCAGGACGTAGAACGTCGTCACCACGACCCAGGCCAGGATGAGCAGCGTGAGCTCCGCCGAACGGGAGCGCACCTCCGGCTCGGTCACGCTGGCGGAAGCGTGCCGGCGACGAGACATGCCCGTAGAGTAGTCGTGGCAGGCTGATCAGGGAGGTAGGCCGTCGTGGATGTCCGCGACTTCGGACCCGAGCGGTTCTCGAGCCGCGAGCTCTCACGGCTGGAGTTCGGGTCGCGACTGGTGGACCTGGCGGGTGACGAGGGCCTGCCCGTCTTGGAGCGCTGCAAGTTCGTGGCCATCTTCGCCGACATGGTCGACGAGTTCTTCCAGGTCCGCGTGGTCAGCCTGCTCGACAAGGTGGCCGCCGGCGTCGAGACCCCCTCCGTGGACGGCATGCGCCCGCGCCAGCAGCTGCTGATGATCCGCGAGCGCATCTTGGAGCTGGTCGAGCGCCTCGATCGGCTGGTGCTCGACGGCCTGCTGCCCGCGCTCAGCGCGTCGGGGGTCGACGTCGTGCACTTCGACGATCTCGATGCCGAGGAGCGCTCGCGCCTGGGGCGCTACTTCGAGCAGCACGTGTACCCGGTGCTGACCCCCCTGGCCGTGGACCCGGGTCACCCCTTCCCGATGATCTCCAACCTGAGCCTCAACATCGCGGTGGTCGTGCGCGACCAGGAGAGCGGCGAGGAGCGCAGCGCGCGCGTCAAGGTGCCCAGCTCGCTGCCGCGGTTCCTGGAGGCCCGGCCGGGCCGGTGGTGCCGCCTGGAAGAGCTGATCGTGGCCCACCTGGGACAGCTGTTCCCCGGGATGGAGGTAGGGCGCGCCGACCTGTTCCGGGTCACGCGCAACGCCGACTTGACCTTAGAGGAGGACGAGGCCGACGACCTGATGGTCGCCCTCGAGGTGGAGCTGCGCCGCCGTCGCTTCGGCGAGGCCATCCGGGTGGAGATCCACCGCGGCATGGATCCCGAGTTCCTCGACCTGCTGCTCGGGGAGCTGGGACTCGACTCCGAGAGCGTCTACGTCAGCGACGCGCCGCTCGGCCTGCACGACTTCTGGGGCCTCTACGAGATGAACCGGCCCGACCTCAAGGGTGAGGGGTGGTCGCCCCTGACGCCCGCCCGCTTGCTGGTGGGGGACCACGTGGGCGACCTGTTCGCGGTGATCCGTGAGGCTGACGTCCTCCTGCACCACCCCTACGAGTCCTTCAGCGACTCGGTCGAGGTGCTGGTCGCCCAGGCCGCGGACGACCCGCGCGTGGTGGCCATCAAGCAGACGCTGTACCGCACGTCGGGCGACTCGCCGGTCGTGGCGAGCCTGATCCGGGCGGCCGAGCACGGCAAGCAGGTGGTGGCCCTGGTCGAGCTGAAGGCCCGCTTCGACGAGGCGGCCAACATCGAGTGGGCCAAGACGCTCGAGGACGCCGGGGTCCACGTGGTCTACGGGATCATGGGGCTGAAGACCCACTCCAAGACCCTGCTCGTGGTGCGCACCGAGGCGGGCCGCACGGTGCGCTACGCGCACATCGCGACAGGCAACTACAACTCCAAGACGGCCCGCTCCTACGAGGACTTCGGCCTGCTGACCGCCGACCCGGCCATCACCCACGACGTCGGCGAGCTGTTCAACTACCTGACCGGCTTCGCCCGCAACGTCGGCTACGAGCGCCTCGTGGTGAGCCCGACCATGACGCGCACGCGCATCATCGAGCTGATCGCGCGCGAGCGGGACCAAGGACCGGCCGGGCGCATCGACATTAAGGTCAACGGGCTGACCGATCCCGCGGTGATCGACGCCCTCTACGAGGCCAGCGCCGCTGGCGTGCCGGTCCGCCTGCTGGTGCGGACCCTGTGCTGCCTGCGCCCGGGGATCGAGGGCCTGTCGGCGACCATCAGCGTGCGCAGCCTGGTCGGGGAGTTCCTGGAGCACTCCCGCATCTTCCTGTTCGGCCCGCCGGGGCCCGACGAGACGATCCTGCTGGGCTCGGCCGACCTCATGGAGCGCAACCTCGACCGGCGCGTCGAGGTGCTGGTGCCCATCGCCGACGCGGTGGTGCGCGCCGAGCTGCGCGACGCCTTCGAGGTGACCTGGCGCGACGACGCGTCGACCTGGCTGCTCGGGCCCGACCGGCGCTGGCGCCGGGTCCAGGCGCTCGAGGGGTTCTCGGCCCAGGCCGAGTTCAAGCGGCGGGCACTGGCCCATCACCGCTCGGTGGTGAGCTAGGGCGGCGACGCCACTCCAGGCTGGCGTAGGCGGCGCCGCCGATCGGGATCGGGATCCAGAAGTTGACCAGACGGTAGGCGAGCACCGCCAGGATCGCCTGGCTGTGGGGCACGCCGAAGCCGACCAACGTCGGGATCAGGACGCCCTCGACGACGCCGAGGCCGGCCGGCGTGACGGGGATGACGGCCAGGATGTTGGCCAGCCCGTAGGCGACGAGCAGGTCGATGGGCGAGATCACGTGGCCGAAGGACCACACGAAGATCCAGAGGCACGCCGCGTCAAGGATCCAGTTGAGGGAGGCCCACACCAGGGCCGCCCACAGTGTGCGCCGGTTGGTGATCAGGACGGTGATGCGGTCGGCGACCTTGCCCAGGATCGTCGAGAGGCGGTCGGGGTCGAGCCCGGGGATCCGGCGGGCGATCGAGCGCAGCCAGCGGTCGGCGTGGCGCTGGCCCCGGGTGATCAGGATGATCGTCCCGAAGAAGGCGGCCAGCAAGAAGACGCCGGCCAGGGCGGCGAAGCCGTAGAGGGGGTTGAACCCCTGGAGGGGGACCGAGATGACCAGGGCACACCAGAACAGCATGTTCAGCACCACCGCCGAGCCGGTGCCCTGGGTGGCCATGCCGAAGGCGTTGGTCTCCTTGGGTACGCCCAGCCGGTTGAAGATGCGGTAGGACAGCGCTCCGGCCGGAGCGGTGCCGCCGGGGATGGTGTGGCTGATGGCCAGGCCGGCCAGGTTGACCCGCAAGGTGACGTTGCGGGGGGGCGAGTAGGGGTAGAGCACCGCGCGGGTGAGCTCCATATAGGCGTAGATGGCCGCGAGCTCGCACACCACGGCCACGCCGACCAGGATCGGGTTGATGGTGGCGAGCAGGGGCAGCGAGCGGCGCGCCGACGCGAACTGGGGGACGACCAGATACTCCAGGACGAACACCAGCAGACCGATGCTGATGATGATGCGCAGCTCGTGGGGCACGGCGAAGCGTGCGCGCGGTTGCTCATCGGCCATGGCATAGCCTGCCACGGCCGGTCGCGCTGGCGGGAGGATCCGCTCCAAACCCGGCAGTAGGCTGGATCGGTGCGCACGCTGGTGGTCCTGCCCACCTACAACGAGGTCCTCAACATCGAGCCGATGGTGCGCGCCCTGCGGCGCATCGTGCCCGAAGCCACCATCTTGGTGGTGGACGACTCCAGCCCCGACGGGACCGCGGCCCGGGCGCGCGAGCTGGGGGCCGCGGTGGGCCAGGTCGAGGTCCTGGAGCGTCCGGCCAAGGCGGGACTGGGGGGCGCGTACCGGGCGGGCTTCGCCTGGGGCCTGGAGCGCGGCTACGAGCTCCTGGTCGAGATCGACTGCGACTTCTCCCACGATCCCGAGATGCTCCCGACTCTCCTGCACGAGGCGCGGACCTTCGACGTGGTCATCGGCTCGCGCTACGTGGTCGGCGGCTCCACGCCGCGCTGGTCGGTGCCCCGGCTGCTGCTGTCGCGGGGGGGCAACTGGTACGCCTCGGTGATGCTGGGCCTGCGGGTCCACGACGCCACCGCCGGCTACCGCGTCTACCGGGCCGAAGCGCTCGAGCAGATGGACTACGAGAGCGTCCGGGCCGACGGCTACGGCTTCCAGATCGAGATGACCTTCCGGGCCCGCCGCGCGGGCCTGTCGATTAGCGAGGTGCCCATCGCCTTCACTGACCGGACCCGCGGTGAGTCGAAGATGTCCGGGGCCATCGTGGGTGAGGCGCTGTGGCTGGTCACGCGCTGGTCGCTCGGGCGGCTGCGGCGCTCACACGCGGTCGCTGAGCAGGGCCGACAGCACACTTAGCAGCTTGTCGCGGGTCTCCTCACGCTCGGCAATCGGGTCGGACTCGTCGACGATGCCGGCGCCGGCCCAGGCCTCGAAGGCGGCGCCCCGCAGCAGCACCCCGCGGATGCCGATCCACCACTCGCCGTCGCCCGCGGCGTCGATCCAGCCGACCGGTCCGGCGTAGGGGCCGCGCGGTCGACCCTCGAGCGCGCCGATGAGGGTCTCGGCCGCCTCGCGGGGGATACCGCCGACGGCCGCCGTGGGGTGCAGCTGACGCAGCAGGTCGAGGGCGCTCGGGGCCGGAGCAGGACCCCGGTGGGTCCCGGTGACCCAGGTGCCCAAGTGGGCGATCGAGCGCAGGGCCACGATG
Organism: Acidimicrobiales bacterium; assembly: GCA_049965035.1. GTDB lineage: Bacteria > Actinomycetota > Acidimicrobiia > Acidimicrobiales > RAAP-2 > RAAP-2. The sequence goes on from JBMFWS010000010.1 coordinate 18,205, forward strand.
TTCGGGGCGGGGTCGGCGGTGACGTCGTAGGAGTCGCGCAGGGTGTCCAGGATGTCCTGGACCAGCACGTCGTGCTCGTGGCGGTTCTTGTGGGAGCCGAGCAGCCAGGTCTCGTAGTCGTCGGGAGCGACGTGGCTGGGCAGGGCGATCGTCCCCGCCAGGGGATGGCAGCTGACGGCCGCGCCCTCGCGGCGCACGAGCAGCTCGGGGCTGGCCCCCACGTAGCGCCGTCCCGAGCGCAGGGGCAGGCTGTAGAGCGTGCAGTGCGGCTCGCGCGTGCGCAGGCGCTGGGCCAGGGCTGCCGGGTCCACCTCCTCGGTGGCCGTGCCGAGCACCGCCCGGGCGAGCACCACCTTGGCCAGCTCCCCGTGGCGCAGGCGCTCGACGGCCCGGGCCACGCGGTGGGCGTACTCCTCGGGCGTGGGCACGTAGGACACCGCCTGGACGCCGACGGGGCCCTGGGTGGGCTCGTCCACGCCGGCCAGCAGGGCCGCCAGGTCCGGGGTGGGGCCCCGGGAGGTGATCCAGGCGCCGCCGTGGCGGTCCTGGGTCACGACGATGCGCGGGACGTGCAAGGTGCCGGGTCGGGAGCGCTCGAAGGGTAGGGATCCCATCGCGACGACGCCGGTGCCGACCGGGCCCGCGTCGCCGGTGAGGGTGGTGGCCGGGAAGGGTGGGGGGCTGGTCGCGCCGGGCCCCGGCAGCTCCCAGGCCAGGGCGGAGCCGCCGAGCCCGCAGCGGACCATGTCGGGCGACTCGAGCAGCCAGCCCGAGCGCGCCGCCAGGGCCCGCAGCGTGGCGGTGGGCACTGGGGCAATGGCCCGACGCTGGAACCTCACGCCGTCCTCGTGGCGACGATCTCCTGGCTGAGGCCGCCCAGGATGGTGCGGTGGTTGACGGCGACGAAGCCGGCGCGCGCGAACAGCTGGCGCAGCTCGGGCAGGTCGGGCAGGTAGGCGGTGGACCGGGGGAGGTAGTGGTAGGCATCGCGGTCCGACAGCAGGGAGCCGAGCAGCGGCACGACCCGGTGGAACCAGAGGCGGAATCCGGCCCGCCAGAGGCCGCCGCGCGGCTCGGCCACCTCGAGCACGGCCAGGCGCCCGCCCGGGCGCACGACGCGGGCCAGCTCGGCCAGGGTCGCGGGCAGGTCCGTGAAGTTGCGCAGCGCGTAGCCGCAGGTGACGCCGTCGAAGGCGCCGGTGGCAAAGGGGAGGGCCGCGGCGTCGGCCTGCACGCGCGGGTAGGCGCCGCGCCCCGCGGCGAGCATGCCGCCGCTGAGGTCGGTGGCGACGGGGCGCAGGCCCTGGGCGGTGAGCTCGCGCACGAAGTCGCCGGTGCCCGCGGCCACGTCGAGGACCACGCTGCCGGCGGGCAGGCGCAGGTCGGCCGTCGCGCGACGTCGCCAGCGTCGGTCCATGCCGAGGGTCATGACGCGGTTGAGCAGGTCGTAGCGCGGCGCGATGGCGTCGAACATGGCCCGGACCTGGCGGGTCTTCTCCTCGCCCTGGGGCAGCTGGCGGTAGTCCATGTCAGCGGTAGTAGCGGTAGAGGACCTGGGCCACCAGGGAGGGCTTGGGCGCGTCGCGCACCTGGACCTCGGCGTCCAGGACGATCTGGGTGCCGCCGTCGATGTCCTCGAGGCCGACGAGGGTCGCGCCGGCGCGCAGGGACGAGCCCACGGGCACCGGGCTCGGGAAGCGCACGCGGTTGGCGCCGTAGTTCACGCCCATGCGCACGCCGGTCACCTGCCAGATCTCGCCGAGCAGCACGGGGAGCAGGGAGAGCGTGAGGTAGCCGTGGGCGATCGTGCCCCCGAAAGGCCCGGTGGCCGCGCGCGCGACGTCCTGGTGGATCCACTGGTGATCCCCGGTCGCGTCGGCGAAGAGGTCGACTTGCGCCTGGGTGATCTCGTGGTACGGCGAGTACCCCAGGTGCTCGCCCAGGTGGCGGCGCAGGTCAGCGAGATCGAGGACGGTCATGGCGGCTCCGCAGTGACTCTACCGTAGGGCCGGCCCGGAGCTGGGCGGCGCGATTCGTAGACTGGGCTGGTGACGAGCGACCACTCCGCCGCGGAGCCGGGAGTCCACCGCGAGGGCCACCGGCAGATCTCTGACGGCTGGATGCGCGCCGGGATCTTCGGCGTCAGCGACGGCCTGGTCACCAACGTGTCGCTGATCTTGGGCTTCGCGGGGGCCAACCCCGGCGCGCACGTCGTGCGCCTGGCGGGGCTGGCCGGGCTCGTGGCCGGCGGCTTCTCGATGGCGACGGGCGAGTACGTGTCCATGCGAGCCCAAAAGGAGCTCCTGGAATACGAGATCGACGTGGAGCGTCGCTCGATCGAGGCGAGTCCGGAGGCCGAGCGCGTCGAGCTGCGCGACCTCTTCCAGGAGCGTGGGATCGACGAGGAGCTGGCCGACCGCCTGGCCCGGGACCTCATGCGTGACCCCGACCTCGCCCTGCGCACGCACGCCCGCGAGGAGCTCGGGATCGACCCCTCGGCCACGGGGGTGCCGCTGCTGGCGGCGCTGGCGTCGCTGGTGGCCTTCGCCGTAGGCGCCTTCGTGCCGCTGATCCCGTGGCTGGTGCCCGGCACACCGGACGCTGCCTGGTGGTCGATCGCCTGTGGCACAGTGGGCGCGGCGGTGGTCGGCGGCGCCATCGGCTGGTTCGCCAAGCGGGGCGTCGTGCGCTGGGCTCTGCGCCAGGTCGGTGTGGCCGCCCTGGCGGCCGCGGTCACGTGGCTGGTGGGTCGCCTGGTCGGGGGCTAGACCCGAGGCGAACCAGGACGTCGGTGCGCACGACCTCGAAGCCGAGGCTGGCGTAGAGCGCGCGCGCCACGACGTTGTCGCGCTCCACGAAGAGCAGGGCGGTGTCGACCCCCTGGTGGTGGAGGGCGTCCGCGCCGGCCACGACCATGGCCCGGCCCAGGCCGCGTCCGCGCCAGCGCGGGTCGACCGAGACGGCGTAGATCTCCCCGACCCGGGACGCCGACGCTGCCCGGTCGCGCACCTTGGTCCAGCACGAGGCGCGGATCCCCGCGCCGTCGTCGAGCACCAGGAAGCCCGCGGCGTCGAACCACGGCTCGGCCAGGCGCTCGCGCAGCTCGTCGGCGCGCCAGGCGCCCTGCTCGGGGTGGTCGGCGAAGGCCCGGTTGTTGTGCGTGAGCCAGGGCTCGACGTCTCGGTCGGGATCAAAGGGGCGCAGCACGGCATCGGCGGGCCACGTGACTGCAACCGCCAGGGGCAGGCGGCGCTGGCGGACCTCCAAGGTGCGCTCGACGCGACCCGGAGGGGGTCGGCGCGCCCGCACCCACCAGCGCACCGTGCCGTGGCGGGCGAGCAGGGCCGCGCGCAGGGCCGGATCCACGCCGCCACCGCAGGCCTCCACCACCGGGGGGGTGCCGGGCGTCACCATCGCGTAGCCGCGCAGGGGGCCGGCGTCGTCGCGCAGGAGCCAGTGCTCCGCCGGGTGTCCGAGGACCAGGACCCGTCGGCGTCCCTCGTCGATCGCCTCGCGGCCGAGTCGGCGCTCGGTTCGCGCGAGCAGGTCGCGCACCTCGTCGCGCTGGCGCTCGCTCAGCGGGGCGCACCGCTCCCAGTGCGCGCGCACCCGGGAGGTCACGGCAGCGAGCGGCTCAGGCGGTTGAGGCGGCGAAGCAGCGTCCCGATCGTGCGCTCGGCGGCCACCAGCTCCTGGTAGGCGGCGGGGGGCAGCGAGGTCGCCTCGCGCTCGACCAGGGTCGTGAGACGGGCCGCCAGCTCGCTGAGCGACGAGGTCAGAGTGGTCAGTTCGCGCTGCACAGCCATGGGCACCCGTCCGGCTCGGTCGTCGGGGCCTTAGCGTAGCGGGGTGGATGCCGCGCTCAGCCTGGACCGGACATGGCGGCGCTGGCGCGTGCGGGGCGGCGACGGCGAGGCCTTCGTGCAGAGCCAGGCGTCCCAGGATCTCGGTCGCCTGGCACCGCACGTCGCGCTGTGGAGCGGGTTCCTCGCGCCGACGGGCGAGTTGGTGGCTGCCGTGCGCCTCGAGCGTCTCGGCGACGAGCTGGACCTGCGCGTCCCCGCGCTGCTGGCCGACTCCCTGCGCCGGCGCCTCGAGCGCTTCCGCCTGCGTCGCGACGTCGACCTGGTCGACGAGGGAGAGGTGGCCGACCCGCTGGGCGACGAGGCGACCCGGGTGGCGGCGCAGTGGCCGGGACCGGCCGAGCTGGCGCGCGGACTCGTTCCTCACGCCTACGGGCGCCGCTTCGTGGACCAGACGGTCTCGTTCACGAAGGGGTGCTACCCCGGCCAGGAGATGGTCGCGCGCATGGAGGCCCGCGGCGCGACGGCGCCCTGGCGCCTGGTGTGGGGACGGGCGCGAGCACTGGCCGACCTGGACGCGTACCTGCGCGGGGCTGGTCCCGAGGGCCCCAGTGGCGTCACGACGGCGGTGGCGCTGCCCGACGGCACCGTCAGCGCCCTCGGGTTCGCCCACCGGACCCTGGCGGAGACCGCGGACGGCGAGCTCACGGTGGCGTTCGTGACGTGAGGGGCCCGGGCCCGGTAGCGTTCGGTGGGGAGGTTGCCCGTGCGCCTGTTCCCGGAAGGTCTCTTCATCAAGGTGGCCGGAGTGATCACCGAGGATGACGCCCTGCTGGCGGTGGGGCTCGGTGCGAACGCCCTCGGGTTCGACTTCGGTCCTACGCCCTGGCGCGTGACCCTCGACGATGCGCGGGCGATCGAGCACCGGCTGCCCGCGGGGGTCATCACCATCGGGACCTTCCACCACGAGCTGCCCCAGCGCGTCGTCGAGGTGTCGAGCCGCCTGGGACTGTCGGCGGTGGAGCTGGTGGCCCCGGTGGCCCTGGCCGACATGAGCTACATTCGCGAGCGCCTCCCCACGCTGTTCGTGCGCCTCGACATCGACACGCTGGCCTCCGAGCCCGGGTGGCTGGCCCTGGCCGACTACGTCGTGGTCGACCCCTTCGAGGGGCTGGGCGCGCTCGCGGCGGTCCTCGACGGCGGCTTCGGTCCCTACCTCGGTCCCGCGGTCGTGGCGGGTGGGCTCAGCGCCGACGAGGTGGAGGACGTGGTGCGGGCGCTGCCCGTGTGGGGGGTGGAGGCGGGCCCCTCTCTGGAGCACGAGCCGGGAGCCAAGGATCCCGTCGCCGTGGGGGCGTTCATCGCCGGGGCCCGCGCCGCCTTCGCCGAGCGCCCGGTGCCAGCGAGCGACGACTAGGGCTGGACGCGGCGCAGGATCACGCTGCCGTTGTGACCGCCGAAGCCGAAGGAGTTGGACAGCACCGTGTCGACGGCGGCCGGGCGCGGTGCGCCGTGCACGACGTCGAGGGCGATCTGCGGGTCCACGGTCGTGGTGCCGGCGGTCGGCGGGATGACCTGGTCGATCAGCGTCATCACGGAGGCGACGGCCTCCAGAGCGCCGGCGGCGGCCAGCGAGTGCCCGAGATGCCCCTTCACGGACGTCACCGGCGGGGCGTTGTCGCCGAACACGCGCGCCACGGCCACCGCCTCGGCCAAGTCGTTCAGCGGCGTCGACGTCCCGTGCGCGTTGATGTGCGAGATGTCGCCGGGCTCCAGCTGCGCGTCCTCGAGAGCCAGGCGCATCGAGCGCACCGCGCCGCGACCCTCGGGGTCGGGGGCGGTGATGTGGTAGGCGTCGGCGGTCGAGGCGGCTCCGAGGACCTCGGCCAGGATGCGGGCCCCTCGCGCCTCGGCGTGCTCCCAGTCCTCCAGGATGAGGATCCCGGCGCCCTCGCCCATGACGAAGCCGTCGCGGTCCACGTCGAAGGGTCGTGACAGGTCGCTCGCGCTAAGGGCGGTCATGTTGCGGAACCCCGCCTCGGCGATCTCGACCAGGACGGCCTCGGCACCACCGGCCACGACCACTGGGCAGCGCCCGCTGGCCACCAGATGCGCCCCGTTGCCGATGGCGTGCGTCCCCGCGGCGCACGCCGTGGTCACCGTCTCGCAGGGTCCGCCCAAGCCGAAGCGCATGGAGACGGCCGCACTGGCGGCGTTCGGCATCATCATGGGCACCATGAAGGGCGAGACGCGCCCGGGACCCCGCTCGCGCAGCACCTCGACCTGGGCCAGGATCGACTGGAGCCCGCCGATGCCGGTGGTGACAACGGTGCCGCCGTCCTCCAGAGTTCCGGTGAGGCCCGACTGGCGCCAGGCCTCGTCCGCGGCGACCAGGGCGTAGAGGGTGAAGGGGTCGAGTCGGCGCAGCTCCTTGGGGCCGCCGATGGGCGAGGCGTCGAAGGGCGCCACGCGCTTGGAGGGCGGGGCCACCGGCTCGTGCAGGGCGGACCACAGCGCGTCCACGCCGAGGCCGGCGCACGACACCGCGCCGAGGCCGGTGACGGCGACGCGACGACCAGCGACCGGCCCCTCGGGGGTGCGCGCGACGAGCACTAGAGCTTCGCGTAGATCAGGTCGAAGGCCTCGCCGACGGTCGTGATGTCCTTGAGCTCGTCCTCGCCCACCTCGATGTGGAAGTTCTCCTCGAGCGCCATCACCAGCTCGACCAGGTCGAGGCTGTCGGCCCCGAGGTCGTCGGCGAACGAGGCTTCGGGCGTCACCTTGGCTGGGTCCACCGCCAGCACCTCGACGGCGCTGTCCGTGAACATCTTGAAGGCCTCGTCGCGGTCCATGGTCATCCCTTCTCTGTGTCGTCGTATCGTACTCAATGGCTGCGTGATCCTGCCCAATCCGGCGGGATGGCCGTGTGCGCGCGAGAGGGCGCTCTAGGATGAGCCTGCCCGGGCACGGGCACACAGCCAAGGGGGGCGTGATGGGGCATCGGGTGTACCAACGAGTAGCCGCCGTGGCGGCTAGCGCCATGCTGGTCGCGAGTGTCGTGGTGAGCGCGGCGGCCTCCGGGGCCGCGGGAAACAAGACCGGCTGGGGACAGGGGGCGCCGTACCTGGCGCTCGGTGACTCGGTGGCCTTTGGCTACACGCCACCCCAGACCACCACCGCGGCGACCTACGCCAACGCGGCGAACTTCTCGAGCTACGCCAACGACGTCGCGGCGGCGCTGAACCTGCACCTGTTCAACGCGTCGTGTCCGGGCGAGACGACCGCGTCGATGATCAGCGTGACGGCGGCCTCCAACGGCTGCGAGAACGCGCCCGGCCAGAGCGCCGGCTACCGCACGGCCTACCCGCTCCACGTGAGCTACACCGGATCGCAGCTGTCCTACGCCGTCCACTTCTTGCGCACCCACCCCGCGACGCGACTGGTGACGATCGACATCGGCGCCAACGACGCGTTCCTGTGTCAGGAGACGACCGCGGATCAGTGCCTCAGCCTGAGTGAGTTCGGCGCGGTGCTCAAGCAGATCGGCACCAACCTGGCGATCATCTACCACGCCCTGCGCGTCGAGGGCCACTACTCACGCGCCCTGGTGGCCGTCGACTACTACGCGCTGAACTACAGCCAGCCGCTGCAAGTCGGCGAGGCCCAGCAGCTCGACGCGACGATCAATGCGGTGACCCACCAGTTCCACGGCATCGTCGCCGACGGCTTCAGCATGTTCCAGGCGGCCGCCACGCCCTTTGGCGGCGACCCGTGCGTGGCCGGCCTGCTGGTCGCCTATCCGGCGAGCAGCGGTCTGACCGGGTGCAACATCCATCCCAGCCCGCTCGGACACGAGCTGCTGGCCGCGACGATCGAGTCGGCCCTGCTGAACGCCGCGCCGCCGGCCGCGGCCCGCGCCGGGCGCGCCGGTCGGGGCTAGAGCCCGAGGGCCAGACCGCCGTCGACCGGCAAGACGGCGCCCGTGATGTAGCGGGCGCCGTCGCTGGCCAGGAACGCCACCGCCGCGGCGACGTCGGCGGGCTGGCCACTTCGGCCGAGGGGGATGGCGCCCGACCCGAGGGGACCGTCGGCGACCACGTCGCGGGTCATCTCGGTCTCGATGAGGCCGGGGGCGATGACGTTGACCGTGATGGAGCGCGAGGCCAGCTCACGGGCCAGTGACCGGGCCAGGCCGACCAGGCCGGCCTTGGCGGCGCCGTAGTTGGCCTGGCCGGGAACCCCGAGGAAGGGGCTCACCGAGCCGACGAAGATGATCGTCCCGCGCCGGGCGCGCACCATGGGTGCGAGAACCGCCCGGGCCGTGTAGAAGGCGCCGTCCAGGTCGGTGGAGAGGACGTCGCGCCACTGCGCGTCGGTCATGCGCAGCGCCAGCCCGTCGCGGGTGATCCCCGCGTTGACGACGGCCACCTCGATGGGCCCGTGGCGCTCGACGAGTCCCTTGACGGCGGCGGTCACGGCGGCACTGTCGGCGACGTCGACGGTGAGGGCCTCGGCGACCCCGTCGGGCGCCAGGGGGCGCCGGGACAGCGTCACGACCACGTCGCCCAGCGCGACGAAGCGCGCGGCAATGGCGGCACCGATGCCCTGGCTGGCGCCGGTGACCAGGACGACGCGACTCACGCCAGGGCCCCCAGCTCGCCGGGCTCGGTCAGGGCCACCTGGGTGGCGAAGGGGCGGATCCGTCGCGTGAGACCCGTCAGAACGGCGCCCGGCGGCATCTCGACGCTGGCGGTGACTCCGTCGGGCAGGGCGGTGGTGGCCGCCAAGAACTCGATGGGACTGGTGAGCTGACGGCTAAGGAGGCCCGACCAGTCGGCGGCTGGGTGGATCCGGCCGTCCACGTTGGCCACGACGATGGCGTCGCTCGGATGCCACGGGGTGCGCGCCAGCTGGGCGTCGAGGGCGCCCTGGGCCGGCGCCATGAGGGGGGAGTGGAAGGCGCCGCCGATCGGGAGGCGGGTCGCGCGCTTGAATCCGAGGTCCCGGGCGTCGCCGACGAGGGCGTCGAGTGCGGCGAGCTCGCCGCTGACGACCAGCTGGCCGGTCCCGTTCACGTTGGCCACGTAGATGTCAGGGCGCTGCTCGACGCGCGCGCGCGCCGCCTCGTCACCGCCGAGCAGGGCGATCATCGCCCCCGCCGCGGCGCGGGCGGCCTCGGCCATGGCGGCTCCGCGCACCGCGATCAGGCGCGCGCCATCGTCGAGCGTGAGCACGCCGGCGGCGGTCAGAGCGCTGAACTCGCCCAGGCTGTGGCCGAGGTGGTAGCGCGGGCGCCACCCGAGCGCCAGGAGGTCGTGGTAGCCGACCAGAGACAGGGCGAAGGTCGCCAACTGGGCGTGGTCGGTGCGGATGACATCCTTGTCGGACGCGTCGAGCAGCAGGTGGGCCACGTCGGTGCCGGTAACGTCGGAGATCTGCGCGACCAGGGACCAGTGGGGGCTCGCGGTCCACGCCCGGCCCGCGCCCGAGGCGATCGAGCCCTGGCCGGGGAACAGGGCGACGGCGTCGTCGCGCCACGGGACGTCGAAACTCACGGCGCCACGCTAACAGGGCGCACCGCGAGGTGACGGACTGCGGGGGCCTCCGGCGGTGGGTGCCCGGAGTGGGACTCGAACCCACACACCCTTGCGAGTAAAGGCTTTTGAGGCCTCCGCGTCTACCGATTCCGCCATCCGGGCAGGCCGGTCTACCGTAGCAGCCATCGACTGGAGCACCGGGACACTCGAGGTGTGGCGTCGCGACGCGGTGCTGGCGCGACCCGTCAGCGCGGCCGGCCAGCGCCACGAGCACCGACCGCGCCTGCTGGCGCGCGTGGCGACGCCGGTCGGGGAGGGGTTCGGCGAGGTTGGCGTGCAGCCCGTCGCGCTGAATGGCGACCCCGGGGCCGGCGAGGTGATCGACATCTTGCGCACCGAGGTGCCCGAGCGCCTGGGAGGGATCGTCGCGCGCGAGGCCGCGTTGCCCCCCTGGAGCCGCGTGGGCCAGCTGGCCGGTCCGGAGCCGGCCTCGCGGGTCGCCTGGGCTCTGGTGGAGATGGCCCTGCTCGACCTCCACCTGCGATCCACCGGTGAGGCGCGGCCCGCGGGATGGCGTGGCGCGGGAGCGGTGCCGGGCCTGGCGACGATCTCCCTGCTCGACCCACCACCCGGCGGCGCGGTGGGGGGCGTGCGGATTCGGGCCAAGGTGCGACCGGCCCAGTGGCGCGAGGACGCGGTGGCGTGGCTGGCCGAGCAAGGCTCCGAGGTGCTGCTCGACTACAACGCCTCGGCCGGGAGCGTCGAGGAGGTCCTGGCCGACGCGGCCGCGCTGTGGGTCCGGCTTCCCGTGGTGGCCGTCGAGCAGCCCTTCGCCCCGGGGGACCTCGCGCGCCTGACGGCGCTGGCCTCGCGGACCGCGGTGCCCCTCAGCGTCGACGAGGGTGTGCGGAGCCTCTCTGACGTGCGCCTCCTCGCCGCCCACCACGCGGCTCAGCTGGTGTGCGTCAAGCCGGGGCGCGTGGGAGGACTGGCGGTCGCCCGAGAGCTCTGCCGCCGGGCGAGGGAGCTCGGGCTGCGGCCCTACGTCGGGGGGTTCTTCGAGTCCCCCCTCGGGCGCAGCGCCCTGCGGATGCTGGCCGAGGATGCGGTGCGCGAGCCAAGCGACGTCGTCGACGTCGAGGTCACAGGCGGTGACGACGTGGTCGCGGCGCCGGGGGGCCTCGGCTACCGCCTCGCGGACGTGGTACGCGCGGGCTCCGGCGTTGCCGGTGCGCAGTGGTAGGCCCGTACACTGAGGGCGATGGGCTTGCGGGTGCAGCGTCGCCGACTGGAGGACTGCCAGCGACGGCTGAGCGCGGCGCGCGAGAGCCTGCACGTGCTCGAAGAGCAGGTGGCCGTGTGGAACGCGGCTCTCGACGACGCCCGGATCCGGGCGCTAGTCTCGGAAACCCCGACGCAAGCGCAGGAGTACGAGGAGTTGTCGCGCCACGTGGCGGTCGCGGCGGCCGAGATGCTGCGCCGGCGGCGCGAGGTCGGGGAGCTGGTGGCGGAGCGCGACGAGCTGCTTCGGTCGTGGGTACCAAAGGACGGGGATGGAACGACGAGTAGTGATCGCGGATGACGAGTCGATCATCCGGCTCGACCTCAAGGAGATGCTCGAGAGCGACGGCTACCTCGTGGTGGGCGAGGCCGCCCGCGGCGACGACGCCCTGGCCCTGATCGAGGAACACCACCCGGACCTCGCCCTGCTCGACATCAAGATGCCCGGCCTGGACGGGATCGAGGTCGCCCGCGCCGTCCAGGGCAGCCCGACGGTGGTGGTCCTGCTCACCGCGTTCTCCCAGCGCACGCTCATCGAGAACGCCCGCGACGCCGGGGTGGCGGCCTACCTGGTCAAGCCGTTCCGCTCCTCCGAGCTGCTGCCCAAGCTGGCGGCTATCTTGGACCCCTCGACCGCCGCGCCGCCGGCGGGCCCCGAGCCGCACCAGGTCGACGACAAGATCGAGACCCGCGAGCTGGTCCAGCGGGCCAAGGAGCGCCTCATGGCCGAGCGGGCCGTCGACGAGCCGACCGCCTTCGACACCATCCAGCAGGCCGCGATGCGGGCGCGCGTGCGGATGCGCGACGTCGCCCAGCAGATCCTGCGCGGGGAGTTCGGTGGCTGAGCCGCCGGCGGGGGGGCCTCTCATCCTGCTCGATGGGATGTCCCTGGCGTTTCGCGCCTACTTCGCCCTGAGCGCCGATCTCACGACGGCCGACGGCACGCCGACCAACGCGCTCCACGGCTTCGCGGCCATGCTGCACACCCTGGTGCGCACGTGGCGGCCCCGGGGCGTGGCCGTCGCCTTCGACCTGCCGGGCGGGTCGTTTCGCAACCGGATGGCCGAGGACTACAAGGGGGGCCGCGCCGAGACGCCGCCCCAGCTCGAGCCGCAGTTCGACTTCATCCGCGCGCTCTGCGAGGCGCTGGCCATCCCGGTGGTCGGCGTGCCCGACTACGAGGCCGACGACGTCTTGGCGACCTTGGCCACCCGGGCGCGCGACCGCCAGCACGCGGCCGTTGTGGTGTCGGGGGACCGCGACACCTTCCAGCTGGTCGAGGATCCCTACGTGCGGGTCCTCTACAACCGGCGGGGGGTGTCGGACTACGACCTCTACGACGAGGCCGGCATCGTGGCGCGCTGCGGCATCGAGCCGGCCCGCTACCCGCAGCTGGCGGCGCTGCGCGGCGACGCCAGCGACAACCTGCCGGGGGTGCCGGGCGTGGGGGAGAAGACCGCGGCACGCCTGCTCACCCAGTTCGGCGACCTCAACGGCATCTTCGCCCATCTCGACGAGCTCACACCCAAGCTGCGCGAGAACCTGGCGACCCACCAGGAGCGGGCCCGGCACAACGCCGACGTCATGGCGCTGGTGCGTGACGTGCCCGTGGACGTGGACGTCACGGACCTGGACGTGGGCGGCTGGCGCCGCAGTGAGATCCAGACCTTCTTCGACCGCTTCGACATGGCGACCATGCGGCGGCGCTTCGGCCAGCTCCTCGACGAGGGCCTCCTCGGGCCGGGGGCGGAGGGCGGGCCCGCGCCGGGCCGGCCGGCCAGCGCCGCGGGTCCCGCGGCGCGGCTGGTCGACCTCGACGAGCTGGCGGGCGTACGGGGTCGCGTGGTCGCCGCGCGGGGGGGCGAGGTGGCGGTGCTGGATGCGACGAGCGCGCGCGTCGCCGTGGTGTCGCGCGCCCAGTGGGTCGCCAGCTACGACGGTTCGCCGCTCGCGGGCCACGACGTCAAGGGGCTGGTCCGCGAGCTGCTGGAGGCCGGCCGGGACGTGCCGACTCCCGGCGACGACAGCGCACTGATGGCCTACCTGGTGGACTCGGCGAGCGGCCGCTACGACCTGGACGCGGTGGCCGAGCGCTTCCTCGGGATGCCACCGCCCGCCACGTCTAGCCAGCTCTTCGACGACGGCGCGGGGTCCGCGCTGGTCGAGCAGGTCTCGCGGGCCGCCGCGGTGCGCGGCGTGCTGCGGCGCGAGATCGCCACCTGGGAGCTCGGGGCCGTCTACGAGGGGATCGAGCTGCCCCTGGTCAACGTGCTGGCGCGCATGGAGATGATCGGCGTCGGCGTGGACGTGACCGTGCTGCGGGCGATCGCCGACGAGTTCGCGGCCGAGGCCGCCCGGCTCGACCAGGAGATCCAGGAGCTCGCCGGCCATCCCTTCAACGTCAACTCGTCGCCCCAGATCCAGACGGTGCTCTTCTCCGAGCTGGGCCTGCGCCCCGTGCGCAAGATCAAGACGGGCTTCTCGACCGACGCGGCGAGTCTGGAGGCCATGGCCGACCAGCACCCCATCGTCGCGCGCCTGCTGCGCTACCGGGAGGTCGAGAAGCTGCGCAGCACCTACGGGAGCTCGCTGATTGACAGCGTCGGCCCCGACGGACGCATCCACGCCGTCTTCAACCAGATGGTCGCGCGCACCGGGCGGATCTCGTCGGAGGGGCCCAACCTGCACAACATCCCGGTGCGCACGACCGAGGGGCGTCGCCTGCGCACCGCCTTCGTGCCCCCGCCCGGCTGGTGGCTGGCCGTGGCCGACTACAACCAGATCGAGCTGCGGATCCTGGCGCACCTGTCCCAGGACCAGGGCCTGCTGGCCGCCTTCGCCGCGAGCCAGGACGTCCACCGCCAGATCGCCGCGCTGGTCTTCGGCGTGCCACCCGACGAGGTGAGCCACGAGCAGCGCGAGCAGGCCAAGGCGGTCTCCTACGGGCTGGCCTACGGCATGGAGTCCTTCGGCCTGAGCCAGCGCCTCGGGCTGGGGGTGGCGCACGCGCGCGCGATCATCGACCGCTACTTCGCGAGCTTCCCCACGGTGCGCGACTACATGGAGCGCACCGTGGCCGAGATCCGGGAGCGGGGGTTCTCGCGCACCGAGGCCGGCCGCATCCGGCCCTTCCCGGACCTGGCGACGGCGACCGGCGCCCCGCGCGCCGCGGCCGAGCGCCAGGCGATGAACGCCGGGATCCAGGGCATGGCGGCCGACGTGTTCAAGTCCGCCCTGGTGCGCCTGGATCGCGCCCTGGCGGCGGGGCCGTGGCGCTCCCGTCTGGTCCTGCAGGTCCACGACGAGGTCGTCGTCGAGGTGCCCGACGACGAGCGCGCCGCGGTGAGCGAGGTGATAGCGGTGGCGCTCACCGAGGCGGCCACGCTCAGCGTGCCCCTGGAGATCTCGCTGCGCTGGGGCCGGGACTGGGCGACGGCCAAAGGGTGAGGTGCGCTAGGATCGTCCGTCGGGCCAGCACTGGTGGCCCCTCCCGTGTCGTCTAGTCAGATCCCGGTGCGATCACGAAAAAGGCAGTTTGTATGACGGAGGGCTCGCTCCTTTCCGATGTGCCCATGGGCACGTTCGACGCCGAGGGCAACTACACCCCCCGGGTCATCACCGAAGACAACCTGGTCGGCACCGACTTGACCGACCTGGTAGGCGCGACGGTGCTCGAGTTCGACGACGGCGACCTGGTGGTCGGCACGGTGGTCAAGATCGACCGTGACGAGGTCCTCTTGGACATCGGCTTCAAGTCCGAGGGCGTGATCCCGGCCCGCGAGCTGTCGATTCGCAACGACGTGGACCCCCACGAGGTCGTCTCCCTGGGCGAGCGCGTCGAGTGCCTGGTGCTCCAGAAGGAGGACAAGGAGGGGCGGCTCGTCCTGTCCAAGAAGCGGGCGCAGTACGAGAAGGCCTGGGCCACGATCGAGGACCTGAAGACCCGCAACGAGGTCGTCAAGGGCGTGGTCATCGAGGTCGTCAAGGGCGGCCTCATCGTCGACATCGGCCTGCGCGGCTTCCTGCCCGCCTCCCTGGTCGAGCTGCGCCGCGTGCGGGAGCTGCAGCCCTACATCGGCAAGACCGTCGAGGCCAAGATCATCGAGCTGGACCGCAATCGCAACAACGTGGTGCTGTCGCGGCGAGCGTGGCTCGAGGAGACCCAGAAGGAGCAGCGCGGCGACTTCCTCAACAACCTGAAGCCCGGAGAGCGGCGCAAGGGCGTCGTGTCCTCGGTCGTCAACTTCGGCGCCTTCGTGGACTTGGGCGGCATGGACGGCCTGATCCACGTGTCCGAGCTGTCCTGGAAGCACATCGATCACCCGAGCCAGGTCGTCTCGGTCGGCGACGAGGTCGAGGTCGAGGTGCTGGACGTCGACTACTCCAAGGAGCGCATCTCGCTGTCCCTCAAGGCGACGCAGATGGATCCCTGGCAGGTCTTCGCCGAGGGTCACGCGGTGGACCAGCTGGTCTACGGGCGCGTCACCAAGCTGGTGCCCTTCGGCGCGTTCGTGCAGGTTGGCGACGGCATCGAGGGCCTGGTGCACATCTCGGAGATGGCCACGCACCACGTGGACTCGCCCGACCAGGTGGTCTCGCCCGGCGAGGAGCTGTGGGTCAAGATCATCGAGCTCGATACCGGGCGCCGGCGCATCAGCCTCTCGATCAAGCAGGCCCTGGAGGGCGGCGAGGTCTCGGCCGAGTACCGCGAGGCATTCGGCGAGCACGCCTACGACGCCGAGGGCAACTACATCGGGAGCATCGAGTACGGCGACTTCACGCCCGAGACCGAGGCGCAGGCGGCCTGGGCGGAGTACGCGGTCGAGGCCCCCCAGGTCGACGACGACACCGAGACCGACCAGAACGACGACGACACCGACACCGCCCCGAGCAGCGACGAGACCGCGGAGTAGGCCGGGGCGGCCCGCGGCCGGCGGGCTGCCGGTCGCTACGGTGAGTCCATGAGCGTCGTCATCGTGAGCGGCGGCATCGGGGCCGGCAAGAGCACGGTCGGCGCGTACCTGGAGGAGCGGGGCTATCGCGTCGTGGACGCCGACGTCGCGGCCCGGGAGGTCGCCTGGCCCGGTGGCCCCGTGTGGACGGCGATCGTGGACGCCTTCGGGTCCGCGGCTCTGGCCCGCGACGGGACGCTGGACCGCGCATTCCTGGCCGGGGTGGTCTTCGGCAACGACGCGGCGCGCGCGCGCCTGGAGGCGATCACGCATCCGGCGATCCTGCAGCGGCTGCGCCAGCAGCTGGATGCGGTGGAGGCCCCGTGGGCCTTCGCGGCGGTGCCCCTGTACCGTCCCGAGCTGCGCGAGCTGCTGGGCGCCGCGGTGGTGTGGGTCGTGGTGGCCGACCCCGCGGTCGCCCTGGAGCGCCTGGTCACGGCGCGGGCGATGTCCGAGGAGGACGCGCGCGCGCGCCTGGCCGCGCAAGTGGGCAACGACGTGCGCACGGCCTGGGCCGACGTGGTCATCGCCAACGACGGGTCGCTCGACGAGCTGCGGGCCGCCGTGGACCGGGCCCTGGCCGAGCTGGGCGACGCGTGAGCGACTTTCGCGTCGAGTCCCCCTTCGCCCCCGCCGGGGACCAGCCGGCCGCGATCGAGGCCCTGGCGCACGGCGTCTCGAGCGGCCTGCGCTTCCAGACCCTCGAGGGGATCACCGGCAGCGGCAAGACCGCGACCATCGCCTGGCTGGTCGAGCGGGTCCAGCGCCCGACTCTGATCCTGGAGCCCAACAAGTCGCTGGCCGCCCAGCTGGCGGCCGAGCTGCGCGACATGATGCCCTCCAACCGCGTGGAGTTCTTCGTCTCCTACTACGACTACTACCAGCCGGAGGCCTACATCCCGCGCACCGACACCTACATCGAGAAGGACAGCTCGATCAACGAGGAGATCGACCGGCTCCGCCATGCGTCCACGTCGGCGCTCCTGACGCGGCGCGACACGATCGTCGTGGCCTCGGTGTCGTGCATCTACGGCCTGGGCAGTCCGCTGGAGTACCGCGACCGCATGCTGCCCCTGCGGGTGGGCGACCCGATCGACCAGCGGGCCACCCTGCGCCGGCTCATCGAGATGCAGTACACGCGCAACGAGATGACCCTGCAGCGCGGGACCTTCCGCGTCCACGGCGACACCATCGAGGTCCAGCCGGCCTACGCCAACGAGGCCGTGCGCATCTCGACCCTGTTCGACGAGATCGAGTCGATCGCATTCTTCGACCCCCTGACCGGCGCGGGCCGAGGACGCGTGGACGAGACGACGATCTTCGCCGCCTCCCACTACGCCACCGGGGCCGAGACCCTGGCGCGCGCCTGCCGCTCGATCGAGGAGGAGCTCGGCGTCCGCCTGGCCGAGCTCACCGCCCAGGGGCGCCTGCTGGAGGCCCAGCGCCTACGCCAGCGCACCGAGTACGACCTGGAGATGCTCGAGCAGACGGGGATCTGCTCGGGCGTGGAGAACTACGCGCGCCACCTGGACGGGCGCGCGGCGGGGGAGCGTCCCTACACGCTGCTCGACTACTTCCCCGAGGACTTCCTGGTGGTGATCGACGAGTCCCACGTGGCCGTCCCCCAGGTGCGCGGCCAGTTCGCCGGGGACCGGTCCCGCAAGGGGGTCCTGGTCGAGCACGGCTTTCGCCTGCCGAGCGCTCTGGACAACCGGCCGCTCAACTTCGACGAGTTCATCGAGCTGGTGCCCCAGGTGGTGTTCGTCTCGGCGACGCCGGGCCCCTACGAGCTCGAGGTGAGCGACCAGGTGGTCGAGCAGGTGATCCGCCCGACCGGCCTGGTCGACCCCGAGGTGCTGCTGGTGCCCACCCGCCACCAGATCGACGACCTGCGCTCTCGCCTGGACCAGGTCATCGAGCGCGGCGAGCGGGCCCTCGTGACGACCCTGACCAAGAAGATGGCCGAGGACCTGACGACCTTCCTGGCCAAGGCCGGCTACCGGGTCCAGTACCTGCACAGCGACATCGACACCATCGCGCGCATCGAGATCCTGCGCGACCTGCGCCTGGGGGTCTTCGACGTGCTCGTCGGCATCAACCTGCTGCGCGAGGGCCTGGACCTGCCCGAGGTGTCCCTGGTGGCGATCCTGGACGCGGACAAGGAGGGGTTCCTGCGCTCGCGCAGCGCGCTGATCCAGACCATCGGGCGTGCCGCCCGCAACGCCAACGGGCAGGCCGTGCTCTACGGCGACCAGCTGACCGACTCGATCCGCGAGGCGATGGCCGTCACCGAGCGCCGCCGCCAGCGCCAGCTGGCCCACAACCTCGAGCGCGGGATCGAGCCGCGCACGATCACCAAGTCCGTCACCGACCTGCTCAGCCGGCTGCGCAGCGAGCCCGCGGCGCGCGAGGTGCGCCGGGCGCCGGTCCCGGTGCTCGAGGAGCCCCCCGCTCCCGTCGACGCCGCCGAGATGGCGCGCATCGAGGCGGCGATGTTGGCCGCGGCGCGCGATCTGCGCTTCGAGGAGGCCGCGGCGCTGCGCGACGTGCTCTACAGCCTGCGCCGGCCCGGTCTCGAGGTCGGGCCCGCGCCGGGCGCTCAGTCGTGACCGGTAGATTCTCGACGTGACGGCGAGCATTCGGATCCAGGGAGCCCGCGTCCACAACCTGAAGAACGTGAGCCTCGAGGTGCCGCGAGACCGTCTGGTCGTCTTCACGGGCCTGTCGGGATCGGGCAAGTCGTCCCTGGCCTTCGACACCATCTACGCCGAGGGCCAGCGACGCTACGTGGAGAGCCTGTCCGCCTACGCGCGCCAGTTCCTCGGGCAGATGGACAAGCCCGACGTCGACTTCATCGAGGGGCTCTCGCCGGCCATCTCCATTGACCAGAAGACCGCCTCTCGCAACCCGCGCTCGACTGTGGGCACCGTGACCGAGGTGCACGACTACCTCCGCCTGCTCTTCGCGCGCGTGGGCGTGGCCCACTGCCCCTCGTGCGACCGGGTGGTGACGCGCCAGACGCCCCAGCAGATCGTCGACCTGGTCCTGGCGCATCCGGCCGGTCAGCGGTTCTTGGTCCTGGCCACCGTGGTCGAGGGGCGCAAGGGTGAGTACTCCACCTTGCTCGACGAGCTGGCCAGCCAGGGCTACTCGCGCGTGCGGGTCGACGGGGTGGTCCACGAGCTGGCCGAGCGCGAGGAGATCGCCCTGGCCCGCTACGAGCAGCACACCATCAGCGTCGTGCTGGATCGCCTGACGGTGGCCGCGCGCAACCGCCAGCGCCTGACCGAGTCGGTCGAGACGGCCCTGCGCCTGACCAAGGGCGTCGTGACCGTCGTGTTCGTCGACGCCGACCACGAGGAGGAGGTGGCCTTCTCCGAGCGCCTGGCCTGCACCCACTGCGGGCTGAGCTTTCGCGAGCTCCAGCCGCGCGACTTCTCGTTCAACTCCCCCTACGGGGCGTGCCCGGCCTGCAGCGGGCTCGGCACCCGCTTCGAGGTCGACCCCGAGCGGGTGGTGCCCGACCCGGGCAAGTCCCTGGCCGGCGGCGCGCTGGCGCCGTGGTCCGGCATGCGCTTCAAGTACTTCGAGCGCCTGCTCGAGGGGGTCGCGGCGGCGGGCGGGTTCTCGACGGCCACTCCCTGGCGCCGGCTGCGCGCGAGCGACCGAGAGATGGTCCTGCACGGCAGCGACCAGGCGATCTCGGTGCGCTACCGGGGTCGCGGGAGCCACCAGCGAACCTTCGAGACGACCTTCGCGGGCATCGTCGAGTGGCTGGAGCGCAAGCGGTCCGAGGCCGACGGGGACTGGTCGCGCGAGCAGATCGAGCAGTACATGCGCGAGGTGGAGTGCCCGTCGTGCCACGGGCGCCGGCTGCGCCCCGAGGTGCTGGCGGTGCGCCTGGGCGAGCGCACCATCGCCGAGGTCAGCGAGATGACCATCGACGAGGCGCTCGAGTACTTCGCCGGGCTGGGCCTGGCCGAGCGGGAGGCGCAGATCGCCCGCGAGGTGGTCAAGGAGATCCGCGAGCGACTGCGGTTCCTGGTCGACGTGGGCCTCGACTACCTGACCCTCAGTCGGGCCTCGGCCACGCTGTCGGGCGGCGAGGCCCAGCGCATCCGCCTGGCGTCGCAGATCGGCAGCCGGCTGGTCGGCGTCCTCTACGTCCTCGACGAGCCCTCCATCGGGCTCCACCAGCGCGACAACCACCGCCTGATCGCCACCCTGGAGCGGCTGCGGGACCTCGGGAACTCGGTGATCGTGGTGGAGCACGACGAGGAGACCATCCGGGCCGCCGACTACGTGGTGGACATCGGGCCGGGGGCCGGGGAGCACGGCGGCCAGATCGTCTTTGCGGGCACCTGCGACCAGCTGGTGGCCTCCAGCGACTCGCTGACCGGTGACTACCTGGCCGGGCGTCGGCGCATCGAGGTGCCCCAGGAGCGCCGGGCCGGCGACGGGAACCGGGTGCGCATCCGCGGCGCGCGGGCCAACAACCTGCGCGACCTCACCGTCGAGGTGCCCCTGGGCACCTTCACCGCGGTGACCGGCGTGTCCGGTTCGGGCAAGTCCACCTTGATCAATGGGATCCTCCTGCAGTCCCTGGAGCACACGCTGAACGGCGCGCGCACCGCGGCACTGGCCCACGAG
Organism: Acidimicrobiales bacterium; assembly: GCA_049965035.1. GTDB lineage: Bacteria > Actinomycetota > Acidimicrobiia > Acidimicrobiales > RAAP-2 > RAAP-2. Next base: position 38,428 of record JBMFWS010000010.1, read on the forward strand.
GGCATCGACGGCGTCGAGCACCTCGACAAGGTGGTGGCCGTGGACCAGCAGCCCATCGGGCGCACCCCGCGCTCGAACCCGGCGACCTACACCGGGGTCTTCGACAAGATCCGACGCCTGTTCGCCGACACCACCGAGGCCAAGGTCCGTGGCTACCAGCCGGGCCGCTTCTCCTTCAACGTCAAGGGCGGGCGCTGCGAGGCCTGCGCGGGCGACGGGACCTTGCGCATCGAGATGCACTTCCTGCCCGACGTGTACGTCACCTGCGAGGTCTGCCACGGGACGCGCTACAGCCGCGAGACGCTGGAGATCCTCTATCGCGGCCGCACCATCGCCGACGTGCTGGCCATGCCGGTCGACGAGGCCTGCGCGTTCTTCGCCCGCCAGCCCGCGATCCTGCGCCAGATCCAGACCCTGGCCGACGTGGGGCTCGGCTACGTGCGCCTCGGCCAGCCCGCGCCGACGCTCTCGGGGGGCGAGGCCCAGCGGGTCAAGCTGGCCACCGAGCTGGCGCGTCGGCCGACCGGGCACACCCTCTACGTGCTCGACGAGCCCACGACCGGCCTGCACTTCGACGACGTATACCGCCTGCTCGCGGTCCTGCACCGTCTGGTCGACCAGGGCAACACGGTGGTCGTCATCGAGCACAACCTCGACGTCATCAAGACCGCCGACTGGATCATCGATCTGGGCCCCGAGGGGGGCCGGCGCGGCGGCGACCTGGTGGGCGAGGGCACCCCGGAGCAGATCGCCCAGCTGGACACCGCGACCGGGCGGGTGATCGGCGCGGCGCTGGCGAGGTCGCGATGACGCTGGCGCGCCCGGCGGAGATCCCGCGGGCCAGCGGCTGCTACCTGTTCCGCGACGAGCACGGCAGCGTGATCTACGTGGGCAAGGCCGTCTCGCTGGCCCAGCGGCTGGCCAACTACTTCCAGCGTCGCGAGGCCCTGGACGTGAAGACGCAGGCGCTCATGGAGGAGGCCCGCAGCGTCGAGTGGATCCTCACTCCGAACGAGGTCGACGCGCTGATCCTCGAGAACGAGCTGATCAAGCAGAACCAGCCGCGCTACAACCTGAATCTGAAGGACGACAAGAGCTTCCCCTACGTCGCCATCGACCAGCGCTCCGCCTACCCGGTGCCCTCCCTGACGCGGGCGCACCACGTGCGCGGCGTGCGCTACTTCGGGCCCTTCGCCGACGTCGGGTCGGTACGCCGGGTGCTCGACGAGCTGGCCCAGGCCTTCCCCCTGCGCACCTGCACGCGCCACAAGTTTCAGTACCACGAGCGGCTGGGGCGGCCCTGCCTGCTCTACGACATCGGGCGCTGCCCGGGACCCTGCGCGGGCCTGATCAGCCCGGCCCAGTACGCCGAGCAGGTCGAGGCGTGGTCGGCGTTCTTCGAGGGACGGGTCGCCCCCCTGCGCTCGCGGCTGCGCGCGCAGATGGAGGACGCCTCGGCGGCCCGCGACTTCGAGGCGGCCGCGCGCCTCCGCGACTCCCTGGCGGCCCTGGAGCGGGCGGCCCAGCACCAGAGCGTGGTGCTCGACGATCACTCCGACCTCGACGTCGTGGCCGTCGCGACCGACGGCGACCGCGCCGCGGTGGTGCGCTTCCGGGTGCGGGGGGGCCGGGTGGTCGGCCGCGACGTGACCCTGGTCGAGGGGGTCGCGCCCGCGAGCGGGGGGGAGATCATCGAGGCCGCCCTCGGCCACCTCTACGGGGCGGGCGAGGAGGTGCCGCCCGAGGTGGTCGTGAGCGAGGAGACGTCGGCCGTGGCCGCGCGGCTCCTGGCCGAGCGGCGGGGTCGGGGCGTGCGCGTGCGCACCGTCGAGCGCGGGCGACGCCAGCGCGCCGTGGAGATGGCCCGCGCCGACGCGCGCGCCGTGCTCCAGCGCGACATGGTGCGCCGCGCGCACGACCACCGGGCCCGCAGCGCCGCTCTGGAGGGCCTGGGCCGGGCCCTCGGCCTGGCCGCGCCCCCCTTCCGCATCGAGTGCTTCGACATGAGCCATCTCCAGGGGACCAGCTACGTGGGCTCGATGGTGGTCTTCGAGGACGGCCTGCCCGTGAAGGCGGCCTACCGGCGCTTCCACGTGCGCGAGGTGGCGGGCAACGACGACGTGGGGGCCATGGCCGAGGTGGTGCGCCGGCGCCTGACCCGCGCCGGGGCCGGCGACGGGCGCTTCGCGCCCGCCAGCCTGGTGATCCTGGATGGCGGCCTCGGGCAGCTGCACGCCATCGAGGCGGTGGTGGCCGAGATGGGCCTGGCCGGGATCGAGCTGGCGGCCCTGGCCAAGCGCGAAGAGCTCCTGTTCCGGCCCGGGGCCAGCACGCCGGTGGTGCTGCCGCGCGGCAGCGAGGAGCTGTACCTGGTCCAGCGCGTGCGCGACGAGGCGCACCGCTTCGCCATCACGTTCCACCGCTCGACGCGCGGGCGGGCCATGGTCGCCTCGGCCCTCGACGGGGTGGGGGGCCTCGGGCCGGCGCGGCGCGAGCGCCTCCTGGAGCACTTCGGGTCGCTCGACCGGGTGCGGGCCGCCACGCGCGAGGAGCTGGCCCAGGTGGCCGGGCTGCCGCACCCGGTGGCGCGCAGCCTCTACGATCACCTGCACGGGCTGGGCGGCGCGAGAGGGCGTGACGATGAGTGAGATCGTCCTGGTGACGGGGATGTCGGGCGCGGGCCGGTCCACGGCGTCGGCGGCCCTGGAGGACCTGGGCTGGTTCGTCATCGACAACCTGCCCCTGGAGCTGGTGGGCCGGGTCAGTGACCTGGCGGGAGGTGGCGTCGAGTACCCGGGCGTGGCCCTGGTCGTGGGCCGGGGTGGCCGGGTGCCCGCCGAGGCGGTCCTCGGGGTCGTCCAGGACCTGCGCACGCGCCAGGGCGGGGTGCGGATCGTCTTCCTCGACGCGCCCGACGACGTGCTGATCCAGCGCTACGAGTCCAGTCGACGGCGCCACCCCTACCCCGCGCCGAGCCTGGCCGACGCGATCACCGGGGAGCGGGCCGCCGTCCAGGTCCTGCGGGACGCGGCCGACCTGGTGATCGACACCTCGACCACGAATCCCAACCAGCTGCGCTCGCGGATCCAGGAGTACTTCTCCACGCGCGAGGGCCCCAGCATGCGCGTGTCGGTGGTGTCGTTCGGCTTCTCGCACGGGATGCCGCGCGACGTCGACCTGGTCTTTGACTGTCGCTTCCTGCCCAATCCGCACTGGATCGACGAGCTGCGCCCCCTGACCGGGCTCGACCAGGCCGTCGCCAGCTACGTGCTGACCCAGGAGCCCGCTCAGCACCTGATCAGCGACATCGTCGCCATGCTCGGCTGGCAGCTGCCGGCCTTCGCCCGCGAGGGCAAGGCCTACCTCAGCGTTGCCGTGGGCTGCACGGGCGGGCGGCACCGATCCGTGGCGGTCGCCGAGGAGATCGCTCGGCGCCTGCCGGTCGCCGCGACCGTCTACCACCGCGACATCGCTCGATGAGAGCCGTCGCCATTGGAGGCGGCCACGGGACCGCCGTGTCGCTGCGGGCGCTGCGCCGTCTGACCAGTGACGTCACCGGCGTCGTGTCGGTGGCCGATGACGGCGGCTCGACGGGGCGCCTGCGGGCGCTCCTCAGCGTGCCGGCCGTCGGCGACCTGCGCAAGTGCCTGGGGGCGCTGGCCGACGCCCACAACCCGGTGGCCGAGTCCTTCGAGCACCGCTTCAGCGTGGGGGAGCTCGCCGGGCACACGGTGGGCAACCTGCTGCTGGTCGGCCTGATCGACGCGACCGGCGACCTCGAGGGGGCGATCAGCGCCGTGGCCGAGGTGCTCGGGGTGACGGGCCGGATCCTGCCGGCCACGCGCGAGCGGGTCGTCCTGTGCGCTTCGACCGATGCGGGACCCGCGCGCGGGCAGACCGAGGTGCACCGCCAGCACGCGATCCGCCGCGTCGTCCTCGACCCGCCGCACCCACCGGCCCCGATCGCCGCGGTCGAGGCCATCGAGAGGGCCGACGTCGTGCTGGTCGGCCCGGGCTCGCTCTACACCAGCGTGCTGGCCGCTGCCGTCGTGCCGGGGGTGGCCCAGGCGCTCGCCGGCTCGCGGGCCACCCGGATCTACGTGGCCAACTTGCGCCCCGAGGACCCCGAGACTGCCGGCTACAGCCTCCAGGACCACGTCGACGCGCTCGAGACCCACGGCGTGGCCCCCGACGTCGTCCTGGTCGACCTGCACAGCCCGCTCGGGCAGGATCGCTGTTCGCTCCCCACGGTGCGCGCGCGCCTGAGCGGGCGGAACCCCTACGTACACCGTGTGCAAGACTTGGCACGCGCCGTGGGGCGTATCGTCGAGGCCGACGGACGAAAGGGTGTGGGATGAGCATTCGTGTGGGAATCAACGGGTTTGGCCGGATCGGACGGGGTTTCGTGCGCGCGGTCCTGGACCGCGCAGACATCGATGTCGTCGCCGTCAACGACCTCACCTCGCCCGAGGTCAACGCCCACCTGCTGGCTCACGACTCGACGCAGGGACGCCTCGGCGTGCCGGTCCGCGTGACCGGCGAGGGCTTCCAGGTCGGGGAGCGGACCATCCGGGTCCTGGCCGAGCGCGAGCCGGCCCAGCTGCCCTGGGGCGAGCTCGGGGTCGACGTGGTCATCGAGTCGACCGGGCGGTTCACGACCCGAGCGGCGGCGGCCGCCCACCTCGATGCCGGAGCGCCCCGGGTCATCATCTCGGCCCCCTCGGGGGACGCCGACGCGACCTTCGTCGTGGGGGTCAATGAGGGCGACTACGACCCAGCCCGCCACCGCGTGATGTCCAACGCGTCGTGCACGACCAACTGCTTCGTGCCCATGGTCAAGGTGCTCGACGACGCCCTCGGCGTGCGGGCGGGCCTGATGACGACGGTCCACGCCTACACCAACGATCAGAACCTGCTCGACCTGCCCCACAAGGACCTGCGGCGCGCACGCGCGGCGGCCATCAACATCGTCCCGTCCTCGACCGGGGCTGCCCGCGCGACGAGCCTGGTGCTGGCCGCGATGAAGGGCCGCCTGGACGGCACATCGCTGCGCGTCCCGGTCGCGGATGGATCGATCACCGACTTCACGGCGGTGGTGCGCACGACCAGCGTGGACGAGGTGAACGCCGCCTTCGCCGCCGCGGCGTCCGGCGCCCTCTCGCACGTCCTGGACTACAGCGACGAGCCCATCGTGTCCTCCGACATCGTGGGCTCGCCGGCCTCGTGCACCTTCGACTCGCTGCTGACGATGGTCCAGCCCCTGGACGACAGTTCGAGCCTGGTCAAGGTGTTCGGCTGGTACGACAACGAGTGGGGCTACGCGAACCGCCTCGTCGACCTGGCCGCCCTCGTCGGTCGCTCGTGAGCGCCGCTGACCTGCCGACACTCGACGACTGGGACCTGGAGGGCCGCACGGTCCTAGTGCGGGTGGACTTCAACGTGCCGGTGGTCGCCGGGGCGAACGGACCCGAGGTCGCCGACGACTTTCGTATCCGCACCGCGCTGCCGCTGTTCGCCCAGCTCCAGGCGCGCGGGGCGCGCGTGGTCGCCGCCACGCACTTCGGCCGGCCCCGCGGGACGGTGGACGCGCGCTACGACGTCGCGCCGATCCGCCGACGCCTGGCCGAGCTGCGCCCCGGCGTCGAGCTGCTGGAGAACCTGCGCTTCCACCCGGGCGAGGAGGCCAACGATCCCGCCTTCGGGGCGTCGCTGGTCGCGGGTCGCGACTACTACGTCAACGAGGCCTTCGGCGCCTCGCACCGGGCGCACGCCTCGGTGATGGTCCCCCCGACCCTGGTGCCGAGCGCCGCGGGGCCGAACCTGCGCCGCGAGGTCGGGTTCCTGCTCGACGCCTTGGCGGCACCGGCCCGGCCCTTCGTGGCGATCGTGGGTGGGGCCAAGGTGGCCGACAAGCTCGGCGTCGTGGCCGCCCTGGTCGAGCGGGCCGACACGGTCATCGTCGGCGGCGCCATGGCCTACACCTTCGAGGCGGCCCTGGGACGCGGGATCGGGGCGTCGCTGGTGGACGTCGCGCACCTGGAGGATTGCCGGGAGCTCCTGGCCTCGGGCAAGGTCGTCATCCCCGTCGACACCCGCGGGCTCGCCGTCGGGGTGCCGGTCGGCGACGACGGCGGTCCCGACGAGGTGGTGGACTTCGGGGCCAACATCCCCGACGGCTTCGAGGGCTTCGACGTGGGCACCGACTCCCTGGCCCGCTTCGCCGAGGTGCTCGACGGAGCCGGGACGATCTTTTGGAATGGCCCGCTCGGCTTCTTCGAGGACCCGCGGTTCGCCGCGGGCACCGAGGCCATCGCCCGGCTGGTGGCCGCGTCCCCGGCGCTGAGCATCGTGGGCGGTGGCGACTCCGCGGCCGCGCTGACCCGGTTCGGCCTGAGCGACCAGATCGACTTCGTGTCCAGTGGGGGCGGGGCCTCCCTGGAGCTGCTGGAGTTCGGCGACCTGCCCGGCCTGCGGGCCCTGCGCGAGGGGCGCCGCGCGTGAGGCGGGCCCTGATCGTCGGGAACTGGAAGATGAACCTCGACCACGTCGAGGCCGTGCACCTCACCCAGCAGCTGGCCGTGATCCTGGCCAGCCGGCCGGCTGAGCACGTCGACGTCGTCGTGGCGCCACCCTTCGTCGACCTGCGCTCGGTGACCTCGGTCATCGAGGCCGAGCACAGCGCCCTCGAGGTCGCCGCCCAGCACGTCAACCCGCTCCCGTCGGGAGCCCACACCGGGGAGATCGCGGTCCCGATGCTCGCCCGACTCCACGTGCGCTGGGTGATCGTGGGCCACTCCGAGCGCCGGACGCTCTACGGGATGGACGACCAGATCGTCGCCGAGACCGCGCGGGCCGCCATCGCCGGGGGGCTGCGGGCCATCGTGTGCGTGGGCGAAGCCGAGGACATCCGCGCGCGCGGCGAGCATCGCGCCTTCGTCGAGAGCCAGGTCGCGGCGGCCCTGGGCGCCCTGCGCGCCGCGGAGGGCGACGTTGTCGTCGCCTACGAGCCGATCTGGGCCATCGGGACGGGGCGCACGGCGTCGGTCGCCGACGTGGCGGAGATGACCGGGGTGATCCGAGCGGCCGTCACGGCCACCGGGCTCACGGGCGTTCGCGTCCTCTACGGGGGCTCGGTCACGGGGGACAACGCCGCCGAGCTGCTCGGGGCCGACGTCGATGGATTCCTGGTGGGCGGGGCCAGCCTGCGCGCGGAGAGCTTTGCTGCCATCATCGCGGCGGGCGAGTCCTGCTACGCTGGCGGGCGCTAAGCGGAGGTTGCGGTGTTCACCTGGGCGTTCATCATCATCGAGGCCGTATCAGCGGTCGCGCTCATCTTTTTGGTGCTGCTGCACTCCGGACGCGGAGGCGGCATCTCCGACCTGATGGGCGGGAGCCTGGGCGCGACGGCGGCGGGCTCCACGGTCGTAGAGAAGAACCTCGACCGGATCACGGTCGCGATGGCCCTGGTCTTCACGTTCGCCACCTTGACGCTCGATCTGCGCCTGCAGTAGTGCGCGCAGCGGGTCGCGCACTGCGCCTGGTCGCCGTCGTGGCCCTGGGGGCAGCTCTCGCGGTCCCCGAGGTCACCGGGGGAGCGACGGCGGCGTCGCCCCACTACACGCTCACCCTCTCGCTGCCCGACGCCCTGGTGGGGTGCTCGGTGCTGGATCCCTCCGCGTCGCCGTCGCTGCGTGCCCTGCTCGACCTCGTGCGTCCGTCGGCCTTCCTCACGTCGCCGACGGGGGACCTGGCAGGCTCGCAGAGCGCCATCACCTCGGCCGAGCTGATCTCGTTGAGGCCCCAGACCGTCGTCTACACGCTGGCCGGTGGCCTGCGCTGGAGCAACGGTCACCCCTGGCGGGCCCAGGATCTGGTGGAGTGGTGGCGGGCGGCGCGCGCCCAGGCGAGTGTGGCCAGCGACGGATATCGCGACATCGTGCGCCTGCACGTGGGGGCGGACGGCACCCAGATGACGGCGATCTTCGCCCATCCCTACAGCCCCTGGGCGCTCCTCTTTCACGATGTGGGGTACCGCGGCGAGCCCGTCACCTGCCCGCCCAGGGGGTTGGCGGCCGAGCCCTCCCTCGGGCCCTACCGGGTCGTCGCGGCCACACCGGAGCGCGTCGTCCTGGTGCGCAACGCGACCTGGCCGGTCGATCACCAGGACCCCTCCCGGATCATCGCGGTGGTGGACGCGCCCTCGCCGCGCCCCACCACCTCGACGTACGCGTCGTACTCCCTGACCGTGGACCGGGCCCAGGTCGATGCGATCAGTGCGCACGCCGCCGACGTGAATCATCTGGGCGTCTCCAGCGGACTCGAGGAGGTGCTCTACGCCCCGCACCGGCCGCTGATGCGGACGCTCCCGCTGCGTGAGGCCCTCAGCATCGGGATGGATCGCACGGCCCTGCTGACGGCCCTGTGGGGCGCCGCCGCCTTCTCCCCGTCGGTGGCCGCCTCGGCCATCTTCTCGCAGAGCGATCCCAACTATCCCGGGGTGGTGGGGCAGGTCCCGACGACGTCGTCGACGACCTCGACCGTGCCACCGGTGACGCTCACCACGACGCCCGGGGAACCGGTGCCGCTCACCGACTGCGTGGCCTGCGCGCGGGCCGTGCTGCGCGCTGCCGGCTACCACCGCAGCCGCGCGGGCCTGGTGTCGCCCCAGGGCGTGGCGGTGCATCTGGTCGTCGCCTACGGGCCGACCGACCTCGACCGGACAACTGCGACCCTGCTCGCGGCCCAGTGGGCCGCCCTGGGCGTCACGACGTCGCTGGAGGCGACCCGCAGCGAGCGGCAGGCCGTCAGCGAGATCGCGACGGCGCGAGCCGACGTGGCCGTCGTGGATCGCCAGACCGGGCTCTCGCCCGCGACGATGGTGCGGGCCTTCGTGGGGCCGGCCTACCCCGACGCCTACGCGACCGGGATCGTGGTCGCCGGCGTCCCCGCGCTGTATCACCGGGCGCTGGATACCTTCAACGCGGTGACGGCACGCAGCGTCTGGGCGCAGATCGACCATCTCGTGATGGAGAGCTTCTGGGTGCGCCCGCTGTTCACGCCGCCATCGCTGGAGACCTGGTCCATGGATCTCGGCGGCGTGGTCCCCTCCGACACCTTGACCGAGTTCATCGATCAGATCCCCTCCTGGTGGTACGCCGCTCCGGTGCCGCCAACGACCACCGTGGGCGGATCAGCCCGGGGGCGTCGGGTACACTGAGTAGCCGCGTCGGAGTGGCGGAATAGGCAGACGCGCCAGCTTGAGGGGCTGGTGCCCTCAGGGGCGTGCGGGTTCAAGTCCCGCCTCCGACACCACAAGTTGGCGACAGAAGTCGCCTGGTTGCACCGACAAAAGTCGTCGTGATCATGGTGCCACGCTCCTGTTACACGGGGAGATCGAGCAGTGTGCGGCTCGAGACAGCAACGAGACGTCGAACGGATCGATGCTCACCGAGGTGGCTCAGCTCGCGAGATAGTCCTGGAGACCCACTCGTCGTCGCCGAGCGCGCTTTCGCGCTTCGACCGCTTCGCGCTTGGCCATCTGTTGGTGGTGGGCGTCGATCTTTCGCAGGTTGGCCGCGACCAATAGCAGCGTGACGAAGATGCCCTGAGCGGCGATGCCGCGCACGCGACGTCGTCCGGGCTGGGCCAGTGCCTCGTGGGCGGGGTCCTTCGCGAACCCGTTCCGGCCCTCGATGGTGTTGCGCAGCGTCGCGTAGTGACGGGCCCACTCCTCAGACCCGTAGGCGAGGGACTGGGCGTGGCGTGCCGCGACGTCGGGCGCGATGGTGCTTGCGCTTTGCGAGCAGAGCAGTGGGGGCGTCTCGGGCGAGGTCACCGGTCGCTTGCCGATCGCGAGCAGCGACGTCGGTCGCAGCTCGCAACGCACCTTCGGATGGCCCAGGGCCGGACACGCGAAGCGCTCGTAGCCGTCGGCGTCGGGGCCGGACTTTCGCCGTAGCGCGTAGTCGGCCCGTGCGGTGATGCGGGCGCGGTAGGTCGCGTCGTCGACGCGTCCGTTTCGCAGATCGAGGGTGGCCGCGAGCAAGACCTCGGGCATTCCCGGGCAGTACCAGGTCCCCTCGACCAAGACCGCGCCGTGGCTGTTGGCCTGGCGGCCGAGCTCGTCGACGCGGTAGTCCATGACGGGCCGGTAGCCCATGGCGCGCACGGGTAGGTGAAAGCTCGTCGCCAACGAGCTCGAGTAGGCGCGGTCCACGCCGAGGGGACCCGGGGCGAAGCCGCGTTCGCGCGCGCCGGCGAGCACCCGAGCGGCCGTCGCGCCGGGGTTGACGCCCGGACGGCCCAGGGGCAGGCCGACCACCAGGTTCGGGAACGAGGGCAAGGCGCCGGGCGTCGCTGGCGCGGTCGTGAGCAGTGTCGCCTCGAGGGCCTAGGCGACGCGGCTGCGAGCGCGGCCCTGGTGGTCTTCGCGCTCGCGGTGATCGCCCTCGCGCACGTACCAGCCGCCGTCGGGGTCAGTGGCGCAGAGCCCGCTGCGCTTGGACGGTCCCCGCGAGAACAGTGGCACCGGCGTCGCGTCGAGTCCGTAAGCGAGGGGCGGGCGCGGTAGTTCACACTGCGCGGCGCTCGCGGCGAGCAGTGCTCCCGTGAAGAACTCGAGGCGCGTGCGCGCGTCGCGCGTCTCGCTCTCACTCATCTCGCGACAACGACGTTCGAACTCCTCGGCGCGCAGCCGATGGTTCTTGGGCAGCCCCGAGGGGTCGAGCACCGCGGCGAGCGCGTGAAAGAGGTAGCGCACCTGGCGATAGCGCGCGGCGAAGGAACGCGCGTCGTGGGCGTCACCGCGCACGCCGAGGGTCGCCTTCATCTCGTCGCTCAGTCGACAGAACAGGATCTCGGTCGCGGCCGTGAGGTGCAGAGCTCGGTCGTCGAGACCGAGGAGCAGCAGTGCGCTCAGCAGGGCGTCGACTCGCAGCATCCTCGGTCGTCCGAGGCGAGCGTGGTGAGCGCGGATCTGCTCGTCGAGCCAGTGACCACCCCCGACTCCGTGATCAGGGCGAGTGCGCGGGCCACGTCACCGTCGTCGATCACGCCACGACGCGTCATCGCGGGTGCCTCTCGTGGTGGCGCTGCGCGCGCAAGCCGGCCTTGGACGTGGCCGCACCCGGCACGTGGCGCGCGTAGCGAAGCAGTGACTCGACGTCGTGAAGGCCCGCGAGGTCACAGATCTCACCCAGCGCGGTGCCAGTGGCCAGGTGCGCGCAGATGAACGTCGAGCGGGCCCGGGCACTGGAGAGCGCCACCTCGTCGGGGTCGCGCACGAGCCGGTCGGCGACCTCTCCCACGAGGTTCTTGGTGGTGCGCGCCACGGCGCCGGGTCGAAAGAGGTAGTGCGAGCGCTCGCGCGCCACGGCGGCCAGGTCGTCGCCGTAGGGGGCGAGGACGGGCACCGCTCTCGGGTAGCGCCCGCGTAGCGTCACGACAACTCGTCCCCGTCGGCGCCTGACGTCACCGCCAGCCAGTCGCGCGAGCTCGCCCGGGCGAAGCCCCGCGCCAAGCGTGCTCGCGAGCAGCACGGTGGCGTCGGTGACCCGCGAGGCGCTTCGCTGGTGGTGAGCCATCGACCAGAGGGCCGCGATCTGCGCGTCGTCGTAGGGGGCGGGGGCGGGCGAGGCGCTGAACTCACGAGTGCCGCGCGGTGCACCGCCCAGGCGCGCCAGCGTCGCGCGGTAGGTGCCGAGGGAGTGCGGGGCGAGGCCCGAGCACCCGATGGCCAAGAACGCCTCGATGACGCGAACGTCGCACAGCGCCGGGTCGGGTGGACCGAGCCCCTCGGCCGCGCAGAAGACCTCGAAGCGCCGAAACACGCTGGCGTCGCGTTGACCGAGGACCACCAGGTCTACCTTGCCATAGACTAGCCTCAAGTCGGGTGATGGGGAATGCTGGTGACATGGAGAGCGAGAACCGACGCCGGGCCATCCTGGCCGAGATCAATCGTCTGGGTCAGGGGCCGGTGGTGGCGGGCACGCTGTCGCTGCGCTCGACGAGGTGCGCTGGTGCGGGCTGTCACTGCCGAGCCGACCCGCCGGTGCTGCACGGCCCCTATCCGACCTGGAGCCACCAGGTGGACGGACGCCAGGTGACGACGACCCTGAGCGCGGACGAGGCCGACGCGCTTCGACCGGCCATCGACGCGCACCGGCGCCTTCGACAACTGGTCAAGGAGCTCGAGGCCCTCTCGAGCGCCGACTTTCAGTCGAAGCGCACGAGCAAATGACCGCTGGGACAATCAACCTCTTAGCCTGGGGACGGCGCGAGAATTTGGTCGTGACGATCCTGGTCAGCGACTTTTGTCGCTAACCCACCACCCAGTGGGAGGATTTCCAGGAATCGACCCCACTCCGCTCAGGCCGTCCGGTCCCCGGTGCGGACGCAGCCGAGGGAACTTTCAAGGGAGCCGACGAGTTCGTGGCGTCAGCGTGACGTCGTGCACGACGGCCGCGATGAAGGCTACATTGAGCCCTCGTGCACCTGGACCCGATGTCCGCCAGTGAGATCCGGGCCTGGCTCGCCGACGTGTGGGCCAGCTACTTCGACGACATGGTTGGTGCGGGCTTCACGCCGGACTACGCCAGGGCCAACATTGAGCAGAACCAGTCGAGCCTGTTCGCCGACGGCATCCCTAACGCGCAGCAGCGCTTCTTCCACCTCGTCGACGGCGAGGAACGCGTGGGGGGACTGTGGGTCGCTCGCCGGGGTGACGACGATTCACGAGAGTGGTTCATCTACAACATCGAGGTTGCGCATTCGCACCGGGGCCGGGGTCTCGGTCGCGCCGCAATGCTGGCGGCTGAAGACTACGTGCGAAGCCACGGTGGTACGAAGTTGAACCTCAACGTGTTCGGGCCCAACGCGATCGCGCGCCGCCTGTACGAGTCATTGGACTACCGCACGATTGCCATAGGCATGTCCAAGGATCTCCTCGAGCCGTCGTAGCCATCCGGGGTACGCCGCGTAGCGATCTGCGGGGGTGATCGCGCGGTGCGTCGCACCGCACGATGATGCACAGGATGCACTCTCCTTCCGGTCGTACCATTCGGCCATGGCGCCATCGCGGAGGTCCCGGCATCTCGCCCTAGGTGGCGCGATGCTCCTGACGGTCGGCCTCGGCGTGCCCCTGACCTCCGCCTCGGCTGCGACTGTGACGAGCACGCAAGCTCTCTACGCGGGCCACGGCGTTGGCGTCGTCACGACGTACGACCTCAGCACCGGGTGCAGCACGGTCTATCTCTCGACGAACATGATCACGTGGCGCGACATCACGCCACCGCTGAAGAAGCCTCCAGACCTGGCCAAGGACCAGTGCACGTACGCCTGGACCAGTGCGTACTTCGCCTCGCCCCGTGACGGATGGCTCTTGGCTCGCAACGAAGGTGGCACCGGCACGATCCTGCGACGCACCCAGGATGGAGGCAGGACCTGGATCGCTCAGCCTGGCGGGAGCACGGGGAGCAATGGCGGCGACGAGACGATTAGCTTCGTCAACGCCACGCTGGGCTGGCGCCAACAGTTCGGGATGGGCTCCAATGGCAACTACTCCCTGGAGCGTTCGTTGAATGGAGGGTCGACGTGGGCTCTGCGCTCGCCCGATCCTCACGGCTCGTGCGTCGTCGCTCACGACGTCTTCGCATCGGCCAACGTGGGCTTTGCGTCCGTGACCCCGGCGCCGGCGACCAACGCCACGCACCTGTGGCGAACCCGTGACGGCGGCGTGAACTGGTCAGTGATGTCCCTTCCGCGCCCTTCCTCCGTGTCGTCCACCGCGCTCGGGCTGTACGGCGCGCCCGCCTTTGCGGGACGCGAGGGCGTGGTGCCCGTGGACTACCCCGACGGCAGTCGCCAGGCCGTGTATTTCTTCGTGACCCGCGACGGCGGCCGACACTGGAGCCTGGACCGTGCGCGTCCGCGCGTTGCCGTCGCGGGGGAGCTTCACATCAATGCTCACAGCGCCGCCGCACAGCCCTGCTTCGGCGGGGACTCTACGCCAGTCGCGTCCGGACACGTGGTCATAATCGCATCGGCGGGCCCGATGACCTGGTGGATGCTGCAGCCGGGCGCCAGGGGCCAAGGGTCGGTCTCGGTCGCGGTGCTCAACGAGAACCACGTGACGTCAGCCAAGCTACGGGAGCTGCCCCCGACGCGCAATGTGACCGCACTGGCAGCGATGAACTCTAGGGTTGCCCTGGTCACTCTGCCACTTCCGTACGGATATCAGTCGACCTACGAGACCTCGAGCGGTGGATCGACCTGGAAGATGGTCACCTTGCCAGTCCCGACCGAGTCCTGAGGTACGTCAGGTCAGTCGCTAGGACACCAGTGGTTCGTTCCTGGCGCGTCACGTCGGGCCCGATGACGCCAGCAGCTCCTCGCCTCGTCAGGTGGGCCAGCGGGCGGGGACGGGTCAGCCCCCGGCGTAGCCGTGAGTTCGACCTCCCCGGATGGCTCGTGGCGCGGGCCAACGGTGAACGGTCCGCGGGATCGGCACGTGTCGCCAGCCAGTGTCGTTGGTGCGCGCCCGCGCCACCAGGCGGAGGTGGGAGCGGAGCACTCGGGTCCCTCAGGAGCTGTGGGGTGCTACTGACTGGGGAGCTCGGCCCATGGCGCGCAGGTGGCGGAAGTGCGAGGCCACGGCCGCGTGAAAGGACGGCTGGACTCGCCGAGGGATCCCGTAGTCCTCGCACACGGCGGTGACCACGGGGGCGATGAGGGGATAGGCCGTGTGAGGCAGGCGGGGGAAGAGATGGTGCTCGGTCTGGTGGTCGAGGCCCCCCGCGTACCAGCGGAAGAGTCGGCTCAGGGGTCCCGATCCGTGAGAGAAGTCCAGGCTCGAGCGGACCTGCCACTCGTGCCACTGGTAGGGCGGGCGCGATCCCGCCTGGGCGAACTCGGCACCCTCGACGATGTGCGCGGACTGGAAGACGACACCGAGCAGAAAGCCGACGGCGAACATCACGGCGAGCGCGCCGATCGCCACGGTCCAGAACGGGTGGGTCAGCGACGGCAAGCCCAGCATCACGCCGACGAAGGCCACCTTGGTGAGGATCGCCACCGAGGCGTCCGAGAGTCGCGAGCGCGACTGGCGAACGTGGCGCGAGGCGCCGACCAGCGTGGCCAGGTCGTTGAACATGATCTCGAGGACCGTGAAGCAGTAGAGCGGCCAGAGGTAGAGGTGCTGGTAGCGGTGCCAGACGTAACGACGCTGGAACGGTGCGAGCCGGGCCAGCGGTCCCAGATTGATGTCCGAGTCGATGCCCACGACATTGGGCGAGCCGTGGTGCAGCGTGTTGTGCCGATAGAGCCAGCGGTTGGCGTCGGCCCCCACGACGAACATGCTCCAGCCCACGATGCGGTTGGCGCGGGACAGGCGCTTGGTGGGCGCCGCGAAGAAGGCGTTGTGGTTGGCGTCGTGCTGGATGTTGAAGCCGACCGCCGCGAAGGCCAGCGCCAGCGAGGCGGCGGCGACCGTTCCCTCCAGCCAGCCCGACGCCAGGACGACGCCCGTCAGACTCGTGATGTACCACGCTGCGATGACGATGGCCTTGACGTGCAGACGGCGCCGGGCGGCTCGCAAGGTGGTGGGATCGAGCCGTGCGGTGACCGCTCGGGTCAGTGCGCCGGCGAAGCCCCCGGTCAGAACCTGCGGGGGAGCAGAGGAAGTGCTCACAAGCGTGGCGACCCTTCGTGAGGTGATGCCCCTCCAGCGTACGGGTCAGCGCGCGCGAGGAATCAGTCGGGCTAAGACGCGAGAAGACTGCCTGACCACGCGACCGATTCGGGTGACCCGTCACGGTGCGATGCCGGTAGCCGGGGGTGGGCGGTCGCGAACGGCTGGGGCCCGGCCAGCCCCGACGCACATCGGGCGCCCGCGGAGGGCCGATTACGCGCGGCACGACGAGATTGCGGCTAGCATGACTAGGACGAACAGGCCTATTGGTTGGTCTGACGTCGTGAGAATTGAGTATTTGTGGCCAACGGCACAGTGAAGTTTTTCAATGCAGAAAAGGGATTCGGGTTCATCTCGCGCGAGCAGGGTGATGACGTCTTCGTGCACTTCTCCAACATCCAGGGAGATGGGTACAAGAGCCTGAACGAGGGGCAGAACGTGGAGTTCGACGTCGCGCCCGGTAAGAAGGGCGAGGAAGCGCGCAACGTTCGCGTCGTCTGAGCAACTACCGCTCGGGGAAACGTCGCTCGGAAATCGTGGGCCAGCCTCACTCGTGGCGTACCGCCACTGACTGAGATGTCGCGCACGTAACGCGCCCGTCTCCAGACGCCGAGCTCCCTCGGCAGTGCCAGTAGTGCGCTGCCGAGGGAGTCTCGCTCGTCTTCGAGCAATCCGACAACTCAACCGGGAACTCCCGAGGGCACCGCTCTCGGTGAGCCCCACTCGGTCGCGTTGCCTGACCCGGTCACGATCATCGCGCAGCCTGGCAACGGCCAAGCACGCGCTGCGATCATCGAGCGCCTGGTCGGTACAACAACCACGCCAATTGCGACACGTACCATCGTCCGACTGGTCGGACGATGGTACGTGTCGCCCTTCTCCAGCCTCGGGTGGCGCGTCGGTTAGGCGCCCTCGCAGCACCGAAGTCGAGCATGGGGTGCGGCGATTGGTGCAGAGCACGGGCCGACAGTTCACGTGTGGGTGGCGCCAACGTCCTGAGGACCGTCACGGCGTGAGGTCTTCGGCCCCTTACAGGTGGACGAGAACCTGCTAAAGGTGGGCCTCCCGGCATAGATGTGGGTCGATTCAGGGATCCGAGCCCCGGCGACGCTC
>JBMFWS010000011.1:0-48998 GCA_049965035.1 Acidimicrobiales bacterium
AGGTCGCCGCGTGATCAGCGGGACGGGCCAATCCACAACTCTTGACTATTCCTCTACCTGTTATCAGGTACGACAGTGGAGCGGGCGACGAGAATCGAACTCGCGTTCTCAGCTTGGGAAGCTGATGTTCTGCCGCTGAACTACGCCCGCGTGGCCACCCATCGTAGCCTGGGCACCTAGGACGGGCCAGAGCTGTCGATGCTCTGAGCGAGTTCCCAGACGTGCCCGTCGGGATCCGCGAAGTGCGCCGTGCGCATGCCCCAGCGACGATCCTCGGGCCCGCGTAGGAATGTCACGCCGCGCTGGGCCAGGACGGCCACGACGTCGTCGATGTCGTCGACGAAGCACACGAGCTCGCCGGTCGGCGGCGTTCCCGCACCGGTGGCAATGCCGTCGTCAACTAGGTCGATGGCCCCCTCGGGAGACAGCAGGAGGATCTTGCTGCCGGCCAGGTCCAAGAAGGCCGACTGCGGGTCAGCGTTGACGAGGATCGCCCCCAACGTGTCTCGATAGAAGGCGGTGCTCGCGTCGAGATCGGCGCAGAACAGTACCGTGACACCGATAGCGGTCAGCGGAGAGTCCATGGTCTTTCCCCCTCGCGTGGAACCTAGCGGCACGGCACGAGAGGCTGACGGCCGATGTGAGAATCCCGGCGTCCGTGCGCCCCCAGCGGCGGGATGCGGGTTCCGTCGAAACGCGATGCTGTCAGAGAGCGCCGAGGTCCTCGGCGTTACTCACCGGTAACGGCTATGGTGACAAGGACTATGGTGCTGTCTGATCGATCGATCCGCGAGGCCCTGGAAGTGGGCCGTATCGTCATCGACCCTCTGGGTGACCAGTGCATCCAACCTTCCTCGGTCGACCTGCACGTCGACCAGCTATTCCGGGTGTTTCGCAATCACACGCAGCGCGTCATCGACGTGCGCGAGGCCCAAGAGGACTTGACCGAGCTCATCGACGTGGGGCCCGACTCGCCCATGATCCTGCATCCCGGCGAGTTCCTCCTGGGATCGACGATCGAGCGGGTGGGGCTGCCTGACGATCTCGTGGCCCGCCTCGAGGGCAAGAGCTCGCTCGGTCGCCTGGGTTTGCTGATCCACTCGACGGCCGGGTTCGTGGACGCGGGGTGGGATGGGCACCTCACCCTCGAGTTGTCCAACGTCGCCAACCTGCCGATCACCCTCTACCCGGGCATGAAGATTGGCCAGATCAGCTTCTTCGAGATGACGACTCCGGCCGACCGTCCCTACGGGGCCGCCGGCCTCGGCTCGAAGTACCGCGGTCAGCGGGGACCAACGGCCAGCCGGTACTGGGAAAACTTCCGGTCTCCGCGACCTGGCGCATGATGGCTGACGCGACCCCGACGCGTCGGGCGAGATGGAGGACGCAGTGGTAGCTCGAATCGTTATCGGTCTGGTGATCACGCTGCTGGGCTTCGCGGTGGCGGGACGTCGATTCCTCTGGCTCTCGCGACTGATCCGTACGGGCCAGAAGGCACCACGACGCTGGAACGGACTGCGTCGGGTGTCCGAGGCGGAGCTGGTGGAAGTCGCCGGACAGCGCAAGCTGCTGCGCTGGACGATTCCGGGCCTCGCCCACTTCTTCACGATGTGGGGCTTCTTCGTCCTGCTGGCGACCATCATCGAGGCCTACGGGGCGCTCTTCACGCGCAGCTTCCACATTCCCTGGATCGGCCAGAGCAACTGGCTGGCCTTCGTCGAGGACTTCTTCTCCACCGCGGTCCTCGTCTCGCTCGTCGTGTTCACCATCATCCGACTGGTCAACGCGCCCTCGCGCAAGGACCGGGCGAGCCGGTTCTACGGCAGCCACCTGAAGGCGGCCTGGATCACCCTCGGGATGATCGCGATGGTCATCGTCACGCTGCTCGTCTATCGGGCCGCCCAGATCAACACCGGGCACTTCCCCTTCCCGCGCACCGTCGGGGCGGTCTACCACCATCCACCGCTGCGCGGTGCCGCGGTCAGCGCGTTCAACGAGCGCATCGCCTCGCCGTGGGCCTTCGCCTCCCAGGTCGTCGCCCACTGGCTGGCGCCCCTCGGCTACGGAGTCAACAGCGTGCTCGAGGCCGTCTTCGTGCTCGCGAACATCGGGGTGATCGCCGGCTTTCTGGTGTTCGTCTCGTACTCCAAGCACCTGCACATCTTCCTGGCGCCGATCAACATCGGCTTCTCGCGCCGTCCCCGCGCCCTCGGGGGCCTGGACAAGACGCCGGACATGGACATGGAGCACGTCACCGAGGACACCGTGTTTGGCGTGGGCCACTTCGAGGACTTCACGTGGAAGCAGATGCTCGACTTCTCCACGTGCACCGAGTGCGGTCGGTGTCAGTCGGTGTGTCCGGCCTGGAACACCGGCAAGCCCCTCAGCCCCAAGCTGCTCATCATGGGGCTGCGCGACAACATGTTCCTCTCGGCCGACCGGCTGCTGTCGGGGGAGACCGGTGACGCGCCCACGCTGGTGCCTACCGTGATCGACCCCGACGTGCTCTGGTCGTGCACGACGTGCGGCAGCTGCGTCGAGCAGTGCCCCGTCGACATCGAGCACGTGGACGCCATCGTCGACATGCGGCGCTACGAGGTGCTCATGGAGTCGCGCTTCCCCTCGGAGGCCGCGCTGCTGCTGCGCAACCTCGAGAACCAGGGCGACCCCTGGGGCCTGGGATCGTCCAAGCGTACCGAGTGGCTGGGCGCCCTCGACTTCGACGTGCCCGTCTTCACCGACGCGATCCCCGACGACGTCGAGTACCTGTACTGGGTGGGGTGCGCGGGATCGCTCGACGAGCGGGGCCGCCAGCAGATCGTCTCGACGGCGCGCCTGCTGCACCGCGCCGGGGTGCGCTTCGGCATTCTCGGGGAGCGCGAGTCGTGCACCGGCGACCCGGCCCGCCGGCTCGGCAACGAGTACCTGTTCCAGGAGATGGCCAAGGCCAACGTGGCGACACTCGACGCGGTGGGCGCCAAGAAGATCGTCGCCAGCTGCCCCCACTGCTTCAACACCATCAAGAACGAGTACCCCGATCTCGGCGGCACCTACGAGGTCATCCACCACAGCGAACTGCTGAGCCACCTGGTCGCTGAGGGCCGGCTTACCCCGGGCGTGAGCTTCACGGGCACGGTCACCTATCACGACCCGTGCTACCTCGGCCGTCACAACCGCGTCTTCGACGAGCCCCGCGCGGTGCTGGCCGCGGTGCCGGGCGTGACCACGGTCGAGATGGCGCGCCACCGCGAGCGGGGCTTCTGCTGCGGCGCGGGCGGCTCGCGCATGTGGATGGAGGAGCACATCGGCAAGCGCGTCAACATGGAGCGCACCGAGGAGGCCCTGGGCACCGGTGCCGACGTGGTGTCGACGGCCTGCCCCTTCTGCATGATCATGCTGGACGATGCGGTCAAGGCGCAGGGACGCGGCGACGACGTCGCCGTGCTCGACATCAGCCAGGTGATCGAGCGCTCGCTGTCGTGATCACGTGCCGGCGGCAACGTCGACCGCGTTGACGCGCACGGGCTTGATCGTCACGACCACGCGGCTGCCGCTCGGCCCGTCGAAGTCACGCAGGTTGGCGTGGTACTTCTCGCCGACGCGCCGGGCGAAGGAGTAGTCACCGTCCTCGGCGAGCACGGCGTCGCCGCGGATCTCCAGGTAGCGCGTCGGGGCCACCGGGTCGTGGATGAACAGGTTGACGGCCGGGTTGGCCTGCAGGTTGCGCACCTTCTGGCGGGACGTGTGGAGCGACAGCCGCACGGTGTCGCCCTCGGCGAGGAACCAGACCGCCGACAGCTGGGGGCGCCCGTCGGGGCCGATGGTCCCCAAGATGGCGGTGGCGGCCCCGAGCAGGTCTCGGTGGGAGTCGGGGATGGTGGCGCTCATGGACCCGACGCTAGCGAGCCCACCGGGGTGCCCCGCATCTCGATGTTCACAGCGCCGAAACACGGCACTAACAGAGGCGAAACCCCCGCTTGCGACACTGGCCCCACAGCGAGGTCAACGGCGCCCTCCCAGAGAGAGGAGCACGATGCTGGCGGCGAACATCCCCTATCCGAGCTGGCTGAACCCGGCGGACAACACCTGGCAGCTGGTGGCTGCGACGCTGGTGGGCCTGATGAGCCTGCCGGGCATCGCCGTCCTCTACGGCGGGCTGGTGCGCAAGAAGTGGATCGTCAACACCATGCTGATGACCTTCACGGGCTTCTCGGTGACCCTGATCGTGTGGATGCTCTGGGGCTACAACCTGGCCTTCGGACCAGCCGCCCACCTGGGCCCGACCGGTTCGTTCTGGGCCAACTTCATCGGCCACTTCACCCCGCTGTCGACGGCGGGCGCCGAGCAGGGCCAGGCGGTCTCGGGGGCCAACACCCTGATCCCGTTCCACTTCCCCACCGCGACCCTGGCCTACTTCCAGTTCGTCTTCGCCGCGATCACCCCGCTGCTGTTCCTCGGGGCGCTGGTGGGCCGGCTCAAGTTCAAGGCGTGGCTGCTCATCGTGCCGCTGTGGATCACCCTGATCTACGCCGTCAACGCCAAGCTCCTGTGGGGTGGCGGCTTCTTCGCGCTCAAGGGCGCCGTCGACTACTCGGGCGGCTACGTCATCCACCTGTCGGCTGGCGTGGCGGCCTTCGTGGGGGCGGCGATCCTGGGTCCGCGGCGCTGGCAGGACCGCGAGAACGCGTTTCCGAGCAACCTGATGATGGTCGCCATCGGGATGGGCATCTTGTGGCTGGGCTGGAACGGCTTCAACGGCGGTGACCCGTTCTACGCCGGTGCCGACGCGGCCAGCGCGGTCCTCAACACCAACGTGGCCACGGCCGTCGGCGTGGTGGCCTGGCTGGTGATGGACATGCTCTTCTCGGACCAGAAGAAGCCCACGTTCCTCGGCGCGCTGAACGGGATGCTCTGCGGGCTGGTGGCGATCACCCCGTCGGCCGGCTGGGTGAACGGGGTGGGCGCCATGCTGGTCGGGCTCATCGCGGCCAGCGTGGTCTGGGTCGCCTGGAACTACCTGTCCAAGGTCCGCCCCTTCTCCAAGGTCGACGACGCCATGGGGGTCGTCTACACCCACGGGATCGCGGGCCTCATCGGCGGCCTGCTGGTCGGGTTCCTGGCGGACCCGGGGATGACCGAGTACGGGGTCACCGGGTCGCACTTCAAGGGGGCGGGCCAGTTCTCGGTCGGGGGCTGGTTCTACACCCACTCGTTCCACCAGCTCTGGGAGCAGTTCCTCGCGGCTCTCTGGATCATCGGCTACACCGCCGCGGGGACCGCCGCCATCTTCTGGGTCGTGAAGAAGGTCCTGGGGGGCCTGCGCGAGAGCGAAGAAGTACTGTCCGTGGGGGACATCGCGATCCACGAGGAGGAGGCCTTCCCCGAGCCAACCTTCGGCGAGCCGCTGCTCACGCCGAGCCACCTGCACTCCGACAACGTCTAAGGAGGGATCATGAAGTTGGTAACCGCAGTCGTCAAGCCGTTCAAGCTCGACGAGGTGAAGGTCGCCTTGACCAAGCTCGGCATCTCGGGCATGACGGTGACGCAGGCCCGGGGCTTCGGCCGCCAGGGCGGCCACATCGAGATCTACCGGGGTCGCGAGTACGAGTTCGACTTCGTGGACAAGATCCGCATCGACGTCGCGTGCACCGACGAGCAGGTGGAGGCGGTCCTCGACGCCATCGTCGCGGCCGCCCACACGGGCTCGGTCGGCGACGGCAAGGCCTGGGTGACGAGCATCGAGAAGGTGGTGCGCGTGCGCACCAACGAGCGGGGGCCCGAGGCTCTCTAGCCGGCCTGGCGCGCGACCGCCTCGGCGGCGGCGCGCGCCACGGCCGGGTCCCCGAGGTACGCGGCGCTGAGGACGCCGAGGTCGTCGTCGAGCTGGATGCGGTAAGGGATGCCGGTGGGGATCTCGAGGTCGGGGATGTCGGCCTCGTCGATGTGCTGGAGGACCATGCGCAGGGCGCGCAGGGAGTTGCCGTGGGCCACGACCAGGACGGCGCCGCCGCGCACCGACTCGCGGGCCAGGTCCTCGCTCAGCACGTCGCGCAGGTACGGGGTCACGCGGGCGACGACGTCCTTCAGGCACTCGGTGCGCGGCAGCAGCTCGGCGGGCACGTCGCGGTAGCGCGGGTCGCCCGCCACCGAGCGCTCGTCGCCCTCGGGCAGGGCGGGCGGCGGGACCGCGTAGGAACGGCGCCAGGCGTGGAGCTGCTCGGCGCCGTAGCGCTGGGCAGTCTCCTTCTTGTCGTGCCCGGTGAGGTCGCCGTAGTGGCGCTCGTTGAGGCGCCAGGAGCGCCGAACCGGCAGCCAGGAGCGACCGGCCTCGTGGAGGGCGATCTCGGCGGTGCGGATCGCCCGGGTGAGCAGGGACGTGTGCACGACCCGCAGGTCGAGGCCGACGGCCCCGGCGAGCAGCTGGCCGGCGGTGACTGCCTCGGCCTCACCGTCCGGGCTCAGGTCCACGTCCTGCCAGCCGGTGAACAGGTTCAGCGCGTTCCAGGTCGACTGACCGTGGCGAAGCAGCACGAGATCGGGCATCGCCCCAAGCGTAGTGAGGTCGGCGAACGGGGCGCGGTGCACGGGTGGTGGCCAGATGCCAGGCTGGGGCCATGTTCCATGACCTGCCCCCGGCCGTGGCGGCCCGCATGCGGGCGCTCGAAGCCGCCGATGCGGCCGATCGCCTCGACGGGACGGCGCATCTCGAGCGCCTGCGCCAGATCCCCCCCGACACCGGACGGCTGCTCGCCCTCCTCGCGGCGAGCGCCCCCGAGGGCGCCCTGATCGAGATCGGCACCAGTGCCGGGTACTCGACGCTGTGGCTGGCGCTGGCCGCACGCCAGCGCGGGTGCCGGGTGACGACCTACGAGGTGCTCGAGGCCAAGGCGGCGCGCGCCCGCGAGACCTTCGCCCTCGCCGGCGTCGCCGACGTGGTCGACCTGGTCGTCGGGGACGCCCGTGAGTTCCTGAGCACCGGGCCGGCAATCGGGTTCTGCTTCCTGGACGCCGAGAAGGATGTCTACCTCGACGTGTGGCACCTGATCGCCGACGCCCTGGTCCCGGGCGGGCTGCTGGTGGCCGACAACGTCCTCAGCCACGCCGACCAGCTGGCGCCCTTTCGTGACGCGGTGCTCGCCGACGAGCGCGTCGACGCGGTCGTGGTGCCCATCGGCAAGGGCGAGCTGGTCGCTCGGCGCCGCGTCTGAGTCGCGTCAGACGGTAAGGCCGACCTGAAAGGGCGGTTGACCAGGTATGCGACAGAGTTGTGACCATCGGTATCTACTTTCTTGACACGTAGACGCTCAAGTCTGTATACTGGTTGAGCGATTCTTGCCGCGGTGGATGGTCTAGCGCGGTCACGACGAAGGAGCACCATGGCCAAGGCAGTTGGCATCGACCTGGGAACGACGAACTCCGTGGTGAGCGTCTTGGAGGCCGGCGAGCCGGTCGTCATCCCCAACGCCGAGGGCGGGCGCACCACGCCATCGGTCGTGGGCTTCTCCAAGACGGGGGAGGTCCTGGTGGGCGAGGTGGCCAAGCGCCAGGCGATCACCAACCCGGAGCGCACCATCCGCTCGGTCAAGCGGCACATGGGCGAGTCGTGGTCCATCGACATCGACGGCACCAAGTACACGGCCCAGGAGATCAGCGCGCGCATCCTCATGAAGCTGAAGCGCGACGCCGAGGCGTTCTTGGGTGACACGGTGTCCCAGGCGGTCATCACGGTCCCCGCCTACTTCAACGACGCCCAGCGCACCGCCACCAAGGAGGCCGGCCAGATCGCGGGCCTCGAGGTGCTGCGCATCGTCAACGAGCCGACCGCCGCGGCGCTGGCCTACGGGCTCGACAAGGGGTCCGCCGAGCAGACCGTCCTGGTGTTCGACCTCGGCGGCGGGACCTTCGACGTGTCGGTGCTGGAGATCGCCGACGGCGTCTTTGAGGTCAAGTCGACCCACGGCGACACCCATCTGGGTGGTGACGACTGGGATGACGCCGTCATGGCGTGGCTGGTCAAGACCTTCAAGGACACCGAGGGCGTTGACCTCAGCCACGACAAGATGGCCGTCCAGCGCCTCAAGGAGGCCGCCGAGAAGGCCAAGATCGAGCTGTCGAGCCTCCAGGAGACCCAGGTCAACCTGCCCTTCATCACCGCCACGGCCGAAGGCCCCAAGCACCTCGACATCAAGCTGACGCGCGCCACCTTCAACGAGCTGACCGCGCACCTGGTCGAGCGGTGCCGGGCGCCCTTCGACCAGGCCATCAAGGATGCGGGACTGACCCTGAGCCAGATCGACCACGTCATCTTGGTGGGCGGATCCACGCGCATCCCGGCGGTCCAGGAACTCGTCAACCGGCTGACTGGCAAGGAGCCCAACAAGGGCGTGAACCCCGACGAGGTCGTGGCCGTGGGCGCGGCGGTGCAGGCGGGCGTCTTGAAGGGCGACGTCAAGGACATCTTGCTGCTCGACGTGACCCCGCTGTCCCTGGGCATCGAGACCAAGGGTGGCGTCATGACCCGCATCATCGAGCGCAACACGACGATCCCCACCAAGAAGTCGCAGACCTTCACCACCGCCGACGACAACCAGCCCAGCGTCGAGGTCCACGTGCTCCAGGGCGAGCGCGAGATGGCCAGCTACAACCAGACCCTGGGCAAGTTCCAGCTGGTGGGCATCCCCCCGGCGCCGCGGGGCGTGCCCCAGATCGAGGTGACCTTCGACATCGACGCCAACGGGATCGTCCACGTGTCGGCCAAGGACCTGGCGACGGGCGCCAGCCAGTCGATGACCATCACGGGCGGCTCGGCCCTCTCCAAGGAGGAGATCGACCGCATGGTCCGCGACGCCGAGGCCCACGCCGAAGACGACCGCAAGCGGCGCGAGGAGGCCGAGGTCCGCAACAACGCCGACGGGCTGGTGTACTCGACCGAGAAGCTGCTGAAGGACCAGGCCGAGTCGTTCCAGGGCACCGAGCGCGCCGACGTCGAGGCGGCGCTGGCCACCGTGAAGGAGGCGTTGGCGGGCACCGACATTGCGGCCATCTCGGCGGCGACCGAGAAGCTGCTCACGGCCAGCCAGGGCTTTAGCCAGCGTCTCTACGAGGAGGCCGCCAAGGCCAACGCCACCGCCACTCCCGGCGGCGGCGAGGCGTCCGGCGCCACCAGCGACGACGAGATCGTCGACGCCGAGATCGTGGACGAGAAGTGAGCGACGCTGAGGCGACCGGGGCGGTCCCGCCCTCGGACGACGAGCTGATGGTCGTCGAGGAGGCCGAGCTGCCCGTCGCGTCGGGGGAGGTCGTTGACGAGCGCAGCGACGCCGAGCGCCAGCGCGACGACTACATCGACGCCCTCCAGCGCCTGCAGGCGGACTTCGAGAACTACCGCAAGCGCGTCGTGCGCGCGGCCGAGGAGGCCGCGGACCGCGCCGCGGGCTCCCTGGTGCGCGCGCTGCTGCCGGTGCTCGACGCCCTCGACCTGGCCGAGGAGCACCTCGGCGCGGGCGAGAGCGAGGAGGCGGTCGCCCTGCGCCAGACGCGCGACCTGCTGATGACGACGCTGGCCAAGGAGGGGCTCGATCGCATCGACGCCACGGGGGTGTCCTTCGACCCCACCGTGCACGAGGCCGTGAGCCACGAGGCCGGGGACGAGGGCGCCGACCAGCACGTGGCCGAGGTGCTGCGCGCGGGCTACCAGTGGCGCGGAGTGGTGCTGCGCGCGGCCATGGTGCGCGTGCGGGGCTAGGAAGGACTCGATGGCCGAGCGCGAGTGGTTCGAGAAGGACTACTACAAGATCCTGGGCCTGTCACCGACGGCCACCGGTCAGGAGGTCACGCGCGCCTACCGCAAGCTGGCCAAGCAGCACCACCCCGACGCCAACCCGGGGTCCGAGGAGCGCTTCAAGGAGATCTCGGCCGCCTACGACGTCCTGGGCGACAAGGCCAAGCGCGCCGAGTACGACGAGGTACGCCGGCTCGGACCGATGGCCGGCGGCTTCGGCGGGCCGGGGGCCGGTGGGGCCCACTTCGGCGGCAACGTCGGCGACCTCGGGGACCTCTTCGGGGGGCTCTTCGGGGGCCGGCGCCCCCAGCGCCAGCGCGGCCAGGACCTCGAGACCGCACTGCACCTGAGCTTTCGCGACGCGGTCAACGGCGTCACCACGACCGTGACGCTGCCCTCCACCGACGCCTGCCACACCTGCGGGGGGTCCGGGGCGGCCCCGGGCACCGGGTTCGTGACCTGCGAGCGCTGCGGCGGCTCCGGGTTCATCCAGGCCGACCAGGGTCCCTTCGCCATGTCGAGCGTCTGCCCGGTCTGCCAGGGGCGCGGCGGCCGCATCGTCACACCCTGCCCGACCTGCCACGGCACCGGCCACGAGCCGTCCTCGCGGCGCGTCAACGTGCGCGTGCCCGCGGGCGTGGTCGACGGCCAGCGGATCCGGCTGAAGGCCAAGGGCTCCCCGGGCGTGCGCGGAGGCCCGCCGGGCGACCTGTACGTCGACGTGCACGTCACCCCCGACCCGCGCTTCGGCCGCCGGGGCCACCACGTCACGACGGCGGTCGACGTCCCCGTGACCCAGGCGATCCTCGGGGCCACCGTGCAGGTCGACACCCTGGACGACCCGGTGACGCTGCGCCTGAGCCCCGGCACCCAGCCCGGCACCACGCTGCGCGTGCGCGGGCGCGGGGTGCCTGCGGTGGGCAAGCACGCGGCCGGCGACCTGCTGGTGACGGTCAACGTGATCGTGCCGACCGACCTGACGCGCGAGGCCCGCGGGCTGGTCGAGCGCCTGGCGAGCGCCCTGGGGAGCGACGATGCGTGAGCCCCTGCCCGCCCGCTACGTGATCTCGGTCTTCGCCCAGATGGCCGGGGTCCACCCCCAGACCCTGCGCAACTACGAGCGCACCGGGCTGCTCAGCCCCCAGCGCACCCGGGGCGGCTCACGACGCTTCTCCGACCAGGACCTGGCCACCCTGCGCCGGATCCAGGAGCTGACCGCCGAGGGTGTCAACCTCGAGGGCGTCAAGCGCATCTTGGCCCTGGAGCACGAGCTGGGCGCGGCCCGCGGGCGCGTGCGCGAGCTCGAGATCGAGCGGCAGGTCGCCGTGGAGGCCACCCACCGCTCCTACCGGCGCGACCTGGTCCCGGTGCGCAGCGCGCTGGCCCTCTTCGTCACCCCGCACCGGCGCCGCCAAGGAGAATCGTGAGCCTCGACCCCGAACGTTGGACCATCAAGACGCGGGAGGCCTTCCAGGCCGCCTCGACCCAGGCCGCCGCCGCGGGCAACCCCTACGTGACGCCCGCGCACCTGCTGCTCGCCCTCCTGGGCCAGGGAGAGGGGATCGCCCGGCCGCTCCTGACGGCGGCCGGCGTGGACCCGGTCGCGACCACGGCGGCGCTGGCCGCGCAGGTCGCCGCCGAGCCCCGCGCCGTCGGCGGATCCCAGCCGGGACTGTCGGCCGAGTCGCGCCAGGGCCTCGAGGACGCTGACGCGCTGCGCGCCGAGCTCGGCGACGAGTACCTGTCGATCGATCACATCCTGGTCGCCTGGGCCCCGCGCCTGGGCACCACGCGCGAGGCGCTGCTCGGCGCGCTGCGCACGATCCGCGGGTCGGCCCGCATCACGAGCGAGAGCCCGGAGGACACCTTCGCCTCGCTCGAGAAGTACGGGCGGGACCTCACCGCGCTGGCGCGGGCCGGCAAGCTCGATCCCGTCATCGGGCGCGACGACGAGATCCGCCGGGTCATCCAGGTGCTGTCGCGGCGCACCAAGAACAACCCCGTGCTCATCGGCGAGCCGGGCGTGGGCAAGACGGCCATCGTCGAGGGGCTGGCCCTGCGCATCGCCGAGGGCGACGTGCCCGAGTCGCTGCGCGACCGGCGGCTGATCGCCCTCGACCTGGCCGCCATGGTGGCGGGGGCCAAGTACCGCGGGGAGTTCGAGGAGCGCCTCCAGGCCGTCTTGCACGAGATCACCGACGCGCAAGGCGAGGTGATCAGCTTCATCGACGAGCTGCACACGATCGTGGGCGCGGGGGCCTCCGAGGGCGCCATGGACGCGGGCAACATGATCAAGCCGCTGCTGGCGCGCGGCGAGCTGCGCCTCATCGGCGCGACCACCCTCGACGAGTACCGCCAGCACATCGAGAAGGACGCCGCCCTGGAGCGACGCTTCCAGCAGGTCTACGTCGGCGAGCCCTCGGTGGCCGACACCATCGCGATCCTGCGCGGCCTGAAGGAGCGCTACGAGGTCCACCACGGCGTGCGCATCCAGGACGCCGCGCTGGTGGCCGCGGCCACGCTGTCCCAGCGCTACGTCGTCAACCGCTTCTTGCCCGACAAGGCGATCGACCTGATGGACGAGGCCGCGTCGCGCCTGCGCATCGAGATCGACTCCATGCCCACCGAGCTCGACGTCATCATCCGGCGCATCCGCCAGCTGGAGATCGAGCAGGTGGCCCTGGCCGCCGAGACCGACGCGGCCTCGGCCGAGCGCCGCGAGCGCCTGGAAGAGGAGCTGGCGCACCAGCGCGAGGCCTCCGACGCGCTCGCGGCCCGCTGGCAGGCCGAGAAGAAGGCGATCGCCCGCATCCAGGAGGCCAAGGGCGCCGTCGAGGAGGCGCGCCTCGAGGCCGAGCGCCTCGAGCGCCAGGGCGATCTCGCGGGGGCCGCCGCCCTGCGCTACGGGCGCCAGCCCGAGCTCGAGCGCGAGATCGACCAGGCCACCGCGGACCTGGGCGAGCTCCAGCGCGACGGGGCCCTGCTCAAGGAGGAGGTCGATGCCGAGGACGTGGCCGAGGTCGTCAGCCGCTGGACGGGCATCCCGGTCACCAAGCTGCTCGAGGGCGAGGTCGACAAGCTCGTGCACATGGAGGATCTCCTCCACAGCCGGGTGATCGGCCAGGACGAGGCGGTGGGCGCGGTCGCCAACGCCCTGCGGCGCTCGCGCGCGGGGCTGTCCGACGCGCGCCGTCCCATCGGCTCCTTCTTGTTCCTCGGGCCGACCGGGGTGGGCAAGACCGAGCTGGCTCGGGCGCTGGCCGAGTTCCTCTTCGACGACGAGCGCGCCATGGTGCGCATCGACATGAGCGAGTACATGGAGCGCTTCGCGGTCAGTCGGCTGGTGGGCGCCCCTCCGGGCTACGTCGGCTACGAGGAGGGCGGCCAGCTCACCGAGGCGGTGCGCCGTCGGCCCTACGCGGTGGTGCTGCTCGACGAGATCGAGAAGGCCCATCCCGACGTGTTCAACCTGCTGCTCCAGGTCCTCGACGACGGGCGCCTGACCGACGGCCAGGGCCGCACGGTTGACTTCACGAACGTGGTCCTGATCATGACGAGCAACCTGCCCGGGGACCCGATGACGTTCTTCCGGCCCGAGTTCGTCAACCGCATCGACGACATCATCCGGTTCCGGGCTCTGGAGCGCGACGACCTGCGCGCCATCGTCACCATCCAGCTGGCGCGCCTGCGGGACCGCCTGGGCGAGCGCCGCCTCAGCCTGGAGGTCAGCGAGGCGGCGGCCGCGCACCTGGCCGAGGCCGGCTACGACCCCCAGTTCGGGGCGCGTCCCTTGAGGCGCGTGATCCAGCGCCAGCTCGAGGACCCCCTGGCCCTGGCCGTGCTCGCCGGTCGCTACCACGACGGCGACACGGTGCGCGTGGACGTGCGCGACGGCCAGCTCGTCTTTGCCGGAGGGGCTGGCTAGCCTGAGCGGGTGACCCGGACCGCCACCGACGCCCCGCGCGTGGCGGTGGTGACGCTCGGGGGGACGATCGCCTCGGCGGGTCCTCTCGGGGCGCCCGTCCAGCCCTCGCTGGGGGCCCGCGAGCTCGTCGAGGGCCTGGCGGCCGCGGCCGGGGTGTCCCTCGAGGTCCACGACCTGGTGCGCGTGCCCTCGGTCGAGGTCACGCTGGCCGACCTGTACGCGGTGGCCGAGCTCGTTGGCGCCGCCCGCGACCAGGGTGCGGTGGGCGCGGTCGTGGTGACCGGGACCGACACCCTGGAAGAGGCGGCCTTCGCCCTCGACCTGCTGGCCCCGCCCGGACCGGTCGTGGTGACCGGGGCGATGCGCCCCCCCGGCACGCCGGGCAGCGACGGGGCGGCCAACCTGCTCGCCGCCCTGCGGGTGGCGGCGGCGCCGGCGGTGGCGGGCCTCGGCGCGCTGGTGGTGCTGGGTGACCAGATCCACGCCGCCCGCTACGTGCGCAAGACCCACACCGCGAGCCCGGCCGCCTTCGCGTCGCCGTCGCTCGGGCCCCTCGGCGACGTGGTCGAGGGCCGCGTGCGGCTGCGCGCCCGGGTGTCGGTCCTGCCCAGCATTCCCGCCGCGCCCCCGCGGCCGCCCTTCCCGCCCGTGGCCCTGGTCCCCATCGCCCTGGACGACGACGGGCGCGTGGTGCGCGCTTTGGCGGACCTGGGCCACGCGGGCGTGGTGGTCGAGGCGGTCGGGGGTGGGCACGTGCCGGCCGCGCTGGTCTCCGCCCTCGAGGAGCTGGTTGCCCGCGGCCCGGTGGTGCTGGCCTCGCGCACCGGGGCGGGGCCGGTCCTGGCGTCGACCTACGGCTACCCGGGAGGCGAGGTCGACCTGCTCGCCCGGGGCCTCATCTCGGCGGGGTCACTCGACGCGCGCCACGCGCGCGTCGCCCTGCGGGTGCTGCTGGCGGCCGGGGCGTCGCGCGCGCAGGTTGCCGCGTGGTTCGCCGCGAGCGAGGCCGCCGAAGCGGACGGGGCCCCGCGCGCCGTCCAGTACGATTGACCGGTAACCACCGAGTCCTCCTGGGGGTGCCGTGCCCGCAACCGTCGTCGTCGGAACGCAGTGGGGCGACGAGGGCAAGGGCAAGCTGACCGACCTGCTGGCCGCCGACATGGACGTCGTGGTGCGCTACCAGGGCGGACACAACGCCGGCCACCGCATCGTCGTGGGCGGGGAGGCCTTCGCCCTCCAGCTGGTCCCCTCGGGCGTCCTGTATCCGGGGGTGACCCCGGTGATCGGCAACGGCGTCGTGGTCGACCCGGCGGTCCTGCTGGCCGAGCTGGACGCGCTGAGCGCCAAGGGGGTCGACGTCTCGCGCCTGCTGGTGTCGGGCAACGCCCACCTGATCATGCCCTACCACCAGGAGCTCGACCGCCTGAACGAGCGGTTCTTGGGCAAGAACGCCCTGGGCACGACCAAGCGGGGCATCGGGCCGGCCTACGGTGACAAGGCCTGGCGGGTCGGCCTGCGCGTCCAGGACCTGCTCGACCCCAAGATCTTCCGGGCCAAGCTCGACGTCGCCCTGGCCGAGAAGAACCAGCTCCTGTCGCGCGTCTACAACCGGCTCCCGCTGTCGGCCGACCAGCTGGCGGCGACCTACCTGAACGACTACGCGCCGCGCCTGGCCCCCATGATCGGGGACTCGGTCGGCTTCCTCCACGACGCCCTGGCCCGGGGCGAGCGCCTGCTGCTCGAGGGCGCCCAGGCCACCTTCCTCGACCTGGACCACGGGACCTACCCCTTCGTCACCTCGTCCAACCCGGTCGCCGGGGGCGCCTGCACCGGCTCGGGCCTGGGCCCGCGCGACCTGACCGCCATCGTCGGCATCGCCAAGGCCTACGTCACCCGGGTGGGCGCGGGGCCCTTCCCGACCGAGCTCGACGGCGACCTGGCCGACGCGCTGGTCGCGCGCGGCCACGAGTTCGGCACCAACACCGGGCGGCGCCGCCGGGTCGGCTGGTTCGACGCGGTCCTGGCGCGCCAGGCGCGCCGCCTGAACTCGCTGACCGAGATCGCCCTGACCAAGCTGGACGTGCTCGATGCCTTCGACGAGATCAAGGTGTGCGTCGCCTACGAGGCCGGGGGCCGGCGCTACGAGTATCCGCCCTACCACCAGTCGGTCCTCCACGAGGTCACCCCGATCTACGAGACGCTGCCGGGCTGGCACCAGGACCTGACCGGGCTGACCGACGCCGCCGGGCTGCCCTCGGCCGCCCGCGACTACATCGACTTCCTGGCCGCGGCCATCGGGGTGCCGATCTCGGTGGTCGGCGTCGGGCCCGGCCGCGACCAGTTCGTGCGACCGTCGTGACCCGGGTCGTCGTGGTGGGCGGCGGGGGCCGCGAGCACGCGTTGGCCTGGGGGCTGAGCGCCTCGGCCGACGTGGTGGTGACGCCGGGCAACGACGGGATCGCCGCGCACGGGATCGCCTGCACCAGGGCGCCGGCCACCGAGCTCGACGCCGACCTGGTCGTCGTGGGGCCCGAGGCGCCCCTGGTCGCGGGCCTGGCCGACGAGCTGCGCGCGCGGGGGGTGGCGGTGCTCGGTCCCGGGGCGGCCGGGGCGCGCCTCGAGGGATCGAAGGCCTACCTCAAGGAGTTCCTCGCCGCGGCCGGCGTCGCCACGGCCGCGCACGGCACGTTCGACGACGTGGACGCCGCCCTGGCGTACCTGGCGGGGATGGCGCCGCCCTACGTGATCAAGACCGATGGCCTGGCCGCGGGCAAGGGCGTCTTGGTGACCACCAGCCACGCCGAGGCCGTCGCCGACGTGCGGGCCAAGCTCTCGGGCGCGGCCTTCGGGGCGGCCGGGCGCCGGGTGGTCATCGAAGAGGGCCTGGCGGGCACGGAGTGCTCCTTGATGCTGCTGTGCGACGGCGAGCGCACCGCCGCCCTGGTGCCGGCCCAGGACTTCAAGCGCGTGGGCGACGGGGACCAGGGCGCCAACACCGGCGGCATGGGCGCGTTCGCCCCCCTGGCCCTGGACGCCGCGACCCGGGCGCGCGTGGACGCCGAGATCGTCGCGCCCACCCTGGCCGAGCTGCGCCGGCGGCACATCGACTACCGCGGGGTCCTCTACGCCGGCCTCATGCTGACCGCCGAGGGGCCCAAGCTGCTCGAGTACAACGTGCGCTTCGGCGATCCCGAGACCCAAGTCCTGGTGCCCCTGGTGCGTGACGACCTCCTGGCCACTCTCGCGGCGACCGCGGCGGGCCGACTCGACGGGGCGCCCGCGAAGGGCCGGGGCGCCGCGGTGACCGTCGTGCTGGCCGCCCCGGGCTACCCCGAGGCGCCCGAGGCCGGCGGGCCGGTCTCGGGCCTCGGCCCCGACGGCCAGCTGGCCGACCCGGTCGCGGGCGTGGTGGTCTTCCACGCGGGGACCCGTCACGACGGATCCGGAGGATTCGTCGCCGCGGGGGGGCGCGTGCTCGCGGTGACGGCGCACGCGGCGACCCTGGCCGACGCGCGGGCCGCCGCCTACGAGGCGGCCGGCCGCATCGACCTGCCCGGCATGGTCTGGCGTCACGACATCGCCGCGGGGGCCGCATGATCGGCCGCTACGCGCCCGGCGACGTGGCGGCGCTCTTCACCGACGAGGCCCGCTTCACGGCGATGCTCGAGGTCGAGCTGCTGGCCGCCGAGTCCCTGGCCGCCCACGGGGTCATCCCGGCCGCGGACGCCGCCGCCCTGCGGGCGCGCCGGCCGGTAATCGACGCCGCCTTCGTCGAGGCCGTCGCCGCGCGCGAGGCCGTGACGCACCACGACACCGCCGCCTTCGTCGACGTCGTGCAGCGGGCCATCGGGGGGGCCGAGGCGGCCTGGGTCCACTACGGCCTGACCTCCTCGGACGTGGTCGACACCGCCTGGTGCTGGGTCACGGCGCGCGCCATGGACGTGGTGGTCGCCGAGGCGACCGCCCTGCGCGACGCGCTCGGCGACCGGGCCGTGGCCACCATCGACTGGCCCATCACCGGACGCACCCACGGCATGGCCGCCGAGCCCACGACCTACGGCGCGAAGTTCGCCCTCTTCGCCCTGCAGGTCGACCGCGATCGCGAGCGCGCGCTGCGCGCCCGGTCGGCGATCGCGGTGGGCAAGCTCTCGGGGGCCGTGGGCACCTACTCCAACATCGACCCGGTCGTGGAGGCCGACGTGTGCGCCGCCCTGGGCCTGACCCCGGTGCCCGCGACCCAGGTCATCGCCCGCGACCGCCACGCGGAGGTCCTCTACGCCTGCGCGTCGCTCGGCACGGCGGTGGAGTCCTTCGCCCTGGAGATCCGCCACCTGGCGCGCTCGGAGGTCGGCGAGGCCTCCGAGCCCTTCGCCGAGGGGCAGAAGGGCTCCTCGGCCATGCCCCACAAGCGCAACCCGGTGCGCGCCGAGCGCCTCTGCGGGCTGGCCCGCGTGCTGCGGGGCTACCTGGCCACGGGCCTCGAGGACGTCGCCTTGTGGCACGAGCGCGACATCTCCCACTCGAGCGTCGAGCGCATCGTCCTGCCCGACGCGCTGACCCTGACCGTCTACATGCTGCGCGAGGCGACAGCGCTGGCCCGCGACCTGGTGCTGCACCCCGAGCGCGCCCGGACCAACCTGCTCGAGGGGGCCCGGGGGCTGGTCTTCTCGCAGTCCCTGCTGCTGGCCCTGGTGGAGGCGGGTTGGTCGCGTGACGACGCCTACCGGGCGGTCCAGGCGGCCGCGCGCCGCGCGGTCGACGAGGACCGCTCCCTGGCGGCCGTGGCGGCTGACGCGTCCCTCGGGCTGAGCGCGGCGGACCTGGCCCGCGTCTTCGACCCCGAGCGCCTGCTCGCGCACCGCGCCCGCTTCGTGGAGGCCCTGACGTGGCGCTGAGCGACGCCCTGGGCGCCCCCCGCTACCGCGGCAAGGTCCGCGACCTCTACGAGGTCGACGACGACCGGCTGGTGATGGTCGCCTCGGACCGCCTGAGCGCCTTCGACGTCGTGATGGCCGAGCCGGTGCCCGGCAAGGGCCGGGTGCTGACGGGCATCACGGACTACTGGGTACGCCGCTTCGCCGACGTGCCCGCCGCCCTCATCAGCTGCGACCCCGCGGTGCTCGAGCGCGCCGTGCCCGCGCTGGCGGGCGAGGAGGGCTGGGCGGGACGCGCGATGCTGGTGCGCCGCGCCCAGATGCTGCCGCTCGAGTGCATCGTGCGCGGCCGCCTGGCCGGCGGCGCCTACGAGGAGTACCGCCAGCGCGGCACCGTGCACGGGGACCCGGCGCCCGCCGGCCTGGAGCTGACCGACGCGTTCCCCGAGCCGCTCTTCACGCCCTCGACCAAGGCCGCGGCGGGCCACGACCAGAACCTCAGCCGCGCCGAGGCGCGCGCGCTGGTCGGCGAGGCCACCTACCGGGCCGCCGCCGCCGTGTGCCTGCGCCTCTTCGCCCGGGCCGCCGACGACCTGGCGAGCCGCGGCCTGGTGCTGGCCGACACCAAGTTCGAGCTGGGCGTGCTCGACGGCGAGCTGGTCCTGTGCGACGAGGTCGTGACCCCGGACTCCTCGCGGCTGTGGCCCGTCAGCGAGGTCCGGCGCGGCGAGGTCCCGCCGTCGTTCGACAAGCAGCCCTTCCGCGACTGGCTCGACGCGGCGGGCTGGGACCGCCAGCCGCCGCCCCCTCCGGTGCCCGCCGCGGTCATCGCGCAGACCCAGGAGCGCTACGAGCGCGCCTACGAGCTCGTGACCGGGAGCCCGCTGACCGACTGGTACGGTGCCTAGGTGGAGTTCGCCCTGCAAGTGGACGTGACCCTGCGCGAGGGCATCGCCGACCCGGCCGGAGCGACGATCGAGCGGGCCCTGCCGGCCCTGGGGTTCTCCGGGGTGCACCGCGTGCGCGCGGGCAAGACGTTCCTGTTCGCCGTGGAGGCGCCCGACGAGGCGGCGGCGAGAGCCATCGCGGCCGAGCTGGCCGCGCGGCTGCTGTCCAACCCGGTCATCGAGGACGCGCGCGTGCGCGGGGACGTGTCGTGAGGCCCGTCGGCGTCCTGGTCTTCCCGGGTTCGAACTGCGAGCACGACGTGGTGCGCGCCCTGGGCGACCTGGGCGCGCCGGCCGAGCTGGTCTGGCACACCGAGACCGACCTGTCGGCCTACGACGGCCTGGTGCTGCCCGGCGGGTTCGCCCACGGGGACTACCTGCGGCCCGGGGCTCTGGCCCGGTTCTCCCCGGTGATGGGCGCGGTGGCCGAGGCCGCCGCCCAGGGGCGGCCGATCCTGGGCATCTGCAACGGCTTCCAGATCCTGACCGAGGCCGGGCTGCTCCCGGGGGCCCTGCAGCAGAACACCGGGCTGACCTTCATCTCGCGTCCCGTCGCCGTGCGCGTCGCGTCGAGCCAGTCGGTCCTCACGCGCACCACGGCCGTGGGCACGCGCCTGGTGATCCCGATCAACCACTTCTCGGGTGCCTACACCTGCGACGACGCGACCTACGCGCGGCTCGTGGAGGGCGGCCAGGTCGTGCTGACCTACGAGGACAACCCCAACGGGTCGCGCGGGGACGTCGCCGGCATCGCCAGTGCGGCCGGCAACGTGGTCGGGCTGATGCCCCATCCCGAGCGTGCCCTATCGACGCTGCTGGGCAGCGCCGACGGGCGCGGCCTGCTGCAGTCCTTCGTCGAGTCGACGGTCCTAGCGGCCTGAGCGCGACACACTGGCGCGCCGCAGCACCTCGGCGGGTACGCCGAGTTCGCGAAATGCGCTGTAGGTGATGGCGTTACGGGCCGCGTAGGCCTTGGCGACTTTCACGAAGTCGGCTTCCAGCTTCTCCAAGTCGACCCGGGCGCTCAGGCGCGCGCGCTCCGCGACGAGATCCATGCGCCGCTGCACCAGTTCGAGCTGCTGGATGGGCGTCGCCGTGGCCAGCCGCTGGTCGATGCGTGCGATCAGCATGCTGATCGACTCGGGAGTCCGTTTGCGGCCGCGCTTTCCCTTGCCGGCAGCCACAGCCTCCAGGTAGCGACTGACTACGCGATACTCGAGGCGACCCTGTGCCAGCTTGGCCTTGTGCTCATCTGTCATTTGCCGCTTCACGGGCTTCTTCGCCACAGTCTTGCGAGTTGTCGTAGCCATCTTTCTCCATTCAAATGCCGGGGGCGCATTGACACTAGCGTGTCACGACTTTTCACTTTAATCATATTCAGACATTTTGTGCCATAGAGCCGAGGTAATTTTCTTGACATGCTGTCGATTCGCTCCATCGGGAACCCCGGCGCAAGGGGTGGTGGGCGCCCGGCGCGGCTGGCGGCGGTGGGAGCGTGCCTGGTCGCGTTCGCGGTCCCGGCGGGCGCGGCGACGCGCGCCGGTCCGGCGGGCCCGACCGCGAGCCCGGTCGCTGGCCGCGTCGCCGGGCCGGTCGACCTGTGTGACGGCTCGACCGCCGCGCACGTGGGGCGCCTGCGCGTCACGCGATCCCGCCCCCTCAACCCGGAGCGCTTCAACCTCCCGGCGCTCGCCGCGAGCGCGCGCGTCCCCGCGCTGCGCGCGCTGGCCGCCGTGCTGTGCGCGCTGCCGCGCGTGGGCCGGGGGGTCTTCAGCTGCCCGATCGACCTCGGCGTGACCTACACGCTGCAGTTCTCCCTGGCGCCGGATCCCTCCCGGGGAGTCCCGGCCGTGCGGCCCGTCTCCTACGACGCCACCGGTTGCCAGTTCGTCACCGGGGCCGGGACCCCGCGGCGCGCCAGCCCGGCCTTCACCGACGCCCTGGGCGTCGCCCTCGGCCTCCCCCACGCCTCCCCCGCCACGTTCGCCGGGACGCTGCTGGACTGAGGGCGCCGCGGCCGGGCTCGCGGCCCGTCGCGTAGGTTGGAGTGGTGACCCCCGAGCCGCCGCACCGCGCCCTCGGGCTCACCGACGACGAGCTCGACGCCATCGTCGAGGTCCTCGGGCGTGAGCCCAACTTCCTCGAGCTGTCCTGCTACGGGGTGATGTGGAGCGAGCACTGCTCCTACAAGTCGTCGCGCCTGCACCTGCGCCGGCTGCCCACGACGGGCGAGCGCGTGCTGGTCGGTCCGGGCGAGAACGCCGGCGTCATCGACGCGGGCGACGGGATCGCCGTCGCGGTGCGCATCGAGAGCCACAACCACCCCTCGGCCATCGAGCCCTACCAGGGGGCCGCGACCGGGGTCGGGGGGATCTTGCGCGACGTCTTCACGATGGGGGCCCGGCCGCTGGCCGTGATGGATCCCCTGTTCTTTGGTCCACCCGACGACGCGCGGCAGCGCTGGCTCGTCGAGGGCGTGGTCGCCGGCGTCTCGGGCTACGGCAACTCGGTGGGTGTGCCGACGGTCGGCGGTGAGCTGACCTTCGACCCGACCTACGCGGGCAACCCGCTGGTCAACGTGCTGTGCGCCGGAGCCCTGCCGGTCAGCCGCCTGGTGCTCGGCATCGCCTCGGGCCCGGGGAACCTGGCCGTCCTGCTCGGCTCGACCACCGGTCGCGACGGGATCGGCGGCGTCTCGGTGCTGGCCTCGGCCGGATTCGGGGCCGAGGCCGCCGACGCGGCCAAGCGGCCCAGTGTCCAGGTGGGCGACCCCTACGAGGAGAAGCGCCTCATCGAGGCGTGCCTGGCCCTGCTCGATGCCGGGCTGGTCGTGGGCATCCAGGACCTGGGCGGTGCCGGACTGATCTGCGCGACCTCGGAGACCGCCGCGCGCGGCGGGGTCGGCATGGACGTCGACGTGCGGGCCGTGCCCCTGCGTGAGGAGGGCATGGACCCCGCCGAGATTATGACCTCGGAGAGCCAGGAGCGGATGCTGGCCATCGTGACCCCGGAGAGCTGGCCGGCCGTCGCGGCGCTGTGCGCGCGCTGGGAGGTCCGCGCGAGCGTGGTGGGCCGGGTGCGGGGAGCCGAGTCCGATGCGGCCGGGCGCACGGTGGGCTGGCTGCGGGTGCGCGACGGGCTCGACGGACCCGTGCTGGCCCAGATGCCCGCCGCGTCGCTGGCCGACGAGGCGCCACTGTACGACCGGCCCCGGCGCGCGCCGGCCGACCTGGCCGCGCGCTGGGCCGACGAGCCCGACGCGGCGGCCCTGGTCGACCCGGCCGGTGACCTGGCCGCGCTGCTGGTCGACCCGGCCTGGGTCTACCGGCAGTACGACTCGCAGCTCTTCTTGAACACGGTGGTCGGGCCGGGCCGCGACGCCTCGCTGCTGCGCCTGGGCGGGCCCGGCCTGCCCGCCTCGGAGCGCGGCCTCGGCCTGACGACCGACTCCAACCCGCGTTGGTGCGCCCTCGACCCGTCCCGGGGCGTCGCCCTGACGCTGGTGGAGGCGGTGGCCAACCTGGCCTGCGTGGGCGCCAGCCCCCAGGCCGTCGTCAACTGCCTCAACTTCGGGAGCCCCGAGCACCCCGAAGTCATGTGGCAGCTCTCCGAGACCGTCGACGGGTTGGCCGAGGCCTGCCGCGCCTACGAGCTGCCGGTCATCGGGGGCAACGTCTCGCTCTACAACGAGTCGCGCGGCGTCGACATCGACCCGACCCCGGTGCTCGGGGTCCTCGGCCTGGTCGACCGGGTGGTGGCGCCCCCGCCGGGCTGGGCCCAGCGCGCCGGCGACGCGGTCGTCCTGGTCGGGGCCCGCCGCGCGACCGGCGCGGTGCCGTTCCCCCTGGCCGGCAGCGCGTGGGCGGCGCTGCACGGGGCCCGCGGGGGCCGTCCGGCGCGGCCCGACTACGCGGCCGCCCGCGCGGCCAGCGCCTTCGTGGCCGCCGAGGTGGCCGCCGTCACGGCCGGCGAGGATCGCGGCCTGCACGGGGTCCACGACGTGGCCGGCGGGGGGCTGGCGGTGGCCCTGGCGGAGATGGCCGTGGTGGCCGGTGTCGGCGTGCGCGTCGACGTGGCCGAGGCCGCCGAGCTCTTCAGCGAGCATCCCGGGCGCTTCGTGGTGGCGACCAGTGACGCGCCGGGCCTGCTGGCGCGCGCGCGGGCGGCCGGGGTCGACGCCGAGGTGCTGGGCTCGGCGGGTGGCGACCGCATCGCCGGGGGACCCCTCGACGTCGCGCTGGCGCCGCTGGCCACCCGCCGGGACCGCGCGCTGGCCGAGGCGCTCGACCTGGCCTAGGGTCCGATCCGGAGCCTCCGGGGGGGCGATAGGGCCCAGGTCTTCGGAGCGCGAGGTCGTCGCGGTGTGCCAGCACGCCGTCGAGTTCCACGGGGGCTCCGGCGCGATGCTGGAGGTCGGCATCGAGAAGTCGCTGCGCGACGCCCGGATCAACCGGCACGCCGATGGCGCGACCGACGTCTCGCACTTCCAGGTCGTCAAGGCCCCGTTCCCCACCACGGCCGGCACCTCCGCCGCCGTGGGCGGGTGATCAGGGCGCCAGGCCCACGTCGATCAGGTGCGCCAGTGTGGTCAGGGTGGCCGTGTCGGCGCTCTCGGAGGGCCCGGCGTTGATCATCATCGCGACCAGGTAGGCGCGCGCCCCCTCGCGCACCAGGCCGGCGCTGTTGACCTGCCAGCCCACGCGGGGCTCGTGATACCAGCCGTCCTTCATCTCCACGAACGCGCCGGGGCGCACGCCTCAGCCGACCCCGAAGCGCTCGAACCCCACGACCTGGGCCATCAGGGACCCCTCGAAGGCCCGGGCGGCCGGGCCGAGGAGCGCGTTGGGCTGGGTGATCACGCGCAGCAGCCGCAGCTGGTCGCGCGGGGTGGTCGCGATGGCGCCCCAGGACCAGCTCGGGATCGTCTGGGTCATCCCGACCGCCTGGTCGAAGGCGGCGACCGCGTCGCGACCCCCGGCCTGGGCCCACAGCACCGAGGCGGCGGGATTGCTGGAGTCCTCGATCATCGACGTGGCCAGGCGCTGCTGGCGGGCGCTCAGGGGGTGGCCCCCGACCTCGGCCTCGTGGAGCAGCGTGGCCAGGATGTCGATCTTGACCAGGGAGGCGGTGTACTCGGGGATCCCGGGACGGTAGAGGTAGGTGAGGTGGCTGGTCAGGTCGTAGACGCCCGCGGTCAGGTTGCCCGTGACGCTGGCCAAGAAGGCTCGCGCGGCCGGGGTGGTGAAGGGGTTCTGGAGGCGGGCCCGCGGGGCCGTCGTGGGCGTGGGGGCCGGGGCGGTCGTCGGGGCGACCGAGGTCGACGTCGTGGTCGACGAAGGCGGCGACCGCGTCGCGACCCCCGGCCCGCTGGCCGGGCCCGTCGACGCCGACCAGGCGATCAGGGCGCCGGCCGCCACCAGAACGACCAGGCCCGCGCCCCACGCCCGCCGGTGGGTCCCGCGCCGCCGGTGACGCCCCCCCACGCGAGCCCCCCCGCTAGGGGGCCGCGGCGCGGCGCGCGCCCCGGGCTCCGGGCACCCGGGCCGCGGCGTGGGCGCGGCGCAGCTCGTCGAGCACGCTGTCGGGCACGGCGAGGTCACCGGTGCGCCCGCGGCCCAGGGCGATGTCGGCCTTGTAGCTGCCGTGGTAGTCCGAGCCCCCGGTCGGCACCAGTCCGGCCTGGCGGGTCAGGTGGACCATGAGCTGGCGGGTCGCCTCGTCGAGGCTGCCGTAGTAGGCCTCGACGCCGGTGACGCCGCGAGCCCGCAGCGACTCTAGGACGGGCGGCATCACCCGCGACGCCGCCGACAGCGGCTGGTCGTCGAGGTAGTTGTCGAGGGGGTGGGCGATCGACACCACGACGCCCGAGCCGGTGACCGCCTCGAGGAACGAGGCCACCGTGATGGAGGCCTTCGGGATGTAGGCCCGCCCGTCCACGCCCAGCCAGTCGCGGAAGAGCTGGTTCCACGAGTCCACGGTGCGCGGGCCCACGATCTCGGGGTGCAGCTCGAACATCGCGCGCGCGAAGTGGGGGCGTCCCACCGAGTGCACCGACCCGGCCAGACCGGCGAGGTAGTCGAGGTCCAGGCGGGTGAAGCCCTGCTGGCGCAGGACGGCCACGAGCTCGACGTTGCGCACGTCGCGGTCGAGGCGCAGCTCGGCCAGGCGCTCGTGGATGGGGTGGGAGCGGTCGGCGGGCACGAAGTAGGCCAGCACGTGCACGTTGCGGGCGACCGTCGAGCCGTCGGGCAGCCGCTTGGGGAACTCGGTGTCGCGCAGGGACACCTCGAGGCCGGGCACGAACTCGATCCCCTCGGCCGCGCAGGCGGCCGCCATCTCCTCGTGGCCGTCGATCGTGTCGTGGTCGGTGAGCGCGATGGCGTGCAGCCCGACCTCGCGCGCCCGCCGCGCCAGCACGGAGGGCGCGTCGGAGCCGTCCGAGTAGGTCGAGTGGGTGTGCAGGTCGATCACCGCAAGCAGCGTAGTCATCGCAGCCGTCGTGGTTGGGCGTCCGGTATGCGAGACTGGACCAGTGAGGGCGGCGACGTTTCCGGGGGCCGTGCGCCGGTGAAGGAGGCCTGCGGGGTCGTCGGAGTGGTCGCCCCGGGCCGCGACGTCGCCCACGGCTGCTACGACGGCCTCTACGCGCTCCAGCACCGGGGCCAGGAGTCGGCCGGCATGGCCGCGTCCGACGGTCGCCAGATCACCGTGGTCAAGGACAACGGGCTGGTGAACCACGTCTTTTCCGAGAACACCCTCCAGGCCCTCACCGGGTCGCTGGCCATCGGGCACACTCGCTACTCGACCTCGGGCTCGGCCAACTGGACCGCGGCCCAGCCGGCCTTCCGCTCCGCCGGGCGCGCGGGCTTCGCCCTGGCGCACAACGGCAACCTGACCAACACCCACGAGCTGGCCAGCGCGGCCGGCCTCGACTCGCGCCGCCTCCTGTCGGACTCCGACCTCTTGGCCGAGCTCATCGCGCGGGTGGTGGAAGCCGGAGCGACGCTCCCCGAGGCGCTCCACGACGTGCTGCGCCGCGCGGAGGGCGCCTTCTCCCTGGTCGTCGCGGAGGCCGACGCGATCCACGCGGTGCGCGATCCCTACGGCTTTCGCCCCCTGTGCCTGGGGCGCCTGGGTCCCGCCGAGGCGCCCACCGGCTGGGTCGTCGCCTCCGAGACGCCCGCCCTCGACGTGATGGGCGCCGCCTTCGTGCGCGAGGTGGCCCCCGGCGAGATGGTGACCCTGAGCGGCGCCCGAGCGGACTGGACGCGCC
Organism: Acidimicrobiales bacterium; assembly: GCA_049965035.1. Classification (GTDB taxonomy): domain Bacteria; phylum Actinomycetota; class Acidimicrobiia; order Acidimicrobiales; family RAAP-2; genus RAAP-2. Next base: position 26,801 of record JBMFWS010000011.1, read on the forward strand.
TCCTGGAGCCGGCCGCCGGTCCCCAGCGCCTGTGCATCTTCGAGTTCGTGTACTTCGCGCGCCCCGACGCGTACCTGCTCGACCACCAGGTCCACTCGACGCGCCGGCGCATGGGCTCGCTGCTGGCCGCCACGGCCCCCGTCGCCGCCGACCTGGTGATCGGCGTCCCCGACTCGGGCATCCCGGCCGCCGAGGGCTACGCCCAGGCCTCCAGCACGCCCTTTGGCCAGGGCCTGGTCAAGAACCGCTACATCGGCCGCACCTTCATCGCCCCGGACCAGGACCAGCGCGCGGCCGGGGTGCGCCGCAAGCTCAACCCCCTGCGCGAGACCATCGCCGGCCAGCGCCTGGTGGTGGTGGACGACTCGGTGGTGCGCGGGACCACCACGCGCGCCCTGGTGCGCATGCTGCGCGACGCCGGTGCGCGCGAGGTGCACCTGCGGATCTCCTCGCCGCCCTTCCGCTGGCCGTGCTACTACGGCATCGACACGCCCACGCGCGAGGAGCTGCTGGCCACGCGCTTCGACCTGGCGGGGATGCGCGACTTCGTGGGGGCCGACTCGCTGGCCTTCCTCTCGCTGGACGACCTGCGCCGGGCGGTCGGCGTGGCCGAGGGCTGCTGCGACGCGTGCCTGACCGGGAGCTACCCGGCGCCGGTACCCGTCACCGTGGGCGCCAGCCGGGGGCGCTGGTGAGCCGGCTGCTGGACGTGGGGCCCGGGGGGCTGACCTACGACGCCGCAGGCGTCTCGATCGCGGCCGGTGACGCGGCGGTCGCCCGCTACGCGCCGCTGGCCGCCGCCGCGACGCGTCCCGAGGTGCTCGGCGGGATCGGCGGCTTCGCCGGCATGATCGGCGTCCCGCGCGCCTACCGCGACCCGGTGCTGGTGGCCTCGGCCGACGGGGTGGGGACCAAGCTGGAGATCGCCCGCCGCCTGCGGCGCTACGACACGGTCGGCGTGGACCTCGTCGCCATGCTGGTCGACGACCTGGTGTGCCTGGGCGCCGAGCCGCTCCTCGTGCTCGACTACGTGGCCGTAGGCCGGCTGGACCCGGAGCGCGAGGCGGCCCTGGTGGCCGGCGTCGCCGCGGGGTGCCGCACGGCCGGGGCGGCGCTGCTGGGCGGCGAGACGGCCGAGCACGCTGGCGTCATGGCCCCCGACGAGGTGGACCTGGCCGGCTTTGCCGTGGGGGTCCTCGAGCGCGGACGCGAGCTCGGCCCGGCCCGGGTGCGCCAAGGCGACGCCCTGGTCGCCCTGGCCTCGCCCAACCTGCGCTCCAACGGCTTCTCGCTGGTGCGCCGGGTGCTGGCGGGCGACGGGTCCGACCTGGCCGCGCCGGCCTACCCCGGGGCGCCCCACTCGCTGGGCGACGAGCTGCTGGACCCCTCGGTGATCTACGCGCCCGCGGTGCTGGCGGTGCGCGCGGCCCTCGACGACGCGCTGCGCGCCGCGGCCCACATCACCGGCGGGGGGATCGTCGGCAACGTGGCCCGGGTGCTGCCCGAGGACTGCGACGCGGTCGTCGAGCTCGACCGCGTGGACACCCCGGAGATCTTCCTCGAGATCCAGCGCCACGGTCCGGTCAGCGCTGACGAGATGGTCCGGGTCTTCAACTGCGGCCTCGGCCTGGTGCTGGTGACCGACCCGGCGGCGGCCGACCAGGCGGTGGCGGTCGCCCAGGCGGCGGGTGTGCCGGCGGCGCGGGTGGGCACCGTCACGCCCGGGTCCGGGAAGGTGCACGTCCGGTGAGCGCCCGCGAGCGTGTGCGCGACCACCTGCTGGCCCACGCCGTGGCCCACGGGACCTTCACCTTGAAGTCGGGGCGCACCTCGTCGTGGTTCATCGACGCCAAGCGCACCGTCTGTGACCCCGCGGTGATGGTCGACGTCGCCGAGCTGGTCCTCGAGCTGATCCCCGCGTCGGCCACGGCACTCGGCGGGCTGACGATGGGCGCTGACTCGGTCACCTTCATCACCGCCGGGGTCGCCGCGACGCGCGGGCGGGCCCTGCGGGCCTTCTCGGTGCGCAAGGAGGTCAAGGACCACGGGGGCGGGGGTCGCATCGCCGGCTGGCTCGAGGCCGGCGACCGGGTCGTCATCACCGAGGACGCCGTGACCCGGGGGACCAGCCTGCTGGAGGCCGCGAGCGTGGTGCGCGACTTCGGAGCCACGGTGGTGCGCCTGGTCGCCGTGGTGGACCGGGGTGGCACCGTCGGCGCGCTGGCCGCGGCTCAGGGCCTGGAGGCCGTGAGCGTCTTCACCGCGGGCGACCTCGGGCTGCCCTTCGAGGGCGGCTGAGCCTGGTGGTCGAGACCGGCGTCGATCCGGTGACCCCACGCTTTTCAGGCGTGTGCTCTACCAACTGAGCTACTCGACCAAACCTCGCCACCCGAGGGTGCCGAGCGGACCTGACGGGATTTGAACCCGCGACCTCCGCCTTGACAGGGCGGCGTGCACTCCGAGCTGCACCACAGGTCCACGGCGTCGAGGGATGACCCGACGACGCGGAGGGCCAGTCTAGTGCAGGGGGCGCGAGGTCGTCAGCGCCCGGCCCGCCGGGCGCTCACAGGGTGTGTTCTATTTCCTCCTGTCGAGGACCGGGCGGATGAGTGCAGTGTTACATGAGGTCAGTACCGTAGGAAAGGGGTCCGTGTTGCTTCGGCGGCACGAATCCTGCACCGTGAAGCACACGGAATGAGCCGTTCGCCACCCGCACAAGCCTCGAATGAGGTGGGGCCCTGGGACGGAACCGGGCAGTGCCAGGGATTCCTGGTCATCCGGACGGAGAGCCAGTGCCGAGCTCGTTCAGTCGGCCACGGTGAACCGGTGTGTCGCATTAGGACACCCGCTGTCAGTGGTCCGACCCGGTCGCCGCGACGAGGCAGAAGGGGTGCCCGGCCGGGTCCAGGAACACCCGGAAGGTCGTGCCGGGCTGGACGGCCGCGCGCTCGGCCCCGCGGGCGACCACGTCGGCCTCGCCGGCGTCGAGGTCGTCGACCAGGAGGTCGACGTGCAGCTGCTGGGGCACGGGGCCCTCGGGCCAGGTGGGGGCCACGAAGTGCGTCACGCGCTGGAAGGCCAGCGCACCCCCGCGCGGCGGCACGACCTCGGCCCAGCTGCCGTCGGGCTCGACGGCGATCTCGCCGCCCAGGAGCCCGTGGTAGAAGGCGGCCAGGCGCGCCGGGTCGGGGCAGTCGAGCACCGTCAGGGACAGCTGGTAGTCCATGGCGCGAGCGTACTGGGCCCCTCGCGGCCCACCGGGTCGGCCGGTCTCGCCGGTCGAGTTCGAGCTGTCGCTGGCCCACCGGGCCGCCGGAACGCAACAGGAACAGTAGAAACGAAACGTGGGGCAGGTCAGGATGTCAGGAAGAGTGGGGGCAGACCCGAGAGCCCTCCGAAGTCACTCTGTTGGACTCAACGCGCGTCCCGCTTCTCGTCACAGCCTGATCCCACTGGGATCTGCACCGCGAAGCACGCGGGAAGAGCCGATCGTCACCCGCACAACCATCACGACACTGTGATGAGGGCCCCGGGTCGGAACCGAATACTCAGACGAAGCATCGTCAGGGAAGTCGGACGGCGAGCAAGCACCGCTGAGCGACGTGGTTCAGTTGGTCAAGGCGAACCGGTGGGCCCAATGAGGACACACGCTGTAAGAAGTCGCTAAGGCCTCCGCGAGCCGGGTCTACCCTGCCAGGAGGACAAGGAGGTCCCCATGTGGTACGGCCACTGGCACTACGGACCGGGGCCCGGCAACGGGTGGTGGATCGTGATGGTCATCTTCATGGTGCTGTTCTGGTCCGTGATCGTGCTCGGCGTGCTCATGTCGCTGCGCCACTTCCGGGGTTCCCACCACCACGAGCACGTACTGGCTCACGGTCCCGGACCCTACGGCGAGAGCCCCGCGGTGGCCGCGCTCAAGTTGCGCTTCGCCAAGGGCGAGATTGACGAGGACGAGTTCACCCGGCGTCTGGCACTGCTGGAGCAGCGCCCGACGCCCTAGCCGCGGGCAGCCGCACCACCAGCGCCAGTCCCCCCAGCGCGCTCGGCTCGGTCGTGAGGCTGCCCCCCAGGGCGCGGGCGACGTCGGCCATGATGCTCATGCCGAGGCCCGAGCCGCCGGTGGCCCGCGAGCGCGACGGGTCGAAGCGCACGAAGCGCTCGGGGGCCGAGCCGTACGAGCCGCTGGGCAGGCCAGGTCCAGCGTCCTCGATGCGCACCGCCACCGGGTCGCCGTCGCGCACCGCGAGGGACACCGCGTCGTGCGACCCGGTGTGGCGATCGATGTTGGCCAGCGCGTTGGCGACCAGGCGCTCGAGGTAGTCCGCGCGCCCCTGGACGACCGCCCCGGGCGCCACGTCGATCCCCACCGCCCGGTCCGGATGGTCGCGCGCGAAGGTGCGGGCGGCCTCGGCGACCAGCGCGCTGACGTCGATGAGCTCGGACGCCTTCTCGGGGGCCTCGCGGACCTCGGCGAGGAAGAGCAGGTCGTCGATCAGGGCGCTCATGCGCGCCGACTCCTGGATGATGCGCTGGGTGGCCCGGTCGCGCACCTCGGCGTCGAGCCCGGTCCGGGCCAGCAGCTCGGCCGACCCCCGGATCACGGTGAGCGGCGTGCGCAGCTCGTGGGAGGCGTCGCCGACGAACCGCTGCATCGTCTCGGAGGCGCGTTGCTCGGTGGCGATGGTCGAGCGCAAGGTGGCCACCATGTCGGCCAGTGCGCCGGCCAGGGCGCGCACGTCCCGACTGGGCGTGGCCGTGGGCGGGGTGGGTCGCTCCAGATCCCCCTCGGCGACCGCGGTGGCGAAGTCGGTCAGCGCGGCGAAGGTGTGCAGGTCCCGGCCCAAGATGAGGCGCGCGGCCAGCACCGCGATGATGACGGCGCCCAGGGCCACCAGGATGGTGCGCACCACGAGGGCGCCGCTCGCCGCGGTGATGGCCGCCGTCGAGCCGGCGATCACCAGGAAGTCGCCGCCGCCGATCGGGACGGCCCGGTAGACGAAGCCGGGCAGGTCGGCCGAGCTGCGGGTGACGGACTGGGCGGCGCGGGCGTCGGCCAGCGTCGGGCGGGCCCGCAGGGGCGTCGCGCCCTGCGTCACGACGGTCGCCTGGCCGCTCACGCTGACGACGACCAAGGTGAGGTTCAAGCTGTCCTGCTGGACCAGGTTGACGGCGTCCGACAGCGCGCTGGCCGGCCGGTGGATGCCGGCCGTGGCCACGGTGCTGATGGCGTCATCCAGGGTGACCAGCTGGGCGTGGCGGGCTTGGGCCAGCGTGTAGCCGCCGACCACCAGGGCCAGGAGGGTGGTGACCGCGATCAGCAGCAGCGTCAGTCGCGTGAAGAGTCTCACGCGCGCGGTTCGACGAGCTTGTAGCCCACGCCGCGCACCGTCGTGATGGGCGCGAACCCGTCGCGGTGGATCTTCCTGCGCAGGTACGAGATGTAGGTGTCGAGCACCGAGGTCTCGGTCTCGAAGGTGATGTCCCACACGTCGCGCAGCAGCTGCTCGCGCGTGAGGACCCGCTCCTTCTTGGCCAGCAGGGCCTCGAGCAGGCGGAACTCGGTCGCCGACACCTCCACGGGCTCGTCGCCCACGTGCACCTCGTGGCGGTCCGCGTCCAGGACCAGGGGCCCGCAGCGCAAGATGCGGTCGTCCTCGGCGGGGGCGGTCCGCCGCAAGATGGCGGCCACCCGCAACAGGAGCTCCTCGAGGCTGAAGGGTTTGCGCACGTAGTCGTCGGCCCCGCCGCGCAGGCCGCGCGCCACGTCGGCCGGCGCATCGCGCGCCGACAGCAGGAGGATCGGGGTCGTGGCGTCGGTGGCGCGCACCGTGTCGACGAAGCTGAACCCGTCGACGTCGGGCAGGTTGATGTCGACGATCGCCAGGTCGACGTGCTCGCGGCGCCAGGCCGCCAGGGCCTCGGCGCCGTCGGCCGCCAGGACCGTCTGGTAGCCGGCGATGCGCAGGGCGTCCCCGAGCAACTCGCGCACTCCCGCCTCGTCGTCGACTACCAGGATCGTCGCGCGTTCGCTCACGTGCGCAGCGTACCCAGCGCCGCCGGGTCACACGAGAACGGCACGCGTTTCACAGCGTCTTCTCAACTGGGGCGGGTACGCTGCGCCCGGAGGTCCAGATGGGAGCAGCGCGACGAGCGGTGGCGATGGCCACGGTGGTGCTGGCCTCTCTGGGGCTGGCGGGGCCGGTGGGCGCCTCCGGGCACCCCGCGCACCCCGCGCACCCCGCGCACCCCGCGCACCCCGCGCACGCTACCTACACGTCCGAGCTGGCGCACATCGACGCCGTCTTCGCCCACGCGGTCGCCGGGGCCAACCACCGCTACCGCGTGGCCGAGGCCCGGGCGCGCAGCGCCTCGGACCGGATCATCGCGCGCAACCGGCTGCGCGCGGCCGTCGCGGAGGCCATCCGCGAGCGCGAGCACGAGGTCGAGGTGCTCGACCACTCACCCCTGGGCAAGGACGGGCGCGACCACGCCGCGACCCACCAGGTGAGCGGCGGCGACCACTAGCGCGGGCGCGCCAGCTCGGCGACGGTGACGTAGCTCCACGGCGTACGGGCCACGCGGAAGCCCGCGTGGGACCAGTGGCCCTCGAGGCCGGCGCGCGTCAGCGCCGCCACGGGATCGCGGGTCAGGTGGCAGCCGCCGGCCAGGCGCTGCTCGAGCCCGTCCAGCCGCCACTGCCAGCGGGCCACGCGGGCGCTCGGGGCCAGTCCGTGCTCGACCAGGCGCAGCGTCCCGCCGGGCCGCAAGACCCGCGCCAGCTCGGCGGCAGTGCCGTGCTCGTCGACGACCGAGCACAGCGTGAAGGTGCTCACGACGTGGTCGCAGCTGGCGTCGGGCAGCGCGAGGTGCGCGGCGTCGGTCCCGACGAGCTCGACGTCGCCCGCGAAGGCCGCCACGTGGCTCTGGGCGCCTAGCCAGGCGTGGCTCGATGGCTCCACGGCGTAGACGCGGGTGACGCTCGCGGGGTAGTAGGGGAGGTTGCGGCCCGAGCCGAAGCCGATCTCCAGCACCGTGCCAGCCAGGCCCGCGGTGACCTCGCGCCGGTAGGGCTCCAGCCCGCCCCAGGCGCACACCGCGTCGATCAGGCGCGGGGCGACGCGCTCGTCGTACCAGCTCATCGGCCCGCCCGCGGCCCCAGCCGGGTGTGCGGGCCGCGCCTCACGAGGCGATCTCGTCGAGGGCGCGCCCGAGGTGCTGACGGGCGTCGGCCACCAGATCGGCCAGGCGGGGATCGCTCATGAGCTGGGCCGGGTCGGCGATGGTGACCTGGGTCGTGGTCTCGGAGAGAGCCTCGAGCACCACGTTGCAGGGCAGGGCCAGCGCCACGTCGGGCTCGCGCGCCAGCGCCTCATTGATCAGGGCGGGGTTGCAGGCTCCGAGCACGCGCAGCGGCGCCCGCTCCACGCCCAGCTTGGCGCGCAGCGTGGCCGCCACGTCGATCTCGCTCAGGATCCCGAACCCCTCGGCGGCCAGGGCCGCGCGCACCCGCGACTCCACGTCGGCCAGGGGCTGGTCGATTTGGCAGCGAAGGTGGTCCATGAGCGCAGGCTAGCGGTGCGGGCGCGGCGCGCGACTTGCTAGTGTCCCCCGACACGGCGGCACGGGAGGCGACATGGACATCGGCGGGCAGTTGCGCGAGATGCGGGTCCGGCGGCCGCTGGTCCACCAGATCACCAACTTCGTGGTCATGAACGAGACGGCCAACGCCACCTTGGCCCTGGGGGCCCTGCCGGTCATGGCGCACGCCCCCGAGGAGGTGGCCGAGATGGCCGCCCTGGCCGGGGCGCTGGTGCTCAACATCGGCACGCTGAGCGCCCCTTGGATCGAGGCGATGCTGCTGGCCGGCCGCGCGGCGAACGACCACGGGGTTCCCGTCGTGCTGGATCCCGTGGGCGCGGGGGCGACCGCCTTTCGCACCGCCACCGCGCGCCGGCTCCTCGACGAGGTCGCCGTGACCGTGGTGCGCGCCAACGCCGGCGAGATGGCGGCCCTGGTCGACGTGCGCGCCCAGATGCGCGGCGTGGAGTCGATGGACGTCCTGGACGCCAGCGCCCTGGCGACTGCGGTCGCCCAGCGCTACGGGGTCGTGGCGTCGGTGACCGGGCCCGTCGACCACGTGGCCAGCGCCGACCGCGTGGTGAGGATCGCCAACGGTGATCCGCGCCTGGCCACCATCACCGGCACCGGGTGCGTGGCCAGTGCCCTCACCGGGTGCTTCCTCGCCGTCGCGCCCACCGCTCTCGAGGGGGCCGTCGCGGCCCTGGTGGCTCTGGGAGTGGCCGGCGAGGACGCCGCCGTGGGCGCGCCGGGCCCCGGCAGCTTCCAGGTGCAGCTGCTGGACGCCCTGGCCGGCTTGGACCCCGCCACCCTCGACGCGCGGGCGCACCTGACGTGAGGGTGCACGCTCTGGTCGAGGACCTGGCTGGGGCGCAGCGCGCGCTGGCCGCGGGGGCGACCGTCATCCAGCTGCGGGCCAAGGTGCCCACCGACGAGCTCATCGCGCGCGGTCGGGGGTTCCGCGACCTGGCGACCATCTTCGTCGTCAACGACGACGTCGAGGCGGCGCTGGCCCTCCAGGCCGACGGGGTGCACCTGGGCCAGGGCGACGCGGGCGCCGAGCGCGCGCGGGCCAGCGGCCTGCTCCTGGGACGCTCGGCCACGACCTTGGCCGAGGCGTTGGCCGCCGACGCCGACTACCTCGGGGTCGGGCCGATCTGGCCGACGCCCTCGAAGGCCGACGCCGCCGCTCCGCTGGGGCTGGACGAGCTGGCCCGGATCTGCCAGGCGGTCTCGGTGCCGGTGATCGCCATCGGTGGCGTGGATGCGACGACGGCCGCCGCCTGCATCGAGGCTGGGGCCGCCGGGGTGGCGGTCATCCGAGCGGCCAGTGATCCCCAGCTGCGCGCGGTGGTCGACGCGGCCCTGGCGCGTCGCTGAGCCCGCGGCGTCCGAGACGGTCGGCGGACCCCCCGAATCAGGCTCCGGGCACGGGCGAGCGAGACAGCGGCCGCGCCTCGCCACCCCGTCACGGGTCGAGCGCTAACCCCGACCTCCAAGCGACGGGAGCCGACCCTGCGGAGGGTTCGGCCATCGGTCGCGGCGCGGGACTCAGTGCTCGGGCGGTGCGATCGGGCAGGTGCTGATGCCGAACAGCCGGTAGAGCAGGCAAGACCCCGTCGCGGCCGTGAACACCAGGATGGCCGTGACCACCCACAGCACGATGCCGCCCACGCTGCCCGCGCCGACCACGATGGCCACCACTGCGGCCACGATCGCCAGTACCAGGCGGATAATTCGATCGATAGTGCTCTCGTTCTTAGTCATGGTTGACCTCCTCTGTCTGTCAGGATACCCGGTGGGGTATCAAAGCCGTGCGGCCAAAGGTCCTCACGATGCGGTGGCGCGCAGCCGCGCGATCACGTCGTCGACGACCTGGCTGGTCGAGGCCTCCCCGCCCAAGTCGAAGGTACGCACGCCGTCGGCGGCGCCGTCCAGGGTCGCGGTGCGCAGGCGCCCGCCCGCGACGCGGAACGACGGGTCGTCGAGCAGCATGGCGGCCTGGTCCAGCAGCGCCGCCTCGGCCAGCAGCATGGCCATCGGGTTGGCCACGTTCTTGCCCTCGAGGGCCGGGGCGGTCCCGTGAGGCGCCTCGGCCATGGCCACCGTCGGGTGCAGGCGGTCGTCCAGGGCCAGCAGCACCGACTCGGCGCCGGCGATCGACCCGAACATCGCCAGCACCAGGTCGCTCAGGCAGTCGCCGTCGCGGTTGAGCGACGGGATCACCAGGGCGCGCTCGTGGACGTCCGTCAGCAGGCCGGCGTACGCGGCGTCGATCAGGGTGGGACGGTAGGTGACGTGGGGGTGGCGCGCCGAGGCCGCGTCCATCTCCTCCTTCAGCATCCCCTCGTAGACCGGCGACACCGTCCACTTGGGCCCGCCGTAGACGATGCCGTCGAGCTGCTCGGCGCTCTGGAAGGCGTACTCGGCCACGTGGCGACACACCGTGCGCTCGATGCGCTCGGTGCGCCAGGCCACCTCGCCCATCTCGCCGGCGTTCCCGTCACGTCCCTCCTCGGCGCCGTAGGCGTCGCCCACGGCCATGCGGATCACGACGATGGGCCGGTTGGTCGCCACGACCGGCGAGACACCCGGGATTCGCCGCCCGGTCCGCTCGATCACCGAGCCGCCGATCCCCTCGCGCAGGATCCGGTTGGGCGAGCCCACCCCGCCGATCTCGGGCGGGGTGATGGTGGCCGCCTTGAGGCCCAGGCCGTGGGCCACCATGGCGGCGGCCGCCTCGTAGACCACCGCGTTGCGGGTGGCGCGCCGGTGTGCCAGGGACAGGTCGAAGTGGACGAGGTCCACCTCGACGCCGAGGAGCTCGGGGCGAAGCACGCGCAGGGCCTCCTCGAGGAGCTCCTGGCCGGTCTGGTCCCCGTCGCAGACGACGATGGTGGGTCGGGTGGTCATGACCTAGTTTCGCACGCCCGGGCTCAGGGCGTGCCCCGAGCCATGAGTGTCCAGCTGGCCCGCACCACGGGATCGGCGACGACCGTGATCACCGTGCCCGGCACCGGCATCTCGGGCACCAGCACGGAGCCACCCTCGGCCACCGTCGTGGCGCGCGCGGCGTCGAGGTCCCCGGCGCCGAACACGGGCATCCACCTCGCATCGCCGGCGTCGGCCCGCTTGGTCGGACTGGCGAACCACCGCTCGTGGTGGGCGAGGATCCGCATCGGGAGGTCCGGTGCCGCCAGGGTCGCCCCGGTCAGTCCGCCGTAGAAGGCCACCGCCGCCCCGTCGCGCGACAGGTGGTCGAACCACCCCGGCGCCCCCGCCTCGAACATTTGCCCAAAGCCCGCGAAGGCTCCCGCCTGCCACGGGCCCGTCGTCCCGCCGACCGGGTCGCGCACGATGGCGGTGGTGCCGAGGTCCGCGACGTCCTGGGGCGCCCGGACGACGGTCGCGCCCAGCTCTACCGCCCGAGACAGCGCCGCCACCACGTCCGGGACCGCGAAGGGGACCAGGGGCCAGGGTGCGGCGTCGGCGCTCACGCCGAGTCCCATGACTGGGTCGCCGGCCACGGTGGCCCGGGAGTACCAGCCCATCTGCGCTTCCGAGCTGCTACTCCCAGCCGAGCAGCGCCGTCAGGACGGCGCGCAGCGCCGCGTGCTGATCGAGGCGGGGGACCATGAGGTCGACCCAGCAGGGGCTGCCGGGCCCGATCGGGACGTCCAGGGTCCCGGGTCTAGCACCTCACCGCGCGCGGGGCTCGGGGGGCAGCCTCAGGATCCTCTCGGCGATGATGTTGCGCTGGACGGCGAAGGTTCCTCCGCCGATCGTGAGCGCCGGCGCGTACAGGAAGCCGAAGGCCCACTCGTCGCCGGCGTCGCCGTCGAGGCCCCCGGGGCCCCGACCCGCGAGGAGGCCGGCCGTGCTGGCCAGGTCCTCGGCCAGGTTCATCACCTCTTGCCCGTGGTCGTCGGCCAGCGCCTTGCGCAGGCTGGCCTCGGGGCCCGGGGCGTGTCCGGCCACGGCGTTGTGGAGCATCGCCAGGCGCAAGAGGCGCAGGACCTCGCCGTGGATCCAGGCCTGGACCAGGCGGTCGCGCAGCACCGGGGCGGGGTCGAGCCCCAGGCGGCGCACCACCCCCACCAGGTCGGCCGCCGTGGGGCCACGGCCCCACAGGACGCCCTCGCCCGACAGCGCCGTGCGCTCGTTGGCCAGCGTCACCTTGGCCAGGCGCCAGCCGTCGCCCTCGGCGCCCAGCAGGTGGTCGGCCGGCAGGCGCACCTCGTGCAAGAAGACCTCGTTGAAGGCGTGGAGGCCCGTCATGTCGGGCAGCGCGCGCACCTCGACGCCGGGGGCGTCCATCGGGCAGATGAAGTAGCTGATGCGCCCGGGAGGCTCGCCGGTGCGCGCGAGGAGGATGCCCCACCGTGACAGGTGGGCGTAGGTCGTCCAGACCTTCTGGCCGCTGACGACCCACTCGTCGCCGTCACGCACCGCCCGGGTCTGCAGGCTGGACAGGTCGCTGCCGGCGTCGGGCTCGCTGAACAGTTGGCACCAGATCTCGGTGCCGCGCAGGATGCCGGGCAGCCAGCGCTGCTTTTGCTCCTCGGTGCCGGCCTCCAGGATCGTCGGGCCGGCCCAGCCCAGGCCGATCGGGTTCGAGGGGCGCGTGACGCCGGCTCGCTCGAGCTCGTCGTCGATCAACAGCTGCTCGAGAGCGTCGGCACCGCGCCCCCACGGCGGGGGCCACGCGGGGGCCACGAGACCTGCCTCGGCCAGCGCGTCAGCCGAGGGGTCCCGATGGGCCGCCAGCCACGCGCGCAGCTCGCCGCGGCGCGGGTCGTCCTCGGGCACCACGCCGGGCGGGACGGCGACCGTCACCGGCGCCAACAGGCCCCGTGGTGGATGCGCGTGCTCGCCCATGTCCCCTCCTCGCCGCTTCGAGCGTACTCGCCTCGCCCGCGCCGGCTCTGGCCGCTACGCTGCGACGATGAGCGACGTCGCGGCGGGCCGCGCCCCCTCACCCCCCGATCCCCACCCCGCCTCGTCCTCCCTGGCCTGGCGCGGCGCCGCCGCGCTGCGCGACGACCTGGCCCGCGGTGACCTGCGCTCCACCGATTTAGTGTCTGCGCTCGTCGAGCGGGCCGCCCGCATCGACGAGCCGGCCGGGACGATCGGCCTGGGCGCGGTGGCAGCCCTCGACCCGGCCGCCCTGGCGGTCGCGGCTGAGCGCGACGCCGAGACCCGCGGGGACCGCTCCCGCGGGCCCCTGCACGGGCTGCCCGTCGTGATCAAGGACAACATCGAGGCCGTCGGCCTGCCCGGATGGGCGGGCTCGAGCGCCCTGCGGGGTCGCCCCAGTCGCGATGCGCCCCTGGTGTCGCGACTGCGCGCGGCCGGAGCCGTGATCCTGGCTAGCACCAACCTCAGCCAGTGGGCCAACATCCGCTCGTCGAGCTCGACGAGCGGCTACTCGGCGACCGGGGGGCTGGTCGCCAACCCCTACGCCCTGGATCGCTCGGCGGGGGGCTCGTCGTCGGGCTCGGGCGCCGCGGTCGCGGCGGGCCTGGCGCCCCTGGCCGTGGGCACCGAGACTGACGGGTCGATCACGTGCCCGGCGTCCCTGTGCGGTCTGGTCGGGATCAAGCCCACCGTCGGCGCGGTGCCGGCCGAGCACGTCGTGCCCATCAGCGCCAGCCAGGACAGCCCGGGGCCCCTGGGCCGCAGCGTGGCCGACGTGCGCCTGCTCCTGTCGGTCCTGACGGGCACGGCGCCCGCGGCGCCGAGCGCCCCGCGCCTGGGAGTCGCGACCACCTGGCGCACCGGGCACGGCGCGACCGACGCCCTGTTCGATGCCGTGGTCGCCGAGCTGGCGACCGCGCACCCGGTCGTCTCGCGGGCCGTGGCGGTGCCCGGCGAGGCCGAGCAGGACGACGAGCTCACGGTGCTGCTGGCCGAGCTGGTCGACGACCTGTCGGCGTACCTGGCGGGTCGCCCGGGGGCCGGCGTGGCGTCCCTGGCCGACGTGGTCGCCTACGAGGACGCCCACCCGGAGATCGAGATGCGGCACTTCGGCCACGACCTCTTCGAGCGGGCCCTGACGACGGGCGGGCGTGCCGGCACCCTCTACGGGCCCGCGCGCGAGCGCAACCTGGCGTGGGCCCGGGGGGCGTGCCTGGAGCCCGCCCTCGACCAGGTCGACGTGCTCCTGGCCCCGGCCTACGGTCCGGCCTGGAAGAGCGACCTGGTGCTGGGCGATCGCGTGGCGGCGAGCCCGGCCACCATGCCCGCCGCCATCGCCGGCTGGCCGATCGCGACCGTGCCCCTGGGCCTGGTCGCCGGCCTGCCCGTGGGGGCGGCGCTGCTCGGGCGTCCGGGATCCGAGTGGCAGCTGCTGGAGGCGGCTGGCTGGATCGAGGACGTCGTCGCGGGCGCGGTGGGACGGCCCGGGTTCGCCGCCGGGGTGCGGGGCTAGTCAGCCTTCCACGGCGGTCCCGCATTGGGCGCAGAAGCGCTCGCCGGGCAGGGGCAGGCGCCCACAGGTCGGGCACGTCGCGTAGCTGGTGCGCACGCGATCGTCGAGCCCGGCACCGGCGGCGTGGGGACCGAGGTAGGGGGCCGAGCCGTAGCCCAAGATCGGCACGAAGACGATGGGCACCAGCCACATGCCGACCCCGAAGCCAGTCGAGCGGCCAAAGGCCCGCGCCAGGTCGATGGCGAAGATCAGCCAGAACACGACGTTGACGTAGGGGATCAGCAGCCAGATCAGCCACCACACCGGACGCCCCACCACCTCGCAGAGCGTGTACTGGCTGAAGATGGGGACGATGGCCGCCCAGCCGGGCCGTCCGGCGCGCCGGAAGATCCGCCACATCGGCACGACCGTGAGCAGCACGCCGATCACGATCACCAACACCACGATCAGCAGGTCCGGTCCGAAGATCTCTCCCGTCATAGCGCCTCCCGTCTCGCGGCGAGCCTACGCCCGCGCCGTGACACTGGCCGGGCTCACCGCGGCGGTGGCAGGAGCGGCGTCCCGCAGCCGGTGCAGTAGCGCTCGCCGGGCTTCGAGTGCTGGCCGCACGTCGGGCACACCGGCGTCGGGCCGCCGTAGGGGGTGCTGATCGGTCCCGTGCCGGCGTAGCGGTTGCCCACGAGCTTGGTCGGGTAGGCCAGCAGCACCCAGCCCCAGATCGGCACCAGCGAGGTCAGGATCCACCAGCCCGAGCGACCGGCGTCGTGGTGGCGCCGCACGCCGCACGACAGCAGGGGGATCAGGAGCAGCAGCTCCCAGATGCCGGCCAGCGCCGGGACGCGTCCGAAGTCGGCCACCAGGCTCACCAGGACGTCGAGCGCGAAGAACCACCAGTAGGCGGGCCGCGTCGAGGTGCCCCGGAAGTCGAAGGCCCGACGGAAGCCCTCGACGACGGCGTCAGTGAATCGCATGGGTTCTCCTATCTTCGGGCGCTCACCACGCCGTCGCGATGCGGTTGCGTCCCTCGGCCTTGGCGGTCCGCAGCACCCGGTCGGCCCGCGTGATCGCGAGCTCCAGGGGCTCGCCGCTCGCGCGGCGGGTCACACCGATACTCACCGACAGGTGGCCGGCCTCGGGCTCGCGCAGAGACAGGAGCTCGATCTGGTGGCGGATGCGCTCGGCGACCTGGAGGGCCAGCGTCTCGTCGGCCTCGCGCAGCACGGCGAGGAACTCGTCTCCTCCGTAGCGCACACCGAGGTCCGACTGGCTGCGGATGTTGGCCTGGATGACCGTGGCCACCTGGCGCAGGGCCGCGTCGCCGGCGTCGTGGCCGTGGGCGTCGTTGATCTCCTTGAACCGGTCGAGGTCGATCATCAAGACGGCTCCGGGGTCGCTGGCGGCGTAGAGCCCGTTGAGGATGCGCCGGTTGTGCAGGCCGGTCAGGTGGTCGGTCAAGGTCTCGGTGAGCATGCGCTGGTGATCCTGGCGGGCCCGGCGCTGCTGCAGGTGCTCGATGAAGGCGACGCGGATGGGCTCGGCCAGGCGCACCAGGGCCGTCGCGAACTGGCGGGGCAGCTCGGCGTCCTCGGCCAACAGCAGGTACACCCGGGTCGGGGGCAGCGTGCCGTCGCCGCCCACCGACAAGAAGGGCTCGCCGCTGCGGTGGGGGTTCGCGCTCACCGGGGAGCCGACGAACTGGTCGGCGTCGGCGAACAGCACCAGCCCCTCGTCCTCGGTCGCCACGTAGGCCTCGAGCCCGGTCACCGGCAGGTGCTCGCGCAAGACGCCGAGGGCGCGCTCGGCCAGGACCGGCAGGGACGCGCTGGCCAGCAGCGCCTGCTCGAGCTTGCGCTCCATGTCGGAGGCCTGGAGCAGGGCGCCGAGATCCAGGTCGCCGCGTGCCTGGAGGACGATCCCGCACTCGAGCGTGCTCAGGCGCGCGAACATCGGTGCGACGAGACGCGACGGGAGGATCTGGCCGTGGTGGGGCGCGATCACGTCGGGATCGGGCCACCGGCGCCGCAGGGTCGCCAGGCCGGCGCGCAGGATGTCTCCGCTGGGCATGTAGTGCTCGTGGAAGGCGCGGGCGGCCTCGAAGGAGGACTCGTCTCCCGCCCAGAGGTGCTCGCCGCGGGTGAAGCCGCCGAACAGGTCGCCGGTGAACAGGACGCGGCTGGCCGCGTCGTACGCGCACAGCGCGCCGGGGAAGTGCAGGTACGGCGTCAGGGTGAACTCCAGGCGCCGCCCGTCGCCCAGGTCGAGAGCCCAGTCGTGCTCCTCGATGAGGTGGAGGGGCAGGCGCGAGCCGTAGTGGCGCAGCAGGGCGGCGGCCCGCCACTCGGTGACGATGGCCGCGCTCTGGCCCACGACGCCGTCGAGGGCGGGCAGGCCCGCACACGCGTCGGGATCGGCGTCGTGGCACACGACCCAGCGGACCTGGCGCGGGTCGAGCACCGCGCGGACCTTGGCCAGCGTGGCCTCGATGGTCAGTGACGAGCCCGGGTCGATGAGGACGGACTGGTCCCCGGCGTCGAGCAGGTAGGCGTGCGTCTGGAGGCGATGGTCCGGGTGCAGTGAGCCGACCCAGTAGGTGTTGGGTGCGATCTCCACGGGGCCGCGGGTGTCGATGGCGGCCAGGTCGGTCTCGTGTCGCATGGCTCCCTCCGGGGAACTTACCCTACGTCGTCTCGTCGACCACGACCAGGTCAGGAGGAGGCGAGCAGCACCCCGGGGTTGAGCAGTCCGCGCGGGTCGAGGGCGGACTTGGCGCTGGCCAGGAGCGCGGTGGCCAGTGCCGGGCTGCTGGCGGCGAGGGCCGGCTGGTGGACGCGTCCGACGGCGTGGTGGTGGGTCACCGGGGCTCCAGCGGCAGCCAGAGCGGCCAGGAGGCCCGCGCGGACCTCGTCGACCTGCTCGACGCGGTCGCGCGTCCGTGCCGGGGCGAGCACCGTGAGGTAGAGGGCCGCGCCGTCGGGATACAGGTGCGTCAGGCGCCAGCTCACGCGCCCGCCCGGGGATCCCGAGGTCGCCAACGCGTCCTGCGCGGCGCCGATCGCCGCGTGGCGCAGGGCGTCGAGCCGGTCCCAGGTGGTGACGGTCTCGAAGGTCTCGACGAGCAGGCCGGCGCGCACGAGCACGTCGCGGGCGTAGGGCGCGCGCACGAACGCGTCGCGCCAGCGCGCGTCGGGTCGGGCACCGTCGTCGCCGAAGGACGCGCCGTGGTCTGCCGCCAGCTCGCGGAGGCGCGCTATCTCGCCGCCGACCGGGTGGTCCGCGGACTCGCAGCCGAGCAGGAGGAGGGCGGAGCCCCCGTCTCCGACACCCGACACCACCGCCTCCAGGGGATCGAGCAGGCGGGCGTTGGCCGGCCGCAGGCCGGACTGGGCCACGGCCCGCGCCGCCGCGACGCCGGCGCCGACGTCGGCGAAGCGGGCCACCACGCGGGCGTGGAAGGTCGGCCGGGCGACCACGCGCAGCCAGGCCTCGCTGATCACGCCGAGGGCTCCCTCCGAGCCGAGGAGCCAGGCGCGCGGGTCCGGACCCGCGCCCCAGCTGGGGTGCCGGCCGGTGTCGAGGATGCCGCGCGGCGTGACGGCGCGCAGCGACTCGACGGCGTCGTCGATGCGGGTCGGCCCGGTCGCGTAGTGCCCGGCGGCGTGGGTGGCGAGCCAGCCGCCGACCGTCGAGAACTCGAAGGACTGGGGGAAGTGACGCAGCGTCAGGCCGAGCGGCGCCAGGGCCGCCTCGAGGTCCGGGCCGCGCGTGCCCGCCCGGCAGCGCGCCGCGAGCGAGATCGTGTCCACCTCGACGACACCGCGCAGGCCTTCGAGGTCCAGGCTGATCACCGGCCGGGGGTCGTCGGGGGGTGCCTCGATGCCGCCCACGACCGACGTGCCGCCGCCGAAGGGGATCACCACGGCGTCGTGGGCGTCCGCCCACTCGAGGGTGGCCACGACCCCGCTCTCGTCGGGTGGCCGCGCCACGAGGTCGGGAGCGGGCGCGTAGCGGCGCTCCAGGCGCCGCACGAGGTCCCGGTAGGCCTGCCCGTAGGTGTGCGTCGCCCGGGCCAGCGGGTCGCTCCCCATCCAGGGGGCCGCCGCGCCCGGCGCCGCCAGGCGCGGCGGGGCCAGCTCGATCTCGGGCAGGGTGGGAGCGGCGACCGGCGCCGTGACGGCTAGCCAGGGGCGCACGCGGTCCAGCAGGGCGTGCGCCTCGGCCTCGGAGAGAGCGCCGCTCTCGGTGCCCCAGCCGAACAGGCGAGCCTCCATCGCTGCCGACGCTACCTTGGGGCATTCGGCCTACGCTGGCGGTGCGGGCCCGCGAGGGCCCGTTTGTGGGGGTTGAGATGAGAACGATCGCACACTGGATCGGCGGACGCGAGATCATGGAGCCGGAGGCGCGCACCGGGCCCGTGAGCAATCCCGCCACCGGGGAGCAGACCGCCCAGGTGCTGCTGGCCAGCGACGCCCTAGTCGACCGCGCCGTGCGCGTCGCCACCGAGGCCGCGGTCTCGTGGGCCGAGTCGTCCCTGAGCCAGCGCTCCCGCGTCCTGTTCGCCCTGCGCGAGCTCGTGAACGCGCACCTGGACGACCTGGCGGGGGTGATCTGCGACGAGCACGGCAAGGTGCTCAGTGACGCGCGCGGGGAGGTCCAGCGGGGCCTCGAGGTCATCGAGTACGCGTGCGGGGTGCCGACGCTGCTCAAGGGCGACTACTCCGACCAGGTGTCCACCGACGTGGACCTCTTCTCGTACCGCCAGCCGCTCGGGGTGGTGGCGGGCATCACGCCCTTCAACTTCCCCGCGATGGTCCCGATGTGGATGTTCCCCCTGGCGATCGCCACGGGCAACACGTTCGTCCTCAAGCCCTCCGAGCGAGACCCGTCGGCGGCCGTCCTCCTGGCGCACCTGGCCCAGGAGGCCGGTCTGCCCGACGGCGTCCTCAACGTGGTCCACGGTGACGCGACCGCCGTCGAGGCGCTGCTGGACCACCCCGGCGTGGCCGCCATCTCCTTCGTCGGCTCGACGGCCGTCGCCCGGCACATCCACCAGCGCGCCACGGCAGCGGGCAAGCGGGTGCAGGCCCTCGGGGGGGCCAAGAACCACGCGGTGGTCCTGCCCGATGCCGACCCGGCCTTCGCCGCGGGCCACCTGGTGGCCTCGGCTTTCGGCTCGGCGGGTGAGCGCTGCATGGCGGTCTCGGTCGCCGTGCTCGTGGGACCCGGCCAGGACGCCGTGCTCGACCAGGTCGGCGAGCAGGCCCGGGCCGTGCGGGTCGGACCCGGCCGCGCGCCCGACAGCGCGATGGGCCCGGTGATCACGAGCGGCGCCCGCCAGCGCATCGAGGGCCTGATCACCCGCGGCGTCGAGCAGGGTGCCGACGCGCTCGTCGACGGGCGCGGCCTGGTGGTCCCGGGCTACGAGGGTGGCTTCTTCGTCGGGCCGACCGTGCTCGACCGCGTGACGACGGCGATGGACGTGTATCGCCAGGAGGTCTTCGGCCCCGTGCTCGCCGTCGTGCGGGCGGCCGACGTTGACGAGGCGGTCGCGCTGATCAACGCCAGCCCCTACGGCAACGGGACGGCGCTGTTCACCTCGAGCGGCGAGGCCGCGCGGCGTTTCCACCGTGGCGTGCGCGTGGGCATGATCGGGATCAACGTCCCGATTCCCGTGCCCCTCGCGTACTACTCCTTTGGCGGCTGGAAGGACTCCCTCTTCGGCGACCGGCACATCTACGGGCCCGAAGGCGTCAGCTTCTACACGCGCGCCAAGGCCGTCACGGTGCGCTGGCCGGTGCGCGACGAGGTCTCCGAGGCCAGCCTGGCCTTCCCGACGGCTCGCTGAGGCGACGGCGCCTGGGCACCGCCCGCGCCACGCGCCGCCCCGGGAGGCTCAGCGCTGGCGACGCCGGTGCCGGGGCCGAGCGGCCCGAGGCTCACCCCTCGGCGAGCAGTGCGCGGCGCGCGCGGTCGAGCTCGTCGGCGCGCGAGGGGTCGACGGCCGGTGCCCGCAGGTCCAGCTGGTCGATGGTGTCGACGATGATTCCCCCGACGAGGGCGCGCAGCTCGTACTTGTGGTCCGCCGGCACCACGTACCACGGCGCCCAGGTGGTCGACGTGGCCGTCAGGGCCTCCTCGTAGGCCTTCTGGTAGTCCTCCCAGAACCCCCGCTCCACCAGGTCGGCGCTGGAGAACTTCCAGCGCTTGGCCGGGTCCTCCAGCCGGTCCAGGAAGCGACGCCGCTGCTCGTCGCGCGAGAGGTGCAGGAAGATCTTGACGATCCTCGTGTGATTGCGGTGGAGGTGGTGCTCGAAGGCGTTGATGTCGTCGTAGCGGTGCTGCCAGAAGTGAGCGTTGGCCGGGGAGGCGTCGTGCTCCTTGGCCAAGATCTCCGGGTGCACGCGCACTACCAGCACGTCCTCGTAGTACGAGCGGTTGAAGATGGTGAACTCGCCGCGGGCGGGCAGCGCGGCCGTGGCACGCCACAGGAAGTCGTGGGCGGCCTCGGTGGGCGAGGGCTGCTTGAAGGCGACCACGCGACACCCCTGCGGATTCACCCCGGACATGACGTGCTTGATGGTCCCGTCCTTGCCGGCAGCGTCGAGCGCCTGGAGCACGATCAGCACGGCGTGCGTCCCCGAGGCCCACAGCAGCTCCTGGGCCCCCTCGAGCTCGTGGGTGAAGGCCGCCAGGTCCTCGTGGGCCAGCTGCTTTAGCGGCTCACCGGCCCCGTGCCCCGCCCCCTCGCTTGGCCAGTTGGCGTGAACGTGCGCGGTGCTGCGTCGGTCCAGCCGCGCGGGCTCACCGGGCTCGACGCGCAACTCGGACAGCAGGTCCTTGCTCAGCTTCATGACGCCTCCGTCGTGTCTCGTCCCGTGTATCTTGCCGTGCGCGTGCTTCCCTCGGCGGGCCGGGTCGACGCGGCCGCTCCGTTGGCTGCGGGTCAGCGGTGTGGGGCAGTGGCCCGACCAGGGCATGGCTCGACGGGCGTCACGAGGTGCGCCGGGTGCCGGTCGCGCTGGCGCCGGGCTGTGGGCACCCGGCGGTCTCGTGGGCCGTGTGTTGTCAGTGGCCGGTCGGGGCGCCCCAGGCGCTCGAGACTCAGCGGAACACGTGGGTGAGGTGCCAGGTCAGGAAGTCGGGCGCCGGGCGCTCGGGCGCGCGCGGGGGCAGCGAGATCACCGATCCCTCGCGGGAGTAGAACTCCTCGCCGTTGCCGAACTCCGATCGCAGGCGAGGGCTGACGCGCAGGCGGTACTGGTCGTCGACGCCCAGGTAGCCGCGATCGAACAGCGTGTGCACGTCCGAGCGCAGCAGGATTCCGTTGTCGATGCGGTGCTGACCCCCGCGGGCCACCGGGAGGACGTGCGCCGCCTGGAGCGTGGGCAGGATCCGGTGGCCGGTGACGGCGCAGCGGCGCCCGTAGGCCTCTTCGACGAGCGCCTTGAAGCCGCCCTGGCCGAGGCGGGGTGTGACCAGCCGCGGGTCGCCGTGCGTGGGCCCCAGTGATGCATTCTCTCCGGGGAAGAGGTCCGCGCCCTCCGCGTGTTGGAGGAGGATCTGGACCAGGTGGTCGATGACTGGGTCCTCGCCGGGGCACTCGTAGGTGCGACCTTGCACCGTGTTCTTCGTGAAGGTGGACGGGGGCGCGAGGCGCTCGTCGTCGGGCACGAAGTGCAGATCGCGCAGGAGGATGCACCCGATCTCTCGGTCGCCGACCTGCTCGCGGGACTCGCCGGTGATCGCGTGGATGCGCGCCACCAGGCGGTCGGCGCTCTCGACCCCATTACCCGGGCCGAAGATCTCCCACGCGTGGGAGATGCGCAGCGCGACGAAGCCCTCGTAGATCCCGCCGCCGACGAGACGGTTGTCGGGGGCCTTGGTCTTGAAGATGAAGGGCTCTCCCGGGCTCAGGGCCAGGAACTGGCGACTGCCGTGGGGACGCCAGAAGTTGGCCTCCCGGATATGTGGGCGCGCCGCCAGGAAGCGATACCAGTCGCCATCGGTCACGGCCACGTAGGCCTTCATCGCCCCGACACTAGAGGGAGCCCACCAAGCGCTGCCGCATCGTGTCCCGGTAGGATGCCCACCTCAGCTCCGGTGTCAATCGCGTACCCGCCTCGCGCCGCGTCTTAGAAGTCCCTTTCGCGGCCGCGGCTGCGGGCGGGCCGGTTGTGTGGCGCGTGGGGA
>JBMFWS010000012.1:0-48052 GCA_049965035.1 Acidimicrobiales bacterium
CGGGTCGTCGAGGCACTGCTGCGCGACCCCGCCCCCCCGCCCACGGCCCTGGTCCTGTCGCGCCAGGACATTCCGGTGTGGGGACCCGAAGAGGCCGCCGCCTCGGCCGCGGGCGTGGCGCGCGGCGGGTACGTGGTGCGCGAGCGGGCCAACGCGCGCTTCAGCCTGGTGGCGACGGGCTCGGAAGTCGCCACCTGCCTGGAGGCCGCCGACGTCCTGGCCGGCGACGGCATCCCCGTGCGGGTGGTGGCCCTCCCGTGCTGGACGTGCTTTGGCGCCCAGCCAGTGTCCTACCAGGCGGCCGTCCTGCGCCGGGAGGTGCCCTCGGTGTCCCTGGAGGCCGGGGCGACACTCGGGTGGCACCGCTACGTCGACGAGGCGATCGGCATCGACCGCTTCGGCCTCTCGGCGCCCGGTGGCTACGCCATGACCCACCTCGCCATGACGGCCGCCACGGTCGTCGACCACGTCCGCACCCGACTGGAGCACCACCCATGAGCGGCCTACACGATCTCTTCGCCAGCCACGGCCAGAGTCCCTGGATCGACAACATCCGTCGCGACTGGCTCGACGACGGCACGCTGGCAACGCTGGTGGACCAGGGCGTGCGCGGGGTGACCTCGAACCCGTCGATCTTCGCGCGGGCCCTGGCGACCAGCGACGCCTACAGCGCCGCCCTGCGCGCGGGAGGTGCACGCAGTGACGAGGAGCTCTTCGAGGAGCTGGCCGTGCGCGACGTCCGCGACGCGTGCCAGGTCCTCGACCCCGTCTACAGCGCGTCGCGCGCGGCCTTCGCGGCGCGCCAGACGGAGTTCACCGATGGGTTCGTCTCCCTCGAGGTGGACCCCCGGCTGGCCGCCGACGTCGAGGGCACGGTGCACGCGGCCGAGCGCCTGTCGGCGGCGGTGGGGACCGAGAACCTGCTGATCAAGATCCCGGCCACCGACGAGGGGCTCGGGGCGATCCCCCGCGTGCTGGCGCGGGGCATTAGCGTCAACGTGACCCTGATCTTCTCGGTCGAGCGCTACGACCAGGTGTTCACGGCGTGGCTCGAGGGACTCGAGCGGGCCGACGCGGCGGGCGATGAGCTCGCCCGCATCGCCAGTGTGGCCTCCGTGTTCGTGTCACGCGTGGACACCGCGGTCGACGCCCAGCTCGCGCCGGGCGACCCGCGGCGCGGGCGGACGGCCAACGCGCAGGTCGCCGCCGTCTACGACCGGTTCCTCCAGCGAAGCGCCGAGCCCCGCACGCGCCAGCTCCTGGCGCACCGCGCGCCCATCCAGCGCCCGCTGTGGGCGTCGACGTCGGTGAAGAACCCCGACTACGACGAGCTGGCCTACGTGGCTCCCCTGGCCGCCCCCTCGACGGTTAACACCATGCCCGACGCGACCCTCGAGGCGGCGCGCCGACGCACGAGCTGGGAGCCCTCGGCGCTCACCGACACGCGCGCGCGCCGGGCCCTGATCGACCAGCTCAGCGACCTGCCGGCCAACGTCGACCTGGCGGCCACGGCCGCCCGGCTGGAGGCCGAGGGCGTGCAGGCCTTCATCGACGCCTACGAGTCGGTGCTGGCGACGGTGGCGTCACGGCGGCGCGAGGTCGCGTGAACGAGGCCGAACGCCTGGTGGCGGGCGACCCGACGCTCTTTGTCGGGTCGACGGCATCGGGGGCACTGGGCTGGCTGCACCACCCCGACGCCTACGGCGGCCCGTGGCTGACGGCCACGGCCTCGCGTCTGCCGCGACGCCACGACCGGGCCCTGCTGGTGGGCATGGGCGGTTCGTCGTCGCCCGCGCGCATGCTGAGTCGCACGGCGTCCCTGAGCGTCCTGGACACGTCGAATCCCGACACCATCGCCGCCACCGACTTCTCGGGCGCCACGCTGATCGTGGCCTCCAAGTCCGGCACCACGATCGAGGTGCAGACGCTGATGGCCCACGCGCTGGTGAACGGCGTCGAGCCCGAGGACCTGGTCGTCATCACCGACCCAGGCACCCCGCTGGCCGCCCTCGGCGAGTGGCTGGAGGCCACGATGGTGCTCGCCGACCCCGAGACCGGTGGGCGCTTCTCCGCCCTGAGCCCCTTCGGCCTGGTCCCCGCGCTCTACGGGGGCTGGAGCCTCGACGAGCTGGCCGAGCTCCAGGAGGCCAATCGACTGGGGGCTGACGTCGTCGAGCGGGCCCGGGCGCGCGCCGCGGCGGTGGAGATCGCCGGCGGCGTCGGCCACGTCGACGTGGGGGGCGACCCCGCCGTCGACGGGACGGCTCTGTGGCTCGAGCAGCTGGTCGCCGAGACCACCGGCAAGGACGGGCGGGGCATCGTCCCGGTGTCGGGCCCGGGGCCCGGCCCGGGGCCGAGCCAGATCATGGAGCTGCACCTGGCGGCGGCGTGGCTGGCTCGCCGGCTGGGTGTCGACCCCTTCAACCAGCCCGACGTCGAGCGAGCCAAGCGCGACGTCTTCGAGCGCCTGACTCCCGAAGCCCGCGCGCGGACTGCTCCGGTCGCGGGTCTCGCGTCGCTGGAGGTGGTGCTGCGCCACCCGGGCTACCGCACCGTCCAGGTCTACGGGCCCCTCAGCGCGGGTGCGCTCCTGGCGCCCCTGCGGGCGGCCATCCAGGCGCGTTACGGCCTCACGACGGCCAACCTCGGTCCGCGCTACCTCCACTCGACAGGACAGCTCCACAAGGGCGGGCCCGCCGTTGGCGTGGTCCAGGTCGTGGTGCGCCCGACCAGCGCGCCGCGGCGCATTCAGGGGCGCGGCTACACCTTCCACGACCTCCACCAGGCCCAGGCCGACGCCGACCTGGCGGCCCTGGTCGGCGCCGGCCGCGCCGTGACGCGGATCATCGTCGACACCCTGGACGAGGTGATCGCCCAGGTCGCCGCGCTGGCCTGAGCGCGCCCGCCAGTAAGATTCCGCCCATGGCCTCCCCGCGCACCGACATCGCGGCATCCGACCTGGTCAACAGCGTTGCCGAAGAGCTCGCGGCCGAGGCGTTCAGGCGGGCCCGCGACGCCCACGGCTGGACGATCACCTACTCGCCCAAGGTCTTCATCCCCCTGACGCGCCTGTGCCGGGATCGCTGCGCCTACTGCACGTTCGCCCAGGCGCCCGCGCGCCTGGACGCGCCCTACCTCTCCCTCGAGCAGGTGATGGAGATCGCGGCGGCCGGCCAGGCCGCCGGCGTCACCGAAGCGCTGTTCACTTTGGGCGAGCGTCCCGAGCTGCGCTACGTCGAGGCCCAGCGCTGGCTCGAGGCGCGGGGCTACGCCTCGACGATTGACTACGTGGCCACGGCCGCCCAGCTGGTCCTGGAGTCGACCGGACTGCTCCCCCACATCAACGCGGGCGCCCTCAGCGCCGACGAGTTGGCCCAGCTGCGCGCGGTCAGCGCATCCCAGGGGATGATGCTCGAGGTGCTGGCGGACCTGCCCGCGCATCGTCTGGCCCCCGACAAGGCACCCGAGCGGCGCGTGGCGACGCTGCGCGCGGCCGGGGAGCTCCAGATCCCCTTCACCACCGGCCTGCTGGTCGGCATCGGCGAGTCGCGCGAGGACCGCCTGGCGACCCTGGAGGCCATCGCCGAGGCCCACGCGGCGTTCGGCCACGTCCAAGAGGTCATTGTCCAGAACTTCCTGCCCAAGCCCGGCACGGCCATGGCCCACGCCGCGCCGCCCAGCGCCGAGGAGTTCCACTGGACAATCGCGGCGGCTCGTCTGGTCCTGCCCGCCGACATCCACCTCCAGGCCCCTCCCAACCTGAGCGACGATCCGGGATGGCTGCTGGACTTCGGCATCGACGACTACGGCGGCGTCTCGCCGGTGACGCGCGACCACGTCAACCCCGAGCGCGCGTGGCCCGCGATCACCGCCCTGCGCCGCACGACCGAGGACCGGGGCCTCCTGCTCGTGCCGCGGCTGACGGCCTACCCCGCCTTCGTGGACCAGCCCGACACCTACTTCGACGCCGCGGTGCGGCCAGCCGTGTTGGCCGCGGCCGATGTCGACGGGCTGGCCCGCGACGATGCCTGGTGCTCGGGCGGCGAGGCGCCCCCACCGGAGGCTCCGGTCTCGCGCGTGCGCACCTCGGCCGTGCAGGCGCTGCTGGCGCGCTACGAGCCCGGCTACGACTTCGAGGCCGACGAGCTCATCACCCTGCTGCGCGCGCGCGGCGGCGACTTCACGGCCATCGTGGAGCTGGCCGACGACGTGCGCCGACGCATCGTCGGCGAGACCGTCACCTACGTCGCGAATCGGAACATCAACTACACCAACGTCTGCACGTTCAAGTGCCGGTTCTGCGCCTTCTCCAAGGGCCCGCTGTCGTTGAACCTGCGCGGTGACCCGTACCTGCTGACCCTGGAGGACATCGCCGCCCGGGTCCGCGAGGCCGACGAGCTCGGGGCGACCGAGGTCTGCCTGCAGGGGGGCATCCATCCGAGCTTTGACGCCGACTACTACCTCGACGTGGTGCGCGCGGTTCACGAGGCGGTGCCCACGATGCACATCCACGCCTTCAGCGCCCTGGAGATCCACGAGGGTGCGCGCCGGGCGCGTCTCGACCTGACCGACTACCTGGGGCGCCTGCGCGATGCGGGGCTGAAGACCCTGCCGGGCACCGCGGCCGAGATCCTCGACGACCGGGTGCGCGCGGTGCTGTGCCCCGACAAGCTCTCGACGGCGCAGTGGCTCGAGGTGCACCGGGCGGCCCACGAGGTGGGGCTGCGCTCCAACGTGACCATCATGTTCGGCGCGATGGAGGGTGTCGAGAGTTGGGCCACCCACCTGCGCCTCACCCGGGACCTCCAGAAGCGCACGGGCGGGTTCACCGAGTTCGTCCCGCTGCCCTTCGTGCACATGGCGACGCCGATCTTCTTGCGGGGGCGCGCGCGGCGGGGCCCGACGTTCCGCGAGACCATCTTGATGCACGCGGTGGGACGCCTGCACTACGCGACCCTGATCGACAACGTGCAGGCCAGCTGGGTGAAGTTGGGAGTCGCCGGCGTGCGCCGCATGCTCGGTGCGGGAGCGAACGATCTGGGTGGCACGCTGATGGAGGAGAACATCTCCCGGGCGGCCGGCGCGGTCCACGGGCAGCTGATGGACGTCGCGCATCTGCACGAGATCGTCGAGCCCCTCGGGCGACCGCTGGTCCAGCGCTCCACGCTCTACGGTGCGCCGTGAGCGCGGCCGCGCCAGACGACGCCGAGCGCGCGGCGCTTCGCGCCGAGCTACTCGAGCAGGTCGATCGTCTGGAGCGCTCGGGGGGCGACGTGCGGGACCTGTCGGTCGCCGTGCGCGCCATGGGCGAGCTGGCCACGGCGGCCCGGGTCTTCTCGCCGTGGCACGACCGGCCCAAGGTGACGATCTTCGGCTCGGCCCGGGTGTCCGAGACGGCGCCCCAGTACGCCCTGGCCCGTGAGGTGGCCGCACGCCTGGCCGCTCGGGGCTGGATGATCGTGTCGGGGGCGGGGCCCGGGATCATGGAGGCGGCCGCCCGCGGTGCCGGTGAGGACGCCACGCTCGGGGTCAACATCGATCTGCCCTTCGAGCGGGGCGCCAACCGCTACGTGGAGGCCGACACCCGCCTGGTGGAGATGAAGTACTTCTTCACCCGCAAGGTGGCCCTCACGCGCGAGTCCGCGGCCTTCGTCTTCTTCCCCGGGGGCGTGGGCACGATGGACGAGCTCTTCGAGCTGCTGACGCTGCTGCACACCGGCAAGACCAGCCCGGCCCCGATCGTGCTGGCCGACGCCGACGGCGGCCGCTACTGGGAGTCCTGGCTGGACTTCGTGACCGGCGCGATCATCGAGGCGGGCTACCTGGACGCCGCCGCCCGCGACCTGGTGCGCGTGTGCCACGACGCGGCTGCCGTCGAGCTCGAGGTGGTCACCTTCTTCAGCAACTACCGCGGGTTCACCCAGCTCGACGGCCACGGCCGCATCGAGCTGGCCGCCCCCCCCGACGAGGAGACTCGGGCCCGGATCGCCGAGATCCTGCCCGGCGTGAGCGGGCCCGCCGAGCTGATCGTGGGCCAGGACTCGCTGACGTTCCCCTTCGACGGGCGCCACTACGCCGAGTTGCGCCGCGTGATCGACCTGGTCAATCGGACTGCTGGTCCGCCACCTCGCTCAGCGCCCGCAGCAGGGCCTCGGCCTTGACGAGGCTGCGGCGCACGCGGGCCAGCTGGCGCTCCTGGTCCGCGGAGCGCGGGTCACCGCGCAGTTGCGCCCGGACCGCGTCGAAGAGCGCGTCGGCGACGCGTCCCTCGACCGCGGAGACCTCGTCGGCGAGCGCCGCGTAGTCGCTCACGACGTCAGGGTGGTCACCGCGAACTCGCCGGCGGCGAACTGGGCCCGCAGGACCTTCTTGTCGAACTTCCCCACGCTGGTGCGCGGGATCTGCTCGACGAAGGTCCAGTGCTCGGGCACCCACCAACGCGCCACGCGCTCGGCCAGGAAGGCCCGCAGCTCCTCGGGGGTGGCCGTCGCGTCGGGACGCAGGACCACGCAGCACAGCGGGCGCTCCTGCCACTTGTCGTCGGGGACCGCGATGACGGCGGCCTCGAAGACCGCCGGGTGCGCCATGACGGTGTTCTCGAGCTCGACCGAGCTGATCCACTCGCCGCCGGACTTGATGACGTCCTTGGAGCGGTCGGTGATCACCATGAATCCCTCGGCGTCGAGGGTCCCGATGTCCCCGGTGCGCAGCCAGCCGTCGTGGAAGCGCTCGGGGGCGTCGACCCCGTAGTACGAGGCGGCGATCCAGGGACCGCGGATCTCGAACTCCCCCACCGTGTGCCCGTCGTTGGGCAGGACCGAGCCGTCGTCGTCGGTGATGCGCATGTCGACGCCAGCCACCACGCGACCGGTGCGGACCTGGTAGTCGATCTCCTTTTCGGGCGGCGTGCCGGCCGGGGGGATCGCCACCGCGGCCAGGGGGCTCGTCTCGGTCATGCCCCAGCCCTGGATCACCGTGCGACCGTAGCGGTCGCGGAAGGTCTCGATGATCGTGCGCGGCACGGCCGCACCGCCGGCCAGGATCCCGCGCAGCGACGTGAAGTCGGCCTCGGCATCCGACTCGGCCGCGCGCAGCACGTCGTTCCAGACGGTGGGCACGCCCAGCGAGACGGTCGGGCGCAGCTCGCGGATGATGCGCACGAGCGGCTCTCCCTGCAAGAACATCTGCGGCATGATCAGCTCCATCCCGGCGAAGAAGGCCGAGAAGACCGCACCCCAGGCGTTGACGTGGAACATGGGGACGATCAGGAGGCAGCGGTCCTTCTCGCTCAAGCCGATCGAGTTCGCCGTGGTCGAGGCCAGCGAGTGGAGCCAGGTGGAGCGGTGCGAGTAGACCACGCCCTTGGGCTGCCCCGTCGTGCCTGACGTGTAGCACATGATGGCGCCGTCGCGCTCGTCCAGGTCGGGCCACACGAAGCCGGGCTCCTCGGCCGCCAGGAGGGTCTCGTAGTCCAAGGTCGGCCCCAGGTCGGTCACGTCGGTCGGCCCGTTGACGATGATGTGCTCGACGCCGCCCAGCTGGTCGCGCACCTTGACCAGCAGCCCGATCAGCGAGGCGTCCACGATCAGCACGCGATCGCCGCCGTGGTTGATCACGTAGGACAGGTGCTCGGGAAAGAGGCGGATGTTGAGGGTGTGCAGCACCGCGCCCATGGTGGGCACCGCCAGGTACGCCTCCATGTGGGCCTGGTTGTTCCACATGAAGGATCCGACCCGATCACCGGGTCGAACGCCGAGGCGCGTCAGCGCCGCGGCCAGCCGCTCGGCCCGCCGGCTGATGTCGGCGAACGTGGCCTCCTCGACGCCGGTCGGGGTGACCGTGAAGACTCGCTTGTTGGCGTAGAGCCACTCGCCGTGCCGGACGATGTCGCGGATCAGGAGTGGCGCGTCCTGCATGGTGCTTCGCATCAGAGCCCTTTCTTCTGTCGGCCCGATGCTACCGAGCGGCGCGGCCGTGGCAAAGGTCTACCAGGAGCTCGCCTGGGGTCGCACCGGCGCGGGGAGCCGGCGCTGGCCGGTGAGGTGCTGGTCGACGGCGGCCGCGGCGCTGCGACCCTCGGCGATCGCCCAGACGATGAGGCTCTGGCCGCGCACCGCGTCCCCGCAGGCGAAGACCGGCGCGGAGGCGCCCAGGCCCGTGCGCCAGGTGTCGGTGACCGCGATCGTCGAGCGCGGCGTTGCGTGGTGCGGCGGCACCCCGAGGGCGGCCAGGTCCGGCCCGAGGAAGCCCGCGGCGACCAGGACCAGGTCGGCGTCGACGACCTCCTCGGCGCCCGTGGTGACGTCGCGTAGGCGGGCCCGCGCCACGGCTGCTGCCGGGCCCTCGAAGGCGAGCGTGTCGATGGCGAAGCGGCGCGTGCCGCCCTCCTCGTGGGCACTGGTCACCTTGAGCAGTCGGGGCATGGTGGGCCAGGGCTGGTCGGCCGGGCGCGACGTCGGGGGCTCGGGCAGGATCTCGAGTTGGGTGACCGATCGGGCCCCCTGGCGGTGGGCGGTGCCCAAGCAGTCAGCGCCGGTGTCGCCGCCCCCGAGGATCAGGACCGCCCGGTCCCGGGCGTCGATCGCGGGCGGGCGGTCCGCGGCCACGGCCCGATTGGCCGCCTCGAGGTAGGTCATGGCCAGGTGCACCCCGGCCAGATCGGACCCGGCGATCGGCAGCTCGCGCGCGACCGTCGCTCCCAGCGCCAAAACGACGGCGTCGACGCGACGCTCGAGGTCCGCGAGGGCCAGACCGCCGGGACCCACGGGCGAGCTCGGACGGAACTCCACTCCGGCGTCGCGCAGCACCGCGAGGCGGCGCTCCAAGATGGCCTTGTCGAGCTTGAAGGCGGGGATGCCGTAGCGCAGGAGGCCCCCGAGGGCGTCGGCGCGCTCGTAGACGGTGACGCGGTGGCCGACGCTGCGCAGCTGGGCGGCGGCGGCCAGACCAGCGGGCCCGGAGCCCACGACGGCCACGTGGTAGCCGGACTCGTGACGCGGCACGACCATGACCGGCAGGCCGAGCGCGAAGGCGTGCTCGGCGGTCTGGTACTCGAGGCGCTCGATGGTGACCGGGTCGTCGCTGATCCCGAGCACGCAGGCCGACTCGCACGGCGCCGGGCAGAGGCGCCCGGTGAACTCCGGGAAGTTGTTGGTGGCCAGGAGCTGGGCCGCCGCGTCGGCCCAGCGACCCCGGTAGGCGGCATCGTTGAAGACGGGAATCGGGTTGCCCAGGGGACAGCCCTGCGTGCAAAAGGGGATGCCGCAGTCCATGCAGCGCGCCGCCTGCTCGCGCACCTCGGCCTCCGTCTGCTCCTCGTAGACCTCGGCCCAGTCGCGGCGGCGCACGGCGACGGGCCGCGGGCGCGGGCCGCGCCGCGGGAACTCCAGGAAGCCGCTCGGCTTACCCATGGCGCATCTCGTCGCGGGCGCGCTGGTACTCGGAGGTCTCGATGCGCACGAAGTCCATGCGCGCGGTGCGCCAGTCCTCCAACAGGGACCGCGCCCGCCGGGAGCCCGTGTCCTCGGCGTAGCGCGTGAGGATTCCCCCGAGCACCGCCTCGTCGGCGGCCTCCAGCGGGTCGATTTCGTAGACCCCGGCGCTCAGGGCGTCGTGGACCCGGTCGTCGGGATCCCACAGGAAGATCGTGCCTCCCGACATGCCGGCGGCCAGGTTGCGGCCGGTGGGCCCGAGGATCACCAGGTGGCCCCCGGTCATGTACTCACCGGCGTGGTCACCGGTCCCCTCGACCACCACCGTGGCCCCCGAGTTGCGCACGGCGCAGCGCTCGCCCACGACGCCGGTGGCGAACAGCTCCCCGGCGGTCGCCCCGTAGGCGATGACGTTGCCGGCGATGATGTTGCGCTCGGGGTCAAAGGGGGCCGCGGGCGCGGGCACGACGATCACGCGTCCGCCCGAGAGGCCCTTGGCGACGTAGTCGTTGGCGTCGCCGGTGAGCCGGATGGTCACCCCGGCGGGCAGGAAGGCCCCGAGGCTCTGGCCGGCCGATCCGGTGAGGTCCAGCACCACCGAGTCGGGCGCCAGGTTCGTGGCGCCCAGGAGCCGCGTGATCGCGCTGCCGGTCAAGGTGCCCACGGTCCGGTCGGTGTTGCGCACCGTGCCGTGATAGGTGAAGGGACGACCCTCGCGCACCGCCTCCAGGGCCGGATCGAGGAAGCGCCAGTCGAGCGCGCCGCGCAGCTCGTGGTCCTGGTCCCTGGTGCGGCGCCGCTGGTCGGGTGCGCTGGTGACCACCAGCGCACCCAGGTCGACGCCGGTGTCCGGGTCCGGCGTGGCCACCAGGCGCGCGGCGTCACCGATGATGTCGTCGAGGCGGCGCACGCCCAGGGCGCTCAGGTGCTCGCGCACCTCGCGGGCGATGAACGAGAAGAACTGCTCGATGAACTCGGGCTGGCCGCGGAAGCGCTCGCGCAGCGCCGGGTTCTGGGTCGCGATGCCGACCGGGCAGGTGTCGAGGTGGCACACGCGCATCATCACGCAGCCCGACACGACCAAGGGAGCAGTGGCGAAGCCGAACTCCTCGGCGCCCAGGAGCGCCGCAATGATCACGTCGCGCCCGGTCTTGAGCTGACCATCGACCTGGAGGGTGACGCGGCTGCGCAGGCCGTTGGCCGCCAGGGCCTGGTGGGCCTCGGCCAGGCCGATCTCCCAGGGTGTGCCGGCGTGCTTGATCGACGTGAGGGGCGCCGCCCCGGTGCCGCCGTCGTGCCCCGAGATCAGGATCACGTCGGCGTGGGCCTTGGCGACGCCCGTGGCGATCGTGCCCACGCCCTGCTCGCTGACCAGCTTGACGTGGATGCGGGCGCGGTCGTTGGCGTTCTTCAGGTCGTAGATGAGCTGCTTGAGGTCCTCGATGGAGTAGATGTCGTGGTGCGGCGGCGGGGAGATGAGGCCAACGCCGGGTGTCGAGTGGCGCACCTCGGCGATCCAGGGGTAGACCTTCGCGCCCGGCAGCTGCCCGCCCTCCCCGGGCTTGGCGCCCTGAGCCATCTTGATCTGGAGATCGTCGGCGTTGACCAGGTAGCGGCTCGTCACTCCGAAGCGTCCCGACGCCACCTGCTTGATCGCCGAGCGCCGGTTGGCGCGCGGGTCCTCGTCCTCGTAGCGCCGCTCGTCCTCGCCGCCCTCGCCCGTGTTGGAGCGCGCGCCCAGGCGGTTCATGGCCACGGCCAGGGTCGTGTGCGCCTCCTCACTGATCGAGCCGTAGGACATGGCCCCGGTGGAGAAGCGCGCGATGATCGCGGCCTCGCTCTCCACCTCGTCGAGGGGCACCGGCGTGGGCGCGGGGCGCAGCTCCAGCAGGGAGCGCAGCGTCAGGCGACCGGCGGACTGGTCGTCGACCAGGCGCGAGTACTCCTGGAAGATGTCGTAGCGTCCCTCGCGCGTGGCGTGCTGGAGCTTCTGGACGGTCGCCGGGTTGAACAGGTGGAGCTCGCCGTCGCGGCGCCACTGGTACTCCCCCGGATTCTCCAGGGGGTCCCCCACCGGGGGCTCGTCCTGGTAGGCCTGGCGGTGCCAGCGGCGCACATCGCCGGCGATGCGCTCCAGCTCAGCGCCGCCGATGCGCGACGTGAGGTTCGGGAAGAACCGCGCGACCAGGTGAGGGCCGAGTCCGACGACCTCGAAGAGCTCGGAGCCCAGGTAGCTGGCCACGGTGCTCACGCCCATCTTGGACATGACCTTGACGACCCCCTTGGTCAGGGCCTTGGCGTACTGGTAGCGCGCCTCGAAGGGCGTCAGCGAGCCGAGCAGGCCCTGCTCGACCATGGCGTCGATGGACTCGTAGGCCAGGTACGGACAGATCGCCGAGGCGCCAAAGCCGAGGAGCGCGGCCACGTGATGGACCTCGCGCACGTCGCCGGCTTCCACCACCAGGGCGGCCCGGGTGCGCAGGTGCTCGGCCACCAGGCGGTGGTGGACCGCGGTGACGAGCAGGAGGCTCGGGATCGGCGCCAAGGTGGCCGATGTGGGCCGGTCACTCAGGATGACGATGGTGGCCCCAGCGCGCACCGCGCGCACGGCGGCATCGGCGACGGCCGTGATGGCGTCGGCCAGGACGGGGCCCAGGGCCCCGTCGCGGTCGACGGGGAAGAGCCCGTCGAGCACCACGGGCGTGAACCCGTGGACCCGCGCGCTCTCGTCGAGGTAGCGCAGCTTGGCGAAGTCCTCGCTGCTCAGCACGGGAGAGGCCAGCACGATCTGGTGGGCGTGCTCGGGCGTGGCGGCGAAGAGGTTCTCCTCGCCCCCGATCGTCACGCGCGTCGCGGTCACCAGCTCCTCGCGGATGGCGTCGAGGGGCGGGTTGGTGACCTGGGCGAACAGCTGGGTGACGTAATCGAAGATCGAGCGGGGGCGCCGCGACAAGACGGCCAGGGCGGCGTCGGAGCCCATGGACCCGATCGACTCCTCCCCCGTGGCCGCCATGGGCGCCAGGATCAGGCGCAGGTCCTCGTCGCTGTAGCCGAAGGTGCGCTGGCGGCGGCGCACCGAGGCGAAGCTCGGCTCGAGCATGGGCCGGGGCTCGACGCTGTCCAAGGAGACCTGCTGGTCGTCCAGCCAGCGCCCGTAGGGGGCCTGGTGGGCCAGCGCGTCCTTGACCTCGGCGTCCTCGACGATGCGGCCGGCGGCCAGGTCGACCAGGAAGATGCGCCCGGGCTGGAGGCGACCCTTGGCCCGCACGTGAGCCGGGTCCACCGGCAGGGCGCCGACCTCGCTGGCAAAGATGACGCGGTCGTCGTCGGTGACCCAGTAGCGGGCGGGGCGCAGGCCGTTGCGGTCCAGGACCGCGCCAACCACCCGGCCGTCGC
This sequence comes from Acidimicrobiales bacterium, assembly GCA_049965035.1. Classification (GTDB taxonomy): domain Bacteria; phylum Actinomycetota; class Acidimicrobiia; order Acidimicrobiales; family RAAP-2; genus RAAP-2. Next base: position 12,828 of record JBMFWS010000012.1, read on the forward strand.
AGAACGTGACCGACGCCGGCCCGTCCCAGGGCTCCATGAGCGCGGCGTGGTAGCGGTAGAAGTCGCGTCGGGCCCCGTCCATGGTCGTGGAGCGCTCCCAGGCCTCGGGAATCATCATGAGGACGGCGTGGGCCAGCGACCGCCCGCCGTGGACCAGTAGCTCGACGACCTCGTCGAAGGTCGCCGAGTCGCTGCGACCCGGCGTGACGAGCGGCGTGATCTCCTCGAGGGGAACGGGCCAGTCGGGGATTGCCAGCGTGGATTCGCGCGCGGTCATCCAGTTCCGGTTGCCCCGGATGGTGTTTATCTCGCCGTTGTGGGCGATGAAGTGGAAGGGGTGGGCCTGCTCCCAGCGCGGCAGCGTGTTGGTGGAGAACCGGCTGTGCACGACGGCGACCGCTGAGGCCAGCTGGTCGTCGGCGAGGTCGAGGTAGTAGGTGCGCAGCTGGGGGGCGGTCAGCATGCCCTTGTAGACGAGCGTGCGGCTGGAGGCCGACACGCCGTAGGCGACCCCGCGGCGCTCGACCAGGCGGCGCAGGAGGAAGAGGGCCAGCTCGAGGCGGTCGCCGGTCAGGTCGCCGGTGGGCACCAGGAGGTGCATGACCTGCACGGGCTCGGTGGAGCGTGAGGTCGGGCCGAGCAGGGTCGCGTCGACGGGCACCGGGCGCTCGCCGACGCGAGCCAGCCCCAGGCGGGCGGCCGCGTCGTCGACGGCTTCCCGCAGGTCCGCGAGAGTGCCGTTCAGCATCCACGCGGCGATGCCGTAGCCGCCGGGGGCGGGCACCTCGGCGAACCACGAGGTCAGCGCGGCGTGCGGGATCTGGAGCAAGATGCCGGCTCCGTCGCCCGAGGCCGGGTCGGCCCCCGCCGCCCCGCGGTGCTCGAGGTTCTCCAGGATGGTCAGGGCGTCGCGGATCGTCCGGTTGGTCGCCTGGCCCGTCAAGTCGGCCACCATCCCGACGCCGCACGCGTCGTGCTCGAACGCGGGATCGTAGAGGGTCAGCACCAGGCTCCAGTTTCACGTTGCCAACGGGGCAACGCTGACCCGCGCCGAGTATAACAATCGGTCGGCGCATCGCTCGGCGTACGCTGGCCCGATGACCCCGTCGCTGCTCGTGCCGCTGGGAAGCGGCGGCGACGTCGGCCCGCTGCTCGAGGTAAGGAGGCACCATGCCCGTTGACGATCTGCTCACCGCGCTCGACGAGCGCATCCTGCACGCCATTCGCGCCCAGGCGACCGGCGAGACGCTGGCGTTCCTGTGCGAGGCCCGAGCGTGGCTCACCCATCCCGACCAGGCGCACGGGGGTCACCGGCTCGCACCGTGAGGCTCGGCGCCAGAGGCGTGGGCTAGCATGGTCGTCTCGCGGGCTGTGGCTTAGTTTGGTCTAGAGCGCTCGGCTGGGGGCCGAGAGATCGGGAGTTCGAATCTCCCCAGCCCGACCACTCCCCCCGGGGGCGTGGGCTACTCGGCGACGTTGCGCAGGCTGCCCAGCCGCTCGATGGTGGTGGCCACGACGTCGCCCGAGCGCAGGAAGATCGGGGGCCGGTGGCCCTGGCCGACACCGGCCGGGCTGCCCGTGAAGATCAGGTCGCCCGGGTGCAGCTCGCACACCGTCGACAGGTAGGCCACGATCTGGAAGACCGGGAAGATCATGTCGCTGGTGGAGGCGTCCTGGTACACGACGCCATTGACGCTGCAGGAGATCGCCAGATCGTTGGGATCGGGGATCTCGTCGGCCGTCGTGATCCAGGGTCCGACCGGCCCGTAGTGGTGGTGGGACTTGCCCAGCGAGAACTGGGCCGGCGACCCGAGCAGCTGGAGGGCCCGGTTGCTGATGTCCTGGCCCACGCAGTACCCGGCGATGGCGCCCGGGGCCTCCTCGACGCTCAGGTCGCGGCCGCCGGCGCCGATCACGACGACCAGCTCGGCCTCCCAGTCGACCTCGTCGGAGGGCAGGGGGAACGTGGCGGTCGCCCCCGTGAGGCACGAGGGGAACTTCGTGAAGACCATGGGCTTGGGTGGGGTGACCAGCCCCATCTCCAGCGCGTGGGTCCGGTAGTTGAGCCCGATGGCGAACACCTGGCTCGGCGCGGCGACGACTGGTCCGACGCGCGCGTCGAGGGCGAGGTCGGCCGCGTCGATGTGCTCGGTCAGGGCGACGTCGGGGTGGTACCAGGAGGTCAGCCGGTCCAGCTGGGCTACCAGGGCGAGCGTCTCCGACGGCAGGGTCCCCTCGGAGGCGAGGGCGACGTCGACGAAGCCATCGTCGCGAACGACGACAGCGCGGCCGGCCACGGAGGCGATGCGCATGGCTACTCCTTGTCGCGAGTGTTTGACGAGTTTACCGAGGTGTCCGACCCCCGCCGTGCTGCGGGTACGCTACCCCCTCTGGAGGTTGTGATGTCTGCCCTGTTCCGTCCCTTGCGCCTGCGCTCCCTGGAGATCCCGAACCGCTGCTGGGTCAGCCCGATGTGCCAGTACTCGGCCGTCGATGGGGTCGTGGGCGCCTGGCACCGCGTGCACCTCGGGGTCTTCGCCACCGGAGGCGCGGGCCTGATCATGGCCGAGGCCACGGGCGTGGTGCCCGAGGGCCGGATCTCGATTGCGTGCCCGGGACTGTGGAATGACGCCCAGGTCGAGGCGTGGCGCGACGTCGTCGACTTCGTGCACGCCCAGGGCGCACTCATCGGGGTCCAGCTGTCCCACGCGGGCCGCAAGGGCTCCACGATGGCGCCGTGGGCCGACCACCTGATCGCCTCGCCGGCCGAGGGCGGGTGGGTGACCGTGGCGCCCAGCGCGGTCGCCTTCGCCACGTACCCGACCCCCCGAGCGCTGTCGCTCGACGAGCTCGACGAGCTCGTGACGGCCTTCGCGGCCGCGGCGGGGCGCGCGCGGGCGGCCGGCTTCGACCTGATCGAGCTGCACGCGGCGCACGGCTACCTGCTGCACCAGTTCCTGTCACCCCTGTCGAACCAGCGTGAGGACGCCTACGGCGGCGACCTCGCGGGCCGCGCCCGGCTGCTCGTGCGCGTGGTGGACGCCGTGCGCGAGACGATCGGCCCCGACGTGCCCCTGCTGGTGCGGGTGTCGGCGACCGACTGGACCGCGGGCGGCCTCGACCTGGACCAGGTTGAGCAGGTGGCTCGGTGGCTCGGCCAGCACGGGGTGGACCTGATCGACGTGTCGAGTGGGGGCAACGTCGCCAACGCGTCCATACCCGTCGGCCCCGGGTACCAGGTGCCCTTCGCCGAGGGCGTGCGGCGCTTCAGCGGGGTGCCCACGAGCGCCGTCGGCGTGATCACCGAGCCGGATCAGGCCGAGGAGATCGTGGCCAGTGGCCGCGCGGACGCCGTGATGCTGGCCCGCGCCTTCCTGCGCAACCCGCGCTGGGCCCTCGGGGCGGCCGAGGCGCTCGGCGAGCGCATCACGTGGCCCAGTCAGCTCGAGCGGGCTCGAGCCTTGTAAGTCTCCGGGGCCCCAGTAGCATGGGGGCAGAGGCTGGTGGACACTGGCGTTCACCCGGGCACCGGGTGAAAGAGGGAGTTCCTAGAGAGGGTGAGTCCAACCGTAGGTTGGAGCGTCATGGACCACAAGAGTCCGTCAGTCCTTCGTCACCTGGCCGATGTGCAGCCCCAGTTGTGGTGGCTCGACAGCGATCCCCTGGAGCCCGAGTCGCACTCGGCCCTGATCGGCGAGATCGGGGCCGACCTGTGCGTGGTCGGCGCGGGCTACACCGGCCTGTGGACGGCCCTGATCGCCAAGGAGCGCGATCCCGAGCGCCAGGTCGTGGTCCTCGAGCAGTACGAGACCGGGGCGGGCGCCTCGGGGCGCAACGGCGGCTTCTGCTCGTACTCGCTGACCCACGGCTTCAGCAATGGCCAGCGCCGCTACCCCGACGAGATGGCGCTGATCGAGCGCCTGGGCCGCGAGAACCTGAACGCGATCGAGGAGACGATCGCCCGCTACGGCATCCAGTGCGACTGGGAGCGCACCGGAGAGCTGCGCGCGGCCCTGGAGCCCTGGCAGATGCGCGATATGGAGCGCGAGGCCGCGCTGCGCAACGAGATGGGCGACCACGTCGAGGTCCTGAGCGCCGAGGAGATCCGCGCCCGCGTCAACTCGCCCACCTACTGCGGCGGGATCTTCGACCCCGACGGCACCGCGCTGGTGGACCCGGCCCGCCTGGTGTGGGGGCTCGAGCGGGCGTGTCTGAGCCTCGGGGTGCAGATCTTCGAGAACTCCAAGGTCGAGTGGCTCGAGGACGTCGACGACGCCATGCGCGTCCACACCCCCTACGGTGCGGTGACCGCGCCCCGGGTCGCCCTGGCCACCAACGTCTTTCCCTCCCTGGTGCGCGCGGTGCGCAAGTACGTGGTGCCCGTCTACGACTACCAGCTGGTCACCGAGCCCCTCAGCGACGAGCAGATGGCCCGGATCGGCTGGGCGCACCGTGAGGGGGTCTCCGACGCGGGGAACCGCTTCCACTACTACCGCCTGACCGCGGACCGCAGCATCGTGTGGGGCGGGTGGGACGCCGTCTACAACCTGTGGGGCCGCGTGCGCCGCGAGCCGGAGTTCAACGCCGAGACCTACGCGACCCTGGCCAGCCACTTCCTGTCGACGTTCCCGCAGCTGGCCGACGTCCGCTTCACCCACGCCTGGGGCGGGGCGATCGACACGTGCACGCGCTTCTCACCGTTCTGGGGAACGGCCCACGGCGGGAAGGTCGCCTACGCGCTGGGCTACACGGGCCTCGGAGTGGGCGCGTCACGCTTCGGCGCGGCCACGACGCTCGACCTGCTCGACGGACTCGAGACCGAGCGCACGAGCCTGACGATGGTGCGCCGGCGCCCGCTGCCCTTCCCGCCCGAGCCGCTGCGCTGGATCCTGATCCGCCTGACGCAGGCCGCCATCCGGCGTGCCGATGAGCACCAGGGGCGTCGCGGACTCTGGCTCCGCCTGCTCGACCTGTTCGGTGTGGGCTTCGACTCCTGACCAAGCGGCCAGGAGTCGAAGCCCACACCTAATCCTCGGACCCGTCGGTCTCCAGCAGGCCCGCGATCATGTTGACCACGGTGGGGTCGGTCAGCGTGGTCACGTCACCCAGGGCCCGGCGCTCGGCCACGTCGCGCAGGAGGCGACGCATGATCTTGCCCGAGCGGGTCTTGGGCAGCTCGGGCGTCAAGATGATCTGGCGCGGCTTGGCGATCGGGCTGATGGTTCGCGCCACGTGCTGGCGCAGCTCCTCGATCAGCGGCGCCTGGTCCTTGTTGGCCTCCTCCGCCGACAGCTTGAGGGTCACGAAGGCGACGATCGCCTGACCGGTCGTCTCGTCGGACGCGCCGACCACCGCGGCCTCGGCCACCATGGGGTGACCGACCAGCGCGTGCTCGACCTCGGTGGTCGACAGGCGGTGGCCCGAGATGTTCATCACGTCGTCGATACGGCCGAGCAGCCACAGGTCGCCGTCGTTGTCGCGCTTGGCGCCATCTCCCGCGAAGTACATGCCCGGGAAGCGCGCCCAGTACGTGGCGAAGAAGCGCTCGGGGTCTCCGTAGATGCCGCGCGTCATGCCCGGCCAGGGAGCGGTGGCCACCAGGTAGCCCCCCTCGCCGTTGCCCACGGACTGGCCCTCGTTGTCCACGACGTCGAGGCTGATGCCGGGGAATGGCGTCATCGCAGCACCCGGCTTGGTCGCCGTGATGCCGGGCAGCGGGGTCGCCATGATCCCCCCGGTCTCGGTCTGCCACCAGGTGTCCACGATCGGGCACTTGTCGTGGCCGATGTTCTTGCGGTACCACATCCAGGCCTCGGGGTTGATCGGCTCACCGACCGTGCCCAGCAGCTTGAGGCTCGACAGGTCGTGGCCGGCCGGCAGTTCCTCGCCCCACTTCATCAGGGTGCGGATCGTCGTGGGCGCCGTGTAGAGCTTGGACACTTGGTACTGCTCGATGATCTTCCACCAGCGGTCGCGCCCGCCCGAGTCGGGCAGCCCCTCGTACATCACCTGGGTCGCCCCCGCGGCCAGGGGACCGTAGACGATGTAGCTGTGGCCGGTGATCCAGCCGATGTCGGCGGCCGTCCACAGGACGTCGGTGTCCACCTTCAGGTCGAAGATGTAGTGGTACGTCGTCACGCAGTGGGTGAGGTAGCCCCCGGTGGTGTGGAAGATGCCCTTGGGCTTGGCCGTCGTGCCCGAGGTGTACATGATGAGCAGCGTCTGCTCGGCCGGGAAGTACTCGGGCGTGTGCTCGGCGCTCTGGGGTGCCATCAGGTCGTCCCACCAGTGGTCGCGGCCCTCGACCCAGTTCACGTCGCCGCCGGTGCGCTTGACGACGACGACGCCCTCGACGTTCGGGCAGCTCTGCAGCGCCTCGTCGACGGCGGGCTTGAGCGGGCTCGGCGTGCCGCGCCGCATGGCTCCATCAGCCGTGACGACGAAGCGGCAGTCCGAGTCGAGGATGCGGCTCGACAGGGCGTCGGCCGAGAAGCCCGCGAACACCACCGAGTGGATGGCACCCAGGCGCGCCAGGGCGAGCATGGTCACCACGGTCTCGGGGATCATCGGGAGGTACACCGCCACCCGGTCTCCCTGCTTGACGCCGAGCTGGGTGAACGCGTTGGCCGCCTTGCACACCATCTCGAGCAGCTGGGCGTAGGTGATCGTGCGTGACTCCCCCTCGATGTCGGACACCCAGTGATAGGCGACCTTGTCCCCGCGGCCGGCCGCCACGTGACGGTCGACGCAGTTGACGCTGGCGTTGATCATCCCGTCGGCGAACCACTTCGCGTTGGGCAGATCCCACTCCAACGTGGATGTCGGCTCCGTGTGCCAGGACAGCCGCTCGGCCTGCTTGTGCCACCAGGCCACCGGATCGGCCGCGGCCTCAGCGTAGATAGACGGCTTCGCGTTGGCCTGAGCCGCGAACTCCGCGGTGGGTGGGAAGGCCCGGCTCTCCTGCAGGAGCGCTTCCAGTTTTGCTTCAGTCATGAATCCCCCAGTTGGAATGGAATTGTTTGTTGAGATTGTGTGAGGTACTTCGTGAGTCGGTGCGCATTGAGTCGTTGTGCGCACACTAGGACGTCAGTCCCCGGAATGCCAACAGCGCCCGAGCCAGAAGCCCGGGCGCTGTTGGCGGTTGGGTCCGGTGGCAAGCCACCAGTGCCCAGTACCTTAGCCGCGCGGACCGACCGGGAGGACGACCTTCTTGTAGGTGTCGTTGATGACGCCCGCAGCAGATGTGTACCAGGCGATCAGCGCAGTGATGATGCCCAGCCATCCGCCGATCTTCACCATGCCCACGTGCCCGGCGCCCCAGTTCCCGATGGTCAGGAAGATGAACGTCGCGAGCAGGAACACGAAGATCGCGATCAAGGCGTTGTTCAGCCTGAAGGTCGCGATCAACATGTAGGCGGTGAAGATGGTCCAGCACAGCAGGAAGACCCCGAGCGAGGAGCCCGAGCCCTTCTGGAAATTGATAAAGGCGTAGACAGCTAGCCAGAACGCACCGTACGAACTGAACGCGAGAGCGCCGAACGTGTTCTTGCGTACGAACTCCCACATCCCGGCGAACAACTGTGTCAGCCCGCCGTAGAAGAGCGCGAGTGACACGGCCGCAGTGGCCCCCGCCTCACCCCACAGGTGCGCATTGGCACTGCTCAGCGCGAACGTCGTGGTGGCGAACGCGGCCAAGCCGAGTGGGCCTGGGTCAGCTACCTTGTGTTCGTCTGCCATGGATTAACCCCCAATTTGTTTTCACGGCGAGTCGCCACGTCTTGACGACTCACCTAGTCATTTATCACTGGACCTGGTGCGCGCCCGGTCTTTACGATGGCCCAGACTCGTGAACTTGTTCACGACCAATGAACCTGGTCATAGGGAAAATTAGGGACTAAAGTCCCACGGCCCGGAACTTTGCCGGGCTTCGCGTTAGTTGACCGCGGCGCGAAAGGCCGCGGCGGCCAGCTCGAGGCCCGCGGGGTCGTCGTCGGCGAGCACCGCGGCCACGAGGGCGGACCCGACGATCGCTCCGTCAGCGAACAGCACCGCGGCGCCGGCGTCGGCGGGCGTCGAGATGCCGATCCCGACGTAGACCGGCGTGTCGACGGCCGCGCGGATCGCGGCCACCACGCGGGGTGCGTCACCGGCGTCGTCGGAGCGCCCGGTGACCGCCATGCGTGCACTCGCGTAGACGAAGCCCTGGCTGGCCCGAGCCACCCGGGCGGTCCGCTCAGCGGGCGTGGACGGCGCGACGAGCAGCACCGTGGCCAGGCCGGCCGCGGCACTGGCCTCGCGCCACGGGGCGAGCTCCTCGAGGGGCAGGTCCGGAACGATGGCACCACTGATGCCCGCGTCGCGCAGGACCGTCGCGGCGCGCTCGAGCCCCCGGTGGTACAGGACGTTGTAGTACGTCATCGCGATGAGGGGCACGCCGAGGTCGCGCCCGGCCAGGGCGTGCGCCACCGTCTCGAGAGTCGTGCCGGCCGCGAGCGCCCGCAACGCGGCCTCCTGGATGACCGGGCCGTCCATCATGGGGTCCGAGAACGGCAGCCCGACCTCGATGGCGTCGGCCCCCGCCGCCACCAGGGCGTCGAGGTGGTCGAGCCAGCGCGGGCTGGCGCCGGCCATCTGGTAGGGGACGAAGGCGCGGTGGCGCTCGCGCACCGCGCGCAGTCGCGCCTCCAGCTCAGTCATGGCCCTCCCGCAGGATCTGGCGCACCTGGGCGACGTCCTTGTCGCCGCGTCCCGACAGGTTGACCAGAACGGTGGCACCGGGGGGCACGCGCTGGCCCGCCTCGCGCACCAGCCAGGCGATCGCGTGTGCGGTCTCCAGGGCCGGGATGATGCCCTCGAGCTCACTGAGCAGGCGCAGAGCGTCGATGACCTCCTCGTCGCCCACCGGGTAGTACTCCGCCCGCCCCACGGCGGCCAGGTGCGCGTGCTCGGGGCCGATACCGGGATAGTCGAGCCCCGCCGAGATCGACTCGGCCTCGGTGATCTGGCCGTGGTCGTCCTGGAGGAGGAGAGAGCGCATGCCGTGGAGCACGCCGGGAGCGCCGAAGGTGATTGCCGATCCCCCGCGGGCCTCGACACCGACCAGGCGGCTCGGGCCATCGGCGAAGCCCGCGAAGACGCCAGCCGCGTTGGACCCGCCGCCCACGCACGCGACAACCACGTCGGGGTCCTCCACGCCCAGCGCGCGCAGCTGGGCGGCCGCCTCGATCCCGATCACACTCTGGAACTCGCGCACCAGCCACGGGAACGGGTGCGGGCCCATCACCGAACCCAGGCAGTAGTGGGTGTCGTCGACGCACGTCACCCACTCGCGCAGGGCCTCGTTGACCGCATCCTTCAGGGTGCGGCTGCCGCTGCGCACGGGAACGACTGTGGCTCCGAGCAGCTCCATGCGAAAGACGTTGAGCTCCTGGCGCACGGTGTCGACCTCACCCATGAACACGGTGCACGCAAGCCCGAAGCGCGCGGCGGCCGTCGCGGTGGCCACGCCGTGCTGGCCCGCGCCGGTCTCGGCGATGATGCGCGACTTGCCCATGCGTCGCGTCAGCAGCGCCTGTCCCACGACGTTGTTCAGCTTGTGGCTGCCGGTGTGGGCCAGGTCCTCGCGCTTGGCGAAGATCCGCAGTCCGAGGTGCGCCGACAGGCGCTCCAGCGGTGTCACCGGGGTGGGGCGACCACCGAACTCGGTCAGGACTCGGGTGAACTCGTCGTGGAACGCCGGATCGGCCCACGCTGCCCGGAAGGCCTGCTCGAGCTCCTGGCAGGCCGGGATGAGGGCCTCGGGAACGAAGCGGCCACCGAAGTCGCCGAAGCGCCCCGTGGCGTCGGGGGGGCCCATGGTGGGCGGGGTCACGAGCGCTCCGCCAGTCCCGCGCGGGCCGCGTCGACGAAGGCGTGGACGCGCGCGGAGTCCTTGACGCCGGGACTGGCCTCCACGCCGCTGGAGACGTCGACGCCCCACACCCACGGCTCGGCGGCCACCTCGCGCACCGAGCTCGAGGTCAGCCCCCCGGCGGCGATGAGCGGGCGGTGCCAGGGTCGAGACGTCGCGGCGGCGAAGCCGTGCGCCTGGCCGCTGCCCGGCTGCGTGCCGTCGAGGAGCACGGCGTCGAAGGGCTCGTCGTCAACGTCGTCGATGGTCGCGGAACTGGCCGCGATGGCGCGCACGATCACGAGTCCCGCGCCGCGCAGCTCGTCGAGCAGCGCGGCGGGCGGCGGGTCGTGAAGCTGGACCGCGTGGGGCTGCACCAGTGCCGTCAGGGCCGCGATCTGGTCGGGCTCGACGTCGCGAAAGACCGCGACGCTGAGAGCCCGGTCCCCGACCTGGGCGACCAGGATCGCGGCGAGCTCGGGCGTGACGCGGCGAGCCGAGGGGGCCAGCACCACCCCGATGCCGGTGGCTCCCGCGCCGAGGGCCATCTCCACGTCGACGGCGCGCGTGATCCCGCAGATCTTGATCAGGGAGGACCCGAGGCCGCCGTCAGCCACGCGGGATCCTCGTGATGCCCGTGAGGGCCCGGACCGCGTCGCGGCGGTTGGCGGCCGTCACCACGCTCTCGCCCACCAAGAGCGCGTCGATGCCCGCCCTAGCCAGGGTGGTCGCATCGTGGCGCCCGCGGATGCCCGACTCGGCGACTAGGACGACCGCCGGATCGACCCGCTGGGCCAGGGCCGCCGCCCGCTCGGGCTCCACGGCGAAGGTGTGCAGATCGCGCTGGTTGATGCCGATCAGGTCGGCACCGGCGTCGAGTGCTCGAGCGAGCTCGTCGGCGTCGTGGACCTCGACCAAGGGGTCGAGGCCGATCTCGCGGGCCAGGGAGACCAGCGCGGCCAGCTCGGCCGGGTTCAGGGCGGCCACGATCAGCAGCACACCGCTCGCGCCCCAGGTGGCGGCGTCGAGGACGTCGTTGGGGCTGACGGCGAAGTCCTTGCGCAGGAGGGGGACGTCGACGGCGGCCGCCACCGCGCCCAGGTCCGCCAGGGAGCCCCCGAAGAACGCCTCGTCGGTCAGGACCGAGATCGCGGCCGCTCCCCCGTCGCGGTACTCGCGGGCCACCTGGGCGGGGTCGAGGTCGGCGGCCAGCGTGCCGCGCGAGGGCGACCGACGCTTGACCTCGGCGATGACTGCCACGGTGCTCGAGCGCAGGGCGGCGCGCAGGCGCGGCACCCGCGGCACCGTGGCCTCGCGGCGGGCGCGCCAGTCGCGCTCGTCGCGCGCGGCCCGGCGGCGATGCGCGACGACGATCTCGTCGAGGTAACGCGTCGGCATGCATGCATGGTACTGGTGCTTCGGCGAGGCCCGAGTAGGGTTGCTCCATGACGAGCCCGCCTTCCTCGGCGCGTGCCTCGCTGGACGCGGCGAGCTTCAGCGCTTTGGTGCTCGCGCCCCTGGTGCGCCACCGGGACCTCGATCGCGAGACGGCCCGTCAGGCCCTGGCCGCGATCCTGCGCGGCGAGGTCGAGGCGATCCACATTGCGGCGTTCCTGACCGCGCTGACGGCCAAGGGCGAGACGCCCGAGGAGATGACCGGCTTCGTTGACGCGATGGTCGCCGCGGCCACGACCTTCGAGCTGGAGGCCGAGGCTCTCGACATCGTGGGCACCGGGGGGGACCAGCTGCACACGGTCAACGTGTCGACCATGGCGGCGCTGGCCGTGGCCGGGGCGGGAGTCCCGGTCGCTAAGCACGGGAACCGCGCCGCCTCCTCGTCGGTGGGCGCGGCCGACGTGCTCGAGGGCCTCGGCGTGCGCCTCGACGTCGCCCCCCCGACGATCCGCCGCTGCGTGCGCGAGGCCGGCATGGGCTTCATCTTCGCCCCCGTCTACCACCACGCCCTGGGCTACCTCACGCCGATCCGGCGCACCCTCAACTTCCGCACCATCTTCAACGTCCTGGGCCCCTTGGCCAATCCGGCCGGGGTGACGCGCCTGGTCGTCGGCGTGGCCCACCGCGACAACCTTGAGCCCATGGCCGAGGTGCTGCGCTCGCGGGGGATCACCAAGGCGATCCTGGTGTGCGCCGGCGACGGCATGGACGAGCTGACCCTCGGGAGCGTGTCCGACATCGCGACCGTCGACGGCGCCGGCGTACGGCTCGATCGCCTCGACGCGGGGGGCGTCCTCGGGCGGCACCACAGCGTCGACGAGGTCCGCGGCGGCGACATCGCCCACAACGTGGGGGTGGTCGAGCGGTTCCTCGGCGGCGCCGAGGATGCGGTGAGCGACGTGGTCTTGGCCAACGCCGCCCTGGCCCTCCTGGCGGCCGACCGCGTGACCAGCCTGCCCGAGGGCTTCGAGCTGGCGCGTGACAGCGTGGTCAGCGGGCGTGCCGCGACGGTGCTGTCCCGGCTCGTCGAGCTGTCCAACGCCGCCTCCTGAGGCAGGCTAGAGGAGGCGCAGCTCGCTCTGGTAGCGGCGCGCGTTGGCCACGTAGAGGGCGACCGCCTCGGCGATGGACGCCTGGTCGCTGCCACCTTCCTTGATCACGGCCGGGACGCCGACGGCCAGGGCTCCGGGGGGCACGACGCCACGGTTGCGCACGACGGCGCCGGCCGCGACGGTGGCGCCGGTGTGCACGTGGGCGTGGTGCAGGACCACCGAGCCGCTTCCCACCAGCGCGCCGTCGTGGATGACGCAGCCCTCGAGGTGCACGATGTGGCCGATGACGCAGTCGGCACCGACGACGGTGGGGAACTCCGCCACGGCGTGCACCACGGTCCCGTCCTGGATCGAGGTCCGCTCGCCCACCAGGATCGTCCCGTAGTCGCCGCGCAGGACGGCCCCGGGCCAGATCGAGGCCTGCGCACCCACGCGCACGTCGCCGATGACCACCGCGTCGGGGTGGACGAAGGCATCGGGGTGGATCGTGGGGACGCGGTCCCCGAGCGCGTACAGGGCCATGACTCCTCCTCGGGTTAGTGGGCCAGCCAGGAAACTAACTGATAGAGGCGGTAGCCGAGATAGATCACCGACGCCACCAGGAAGAACTTCCAGCGCAGGGGAATCGGCTCGCGGACCGGCATCTCCACGGGACGGCCGCAGACCTCGCACACGTCGCCCTCGACGGGTCGGTCACAGTGCTCGCACCACGTCGCCATCACTCCACGCGTACCCGCAGTCGCACCGGCGTGCTCCCCAGCTCGAAGCGCTCGCGCAGCCCGCGCTCCAGGTAGCGCAGGTAGGTCGCGGGCATCCGTCCGGAGGCGAACAGCGTGATCGTCGGCGGCTCGATGGCGCCCTGGACCGCGTAGCGCACCCGGCCCGTCGGCGAGGGATGGTGGGCCTGCAGGTCGCGGATGGCGCGGTTCAGGGCCCCCGTCGGGATGCGCTTGACGTAGTCCGTGGCCGACGCGCGCAGCGCCGGCAGCAATCGGTGGACGCCCCGCCCGAGAAGCGCCGACATCGTGAGGATGGGCGCGTCCCCGAGGAAGGCCAGTCGATGCTCCAGGGTGGCTAGCGTCGTCGGGCGCTCCTCGGTGGGCACGAGCTCCCACTTGTTCACGACCACGACCGCCGGGCAGCCCGCGGCGGCGATGCGCTCGGCCAGGCGCTGATCCTGCCCGGTCGCCCCGACCGTCGCGTCCACGACCAAGACGGCGAGATCCGCGCGATCGAGCGCCTCCAGGCTGCGCAGCACCGCGTAGGTCTCGAGACCCGCCTCGGTGCGGGCCCGTCGCCGCATGCCCGCGGTGTCGATGATCCGGATCGGCCCCTCGTCGGTGTCCAGCAAAGTGTCGATGCTGTCACGCGTCGTGCCGGGCAAGTCGTGGACGACCGAGCGCTCCTCGCCGAGCAGGCGATTGAAGAGCGTCGACTTGCCGACGTTGGGCCGGCCCACGATGGCGACGCGCAGCACCCCGTCGTCGTCCCCGCTCTCCCCCGCCGCCTCGCTCTGCTCGTCGCCGGGCTCGTCACTCGACGCGAGGCGATCGACCAGCAGGTCGAGGAGATCGCCGGCACCGCGCCCGTGCAGGGCGCTCACGGCGATCGGCTCGCCCAGGCCCAAGGTGAGGAACTCCCAGATGTTCGGCTCGTGGGTCGAGGCGTCGACCTTGTTGGCCACCACGAGGTGGGGGCGCCCCGAGCGCCGGACCCACTGGGCGACCGCCAGGTCCTCGTCCACCGGACCGGTGCCGGCGTCCACGACGACGAGGACCAGGTCGGCTTCGGCGAGGGCCCGCGAGGACTGGGTCGCCACCTTGCGCTCGAGGTCGGTTCCGCGCTCGACCCAGCCCCCGGTGTCGATGAGGTCGAAGGCGATCCCCGCCCAGTCGACGGGCACGACCTTGCGGTCGCGCGTGACGCCGCGGTGCTCCTCGACGACCGTGATGCGCCGCCCGGCCAGCCGGTTGACCAGGGAGCTCTTGCCCACGTTGGGGCGCCCCACGACGACCACCTGGGACCGCGTCACGTGCCCGCCCCCACCAGCTCGTCGAGGACCTCGCGCAGCGCCAGCCCGGTCGTGGGCACGGTGCGCACCGGCCGGGGCAGGTCCGCGGGGGTCAGCCCGTCGAGGAAGCGGCCCTCCGAGAGCGTGACGTCCGGCAGCACGTAGACCCCCTCGGCGGGCTGGGATGCCAGGACGCTCGAGAGGTCCTCACCGGTCAGCAGCCCGCTCACCTGGATGTTGCCGCCGAAGTAGGTGTTCGGCACGGCCAGCACCTCGCAGTCGTAGCCGTGCGTCGCGAGGAGCTCGCGCAGCAGCGGGGCGGCGTACTCGCCCGTCAGGATGCGCACCGGGCCCGAGGCTGGCGCGGCGGCCTGGCCGCGCGCCGCGCGATATCCCCAGGCGGGCGCGCCGTCGACCGACTGGAAGAAGCCACTGCCCAGGGTCGCCATCGGGCGGCGCTCGGCGAAGCTGCGGGCGAACGACGCGAACATGCCGATGCCGTTCTCGGCCTCGTCGAGGGACTCGTAGAAGTCCGCGGTCGGCAGCGGGGCGCCGGCGACCAGGTAGAACTCATCGCTGGCGTAGAACAGCGGCCGTCCGAGGACCTCGGTGGCAATGCTCCGGTAGACGTCGAGGAGCGCGAGGACGTGGCGGGCCTCCCCGGGGGTGTGGCTGCGCAGGTCGGGCTCGCTGGAGAACCGGCTGATCCCGAGCGGCACCAGCGCGACGCTGGCCACTCGCGGGTACTGGCTGATGATGTCCTGGAGCGTGCGCTCGAGGGCGTCGCCGTCGTTCAGCCCGGGGCACACGACGACCTGCGCGTGCACGCTCACGCCGGCCCGGAGCAGCTCGTCCAGCCAGCGCAGGCTGGTCGCACCGCGCGGGTTGCGCAGCAGGCGAGCGCGCAGGTGCGGGTCGGTGGTGTGGACCGAGACGTAGAGCGGGGAGAGCCGCTCGTCGATGACGCGCTCGAGGTCGAGCTCGGTGAAGCGCGTCAGGGTCGTGTAGTTGCCGTAGAGGAAGGAGAGGCGGTAGTCGTCGTCCTTGACGTAGAGGGACCGGCGCATGCCCGTGGGCAGCTGGTAGATGAAGCAGAAGGTGCAGTGGTTGTCGCAGGTGCGGATCCGGTCGAAGACCGCCGAGTCGATGGTCAGGCCGAGGGGCTCCCCGGGTCCCTTGGCCACGTGGAGCCGGCGCCCCAGAGCGGCGCCCGCCGCGCGCACCACCAGCTGGACCTCGGGTCCGTCGATCAGTTGCTGGTACTCGATGATGTCCGTGGGCGTGCGCCCGTTGACGCTGATCAGCTCGTCGCCCACGCGCGCGCCCGCGCGGTCCGCCGGGGATCCCGGCAACAGCGTGGCAATGCGGGCCGTCGTCACTGTGACAGCCTAGTGGCGACCCTCTCGGCGAGAGTCGAGGATCGCCTCGGTAGGCTCGACTCCGTGGCGGTCGATCGCGTTCTCCTGGCTGAGCCTCGCGGCTTCTGCGCGGGCGTGGAGAAGGCCATCAAGGCCCTCGACTGGATGGTGCGCATCTTCGAGCCGCCGGTGTACTGCTACCACGAGATCGTCCACAACCGCCATGTGGTGGCCCACTTCCGCTCCCTCGGCGTCGTCTTCGTCGACGACATCGCGGCCGTGTCGGCCGGGGCTCCGGTGATGCTGAGCGCCCACGGGTCGCCACCCTCGGTGATCGAGGCCGCCCGTCAGGATCGGCGCGTCGTCGTGGACGCGGTGTGCCCGCTCGTGACCAAGGTGCACCACGAGCTCAAGGTCCGCGCCCGCAAGGGCTACACCGTCTTGTACGTCGGCCACGACGGCCACGAGGAGGCGGTGGGCACCATGGCCGTGGCACCCGAGTCCGCCCGGCTCCTCGAGACCGTCGAGGATGTCGCCGAGCTCCCCGATCTGGCCGGTCCGCTGGCGCTGCTCAGCCAGACCACGCTCAGCCTCGACGAGTGGCAAGACGTGCGTGCCGCCATCACCGACCGGTTCCCCGACATCTGGGTCCCCAGCCGCAGCGACCTGTGCTTTGCCACGACCAATCGCCAGGCGGCCCTCCGCGAGATCGCCCACCAGGCCGATGCCGTGGTGGTCATCGGCTCGGCGAACTCGTCGAACACCGTCGCTTTGACCAAGGTCGCCGCATCCTCGGCGCGTCGCGTGCTGCGCGTGAACGGCGCCTCCGAGCTGCCCGACGACCTCGAGGGCGTCGTCGCCATCACGGCGGGCGCGTCGGCTCCCGAGTACCTCGTCGACGAGGTCATCGCCACGCTGGCGCCCGTCCACGGGGTCGACGTGGTTCGCACGACCGATGAGGACGAGTACTTCCCCCCGCCGCCCGAGCTGCGCGAGCTGGTGCGGGCGCTCGGCGCCTTCCTCGACGTGAGCTTCGGCCAGCCCGTGGGCGACGCCGGCTCCCCGTCAGATCGCGACGTCACGGCCGCCGAGGTCCTCGATCCCCGGCGACGCTCCGGGGCGCCGAGCCCCGCGAACTAGACTGGGCGGTCGCGCCCTCGCTGCTCGGGCGCCCACCGAGAGGAGTGCGATGGCCCACGACCTGGAATCGAGGCGGCTCGCGGGGCTGCGCGACTACGTCATCGCCCAGGCGCTGGCCCGCGCCGAGCGCGAGTACCCCGACGTCGTCGCCCAGCCCATCGTCGCGTCCCTGTGCGCCTACGAGGAGGAGGGCGCCATCGGTGCGGTCCTCGAGCAGATGCCGGCCACGATCGACGGCCAGCCCTACACGACCCTGGTGGTGGTCGACGGCGGCCACGACCGCACCGCCGAGATCGCCCGCTCGTTCCCCGGCGTCGTGGTGATCGAGTTCCCCTCGAACCTGGGCCACGGGGTGGCTCTGTGGGTGACCTACCGGTGGTGCATCGAGCGCCACGTGGAGTTCCTGGTGACCCTGGACGCCGACGGGCAGAACGACCCGGCCGAGATCCCCTCGCTGCTGGGTCCGCTGCAGCGCGACGAGGCCGACCTGGTCGTCGCCTCGCGCCGCCTCGGGGTCGACGAGACGTCCGACCGCTTCCGCAAGCTCGGCGTGCGCTTCTTCTCGGTCGTGATGAACCGCATGACGGGCGCGCACCTCACCGACACCTCGACCGGCTATCGCGCGCTGCGCGTGGCCATGCTGGCCGACGTCGTCGATCGGCTGCGCCAGGAGCAGTACCAGACGGCCGAGCTGCTCATCACCTGCCTCAAGCGGGGCTGGCGCGCCGCCGAGGTGCCGACGGTCTGGCACCCCCGCCAGGCTGGGCAGACCAAGAAGGGCACCAACTGGCTCTTCGGCGTGCGCTACGCCCGCGTCGTGCTCGGCACCTGGTGGCGCGAGCGCTAGCCGTGCGCCCGCAGCGCCGCGTCGAGGGCTGACTGGAGACCCTGGCGCAGCTGCTCGGTGGCCGCCGTGATCGCCGAGCGCGGCACCCGTCCCTCGGCCGACGGCGGGTCGATCGGCGGTCCAACGACCAGGTGGATCCGCGCCGGTCGCACCATGCGCGCGCTCGCGGGCAGGGCCTGATCGCTGCCGGCGATCCCGACCGGCACCACTCGCGCACCGGTGCGGCTGGCGACGAACATCGCCCCGTCGAGGATCTCGCCGATGCGCGGCCCGTCGCGCCGGGTCCCCTCGGGGAACATCACCAGCGCGTGCCCGCGGCGCAGGACCTCCTCGGCCAGGCGCAGGGACTCGCGGTCCGCCGCGGCGCGGTTGACCGGGAAGGCTCCCAGGTGGCGCAGGACCGTCCCGAGCACCGGCACCCCGAAGAGCTCGGCCTTGGCCATGAAGAAGACCTTGCGCGGCGACAGGAAGAGCGTCAGCATGAAGTCGAGGTTCGAGCGGTGCACCGGGGCCACCAGCACCGGGCCGGTCGCCGGGATGTTGGACGCACCCGTGACCTGGGGGCGCAAGACCACCCGACCGAGGCCCGACAGCAGGCCGGCCGCCAGGCGGTAGAGCGGCGTGCGCGCCGGATTGAGGATCAGCTCAACGTTCTCAGGCACGACACGATCTCCTCCACGACGGTCTCGACGCTCAGGTTGGTGGTGTCGATCACCACCGCGTCGGCCGCCTGGACCAGAGGCGACACGATACGGGCGTGATCGGCCGTGTCCCGGCGTCCCAGGGCCTGAGCGCTCTCGTCCTCGCGGCGCCGGGCGCGCTCGGCGAACGACGCGGTCAGGTACACCTTCAGCGTGGCGTGCGGGAAGACCACCGTGGTGATGTCGCGCCCCTCGACCACCGCGCCGCGCTCCTGGGCCGCGGCCCACGCCCGCTGACGCTCGACCATGGCGACGCGCACGCGCGGGATCGCGGCGACCGCCGAGACGTGGTCGTTCACGGCGTCCGAGCGGATCTCGTCTTCCACGTCGCGCCCGTTGATGCTCACGCGCGGCGTCGTGGCGATGACGGCGGCGGCCGCCAGGGCGATCACCGCCTCCTCGTCGCGCAGGGAGACACTCTCGGCCAGGACCTCCGCGGTCACCGCGCGGTACATCGCGCCGGTGTCCAGGTACGCCCACCCGAGCCGCGCGGCCAAGCTGCGCGCGACCGTGGACTTGCCCGACCCCCCCGGGCCGTCGATGGCGATGATGTCCTGGCTCACGCCAGTTCCTCCAGGCGCTCGAAGAAGGTGGGAAAGCTCGTGGCGACGGTCTCGGCGCCGCGCACGCAGGCTCCGGCACCGGCGACGCCGGCCACGGCGGCCGCCATCACCATCCGGTGATCGAGGGAGGCGTCCAGCTCGACGCGAGCGAAGCGCTGGCTCGTGCCCAGGCCCTCGACGTAGAGGTCGTCCGCCTCGCCCCACGACCGGGCTCCCAGAGCCCGGGCCAGGGCGATGCAGGCGGCGAAGCGGTCGGACTCCTTGATCCGGAGCTCTCCGACGTCGCGAAAGACGGTCGTCCCGGACGCGGCGGCCGCCGCCACCGTCAGGGCCGGCACCTCGTCGACCGAGGGGATCTCGGAGGCGCGCACCTCGGTCGCGCGCAGGGTCGAGGTGCGCGCCCGCAGCTGCGCGCGTCCCTCGCCTCGCGCCAGGGTGACCGCGCCGCCCATGCGCGCGAGCACCGCGACGAAGCCGAGACGCTCGGGCTCATCAGCCAGGTCCCCGACGCTCAGGGAGGCGTCGCGGTGGATGCAGGCCAAGACGGCGAAGAACGCGGCCTGGGACGGGTCGGCCGGGATCCGCCAGTCGTGCGGGCGGGGCCGGGCGGGCCACACGCGCACCCGCCGGCCGGCTCCGACATCCTCGGCGTCGACGCGCACGCCGGCTGACCGCAGCATCGCCTCGGTCGTCGCGCGGGTGCGCACGGCCTCGCTCA
The DNA here is from genome assembly GCA_049965035.1 of Acidimicrobiales bacterium. GTDB lineage: Bacteria > Actinomycetota > Acidimicrobiia > Acidimicrobiales > RAAP-2 > RAAP-2. The sequence continues at coordinate 32,562 of JBMFWS010000012.1, forward strand.
CCGTCGTCGGCCCCTGCGCGGCGAGCCCGGCGAGCAGGATCGCCGACTTGACCTGGGCGCTGGGCACGGGCACGGTGTAGTCGAGCGCCACCAGCACGTCGCGACCGGTGACGGTCAGCGGTGCGGTGCACGCGGCGCCGATGCCCTCGACGCTGGCGCCCATCGCCCGCAGGGGGACGGCGACCCGGTCCATCGGCCGGCGCGACAGCGAGGCGTCGCCGACCAGCCGGTGCGTCCCCGTGATGGTCGCGACGACGCCCGCGACCAGGCGCATCGTCGTCCCGGAGTTGCCGCACTCCAGCGCCCCGGGTGCCGGAGCCAGGCCGGGCGACCCGCTGACGACGGTCGTGGCACCGGCGGTCTCGACGGTGGCGCCCAGCGCGCGCACGACCGTCAGGGTCGCGGCGACGTCGTCTCCCCCCGAGAGCCTCTCGATGCGGCTGGGACCGTCGCTCAGGGCGCTGAGCAGGATCGCCCGGTGCGACGCGCTCTTGTCGCCGGGCACCTCGACCGCCCCGCGTAGGCGGACCGCTGGCTCCACGCAGCGCATCAGGGCACCTCGCGGCCCACGGTGAACCCGCGGTGCGTCAGGTCGTCGGCCAGGAGTGCCACCTGGTCGGCCTCCACCGCGAGCAGCAGGGTGCCGCGCACCCCCTCGATGCCGTGGGCGATCTCGATGTCGTAGATGTTGACGCCGAGCTCCGAGGCGGCCCGCGTGATGGTGGCCAGCTCCCCCGGGCGGTCCGACACCGGCACCCGGAGGTAGGCCAGCTGGTCGGCGCGCAGCGCCCGGCCCGGCAGGTGGCGGCGCGCGACGGCCGCGCGGCGCAGCGCGTCGGCCAGCCGCTCCCCGTCCCCGCGCTCGATGGTGTCGCGCAGGTCGGTCAACCGGGCTTGCAGGGAGTCCAGGGCACGGACGACGGCGTCACGGTTCTCGAAGAGCACGTCCGGCCAGATCCCCGGGTCCCCGGCGGCGATCCGGGTCATGTCGCGGAACCCGCCCGCCGCCAGTTGCAAGAGCACGACCTCCTCCTCGGCGACGGCGGCGGCCTGGTTCATGAGCGCCCCGGCCACCAGGTGCGGCACGTGACTGGCCAGGGCGACGAGCCGGTCGTGGTCGTCGGGGGCCATCGCGACCACGTTGACGCCCAGCTCGCGCAGCACCCCGTGGACGCGCGTGTAGTGCTCGGGGGGCGTGAGAGCGGTCGGCGTGAGGACCCACGTGCAGCCGGTGAACATGTCGCGACGCGCGCCGGCCAGCCCCCGCAGTTCGGAGCCGGCCATCGGGTGGCCGCCGACGAAACGCGGGTCGGCGATGGCGCTCACGATCCCGGCCTTCACGCCGGCCACGTCGGTGACGACCACGGCGTCGCCGGGCAGGCGCGCCAGGATCTCGCGCGCGGCGCCCACCACGGCGCGCGCCGGGGTGGCGATCACCACCAGCTCGGTCGCGGGCCCGGGCCCGGGCCCGGTGACGATGCCCTGGGAGCGGGCGCTGGTGGCCACCCGTGCGTCGCGGTCGTCCCCGGTGACGCTCCAGCCCCGCTCCCCCAGCGCTAGGGCGACCGAGCCGCCGATCAGGCCCAGACCGACGACGTGCGCGTGGCGCCTACTCGGGGAGGTCATCGCGCAGAGCTCGAGCGTCGTGCAGGTAGACGTGGTGGATCGGCGCCGCCGCTTCGGCGTAGACGTGCAGGAGGATCCGCACGCAGCGCCGCATCGAGCCGGGGACGTCGATCTCCGAGGCGCACAGCAGGGGCACGTCACCGAAGCCGATGGTGCGCGCGGCGGTGGCCGGGAAGGCGGCGGTCAGGTCGGGTGAGGTGGTGAAGATCACGCTGACGACGTCGTCGTGGTCCAGCCGGTTGCGCTCCATCAGCTGGCCCAGCAGCTCGACGGTCACGGCCCCGATCGCCTCGGCGGTGTTGGCCTCGCAGGTCGTGGCCCCCCGCACCGCTCGGAGCAGTCGTTGCGTCATGGGGCGATCGTAGAAGGCGCGTCCCCAACGGGGCCAACCGACTCGACGAGGCGGCGCACCTCGAGGGCACTCAGCGGGCGCCACGCGCCCGGGGCCAGGGAGACGTCGTGGATCGGCCCGATTCGCGTGCGCACCAGGCGCTGGACGTCGTGGCCGACGGCCGCGCACATGCGGCGGACCTGCCGGTTGCGCCCCTCGTGGATCACGATGCGCAGCACGCCCGGCGCGATCCGGCTGACCTGGGCCGGGCTGGTGACGCCGTCGTCGAGCTCGACGCCGTCGCGCAGCGCGCGGATGGCGCCGGGCGCCGGGTCGCCGCTCACCTGTACCAGGTACTCCTTGGGCACGTGGCTGCTCGGGTGCGTGAGCAAGTGCGCGAGCCGGCCGTCGTTGGTCAGCAGCAAGAGACCCTCGGTCGCCCGGTCCAGGCGGCCCACGGGGAAGACGCGCACCGGGCTCGAGATCAGGTCGAGGACGGTCTGGCGCCCCTGGGGATCCATGGCCGTGGTGACGACGCCGATGGGCTTGTTGAGCAGCAGGTAGACGGACTCCTGGTTGACCAGCACGATGCGTCCGTCGACCCGGAGCTCCTCGCGCGCGCCGTCGACACGGTCGCCGAGTACCGCGACGCGCGCGTCGATGGTCACCCGCCCCGCGCTGATCAGCAGCTCACAGGCCCGGCGCGACCCGTAGCCCGCGCGCGCCAGAGCCCGCTGGACGCGCTCCTCGGCCACTACGACCCTCCGGGTAGGCCCTCGTCGGCCAGCTCGTCGGCGGCCGACAGGGGCACGAGGAACTGCTCGATGGGCGGCAGCTGGTCGAGCGAGGAGAGTCCCAGGCGGTCCAGGAAGTGATCGGTGGTCCCGTAGAGGATCGACTGGCCGGGTCCGGCCACGCGGCCGTGCTCCTCGATGTAGCCGCGCTGCTCGAGCAGTCGGGTCACGCCGTCGACGTTCACCCCGCGCAGGGCGGAGATCTGGGACCGGCTGATGGGCTGGCGGTAGGCGATGATCGCCAGTGTCTCCAGGGCCGCCGAGCTGAGGCGCGTGGTGAGGCCCCGCGAGGCGAAGCGCGAGACCCACGGCGCCATGTCGGGCGCCGTGGCCATCACCCAGCCACTGGCCAGGTGGCTTAGCACGAAGCCGCGCCGCTCCTCGACGTACTGGCGCGCCAGCTCCTCGAGAACTCCGCGCACCTCGGCGGCGTCGGCGCCCACCACGTCGGCCAGCTCCTCGGTGCTCACCGGCTCAATGGCCACGCACACCAGGGCCTCCAGGCGCTGCTCGAGCGAGTCCTCATCCCTCATAGACGTCGATCCTTCCCAGGTCCACCGTGCGCGCTCCCCCGATCCAGGTCACGTCGAGGTCGCCGAAGGTGCGTCCCTGTCCCAGGTCGACCAGTCCCAGCTTGCACAGCTCGAGCAGCGCCAGGAAGTGCACGATCAGCTCGATGCGCGTGCCCAGGCCCCGCGTGAGCTCGCGGAACGACTGACGGGGCTGGCCCGGGAGCCGCTCGGCGAGCACCGCCACGGTCTCGGCGACGGTCACCGCGTCCACGGTGACGTGCTCCAGGGTGATCAGGGCGCTCGGCTTCTCCTCGAGTGCGCGCAGGAACGCCCGGGCGACGTCGGCGGGTCGCACGCCGGCCAGGAGATCGGGGGGCTCGGCGACGAAGCCGTCGTCGAGGCCGCGTTGGCGCCGCACCGAGCGCTCGGCCCGGGCCAGGAGCCCGTAGAGATGGTCGGCGGCAGCGGCGTAGGTGCGCAGCTCCAGCAGGCGGGCCAGCAGCACGTCGCGCTCGTCCCAGCCCACCAGCTCCTCGTCGAGGTTGGGCGCATCGGGGGTCGGCAGCAGCTGGCGGCTCTTCAGCTCGACCAGGATGGAGGCCAGCAGCAGGAACTCGGACAGATCGTTCGGGTCGATCAAGCTGGCCGGATCGAGCAGGTGCGCGACGAAGTCGTCGACCACGGGGGCCAACGCCACGTCCAAGATGTCGATCTCGTGGCGGGCGACGATCTGCACCAGCAGGTCCAGGGGACCGCTGAACGACGGCGTCGTCACGACGTAGGTCACGGCGAAACACTACCGGAGGCCACCTCGTGCCACTTCTCTAGACTTGGCCGATGCGCGTGTTCTCCGCCATCCAGCCTTCCGGCGACCTGCACGTGGGCAACTACCTCGGCGCCCTCCAGCAGTTCGTCCGCGCCCAGTCGCTCGACGCGTTCTACTGCGTCGTCGACCTGCACGCCCTGACCCTGGAAATCGAGCCGGTCACCCTGCGAGAGCGCACCACCGAGCTGGCCGCCGCGATGGTCGCCTCGGGCCTCGACCCCCAGCGCTGCACCCTGTTCGTGCAGAGCCACGTCCCCTACCACGCGCAGCTGTCCTGGCTCCTCGAGTGCGTCGCCGGCTACGGCGAGCTCACGCGCATGACGCAGTTCAAGGAGAAGTCCGACCGCGCCCACGGGGTGCGCGCGGGCCTGCTCACCTACCCGGTGCTGATGGCGGCCGATATCTTGCTCTACGACACCGAGGAGGTGCCCGTCGGCGACGACCAGCGCCAGCACCTGGAGCTCGCGCGCAACCTGGCCGAGCGCTTCAACAACCGCTACGGCGACACCTTCACCGTCCCGCGAGCCGTCACGCCTCCGGCGGGGGCCCGGGTGATGGATCTCCAGCAGCCCACGCGCAAGATGTCCAAGTCCGTGGCGAGCGAGCTGGGCACGATCTACCTGCTCGACGCCCCCGAGGCCATCGCGCGCAAGGTCGCCAAGGCCGTGACCGACACCGACGGCGAGATGGCCTTCGACTGGGAGCGCAAGCCCGGACTGGCCAACCTGCTCGAGATGTTCGCCGGCTTCACCGGCGAGGACCCGCGAGCCATCGCCGCGCGCTACCACCGCTACGGCGACCTCAAGCGTGACTTGACCGAGGCAATGGTGGAGGTGCTGGCCCCGATCGCCGAGCGCTACCGCGCCCTGCGCGAGGACCCCGCGCAGCTGGCGTCGCTGCTGACGATCGGGGCGGCCCGGGCCTCGAGCGTCGCGGCGACGACCTACCAGCGCGCCGCCGATGCGATGGGGTTGAGCCGACCCTCCTGAGCCCCCGGGCTTAAAACAGCAGGTGCAGCCACCAGTTCTGGAGGTCGACCAGAGCGTTGGTCCCGACGTGGAAGACCAGGGAGTCCAGCAGGATCAGGACGATGACGATCGGCAGCGCCCGCGCCCGCAGGCGGTAGTAGTTGGGCAGGTGGCGGCGAGGCACGAACTGCTCGATGATCGCCGAGCCGTCCAGGGGCGGGATCGGCAGCAGGTTGAAGACGGCCAGGATCAGGTTCACCAGGCCCAGGTACTCTCCCAGGTCGAACTGCCAGAGCTGCTGGGTCACGTGGATGGCCAGCTCGCACAGCCCCCACCCGATCGCCGAGAGCACGATGTTCATCGCGGGTCCGGCCAGGGATACGTAGAGTGTGTCGCGGCGCGGGTTGCGCAGGCGCGAGACGTTCACCGGCACCGGCTTGGCGTAGCCGAAGGCCGGCAGACCCGAGATGATGAGCAAGAAGGGCAGCAGGACGGTGCCGAAGGGGTCGATGTGGCGCAGCGGGTTCAAGGTCAGACGGTGATTCTCCTTGGCCGTGGGGTCGCCGAAGAAGTTGGCGACGTAGCCGTGGCTGACCTCGTGCAGCGTGATCGAGGGGATCACGGCGATGAGGAAGTACAGGTAGGACGGCACGCTACTCCTGCGCTCGCGGGTGGGCGCGAGCGTACACGTCGCGCAGCGAGCGATTCGACACGGCCGTGTAGAGCTGGGTCGTCGCGACGCTCGCGTGACCCAGCAGCTCCTGGACGACGCGGATGTCGGCCCCGTGCTCGAGCATGTGGGTGGCACAGCTGTGGCGCAGCACGTGGGCGCTGATGCTGTGGCGGGGGATGCCCACCACCAGTGCGCGCCGGGCGATCACCACGTCCACCCCCTGACGGGTCAGTGGCCCGCCGCGGCTGTTGAGCAATAGGTGGGTCTCGTGCGTCGAGCGCGCCAGGGCGGGACGGCCGCCCGGGGCCAGGTAGTGGTCGAGGGCGGTGGCCAGCGCGGCGCCCAGGGGGACGAGGCGCTGGCGATCGCCCTTGCCGATCACGGTGATGAGGCCCTCGGCCCGGTCGAGGTCCTCGAGGCGGACCCCGACGGCCTCCGACACTCGGCACCCGGTGCCGTAGAGCAGCTCGAGCAGGACCCGGTCGCGCCGATCGCGGGGGGTCGCGTCGGGCACGGCGTCGATGAGGCGGCCGACCTCGGCCTCGCCGAGCGGCTTGGGCAGCGAGGCGGCGCGGCGCAGGCCCCGCAGGTAGTCGGTCGGGTCGCTCGCGAGCACCCGCTCGGCCACCAGGAACCCGAACCAGCCCCGCAGCGACGCGATCGCCCGGGCCACCGAGGCCGGAGCGCGGGTCGCGCGCAGGCTCGCGACGTAGGACGCCAGGTCCTCGGCGGACACGTCCTGGATCCCTCGCGGACTGATGAAGGCGAGGAACTGCTCCAGGTCTCGCCGGTACGCCTCGAGCGTCGCCCGGCTGCGGCCGCGCTCGACCGTCAGCCAGACCACGTACTCCTCGAGGGCGCCCTCAGGCATCCGGGAAGAGCCCTCCGGCCAGGCGGTGCAGGGCTACGGTGAGCGTCGCGTCTACGGGCTCGCCGCTGCGCACCAGGTCGAAGAGCTCGCGAGGCTCGACCCAGGCCACCGTGGAGGCGGCCTCCTCGGGGCCGGCGGGGTCGCGCGCGGTCTCCTCGATGCCGGTGGCCTCGAACACGTGCATGACCTGGCTCGTCCATCCCGGCGAGACCAGGAGCCGGGCCAGCAGACGCCAGTGCCGGGCCGTGACGCCGAGCTCCTCGGCCAGCTCGCGGGCGGCCGCGGCTTGGGGCTCCTCGCCCTCGTGGTCGAGGGTTCCCGCGGGGATCTCCGTCGTGACCCGGTCGACCGTCGCGCGGTACTGGCGCACGATGCCCACCCGCCCGGCGGCGTCGAGGGCCAAGATGGCCACGGCGCCGGGATGCACCACCACATCGCGGTGGAAGGCGCGATCGCCCCCCTCGATGGTGCGTCGCTCGACCCGAAAGACCCGCGAGGTGAGGAGAGTGGCGGCCGCGGTGATCCGGAAGGGGCTCACGGGGCGACGTCGACGGTCGCGGGGTCGATGAGGTGGGGCTCGCGGCCCTCGACCCGCGTGACCGCAGCCATCAGCAGCCCGGCGAACAGCGGGTGGGGCCGGTCCGGTCGCGACTTGAACTCGGGATGCGCCTGGGTCCCCACGAAATAGGGGTGACCGGGCAGCTCCACGAACTCAACCAGCCGGCCGTCCGGGGAGATCCCACAGCAGCGCATCCCGTGGGCCTCGTAGAGCTCGCGGTAGCGCAGATTGAACTCGTAGCGGTGTCGGTGGCGCTCGGAGACCACGCTCGTCCCGTAGAGGGCGGCCACCTGGGATCCCTCGCTGAGCAGCGCCGGGTAGGCGCCCAGGCGCATGGTGCCCCCGAGGTCGACGACCTCGTTCTGCTCGGCCATCAGGGATATCACCGGCGCCGACGTTGTGACAGAGAACTCCGTGGAGTGCGCGTCGGGCAGTCCGAGGACGTGGCGGGCGTACTCGACGACCATCACCTGCATCCCCAGGCAGATGCCGAGCAGCGGCACCTGATGCTCGCGCGCGATGCGCGCCGCCGCGATCATGCCCTCGATCCCGCGCTCGCCGAAGCCTCCCGGGATGATCATGCCGTCGAGCTGGTCGAGCTGGTCGGCGCTGATCTCCTCGGGGACCCGTTCGGCCTCGAGCCAGGTGATCTCGGCGTCGGCCCCGAGGGCGAAGCCCGCGTGGCGGATCGCCTCGGCCACCGACAGGTAGGCGTCGGGCAGGGTCACGTACTTGCCGACCACGCCGATGCGCACCCGGCGGTAGGTGTTGTGCACGCGCCGCACGACCTCGTTCCACGCGCTCAGTTCGATCGGGTGGTCGTCGAGGTTCACGTTGAGCGTGGCGCACACGATGTTGTCGAGGCCCTCGCGGCGCAGCGCCACGGGGATGTCGTAGATGCTCGACTCGTCGATGGCCGAGATCACCGCATCGATGGGCACGTCGCACAGCAGCGAGATCTTGCGCTTCAGGCCGTCGGAGATCGGCTGGTCGGAGCGGCAGACGATCACGTCGGGCTGGATGCCTCGCGAGCGCAGCTCGGTGACCGAGTGCTGGGTCGGCTTGGTCTTCTGCTCCCCCGACGGCGCCAGGTACGGCACCAGGGTGAGGTGGACGTAGCAGACGTTGCCCCGCCCGGCGTCCCGGCGGAACTGGCGAATGGCCTCGAGAAACGGGACGATCTCGATGTCGCCGACGGTCCCACCGATCTCCACGATGACGACGTCGGCTCCCGAGGACCCAGCGCGGCGGATCCGCTCCTTGATCTCGTCGGTGATGTGCGGGATCACCTGCACGGTCTTGCCCAGATAGTCGCCGCGACGCTCGCGGGCGATCACGGTCGAGTAGATCGAGCCGGTCGTCGAGTTGGAGGTGCGGCTCAGGGACTCGTCGATGAAGCGCTCGTAGTGCCCGAGGTCGAGGTCGGTCTCGCCACCGTCGTCGGTGACGAACACCTCGCCGTGCTCGCCGGGGTTCATGGTGCCCGGGTCAACGTTCAAGTAGGGGTCGAGCTTCACCATGGTGACGCGGAACCCTCGAGACTTGAGGAGACGGCCAAGCGACGACGCCGTGAGGCCCTTGCCGAGAGAACTGGAGACGCCGCCCGTGACGAAAACGAATTTCGTCTCCGTCACCGATCGATCCACGGAGCATCAGTTTAGCGGCGCCTCCAGCGTCTCCCCGCCACCCTCACGCGCCACTCAGCAGCCGCCGGGCCAGGGCGCGGGACTCGCTGCGGGCCCCGGCACCCGCCAGCATCCGGGCGATCTCCTCGACGCGCTCCTCGCCGGCCACGGCGCGCACCGTGGTCACCGCCCGGCCGTCACGGGTCTCCTTGTGCACGACGAAGTGGCGCTGGGCCCGGGCCGCGACCGACGCCAGGTGGGTCACCACCAGCACCTGACGGGCTCGGGCGACCTCGGCCAGGCACGCGCCAATCTGCTCGGCCACCGCTCCTCCCAGCCCGGCATCGATCTCGTCGAAGACACCCACGGCGTCTTCGACCCCCGACACCAGCGCCACGGCGAGCAGCAGGCGGCTCAGCTCTCCCCCGCTGGCGACGTCCTCGACGGGCCCCTCGGCACGGCCCGGGTTCGTCCGCACGAGCAGCCGGACGGCCGAGCCGTCGACGCCACCCACCTCTACGCGCACCGCCCCGCCCGCCAGGGCCACCCGGGCCAGCTGGGCCGTGACCGCGGCGCCAAAGCGCGCGCCGGCGCTCTCGCGCCGCGCGCGCACCCGCGCACTGGCGTCCTGCTCGGCCTGCGCGGCCGCCGCGAGCTCGGCGTCCAGACGGGCCAGCTCGTCTTCGGCGTCGCGCCAGCGCTCGAGGTCGGCCGCCCGCTCCTCGCGCGTCTCGAGGGCCGCCGCGAGCGAGCCGCCGTAGCGTCGCGCCACGCGGCTGAGGATCCCGACACGCTCTTCGAGTTCGACCACCTGGGCCTCGTCGAGGTCCTCGGCGTCCAGGAGCGCCCGCAGCTCGTGTCCGGCGTCGCGCGCCATCTCCAGGGCTCCGCGCAGTTGGGTCGACAGCTGGGCAGACTCGCCGGCCCCCTCGACGAGCGCGGCGATCCGCGCGATCTCCCCGAGTGCCGTCACCTCGCGGTCGCCGTCCAGGCGTTCCAGGGCCTCGAGCAGGGCGCTGCGCCGGGCGGCCCGCCCCTGCCAGCGCTCCAGGGCCGCCAGGGCCCCGTCGAGCTCGTCGGGCGTCGTCAGCGCGGCCGCGCGCAGCTCGGCGAGCTCGAACTCCGCCAGGGCCCGGGCCCGGGTGCGCTCCTCGCGGTCCCCCCCAAGCGCGGCTCGCCGGCGCCCCAGGTCCCGCTGGCGCGCGCGCACCTCGTCGAGCTCGCTGGTGTCGACGTCGCCGAAGCCGTCAACCAGGGCCAGCACCGCTGCCGGGCTGCGCAGGCGCAGCGACGACCGCTGGCCGTAGATGTCGACCAGGGACTCGGCCACACGACGCAGGCCGTCGGCGCTCGTCACCTGGCCGTCGAGCACGCTGCGCAGGCGACCCGTCGCCGTCAGCTCGCGCGCGAGCAGGCGCTCTGCTCCCCCGCCGTCGCGCCACAAGGTGGCGACGCGCAGGTCGTCTCCCACCTCGCCTCCCGGCGACTCGCCGCCCAGGCAGAGGGTCAGGGCCCCGACCAGCAGCGTCTTGCCAGCCCCGGTTTCCCCGGTCACGACGTTGAGCCCCGGGGCGAACTCCAGGGCGGCGTCGTCGATCAGGGCCAGTCCGCGGGCCTGCAGCTCGAGGAGCTGCACCTTAGGCATGGCCCTCGCGCAGCCCCTCTCGCAGGCGATCGCCCAGCCGGTACCGGTGCGAGTCCTCGACCCGGACCCGCTCGGCGCTCGGGCGCACCAGGACCGACTCGCCCGCCGTGAGCGACCCGATCGTTCGGCCGTCGGCCACGACCACCGCGCCCCGGCTCTGGGAGACGAGGCGGATCGTCCGGCGGCCGCTGACCACGATGGAGCGGTCGATGGTGAAGTGCGGGGCAATGGGCGTGAGCACCATCACGTCGAGCTCGCGATCCACGACTGGGCCGCCCGCCGAGAAGTTGTATCCCGTCGAGCCGGTCGGCGAGGCGACCAGCACGCCATCGGCCGAGTAGGTCAGGAACTCCTCGTCGTCCACGTAGCAGCGCACGCGGACCATGTGGCCCACGGAGGCGCGCTCGACGACCACCTCGTTGAGGGCGAACTGCCCGGCCCCGTTGTTGGGCAGCACGATCTCGAGAGCCAGGCGCTCCACCGTCGATGGTGCAACCAGGGCCCGGCGCACGTCCTCGAGGACCTCGGAGGAGGGCACCGATAAGAGGAACCCCAGGCGCCCCAAGTTCACGGCCAGGATGCGCGCACCGTGCTCGTGGGCCAGTCGCGCCGACTTCAGGAACGTGCCGTCGCCCCCGAGGCTCACGACGAGGGTGTGCGCACCGATCGGCGCGGCGTGCTCCATGTCGTCGTCGAGGAGCCGCACCGCCGTCGTGTAGCCCTCGTGGTGGAGCTGGCGAGACACCTCGTCAGCCAGCACGATCGCGTCGGACCGATTCTTGAAAGTGGTGAAGACGAGGTCCGCCACGGTGCTCCTTGGCACCATGGTAGACAACGAGCACCACCGGCCCCGTCACCACGGCGCGAGCCGGATCCCACACCCCCCGCTCCGAGTGCGTATCATCGGCGCGTGGCGACCGCGGGCCGTGGCGCAGCACCCCCCACCCATCGTCGCGACGCCGACCGCAACCGCCAGGCGATACTCCTCGCGGCCCACCGCCTCTACGCCGAGCACCCCGGCGCGCCGCTCTCCGAGGTGGCTCGAGTGGCCGGTGTCGGCCAGGCGACGCTCTACCGCCACTTTCCCGACCGGTCCACGCTCATGGGCACCCTGGCCCGCGAGGCCCTGGACGACCTGACGACCCCGCTCTCTGACGGCTCGACTCCCCCACTCTCGCGGGCCGAGCGCCTGGAGCTGGTCGCCCACGGACTCGCGGACTCGCGCCCCCTGCTCGAGACCGTGCGCGGCGCGCTCGCTACCGCGCCCGCGACCCGCGATGAGCAGGGCCGCACCGCCGTCTCCCGTCTCCGCGTCGCGGTGATGGGCGGTCCCCCGGCCCCGTTCGAGGCGTCACCGCCCTCCTTCGAGGAGACCGACGACGCCGAGATCGTCCTGGCGATGCTCTGTGGCGCCCTGGAGACCGCCGCGGCCGATCCGGCGCGCCGTGCGCAGATCGCGCGTCGTGCCGCGCAGATCGCCGAGCGCGCCTTGGACGCGATAGTGCCCACACGACCCACCGGTCCGCACCGCGACGACGACCCGCACTAGCCCGTTCGGGTCGCCTCGTGCGGGCCGCTGACCTGATCGGCGACGAGCAGGGAGGCGCTCGGCGATCCCGCGCGGGACGTCCACGGGGGCTCGAGGGGTGCCCGTCCATCCACGACGGCGATCCGACCCGACCCGGGCTGGCGCCATCGCCCGGCCCAGCTGGTCGACGAGGTCGGTTCGGTGCGCCCGCTGGTGGCCGGCTACCTGGACCCGCGCACGCGCGCGAGCAGGTCAGTCCCGACCGCCGTCGCGAAGAAGCCGGTGTGGCCGAGGAGGTACCCGTGGTAGGCGAGGTCGCGGTTGGTGGCGTCGCCGACCACGTCGCCGAAGTACTCGACTTCCGAGAGGGCGAACTCGACGTGCGCGACCGGCAGCGTGGCCGCCAGGGCCGCACGGTCCTCCGCGCTCCAGGCAATGATCTCCCCGTAGCCGGCCAGCAGGGCGTCCAGGCTCGCGACGTCCACTTCGATTGCTCCTCGGCCCGACACGTCGAGCCAGTCGATGACGGAGCGCTCGAGGGCCACGGCCAGGTCGTGGAGCGCGAAGGTGCGGTTGGCAAGTCCCAGGTCGAGCACGCTCACGACGTCACCCGTCAGGGGATCCCACGTCAGGTTGGAGGGATGCCAGTCGCCGTGGGTCCACTGGCGCGCCAGCGCGCTGGTCGCCGCGTGGGCCCGCGCGACGGGCTCGGCGAGCACTCGGGCCATGTCGGCCCCGAGCCGGTAGCCCGCGAGGGCCCGCGCGAGGCCCGGTCGGGCCTCGAGGAGTGCGGCCAGGGCGTCTCCCAGATCGGGTGCGCTCACGAGGCCCACGTCATCGAGCAGCACGTCGGGATCGCTGGCGGGCTCGGCGAAGGAGGCGGCCGCTCGGTGAAGGTGAGCGAGTGCTCTTCCGGCGCGTCGCGCGTGCTCGGGGGTCTGGTAGGGATACCACGAGGGCACGTCGCGGTAGAGGTCCTCGCCACCGGCCAGCGCGAAGACCTCGTAGCAGTACGGTCCCGCGGTCGCCACACTGCGACCGTCGAGCCCGCGTCGGCACGCGGGGGTGCGCACGCCGTGGGCGCGCAGGTGATCGCCGAAGCGGTGCTCGACCTCGAGGCGCGCCGGCGAGCGGACCCGCCGGGAATGGCGCTTGACGAACAGCTGCTCGGCGCCGACCAGCACCCGGGCGCCAGCGGACATCGGGCGCGGGCTGTGCCAGAGCACGCGCACCGGCCCGCCAGTGAGCCCGAGCTGCGCCAGCGGACCGCGCAGCTCGCCCTCGACGAGGGGCGCCCAGTCGGGCCGGGCGGGCGCGAGACCCATGCCGTGGACCCGGTGGTTCACGCGCTGGTGCTGGCCTCGGAGCGCCGAGAACGCCCCTCGAGCGCGCCCAGGGAGAGCGTGGCCACCCCGGAGATCGCGAAGGAGATCAGCGATGCCGACATCGACGCCTGGTCGCGCAGGTGCATCCATCCGTCCACCCGCGTCCACAGCGACACCCACCAGCCGATGTAGCCCGGATTGATGAGCTGGTAGGTGACGAAGCCGATAAGCCACGCGGTGACCATCGCCGGTCGGTGCGCCACCTCCGCCCGGCGCCCGCGTCGGCGCGCCAGAACGAAGTAGTCGATCAGGAAGACCGACGTCAGGGGCACGAAGACCGATCCGAGCAAGATGAGGAAGTTCTCGTAGTCCGAGATGTTGATCGTCAGGGCCAGGGCCGTGATCACCAGGGTCACCACCGCCCCGAGGATGCGTCGATCCCAGAGGGGCCGAGCGTTCTGGATCGAGACGACGCTCGAGTACACGTCGGCGAAGGACTGGTCGAGCTCCCGGGCCGCCAGGATGGCGAAGGCCACCGCGCCCAGGGGCACCGCGACGAACGCCCCGTAGATGTCCGACGGGTTGCGCGCCACCGTCACCAGCGCGAGCAGGCCGATGGCGTAGCACAGCGTCTGGGTGACGCCGTAGCCGATGAGCGCGCCCCAGAAGCTCGCGCGCACCGAGCGCGAGTGCCGCGTGTAGTCCGCCGCCAGCGGTGCGAAGGAGACCGCCGCGGCCACCACGGTGTCCGTGGCCACCCAGAAGCCCGACCAGCTTCCGTGCGTGAGGGGCGGCAGTGGGTGGCGCAGCAGCTCCAGCGTCAGGTAGGCCAGCGCGATCACGACTGCGGGCGTGGCCACCCGGCGCAGGATCCGCACGGCGCCGAGGGGGCGCAGCGTCAGGAGGCCCGTGAGCGCCCCGGCCACCAAGATGTAGAGCCAGCGCGGCACCTGGGGTGCGACGACGTGCGCCGCCGTCGCGATCGTGACCAGCTCGAAGATGCCCCAGCCGAGTAGCTGCACGACATTGAGCACGGTGGGCAGGTAGGAGAGGCGCGGGCCGAGCAGGCGGCGCAACAGCACCATCGCCGGAGCACCGGTGCGCGCGCCGGTGATCCCGCAGGCCGCAATGGCCAGGGTGCCGAGAACCGTGCCGAGCACAATGGACAGGAACGCCCCCGCTACCGGGAGCGCGCCGGCCGCCGTCCCCGTCGGCTCCAGGACGAAGATCGCTCCCGTGAAGCCGAGCAGGCTCACCCCGAGGTTGCCCCACAGGCCGAACTGGTCCATGACGCCCAGAGCCTGCGGGACCGGCTCGACGAGCGTGTGCCCCACCTCCGAGCGGACATCGCCCGACACGATCGTGAATGACGTGAGATCGTCCATGCTCCTCCTTACGCCGGCATTACCCGGACAAGTTCGTCGGTCGGTGATGGAGCGGACACTCCGCACGATCACCCTCTCAGCCCGGTTCACCCGAGCTCCCGATGCAGCTGCCTGCACTGTAGTACCTCGTCGTGCGATCCCCATGCGCTTCGAGCCACGGACTCGCCAACTCTGCCCCCCCCGCTCGTCGGAGCCTTCCGCTCCCCTGGCCAGCGCCAGGCTCGAGTTGTCCAGGTTCGAACTCCGGGTTGCCACGTTGTTGGGCCTACCGGAAGATGACCTCTGTCCACAAGGGATCTCGGGTGCACGACGTCGTACCCTCTGTGCCAACCTTGGCTTGGACAGCTCCCCGCCTGAAATGTCTGAGCGACGAGGGTGACCAAGGAGAGAGTGCGTTGCAATCGAAGAATCCCGTCGAGCGAGGCGAGCAGCCGGTCGAGCCAGACCTGTCGATCTCGAAGCCCGGACAGAAGAGGATGTTTCCCGAGGACTTCAAGCGTCGAGCCGTTGCCTACTACGACTCACTTCCCGAGGACGGGTCCCAAGGGTCCTACCTCCGGCGATCGGGCCTCTACTCGTCATCGATCAGCCAATGGCGCCGGGTGGTGCAAGGCGGAACCATTCCACAGGTGGGGCGCAAGCCGGCCGAACCCCTCGTCCGCAAGAATGCCGAGCTGTCCGCTCGCGTCGCCAAGCTTGAGGCGGAGTTGGCTCGTGCGAACATGGTGATCGAGGTCCAAAACAAAGTGGCTCTTCCGGCATGAATGTGGGTCATCGCGCCGGAATGACCAGGGAGTGTCTCTTGTAGGACAAGAGCTTCGGC
>JBMFWS010000013.1:0-30297 GCA_049965035.1 Acidimicrobiales bacterium
CGGCCGGGTGGTCGTTTCGACCGGGCCGAAGGAGACCGGCGCCCGGGCTGGGGTGGGGTTGCGCGAACTGGGGCTGATCGGATCAAGAGTGAGGGCCGTCCACTCGAGACGCGGGCCAGCAAGCTCCCGCCGGAGCCCGCGGATGTGTGGGTCGAGGAGGTTGCGTCTCCTGTTACCCGTCGTGAGGAAGCCACGGCACGGGCGCTTGCCGAGCTACCCGGAGAGATTGCCAGCCAGGTCCGACGAGCGGTAATGGGCTCCGAGCGGCAGCGCGAGCGAGCTGTGGAGAACTTGGCCAAGGCGCAGGTCGCCTACGAACGTCACCGCTACGAGGAGTCCTTGCGTCTGGCTGAGCGAACCTGCGAGGTCGCTCCCGACGTCGCGGGCGTGCGGGAGCTGGCCGGACTGGCGGCCTACCGTGCTCAGGAGTGGAACCGAGCGAAGGTGCACTTGCGGCGCGTTGTTGAGATCTCCACGGATCCCCAGTACCTGCCGTTGATCATGGACTGTGACCGGGCTCACCACCGCTACCGCGCGGTGCAAGCGGCGTACGACGAACTCGTCGAGCTGTCGCCAACGGCCGATGTGCTCACCGAGGCCCGGATCGTGCTCGCGGGGTCGCTGGGGGATCAAGGAAAGTACCGCGAGGCCGTGGAGATCCTGAGTGCCGCGGGCGCCACGCGGCGTCTGCGCAACCCTGGCTTCCGGCACGTGCGGATGTGGTACGCGATGGCCGACATGCTCGATCGCGCCGGAGACACCAGTGCGGCGCGGGACTACTTCTCCCGAGTGGTTGCCGCCGAACCTGATGCCTACGACGCCCGCGCCCGCCTGGCCGAGCTTGGAGTATCGACAGGCCCCCGCCCTCGCGCCCCGCGCCCGCGGCCGACCTCCCACAAGAAGGACTGAGCGGCGTCAAGCGATCGCTGGGGCTCCGTGTAAGTAAGGTTGCGGCATGGACATCGTCTCGCTACTTGGCGATGAGGCCGACTCCCTCCTCAGCCACCGTGCCACCGCATTTCCGAAGGAATGGCTGACCCTGCCGGGTCCTGACTTCGTGGACCGGGTCCTCGTGGTCGGCGACCGAACGCCGACCACGCTGCGCAACCTAGCTTCGGTGTACCAGCACGGCCGTCTGGCCGGGACTGGCTACCTGTCGATCCTGCCGGTCGACCAGGGAATCGAGCACTCGGCGGGAGCCAGTTTCGCCCCGAACCCGCAGTACTTCGATCCGGCACGCTTGTGTGACCTGGCGATCGCCGCCGACTGCAACGCGATCGCCACGACGCTCGGAGCGCTCGGCATCGTGGCGCGACGCTACGTGCACCGGATCCCCTTCATCGTGAAGCTGAATCACAACGACCTGCTGCACTACCCGACGACCTACGATCAGATCCCGTTCGCCTCGGTGCGCCAGGCCGCCGACCTGGGTGCCGTTGGCGTGGGTGCCACGATCTACTTCGGGTCGCCCGAGTCGGACCGCCAGGTGCGCGAGGTCTCCGCGGCCTTTGCCGAAGCGCATCGCCTGGGCCTGTTCACCGTGCTGTGGACCTACCTGCGCAACCCCGCGTTCAAGACCGCCGAGAAGGACTACCACGTCAGCGCGGACCTCACGGGTCAGGCCAACCACTTGGGCGTCACTCTCGAGGCCGACATCATCAAGCAGAAGCAGCCCGAGAACAACGGGGGATACCTGGCTCTCAAGTTCGGCAAGACGAGTTCGCTCGTCTACGACGAGCTGACGACGGATCACCCCATCGATCTGGCGCGCTGGCAGGTGGCGAACTGCTACGCCGGTCGCGTCGGCCTGATCAACTCGGGTGGGGAGTCCAAGGGATCCAATGACATCGGAGCCGCCGTGCGGACCGCGGTCATCAACAAGCGGGCTGGTGGCCAGGGCCTGATCGTGGGGCGCAAGGCGTTCCAGCGACCGATCGATGAGGGTGCGGCCCTGGTCCATGCGGTCCAGGACGTCTTCTTGGACGACGCGATCACCATTGCCTGATCGACCGGCTCGCGGGGCCCCGGTGCCCCGAAACTGGCTGACCTGGCCCAACGGGATCACCACGCTGCGCCTGGCGCTGATCCCCGTCTTCGTGTGGCTGCTGTTCGGCACCGGGCATCGCGCGGTTGCAGCCTGGCTGCTCGGCGCCCTGGGTGCCACGGACTGGGTCGATGGCTACGTGGCTCGACGCTTTGGCCAGGTGAGCACGGTGGGCAAGGTGCTGGACCCCACCGCTGATCGGGTGTTGGTGATGACCGGACTGATCAGTGTCGCGGTGGCTGGGGGCGTGCCGTGGTGGTTCGCGGGAGCGACCCTGGCCCGTGAGGTGCTGGTGTCGGGCATGACGGTCGCCCTGGCCGCTCTGGGCGCAGCGCGCATTGACGTGCTGTGGTGGGGAAAGGTCTCGACGTTTGCCCTCATGACCACGTTCCCTGCCTTCCTCCTGACGAGCAACGCGCACCACCAGGCGCTGGCCACCTGGCAGACCTGGGGACGGGGAGCGTGCTGGGTCGTGGGCGTGGCGGGACTGGCCCTCTCGTGGGTCGTTGCCGCAGGCTACGTGCGGCCCGCGCGGGACGCCCTGATCCAGGGGCGCCGGGGACGCGCATGAGGGTAGATTACGAGCCATGAAGACACCGGACGAGTTGCGGTACTCCAGCGACCACGAGTGGGCTCGCTTGGAGGGTGGTGTTGTTCGGGTAGGGATCACCGACTACGCCCAGGATGCTCTGGGCGACGTGGTGTACATCGACTTGCCGGCAGTGGGCACGGCGGTCTCGCAGCGGGACGTTTTGGGCGAGGTCGAGTCGACGAAGTCGGTCTCGGAGATCTACGCGCCCGTCTCGGGGGAGGTGAGTGCGGTCAACACCGACTTGCGCTCGAGTCCCGAGGTGCTGAACTCCGACCCGTACGGGCAGGGGTGGATCTGTGAGATCACGGTGTCGGCTCCCGAGCAGTACGAGGCGCTGCTGGATGCGGCGGCCTACCGTGACCTGACGACGCACTAGCAGCCAACGACGACTGGGGAGAGCGTGAACTGTCGACGTTGCGGCGAGATCCTGAATGCGAACGCGAACTTCTGCTGGTCCTGCGGCGCGTCCCAGCACGTGTCGACGTCACCCGAGACCGTCGCTCTTCCGGTCATCAGCTCTGACGTGCCCGGCGCGGGCGCGAGCCCGGGTCCGATGGGTGAGCACGGGGACCTGCTGGTGGTCGCCTCGGGGCCGGCCAGCGGCACGCGCCTGACCTTGGACAAGGAGACGACCAGCGTGGGCCGCCACGAGCAGAGCGACCTGCTGCTCGACGACGTCTCGGTCTCTCGACACCACGCGGTGATCACGCGAACGGCTAGCGGCCGCATGACGCTGCGCGATCTGAACTCGCTGAATGGCACCTACGTCAATGGCGTCCGCGTCGACGAGACGACGCTGCACTCGGCCGACGAGGTGCAGATTGGGAAGTTCAAGCTCGTGTTCTGGGAGGCGTCGAGATGAGTGCGGGGATGCGCATCGGCGAGGTGCACGCCATTCTGCGCCGGGACTTCCCGGAGCTCGAGCTCTCGACCATCCGGTACTACGAGGACAAGGACCTGGTCCGACCGGCGCGGTCCAAGAAGGGCTACCGCCTGTTCAGCGACCGTGACCTCGCGTGCTTGCGCGAGGCCATCCGGCTCGCCAAGCAGGAGTTCGTGCCGCTGCGGGTCGTACGCCTGCGGCTGATCCAGCAGGGTCTCCTCGACGGGCCCGTCTTGTCGTCGGCACCCAAGCGGGCGGCCCGCGAGGCGCCGGTCCACGCAGTGCGCGCGGCCGCGCCGGCCGCGACCGCGGGATCTTCGCCGAAGGCCGCGGCGCACGCCGAGGCCGAGGAGGGAGCCACGCACTCATTGAGCGAGCTGGCCGAGGCGACGGGGCTCGACGCCGCCACGATGCTCGAGCTGTTGGACCTCGGGATCCTCGAGCCACAGGTGGCCGGGGGAGAGCACGTCTTTCGCGACGGCGAGGTGGAGATCGCGCGCGTCGCCGCGTCTTTGGTGTCGCTCGGCGCGCCGATCCGGCGCCTCGCCGCGGTGCGCCGCCTGGCCGAGCGCGAGGTTGGGGTCATCGAGGAGCTCACCGCGGCGTGGCGCGAGCCCGGTCGCGACGTTGACAGCGACCTGGTGCGCGTCACGGTCGATCAGGTCGTCCTGCAGGCGGAGCGCTTGCGCGCCTTGCTCTTTGCGCGCCTGACCAGCGCCGTTGGCGTGACCGGTGCCGGGACGCCCGGACCGCCGGACGTCTAATCTGGAGCCGTGATTGAGGTCGTGCTGCGAGCGGTTCGCGTCGATGTGGGGAGTTCCACGCCGTTGCTCCTGCTCGAGGAGCTGACCGGCGAGCGCGTCCTGCCCATCTTCATCGGGGCTCCCGAGGCCACGGCGATCGCGTACGCACTGCAGCACGTGCCCACGCCGCGACCGATGAGTCATGACCTCCTGGGCAACGTCATCGACGCCCTCGGGGCCACGGTCGAGTCCGTGGTCATCACCGAGCTGAAGGAGAACACGTTCTTTGGCGAGCTGCGCCTGCAGCGGGGGCGAGAGCACCTGCGGATCAGCTCGCGACCCTCGGACGCCGTCGCTCTCGCCTTGCGGGTTGGGGCGCCCATCCTGGTCGACGATGACCTGATGGCCAGCGAGGCGCGCGTGATGGTCCTAGACGAGGATGACGACGAGGACGAGCCCGATGAGGCCGAGCTGATCGAAGAGCTGCGTGCCTTTCTGGACTCGGTGCGCCCCGAAGACTTCAACGACGAGTGAAGCGCGCTCTTTACTCACTGGTGATCTTCTTCGCGCTGCTCGTTGTCGTGACCGTCGCACGCCACGGGCTCGGAAGGGCGCCGTCGACGACGACCAGCACCAGCACCTCGACCAGCGTGGCCTCGACCACGACCGTGCCGTCGTCGACCACGACGACGGCGCCCGCGAATCCGACGACCTGCCTGGGCAGTGACTTCCATGCGGTGGGCGGGTACTTCCAGGGGGCGACGGGCACGATCGAGTCGTGGGTGACGCTCACCAAGTCGACGAGCGGAACGTGCGTCCTTGACGGCTGGCCGCGTCTATCGCTGGTGAGTCCGGCGGGGGCCCCGGTGGCCGCGAACGTCATTTACGAGCCGAGCCAGACCACCCCGTTCACGTTCACCGACGCCGCGGGCAATGTCGCGCCCGCGGTGCTGCACGTCACGAGCGGGTCATCGGTGCGCTTTGACTTCGCGTTCTCCGACGTACCCGCCGCCAATGGGGCCAGCTGCCCCTCGGTCGGGGCGATCCGCGTCGGAACGACGGCGGGCCCGGCCCGGACGACGGCCAGCACCTACACCTTCACGCCCTGCTCCGGTGGCCGCCTCCTGGTAAGTCCCTTCTTCCCCGTGAGTTCGTAGGAAATACTCGTTCGCCCCGTCACGCTGGACTACCGTGCTCGGAAGCGCCACGGGTGCCAGTGCGCAACGATGCGCACGCGAGCAGGGGAGGGACATGAGCGAGGGTTTCACGCCCGAGTCGCTCGGAGCCAAGGTTCCCACGGTTCCGGGTGAACACGCGCGGCTGCATCGAGGGGTCCTCGGGCTCCTCGACATCGCCGCCGCCACGATGGCCAACATCGGGCCGGCGATGTCTTTCTTCTTCGGGTTCGGCCTCTTGGCCCTTACCGCGGGTGTGGCGTCACCACTGACGATCGTGGCGGCGGGGGTGACAATCCTGTTCTTGGCCAATACCCTGTCGGAGTTCACCAAGGTGATGCCGTCAACGGGCGGATTCATCACGTTCGTGGGCAAGACCTTTGGTCCGCGCACGGGCGTGACGACCGCACTGCTCACGGGCACGGGCTACATCGTCGCCATGGCGTCTGTCGTCGCGATCGTGGGGGGCTTCTTCCAGATCCTGTTGCAGAACTACAACGTCAGCGGGCTCGAGAGCGTTCCGTGGTTCGTGTGGACGTTGCTCTTCCTGGCCTTCGCGGCCTTCATGATGATCCGGGGAATCTCGGTCTCGACCAAGATCGCCGGATTGTTCTTCGCCTTCGAGATGCTGGTCTTGGTGGTCGTCAGCATTGTGGCGCTAGTCAAGTTCCACGCGCACATCAACGCCGCGCCCTTCAACCCGCACAACATCACCAATGGGTTCCGGGGCCTGGCCGCGGGATTCCCCCTCGCGGTGTACCTGTTCATCGGATGGGAGAACTCGGCGGCACTGGCCGAGGAGACCAACGACCCGCGGCGCAACGTTCCGCGCGCCGTGTTCACCTCGACACTGATCATGCTGGTGAGCTACCTGCTGTTCGCCTACTCGACGGTCGTGGGATTCGCCGGCAACGTGACCAAGCTGAGCAACAACCTGATCCCGTTCATCACCGTCGCCAAGGGCGTGGTGGGCGCGGCGGCGTTCTTCGCGTTCCTCGCCGGCATGACGTCGACGCTCGGGGCTCTCATCGCTGGCACGAACTCCCAGGCGCGACTGGTGTTCAACGCGGGACGCGAGGGTCTGCTGCCGGCATTCATCGGGCAGGTGCACGCCAAGCGCCGCACACCGGTCAAGGCGCTCATGGTCTTCTTGGGCGGCACGATACTGATCATCCTGGTGTGGGGCCTCGGGCACCTGCTGGGTGGCCACGGGGTCTCGGCCTCGATGAACGCGGTCAACTTCTTCGCCGAGTCCTCCACGTTCGGCACGATCCTGGTGCTGGTGGTCTACGGGCTGAGCAACCTGGCGCTGCCCTTCTACTACCGCCGTCACCACCCGGATCGCTTCAACGCGTTCCGCCACGGCGTCTTGCCCGGACTGGGCGTACTGACCATCCTGGTGCCGCTGTACTACCTGACCAAGCCGGGTCAGATCGAGCCGTACAGCTGGTTTCCGTGGGCGGCTCTGGTCATCGTCGTCCTCGCGGTGATCTACGCCTTCTTCCTCGTGGCGCGCGACCCCTCGGTCGGCGACCGCATCGGCTCCATCGTCGCCGACGAGTAGTCGGCCGCCGGCGCTGGGCGCTGAGCGTCAGTGCGCGGCCGGGTCCACGAGGATCCGGCCGCGCACGGTGCCGGCCCGCAGATCGTCGAGCGTGGCGGGCAGATCGGCCAGGCCGATGGTCCGCTCCACGAGGGCCGCAACGTCGATCCGGGCCACGGTTGTCGCCAGCTCACGCCACAGGCGCTCGCGCGCGGCGGGAGGGGCCTCCACGACGTCGATACCGAGGAGCGCGACGTTGCGGGTGATGAATGGGTAGACCGTCGTGGCCAGCTCCGGGCCGGCGACGAGCCCGCTCGCAGCGACGGCGGCGCCGTAGCTCAGCGATCGGAGGATGCCGGCCAGCGTGGTGCTGCCCACGCAGTCGATCGCCCCGACCCACTGGGGCGTGCCCAGGACGCGGTCGGGCCGATCGGCCACGTCGTCGCGACCGATGACGCGCGTGGCGCCCCTGGTGCGCAGCCACTCGGCAGCCGACGGTGACCCGGTGGAGGCGACGGGCCGATGGCCCCGGGCGGCCAGGAGGCTCACCGCGATCGATCCCACGCCGCCGGTGGCGCCGGTGACCAGGACCTCGCCGTCGAGGTCCCCGCGATCCTCGAGGGCCAGGACGCTAGCCATCGCCGCCAGGCCGGCGGTGCCCATGGCCATCGCGTCGTGGGTGGTCAGACCAGCGGGCAGGGGGGAGATCCAGGCGCGCGGTGCCGTCACGTACTGGGCGAAGCCGCCGTCGCGGGCCACGCCCAGGGCGCCGCCGTGGACGGCGACGCTCGTGCCGTCGGGCAGGTCCGGGTCGTCACTGGCGACCACGACGCCCGCGGCGTCGACGCCTCCGATCAGACGCGAAGTGCGCCGCACGCGGCTGCCCGCCTCGGCCACCATCGCGTCCTTGTAGTTGACGCCGCTCCACTCCACGGCGACCAGGACCTCGCCGTCGCCCCGCAGGGGTGTGGGCACCTCCACGACCTCGTAGCCAAGCCCGTCGGTCTCGTCAATCTGGAATGCTCGCATCGACCCAGCCTAGAAGCGTGCCTACGATGACCAGATGGGGACGCTGAGCCTCGATGGTCATCCCACGTGGGTCTCGGTGGGTCGCACCCGGGGGCCGGACCTGGTGCTGCTGCACGGGGGGCTCAACTCGTCGGGGGGACTGCTGCGACGCATTGGGGGTCGCCTCCACGACCGGTACCGCGTGTCGGCCTTCGACCGGCGGGGCCATGGTCGCACCGCCGACACGCCCGCCCCGTTCCACTACGACGACATGGCCACCGAGACGATCGCGTTCCTTCGCCACCTGGGGCGCCCGGCCCACCTGGTGGGCCACAGTGACGGGGCCATCGTGGCCCTGCTGGTCGCGCTGCGCACGCCGGAGCTCGTGCGGCGCCTCGTCGTGGTGGGGGGCAACCTCTCCCCGGCGGGACTGGAGGAGATGATGCCGTTCCCCCTGCGCGGTCCCGTGTTCGACCAGTGGGCCGAGCGCTTCGGGCGCCTGTCGCCCGACGGCCCGGCGCACGCGCGCGCCGTGGCGCGCAAGTCGCTGCGGCTCTTTGCCACCGAGCCCTCCCTGGACGAGAGCGACATGCAGCGGGTGACCCACCCGACGCTGGTGATGGGAGGCGATGACGATTCCACCCGGCTCGAGCACCTGGTCAGCCTGTATCGCGCCCTGCCGCGGGGCCAGCTGGCCATCGTGCCGGGAGCCTCGCACGCCGTCCTGTCGGAGCGACCCGCGCTGTGCGCCCAGCTCATCGGGGAGTTTCTCCGGGGGCCCGCGGTCCCCCAGACCCGCCAGCCCCTCCGGCGCGCGCTGCCGCCATGGGGACCCGTCGGCCAGTAGGCTGCGGTCGTGAACGCGCGCCTCTTTGCTGCGCGCGCCCGCATCGTCGACGTCTGGGGCGCGCTCTCTCCGTGGTCCCGAGACGCCTGGCTCTACGGTGCCTCGAGCGCCTTCGCCGTGGGGCTGGCGATCACGACGACCCAGCCGGCGCAACGGGACTGGGGATGGCTGGCGGCTGCTCCCTACGCGGTCGGCGCCCTGGTTGCCTGGGGCATGCGGCACTGGCGCCGGCGCGGCGCGCTCGTCGCCCGGATCGCCCTCACGGCCTTGGTCGGCGTCGGGGTGCTGGCGATCCCGCTCGGGCTCGAGGCGCGATGGCGCCACGTGGACCCGGGCCTGACCTACGCGCAGCCCGAGGTGGGGGTGATCGAGCGCTCCGCGGCGCTGGTCACGAAGGGCCTGGATCCCTACCGGGCCTACGTCAGTGATGGGCACGTCGTCAACGCGGTCAAGGGGCTGCCGGCCTACGCCTCGTTCTTCCCGTACCTGCCCCTGATGAGCGTCTTCGGACTGCCATCGGCCGCGACGCATCAGTCGACCGGTCTGACCGACGCGCGGATCATCATGTCCCTGGCCACGCTCCTGGTGATGTCCGGCGCCCTGGCCCTGCTGCGGGCCCCGCCGGACCGGCGCCTGCGGGTCGCCCAGATGCTGGCGGTGCTGCCCACGGGGGCCCTGTTCCTGTCGACCGGTGGTGATGACATGCCGATCCTGGCCCTCTTGCTGCTCGGGGTGGTGGCGTTGGAGCGGCGTGCCTGGCGCACCGCCGGGGTGGCCCTGGGCGTGGCGGCAGCGATGAAGCTGACGGCGTTGCCCGTTGTGGCGGTGCTGGTGCTGGTCACGGCGTCGCGCCGGCGGGGTGACCGGGGATGGATGCAAGTGGCGTCGCTGGTGGCGGGGATCGTCGCGGTTACGGCGGCCCCCTTCGCCGCACTGTCTCCGCGGGCGTTCCTGGCCAACGTCGTGGCCTTTCCGCTCGGGCTCTCCGGCGTGGCGTCGCCGGCAGCCTCTCCTCTGCCGGGGCACGTATTGACCGATGCCGTTCCCGCACTCGGGCACGTCCTGATTCCCCTGACACTGATCGCCGTGGCCCTGGGGGGGTGGCGTCACGTGCGGCGACACTGGCCCCTCAGCACGCCGCGGGCCCTGCGGGCGGTCGCGGTGCTCTTCATCGGCGTGATCCTGGCCGCGTCGGCGACCCGGATCGGCTACGTCATCTACCCCCTGAACTTGCTGGTGTGGGCGTGGGCCCTGAGTCCAGTCCCCGAGCCGGCCGTCGAGCTGGTTGCCGTGATGTCGGAGGGCTAGATTGACGCCGAGTTCTGGTAGATGCGGAACCGCCACTCGGTCGCTGACCCGTGGTGCCCCAGGACCGCGATGCCGACGACCCAGTAGAAGGTGTCCGATCCGGCCTTCTGGAACAGCATCTCGGGACCCGTGGGCGCCTGGGCCGAGGAGAAGAGCGCCCAGCCCGTGGCGGTCAGGCGGCCGCGGTAGAAGCCGAGGATCTCGCTGCCTGACGCTCGCGTGACCAGTGTGCGGTAGCAGTCGTAGTCTCCGGCGCCGCCGTTGGCGTGGACGACAGGGCCAGCCGGTGCGGTGTGCACCGGGACGACGAAGGCGCTGGCGATGTTGGCTGGGGGAGTGCCCGGCTGCTGGCAGCCCGTGACCACGGCGGCGGAGCGCGCCGCGGGGAGGCCTCCCACCACGACGGGAGCCGTCGTGGTGGTGACCGTCGGATTGGCCAAGGCGTTGATCAGCAGGAAGATCGCCAGGATGCTGGCGCCGAGGCCGACGACTACGGCCGCCGGCCAGAGGCTGGTGGTCGTGGTCAGCGGTGGGCGTTCCTGGCTCACATCCCCCATCCGAAGTGATCGATGGGCCCGTGCCCGCCACCGAGGTGCCACGGCGCCGCTCCGCGCAAGGCGGCGAGCACGAACGCCTTGGCGTCACGGACGGCGTCAGGCAGGGAGCGATCCAGGGCGAGTCCCGCCGCGATGGCCGCCGAGAGAGAGCACCCCGTCCCGTGGTCGTTGACGGTGGCCACGCGCTCGGCCTCCAAGACAACGACCTCATCGGCGAAGAGCAGGACGTCGGGCGAGTGGGCCGCGGCGCCCGGCGACGTCACGTGGCCCCCCTTGACCAGGACGGCACGAGCACCAAGGCGCTGGAGCGCGTGGGCCACCGCTACCAGGGACGCGACGTCGCCCAGCTCGCGCCCGTCCACTCCAGCGAGGGCCGCTGCCTCGGGCAGGTTGGGGGTGATCAGTTCGGCCTGCGGGATCAGGGCGTCGCGGTAGGCCTCGATCCCGCCGTCGGCGAGCAGCAGCGACCCGGTCGACGAGACCAGGACCGGGTCCACAACGAGATGAGGCAGGCGACCTTGCTCGGCCAGGCGCGCCACCGCCCACACGATCCCGGGCTCGGTCAGCATGCCGGTCTTGACCGCGCGGATGGGGAAGTCCTCGAGGACGGCGTCCACCTGGGCGACCACGTCGGCGGGCCGGAGCGGGACGACGGCGCGCACGGTGCGCGTGTTTTGCGCGGTGACGGCGGTGAGCGCGGTCGTGGCGTGGAGGCCGAAGGCGCTGAACGTGCGCAGGTCGGCCTGGATCCCCGCTCCGCCGCCGGAGTCGGAACCCGCGATGGTGAGGGCGCAGCGAGGTTCCACGAGGTCACCCTACTGGGGAGGGTTTGGGCGGCTGTTCACGAGTCCGATGTGCCCCGGTCACGCGCCAGACAGACAACTCGGTTACTGTGGCGCTCGAACCGTCAGGGGGACGGCTCGAGCACAGTCGTGCGAGAACGTGAGGGCAATCCATGAGATCTGCGAAGCTGAGAGTGGCGCTGGCGACGGGGACGGCGGCCATCAGCCTGCTGTCGTTCGTGTCGCTCAGCGTTGGGTCAGCCGGCGGAGCCGGCGCCGTCAACTGGGCCAAGGTGCAGACGCTTTCGAAGTCGGGGCCGACGTCGATGAGCGCGCTGATCGCCGCGGCGAAGAAGGAAGGCAAGCTCAATGTCATCGCCTTGCCACCGAACTGGGCGAACTACGGGGCGCTGATCAACGCCTTCCACAAGAAGTACCACATCACGGTGAACTCCTACAACCCGGACGGCTCGAGCCAGGACGAGATCAACGCGATCATCGCTGACCGGGGTCGCACGAGCGCACCCGACGTCATCGACGTGGGGACGAACTTCGCCATCACGGCCCAGCAGCGACACCTGCTGTCGCCGTACCGCGTGCAGACGTGGTCGCGGATTCCGGCGGCGCTGAAGCAGCCCCAGGGGTACTGGTTCGACGACTACGGCGGATTTGTGGCCATCGGGTGCGACACCACCGTGGTGGCGCACTGCCCCACCTCGTTCGCCCAGATGCTGAAGGCCGGTCAGGGCTACAAGATCGGGATCAACAACAACCCCACGGCGTCGTCATCGGCCCTGGCGGCGGTGATGGCCGCGGCCATTGCCTCGGGCGGCTCGCTGAACAACGTCAAGCCGGGAGTCACCTACTTCTCGAAGATGAACAAGGTCGGGAACTTCGTGGCCACCATCGCGGGACCCTCGACGGTGCAGAGCGGTGCGACCAACATCGTGGTCTGGTGGGACTACCTCCAGGCCAGTGAGGTCAAGGCGCTGCCGGGCTACACGCATAAGTGGAAGGTCGTGATCCCGTCGGATGCCGCGCTCGCCGAGTACTACACCCAGGCCATCAGCGCGTCGGCGCCGGACCCGGCGGCCGCGCGCCTGTGGGAGGAGTTCCTCTACTCGAACCAGGGGCAGAACCTGTGGCTGGCGGGCATGGCCCGGCCGGTGGAGCTCGCCTTCATGTCGGCGCACCACCTGGCTAACGCCAAGTGGCTGGCGGCCCTGCCGCCGGCGCCTACCAAGGGCGTGCAGTACCCGACCCAGGCCCAGATCCTCAAGGCCGAGAGCGTCGTGTCGGCGTTGTGGCCAACCGAGGTCACTTCAGGCCCGTAGGTGAGTGAGCCCGCTCTAGCGGAGAACGCCGCCGCCACCCGCGAGGTTGACGAACTGTCGACCTCGCGGGTGGCGGCGGGCGTCCGGCGGTGGCGTGGCCTGCGGCGTGCCGCCGCGGTCGCGCCCTTCGTCGTGTACGTCTTCTTGGGGCTGGGCATCCCGATTCTCGCGGTCATCGACTACGCCTTCCGGAACCAGCGGGGCCACCTGACGCTGGCCAACGTGCAGACCATCTCGCACGGGACCTACCTGCTGGGCTTCGAGAACTCGATCCTGCTCGCGGCCATCACGTCGGTGATCCCGGGACTCTTGGGGCTGGCCCTGGCCTACGCCATCGCCACGTCGCGCAGCCCGTTCCTGCGCCGGATGATTGCGACCGCGTCGGGCGTGCTGGCCAACTTCGGGGGCATCAACCTGACCTTCATGTTCATCGCCACGCTGGGGTCCACCGGGATCCTCACGTCGTGGCTGGCGGCGGTCCATCTGAATCCCTGGAATCTGGGGTTCAACCTCTACTCCTTCTACGGCGTCGCCTTCGTCTACCTCTACTTCCAGGTTCCGCTCATGGTCCTGGTGATCACCCCGGCGCTGGGAGCGCTGCGTCCCGCCTGGCGAGAGGCCGCGTCGAACCTGGGCGCCTCGGCCTGGCGCTTCTGGCGCCACGTCGGCCTGCCGGTGCTGTTCCCGTCGGTGCTGGGCGGCATGCTGCTGTTGTTCGGGAGCGCCTTTGCCGCCTACGCGACGGCCGAGACCCTGACCGCCGGGACGGTTACTCTGGCCCCGATCCAGATTGGCAACCTGCTCAACGGCAATGCCATCTCGGGCCAGGAGAACATCGGCTACGCGATCGGCTTCGGCATGTTCATCGTGCTGGCCGTGACGATGATCCTGTACGGGCTCATCCAGCGTCGGGCGTCCAAGTGGTTGCGCTAACCTCACCGGCCGCGGTGGCCCCCGCACCGCGACGCCACCGGGTGCGGGTGTGGCGAGGGGTCATCCTGTCTGTGGCCGCCGCCTACTTCCTCATTCCGCTCTACGCCGGTCTGCGCTTCTCGTTCCAAAACGATGCGGGGCACTGGTCGCTCTACGCGCTGCGCGCCATTCCGTCCCAGGTCGGCTTCACGGGAGCGTTCCTTCTCTCCATCAAGCTGGCCTTCACGACCCTCGTGGGAACCCTCGTGCTGATGGTGCCGACCACCATCTACATCCACCTGCACCTGCCGCGCCTGCGGCGCCTCCTGGAGTTCGTGACGGTGCTGCCGATCGTGATCCCGCCCATCGTGCTCATCCTCGGCGTGCTGCGGGCCGCGCCCATGTGGCTCAAGGCGTCGCCGTACCTGCTCAGCCTGATGTACGTGATCTTGACGATGCCCTTCGTCTACCGCTCTCTCGACGCCGGGATCTCCGCCATCGACCTCAAGACCCTGGTCGAGGCCAGCCGGTCGCTGGGGGCCAACGGGCCCCAGACGCTGTGGCGCGTGATCCTGCCCAATCTGCGCGCGGGCATTTTGTCGGCGTCCGTGCTGACGCTGGCTCTCGTGCTGGGCGAGTTCACGATGGCCAGCCTGGACCTGTGGACGACGTTGCCGGTGTGGATCTATCAGTTCCAGCAGACCGATGGGCACATCGCGACGATGGTCTCGATGCTGTCCCTGATCGGCACCTGGGTGCTGATCACGGTGATGGTCTCCTTGGACCGGTCCGAGTCACGGCGGTCCCGACGCAAGGCGGAGGTGGCGTGAGCCAGGCACAAGCCAACGGTGGGGGCGGCGGCGCGCGGGTCGAGTTGCGCGAGCTGGTGCGTGTCTTCGGGCGCACCCGCGCCCTCGACGGGTTCTCCCTCGAGGTCGAGCCGGGTGAGTTCGTCGCCCTCCTGGGGCCCTCGGGCTGTGGCAAGACGACGGCGCTGCGGGCCCTGGCCGGCTTCGAGCTCGTCGACCACGGGCAGGTCCTGGTCGACGGCCACGACGTGGCGCGCGTGTCGCCCCAGGATCGCGACATGGGAATGGTCTTCCAGAGCTACTCGCTGTTCCCCAACATGAGCGCCCTGCACAACGTCGGCTTCGGGCTGCGCATGCGGGGCGTGCACGCGACGGCGCGCCGTGACAAGGCTCACGAGCTGCTCGAGTTGGTCGGTCTCCACGAGCACGCGGAGAAGTACCCGCACCAACTCTCGGGGGGCCAGCAGCAGCGGGTCGCGCTGGCCCGGGCCCTGGCGATCGAGCCGCGCGTCCTGCTGCTCGACGAGCCCCTGTCGGCGCTGGACGCCAAGGTGCGCACCGGCCTGCGCGACGAGATCCGCTCGCTCCAGCAGCGCCTCGCGATCACGACCGTGTTCGTGACCCACGACCAGGAAGAGGCGCTCTCCATGGCCGACCGCGTCTGCGTGATGCGCGAGGGCCGCGGGGAGCAGACGGCCACGCCCGCCGAGCTGTACTCCCGTCCCACCAGTGCGTTTGTGGCGCACTTCGTCGGCGTGTCGAGTCGGGTGCCAGTGCGGCGCGACGGCGCCACCGTCGGGCTGTGGGGCGCGGCGGTGCCCGTGCGGAACCCGGAGCTGGCCGCGCGCGACGTCGACGCGGTGCTGCGGCCCGAGGACGTGGGGATCGTGGCCGATCCCGCGGGGCCGGCCACCGTCGTGCACAAGAGCTTTCTGGGGGCGATCACGCGCGTCACGGTGACCGCGGAGTCGGCGGAGGTCCGCGTGGACGTGCGCAGCGACATCGCCCGGGACCTCAACCACGGCGATCGGGTGGCGCTCTCGGTGGTGGCTCGCGACGTGCTCGTCTCGCCGCGCGATGAGCGGGCCGTCGTCGAGGAGGACTGATCCACCGGGTAGGCGCAGCGGGGGCCAGTACGATCGATCAGCACGAGCAAGGAGCCGGTGTGGGTGATCAGCGAACCGGGAGGCTGACGCGCGAGTCCCTGGCGGCGGCCGTGGCCGAGGGCACGATCGACACCGTTCTGGTGGCGGTGACCGACGTGCAGGGGCGCCTGCAGGGCAAGCGGATGGATGCGCGGTTCTTGCTGGAAGAGTCGGAGGACGACCGCGTCGAGGGCTGCGCCTACGTGCTGGCGTCGGACGTCGACATGCGGACGCTCGACGGCTTCGCCCTGACCTCGTGGGATCAGGGGTACGGCGATGTGGTGCTGGTCCCGGACTGGGACTCGACGCGCCTGGTGCCCTGGCACGCCGCCACGGCGATCGTCTTTTGCGACGTCCGCTCGACGGCGGGCGCGGACGTGACCGTCTCGCCCCGCCAGGTGCTCCAGCGCCAGGTGGCGCGCCTGGCCGAGCGCGGCTGGACCGGGCTGACCGGGACCGAGCTGGAGTTCCTCGTCTTCACCGACCGCTACGAGGACGCGTGGTCGCGCGGGTACCGCGACCTGACGCCGGCCAACCAGTACAACGTGGACTACTCGCTCCTCGGCACGGGCCGCGTCGAGCCGTTCCTGGGCCGCGTGCGGCGCGCCATGCGCGGTGCGGGCATGGTGGTCGAGTCGGCCAAGGGGGAGTGCAACTTCGGCCAGCACGAGATCGCCTTCCGCTACGCCGACCTGGTCGACAAGTGCGACGAGCATGGCCTGTTCAAGCTCGGAGTCAAGGAGATCGCGGCCCAAGAGGGCCTGAGCGCCACGTTCATGGCCAAGTTCAACGAGCGCGAGGGCAACTCGTGCCACATCCACCTCTCGCTGCGCGACGCGGCGGGACGCGCGGTGTTCGCCGGTGACGGCCCCTTGGGCGAGTCGCCCATCTTCTTGGCGTTCCTGGGCGGCCTGATCGCCCACGCGCGCGAGCTGTCGCTGCTGCTGGCCCCGAACGTCAACAGTTACAAGCGCTTCGTGGCCGGCTCGTTTGCTCCCACGGCCCTGGCCTGGGGTCTCGACAACCGGACGTGCGCCTTTCGGGTGGTGGGCCACGGCGGCTCCCTGCGCGTGGAGTGCCGCATCCCGGGCGGGGACGTCAACCCCTACCTGGCCGAGGCGGCGCTGGTCGCCGCCGGCCTGGCCGGCATCGACGAGGGGCGCAGCGCGCCGCCTCCCTACGACGGCAACGCCTACGCGGCCGACGTCGCGCGCGTTCCGACGACTCTCGGCGAGGCGATCGAGCTGTTCGAGGGCTCCGCGCTGGCGCGCGCGGCCTTCGGCGAGGACGTGGTGGCCCACTACGGGCGCGCCGGGCGCGTCGAGCTCGAGACCTTCCAGGCGGCGGTCACCGACTGGGAGCGCCGGCGCGGATTCGAGAGACTGTGAGCGATGATGAGCGCCACGCAGAGCGTCATTAGCCCGTCGACCGAAGAGGTCATCGGGGCGGTGCCTCGGCGCACCCTGGCCGAGGTCGACGCCATCATCGCGCGCGCGGCGGGCGTGGCGCCGGCGTGGCGCCGGGTGACGCCCGCGGACCGGTCTCGTCTGCTGAGGCGCTTCGCCGAGGTGGTGGACGCCCACATCGAGGAGCTGGCCCTCCTGGAGGTCGCCAACGCCGGCCACACGATCACCAACGCGCGCTGGGAGGCGGGCAACGTCCGAGACGTCTTGGCGTACTACGCGGGCGCCCCCGAGCGCTTCACGGGCCACCAGATCCCCGTGGCCGGCGGCGTCGACATGACCTTTCACGAGCCGCTCGGCGTGGTCGGAGTGATCGCCCCGTGGAACTTCCCGATGCCGATCGCGTCGTGGGGCTTTGCCCCCGCGCTGGCGGCCGGCAACGCCGTCGTGCTCAAGCCCGCCACCCTGACGCCGCTCACGGCCCTGCGCCTGGGTGAGCTGGCGCTGGAGGCGGGACTACCCGAGGGCGTCTTCCAGGTCGTCACGGGCGACGGCGCGCTGGTGGGCGGCCGGCTCGTCTCGCACGAGGCGGTGCGCAAGATCTGCTTCACCGGCTCGACGGCCGTGGGGCGCACGGTGATGGCGGGCTGCGCCGAGCAGATGAAGCGGGTCACCCTGGAGCTCGGGGGCAAGAGCGCCAACATCGTGTTCGCCGACGCCGACGTCGAGCGGGCCGCGGCGCAGGCGCCCTACGCCGTCTTCGACAACGCGGGTCAGGACTGCTGTGCCCGCTCGCGCATCCTGGTCGAGCAGAGCGCCTACCAGCGCTTCATGGAGCTCTTCGAGGTCGCGGTCCAGGCCGTCCGGGTGCTCGATCCGGCCGACGAGCGCAGCGAGATGGGCCCCCTGATCAGTGGGGCGCACCGCGAGACCGTGGCCGCCTACGTGGCGTCGGCCGAGGTGGCCTTCGTGGGCTCGCGGCCCGAGGGCGCGGGCTACTGGTACGCCCCGACGGTCCTGGTCGGGGACCGGACGGGCCGGGCCTACCAGGAGGAGATCTTCGGGCCGGTGGTGTCGGTGGTCCCCTTCGCTGACGAGGCCGAGGCCGTGGCTCTGGCCAACGAGGGCCTTTTCGGCCTCTCGGGCTCGCTGTGGACGCGTGATGTGGGCCGGGCCCTGCGCGTGGCGCGCGCCGTGGAGACCGGGACGCTGTCGGTGAACTCCAACGCGTCGGTGCGCTACGCGACGCCCTTTGGCGGCTTCAAGCAGTCCGGTCTGGGCCGAGAGCTCGGCCCCGACGCGCTGAAGGAGTTCAGCGAGGAAAAGAACGTCTTCATAGCGACGGAGGAGTGATGGGACGACTCGAGGACAAGGTCTGCGTGATCACCGGCGCGGGCAGCGGGATCGGGCGCGCGGCGGCGATCCGCTTCGCGCAAGAGGGCGCGTCGGTGGTGGTGGCCGACATCGACGCCGCGACCGGGCGCGAGCTGGCCGCGGCAATCGACGGCCTCTTCGTGGAGGTCGACGTGGCCGACGAGGCCAGTGTGCGCGACATGTTCGCGGCCACCGTCGCGACCTTCGGCGGACTCGACGTGCTCTTTAACAACGCCGGGATCTCCCCGAGCGACGACGACTCGATCCTGACCACGGGCCTGGACGCGTGGCGCCGGGTCCAAGACGTCAACCTGACCTCGGTCTACCTGGGCTGTCACTACGGCATCCCCCTGCTGCTGGAGCGGGGGGGCGGGTCGATCATCAACACGGCGTCCTTTGTGGCCCTCGTGGGATCGGCCACCTCACAGATCTCGTACTCGGCCTCCAAGGGTGGCGTCTTGTCGATGAGCCGCGAGCTGGCCGTGGAGTTCGCTCGCCAGCACGTGCGCGTGAACGCCCTGTGCCCGGGCCCCGTCAACACGCCCCTGCTGCGCGAGCTGTTCGCCAAGGACCCCGAGCGGGCCGCCCGGCGCCTGGTCCACGTTCCCCTCGGCCGCTTTGCCGAGCCCGAGGAGATCGCCAACGCGGCGCTCTTCCTGGCCTCGGACGAGGCGTCTTTCGTGACGGGAGCCACCTTCCTGGTCGACGGGGGCATCTCCAGCGCCTACGTGACCCCGCTGTGACCGGACCGCGCCGGCCCCGGGGCTGGTGAACCCCAGCCGCAGCGGACCGGCCCGAATGACACGCCTGTAGTTCACTGGCTACGATGGTGGTGCCCAGAGTCGGGAGGGAGTATGGATCGCTCGATGGGCTTCGGGGGACCGGCCGTGTGCCGGCTCACCGGGGTGACGTACCGTCAGTTGGACTACTGGTCGCGCACGGGGCTGATCACGCCCTCGATCCAGGAGGCCCGGGGGAGCGGGACCAAGCGCTCCTACAGCTACGAGGACGTGCTGGAGGTCAAGGTCATCAAGTCGCTCCTGGACGCGGGCGTGTCGCTGACGCGGGCTCGCCAGGCCGTCGCCTGCCTGCGCGACGCGCTGGGGGCCGACCTGAAGTCGGCGAGCCTGGTCCTGAGCGAGCGGGGCTCGGTGCTCGCGCGCACCGACGGCGACCTCGTGGACCTGCTGCGCGGCGGCCAGGGCGTCTTCAACATCGTGCCCCTGGGCGGGGTGGTGGCCGCGTTGGCCAGCACGATCGCGGGCACCGCAGAGTCGGAGAGGGAGCAACGCTCGGCGTGAACCGGTTCGCGGCCGAGGGCGCCCACCATCCGGCGGGACGCCCGCGCGTCGACCTGCGCTTCGCTCACCCCAGCGAGCGACTCTTCGCCGACCTGCTGACGCTCTACGGGGTGCCGTGGCTCTACGAGCCCATGGAGTTCCCGCTGGCCTGGGACGAGAGCGGACGACCCACCCGCGGGTTCCGACCCGACTTCTACCTCGTGGACCAGAGGGCCTTCGTCGAGCTGACGGTGGCCGACCAGCGTCTCGTGACGCGCAAGAACCGCAAGGTGCGCACCTTTCGTCAGCTGTATCCCGAGATCGCCCTGACCGTGGTCTACCAGCGCGACTTCCGAGCCCTGGTCGAGCGCCATGGCCTGGACCCCGGAACGATCATCGCTGCCTAGGTAGAGTGACGCCGTGAGCGAGCGTCGACCTTTCCTAGAGGATCACCATCGGGCGCGGGGTGCCAAGTTCGTCCCCTTCGGGGGGTGGCTGATGCCCCTGTCCTACGCCGAGGGCACGGTGCACGAGCACCTGGCCTGCCGCCGCGACGCCGTCGTCTTCGACGTCAGCCACTTGGGCACGGTGCGCTGCGACGGGCCCGGAGCCTACGCCGAGCTGCAGGAGGCCTTCACCAACGACCTCGACAAGATCGAGCCGGGTCGCGCGCAGTACACGCACCTGCTGACGCCCGAGGGGACCGTGGTCGACGACCTGATCATCTGGTGGGTGTCGCGCGACGAGTTCGACGTGATGCCCAACGCCTCCAACACCGCCGGGGTCCTCGACGCGGTGAGCGGGGTCGACGTGACCGCGACGCGCTGCGTGCTCGCGGTGCAGGGACCCCGCGCGCGCGAACGGGCCGCGACGGTGGACCCGCGCTTCGGCGAGGTCGGCCGCTTCAAGGTGGCGCGCTTCGACGTAGACGGGGTGGAGGTTCGCGTGGCCGGCACCGGCTACACCGGAGAGGCCGGGATCGAGATCAGCGCCCCGAACGAGGTGGCCGGGGACCTCTTCGAGCGCCTGGTTGGGGCCGGAATCCAGCCGGCCGGCCTGGGGGCGCGCGACACGCTGCGCCTGGAGGCCGCCCTGCCGCTCTACGGTCACGAGCTGAGCCGGACGTCGACGACGCTGGAGGCCGGGCTGGGCTGGGTCCTGGGATGGTCCAAGCCGAGCTTTCGGGGCCGGGCGGCCGTGGAGGCCGAGCGCGAGCGCGGCGTGCGCCGGCACCTCACCGGAGTGCTCGGGGCGGATCGGCGGCCCCTGCGCGAGGGGGCCGTGGTGCTGGCCGGCGACGAGGAGGTGGGCGAGCTGTGCTCGGGCAACTTCAGCCCCATCTTGGAGCGGGGAATCGGCCTCGGCCTCCTGGAAGGGGATCTCGTCGCGGGCCACCCGGTCCGCGTGCGGGTGCGGGACCGGGAGATGGCGGCGGCGGTGACGACGCTGCCCTTCGTGACCAAGGCGCGCTGAGGTGCCGAACTACCTTCCCCACACCGCCGAGCAGGACGCCGCGATGCTGTCCTTCCTCGGCCTGGAGCGCATGGAGGACCTCTTCGCCCACCTGCCCGCGGCGGTCCGCCTGGCGGGGGGCCTGCCGATCCCGGCGGGCCGCAGCGAACTCGACGTGCTCGACGACCTGGCGGCCCTGGCCGATCGCAACGTCGCGGCCAGTCTGACGTGCTTTGCCGGGGCGGGTGCCTACGACCACGACATCCCTCCCGTGGTGCGCGCCCTCGCCTCGCGCAGCGAGTTCGTGACCGCCTACACGCCCTACCAGCCCGAGGTGGCCCAGGGCGTCCTGCAGGCCCTCTTCGAGTACCAGACGCTGGTCGCCCGCCTGAGCGGCCTGCCGGTGGCCAACGCCTCGCTCTACGACGGCGCGGCCGCCCTGGTCGAAGCCCTGAACCTGGCGGCCAGCACGACGGGCCGCCACGGGGTGCTGCTGTCGCGCGGGGTGCATCCGCACTGGCGCGCGGCCGCCCGCACCTTCGCGGCCGGAACGGGTCACCAGATCGAGGAGGTGCCGCTGGTCGGTGGGGTGACCGCGTGGCCACCGGGGGCCCGAGACGACCTGGCCGCGGTGGTGGTGGGCTACCCGAACTACCTGGGCTACCTGGAGGACGTCGCGACTGCGCGAGCCCTGGCCGACCAGAGCGGCGCGCTGCTCGTGGTGGCGGGTGATCCGGTGGCCGCCGCGCTGGTGCGCTCGGCGGGCTCGTGGGGCGCCGACGTGTTCGTGGGGGAGGGCCAGGCGCTGGGCACGGCGCTCTCCTTTGGCGGTCCCTACCTCGGGCTGTTCGCGGTGCGCGAGGAATTGGTGCGGCGCCTGCCGGGACGCATCGTCGGCGAGACGGTCGACGTCGCGGGGCGGCGGGCCTTCGTGACGACGCTGCGCGCCCGCGAGCAGGACATCCGGCGCGAGCGCGCGACGTCGAACGTGTGCACGAACCAGACGCTGATGGCGGTGACGGCGGCGATCCAGCTGGGATGGCTCGGCACCGACGGCCTGCGCGAGATGGCGTTGCGCTGCGCCAGCGGTGCGCACGAGTTGGTCGAGCGGGTGACGCAGATCCCCGGGGTGGTGGCCGCCAGCGAGGTGCCCTTCGTGCGCGAGTTCGCACTGCGCCTGGGCCGCCCGGTCGAGCCGGTGCTGGCCGCGATGGCGCGACGGGGGATCCTCGGCGGGGTCGCGGCGCGGGCGCTGGAGCCAAGAGGCGCGGCGGGAGGAGACGGAGATGACGTGCTGATCGTGACCGTGACCGAGCGACACCGGGCCCGGGACCTCGACGCGTACGTCGAGGCGCTCGACGAGGCGGTGGCGTCGTGAGCCGGGCGGGCGGGCGGGCCGCCTCGGCGCCGCTGGTCGGGCGCGAGAGCGAGCCGACAATGTTCGAGCTGTCCGCACCGGGGCGGCGCGCCGCCCAGCTGCGCGCGACCGGGATCGCGGTGCGCGAGCTCGAGGCCATGATCCCCGCGCCCCACCGGCGCGACGACCGCCTGGTGACGGTGGACCTGGCCGAGCGGGACCTGGTCGGGCACGTCACGCGCCTCAGCGCCCGCCAGTACTCGGTGGACCTGGGGGCCTACCCGCTGGGCTCGTGCACCATGAAGTACAACCCGAAGATGGCCGACGAGGTGGCCGCGCTGGCGGGTCTGACCCACGTGCACCCGGCGGCGGAGGCCTCCTTGACCCAGGGCTGGCTGGAGCTGCTGGTCACCTTGGAGGAGCGGCTCTGCGCCATCACCGGCATGGCCGGTGCGACCCTGCAGCCGGCGGCGGGCGCCGCCGGCGAGCTGACGGGCCTGCTGCTGATGCGCGCCTACCACCGCGCCCGCGGCGACGCGCGCCGCCGCGTCCTGATCCCGGACTCGGCGCACGGGACCAACCCGGCGTCGGTGACGCTCAGCGGCTACCAGGTGACGACGGTCCCCTCGACCGAGCGGGGTCTGGTCGACCTGGAGGCGCTGGCCGCGCGCCTGGGCGACGACGTGGCCGGGATCATGCTGACCAACCCCAACACGGTCGGGCTCTTCGAGGAGGACATCGTGCCCATCGCCGAGCTGGTCCACGGCGTGGGTGGCCTGCTCTACTACGACGGGGCCAACCTGAACGCCATCCTCGGCCAGGCGCGTCCCGGCGACATGGGCTTCGACATCGTGCACATGAACCTGCACAAGACCTTCGCCACGCCCCACGGCGGTGGGGGACCGGGGGCGGGACCGGTGGCCGTGGGCGACGGCCTGGTCGACTTCCTGCCGGGCCCGCGCCCGGTGCGCCGGGACGGCGAGTACGCGTGGGA
Source organism: Acidimicrobiales bacterium (assembly GCA_049965035.1). Classification (GTDB taxonomy): domain Bacteria; phylum Actinomycetota; class Acidimicrobiia; order Acidimicrobiales; family RAAP-2; genus RAAP-2. The sequence continues at coordinate 23,543 of JBMFWS010000013.1, forward strand.
GACGCCGGCGCGCTCGATCGGGCGCGTGCACGGCTGGCACGGCAACGCCCTGGTCCTGGCCCGAGCCCTGGCCTACATCGAGACCCACGGGGCCGAGGGCCTGGCCACGGTGGCGCAGCACGCGGTGCTGAACGCCAACTGGCTGCGCCGACGCCTGGCTGGTGTCCTGCCGGCGGCCTTCGACCGCCCGTGCATGCACGAGTGCGTCCTCGCCGCGACGGCGCTCAAGGAGGCGACCGGGGTGCGCGCGCTGGACGTGGGCAAGTCGCTGCTCGACGAGGGATTCCACGCGCCGACGGTCTACTTCCCCCTGATCGTCGACGAGGCCCTGATGATCGAGCCGACCGAGACCGAGAGCCCCGAGACGCTCGAGGCGCTGGCGGAGGCCCTGGAGCGCATCGTCGCGCGCGCCCACACCGACCCGGAACGCGTGCACGCGGCGCCGCTGGCGACGCCGGTCGGGCGGGTGGACGAGGCCCGGGCGGCGCGGACCCTGGTCGCCACCGAGGACATGGCCGCGCGCGCGGGCCTGCGGTGAGGCCGCGGATCGGGATCACCGGTCGGCGCTGGCCGGCCGGGTGGTTCGGGTCGCACGTTCCCGAGGCGATGGCCGGGCTGGAGATCGACGTGCACTTCGCCGACTACGCCGCCGCGGTGGCGGCCGCGGGGGGCGTGCCGCTGCAGCTGACGCGCGACGCGGACGTCGAGGACGTGGCCGACCTGCTGGACGGCCTGGTCCTGAGTGGGGGAGCCGACGTCGACCCGGCGCTCTACGGGGCGGCACCCGAGGACGGCCTGGGGACCCTGGAGCCCGCGCGCGACAGCTGGGAGCTCGCCCTGCTCGCGGCTGCTGAGCACCGGGACCTGCCGATCCTGGCGATCTGTCGCGGCCTCCAGATGGTCAACGTGGCGCGCGGCGGCTCGCTGCGCCAGGACGTGCCGCTGGTGGCGGGCCGGGGCCACCCCCAGTGGGCCCGGGACGCGCACGAGCCCTCGCACGCGGTGACGACGGTGCCGGGGTCGCGCCTGCGCGAGCTGGTGGGTGAGGAGGCGGCCGTGAACTCGCTGCACCATCAGGTGGTCGCCGAGGTCGGCACGGGGCTGGTCGTCACCGCGTGGGCCGACGACGGCGAGATCGAGAGCCTCGAGTCGGTCGGGGGCCGGATCCTGGCTGTGCAGTGGCATCCCGAGCTGCTGGGCCGTCCGGACCCGACGTTCACCTGGGTGGTCGACGCCGCGCGCGCGCGGCGGGCCTAGTGGCCCAGGGCCAGCCCCAGCGCGAAGGCCCCACCGGCCAGGATCGGCGTGGCCAGCACCAAGGCGGCGGCGTAGGCCCAGTGGTGCTCGCGCTGGAGGAGGGCGGGGATGGCGAAGGCCGACGAGAACGTCGTCAGGCCCCCGCAAAAGCCCGTGATGACGATGTCGCGCAGGTGCGCGTCGCTGCGACCGGCGAGCGCGCTGAGGGCCAAGCCGACGATGAGGGCACCCAGCGCGTTGACCGCGACGGTCGCCCAGGGACGCCGCGTGGGATGGTGCTCGCGCGTCACGTACTCGGCACTGAAACGGACAACGGCTCCCACTCCACCGAAGAGGCTGACCAGGAGGAAGGTCATCGATGGCTCCGCCAGCGCAAGCTGGCCTCGGCGGCCAGCACCCCGAGGACGACGCTGAGCGTCGCCTCCAGGAGCCCGGCGATAACCGACCGGTGCCAGGCGACCGCCCAGGCGGCCACCAGGCTGGAGTACGAGGTGAACCCGCCCAAAAAGCCAGTGATCCACACGAGACGCCAGGGGTTGTTGGGGTCGTGGGCCCGCAGGAACGTGCGCAGCAGGCGCACGGCGACGACGACGCCGATCGTGTTGATGACCGTGAGCGTCCACGGGATGACGGCCGGCCAGGCGGCGTGGGGCGCGGTGGCGGCGGGCCACCAGGTCAGCGCCGCGTCGCGCAACGCTGTCCCAACAGCCCCCGCAACCAGGACCAGCGCGCCCGCCGCGGCCAGCCGCCGGGGTGGGAGCGAGAGTGCGGGGGCCATGGCCCCGTCAGGATAGCGGAGCCGGACCGGCGCGTTGGCGGCCTGATCTGGCACTTTACATAACGAACATTAGCGGCGCTCGGGGGAGAGGGCTCTGCTATAGTGGCGCCATGCGGCGATGGCTGGTCAGCCTGGCGATGGTGGTATCGATGATGGCCGTCGCGACCCCCGCTCTGGCGGACTCGAGTTCCTCGTCCGCGCCCACGACCCTGCTGTCCTTCGACCTGAGCGACAACGGAGGCGCCCCCTCGGTGAGTGGCGGCGTCTTCAACGTGAAGGTTGACGTGCTGCCTGAGGGCACGGGCGGCTACGTGCGCACCGTCGCCATCTCGCCCAGTGACGCGGGCGTGCCCAACCTGGTGTGCCGGTTCCGGGCCATCAACGACAGCCGGGTGATCTGCGGCTTCGACTTCACCGTGCCGGGCAACTGGACGATCAAGGCGCAGTACGCGCCGGATCCGACCGTGTCGAACCCGGTGACGGCGGTCGGCACGACAGTCCTGCGCGTCGGCAGCTAGGCGTGGTCGTGGCCGCCGACGCGGCGGGCGGGCTGTTCGACGTCGCGGGGCGCACCGTGCTGGTGACCGGGGGCAGCCGGGGCATCGGCGAGATGATCGTGCGGGGCTTCGTGGCCGCGGGGGCGAGCGTCCTGCTCTCTTCGCGCAAGGCCGAGGCCTGTGAGCGCCTGGCGACCGAGCTGTCGGCGACGGGCAGCTGCACGGCGCTGCCGGCGGACCTGTCCACCATGGCCGGCTGCCGGGACCTGGCCGACCGGGTCCTGGAGGCCACGGGTCAGCTCGACGTCCTGGTCAACAACGCCGGGGCCACCTGGGGCGCGCCGCTGGCCGACTACGACGACCGCGCCTTCGCCCGCGTCTTCGACCTGAACGTGCAGGCGACGTTCCACCTCACGCGATTCCTGCGCGGGGCCCTGGAGGCCGGGGCCACACCCGCGCATCCCGCTCGGGTGATCAACATCGGGTCCATCGACGGCCTGCGGGTGCCCGACATGGAGACCTACGCCTACTCGTCGTCGAAGGCCGCAGTCCACCACCTGACGCGGCACCTGGCGCGGGCCCTCGCGCCGCTGGTGACGGTCAACGCCATCGCGCCGGGACCCTTCGAGTCCAAGATGATGCACGCGACGCTGGCGGCCTTCGGCGAGCAGATCGCCCAGGCCGCACCCCTCAAGCGCATCGGGCAGCCCTCGGACATGGCCGGGGCGGCGATCTTCCTCGCCTCCCCGGCGGCCAGCTACATCACCGGCGCGGTGCTGCCCGTCGACGGCGGGATCGCCACCCTGCGCTGATCAGGACTGGCGTCCCAGCTGCACCGTCTTGGTGAGGTGCGCCGAGCCGCGCACCAGGCCGACCGTGACCGTCGCGCCCGGGTAGAGCCCGGACAGGACGCTGGTGAGGTCCTGGGTGTTGGTGATGGCCACCCCGTTGAGCGAGACAATGACGTCGCCCTGGCGGATGCCGGCGTGGGCCGCGCCCGAGTGGGCGATGACGCTCATCACGACCGCGCCGCTCGAAACCGTGAAGCCGTACTCGAACTGGAGAGTTGGGGTCATGGACATGACCTCGACGCCCATGAAGGCACCGTGGCTCTTGACGCTCTGGCCCGCCGCGAGGGACTTGAGGAGGGACTCGATCGTGGCCGAGGGAATGGCGAAGCCGATGTTCTGGGCGCTCGATCCGTCCGCCAGGGTGCCGGCCACCGCCGTGTTCATGCCGATGACGTCCCCGCGGGCGTCCAGCAGCGGTCCGCCCGAGTTGCCTGGGTTGATGGCCGCGTCAGTCTGGATCATGTTGTTCAAGGTCTCGGTGCTCGAGGCCGTCCCGGCCGTCACCGTGCGCCCGAGGGCCGAGACGATCCCCTGGGTGACCGTCGGGGTGCCGGCGGCCAGGCCCAGGGCGTTGCCGATGGCCACGACGGCGTCACCTACCTGGAGCGCATTGGAGTTGCCAAAGGCGATGTGGGGCAGGCCCGACGCACCGGTGATGCGCAGCAGGGCAACGTCGTCGATGGGGTTCGTGCCCACCAAGGTGGCCGCCAAGGTCTTGGTGGACCCCGAGCGCGTCACCGTGATAGTCCCCGAGCCTCCCGCGGCTGCCGAGATCACGTGATTGTTGGTGACGACGTAGCCGTTGGCCGAGACGATCATGCCCGTCCCCTGGTCCTCGCTGCCGTTGGCGCGCACGTCGATGGAGACGACCGTGGGCAGCACGTGCTGGACCAGGGTGGGGATCGACTCGCCACTCGACAGCACAGCGCCGGTGGGTGCGGCGGCGACCGATGTCACGTTGAGCGGGCCGCCGCTGGATCCCTTTGAGGCGCTGAAGTGCCCGGCCAGACCCCCGACCAGGGCGGCCACGAGCAGGAGGGAGACGCGCGAGTTCCACCAGGCGTTCCGGGTGCGCATCGCGGTGGCGGGTGTCGGGGGAGCCACGGTCGCCGCCCCGGTGGGCGCGGCGCGCCACTCCCCTCCCCCGCCGGCGACGGAGGGCTGGGCGAGCTGCGCGAAGTAGTCGAGCGGTGGGGCAAGGGGCGCGGATGCGGCGGTGGGCTCGGGTGCGCTGTCGCTCAGCGTGGGCTCGCCGTCGTCGTCCAGGGGAGGAATGCTCACGACGTCATGCTAAGCACATTGCGATAAAGGCCGGCTAAGGGACCGCGAAGAGTTGCGCGCGACAAACCGAGTAGATTAGTACCCTATGCCGCGCCGCATCGACATCGAGATCACCAGTGTCAACGGTGAGGTCGCCACGTGGCGAGCAGCGGGCGCGCGCCTGCCCAAGGGCGTCGTGAACGTGTCGCTGCTCCCCCAAGGAGCAGCCGTGGGCACGACCTATCGCGCCGACGCCGAGCAGTACATGGAGGGTCTCGAGATCGTGGCCGTCTTACCGGCGAAGACCGCCTCGCCGCTCGATCCGCACCACGAGCGCCTGACCCTGATTCCCGGGGCGGCGCCGTCGACCGACGTGACCGTCACGTACGCGCCCAAGGGCCGCGGTCCGCGACGCGACGACGCCCGTGAGGAGCGCCGTCCGCGCCGCGAGGGTGGTCCCAGCCGTCCGCGCGAGGGTGGTCCCAGCCGTCCGCGCGAGCACCGCGCTGACGCTCCCCGGCGCTCCGGCGAGGGCTCGCCGACGCGCGAGCCTCGCGCCCGCGACGAGCGCAGCCGCGACGAGCGCTCCGGCGGCGACCACGGGGGTGCCGAGCGCTCCCCGGGTCGCCGAGGCGATGCCCGTCCGCGCACGCCGCGCCCGACGGTTCCGGCCACCAGCACGGTCCACCGCAACGCCTTCTTGGCACAGCTGGCGCCCGAACAGCTGCCGGTTGCCGAGCAGCTGCTGCGCGGGGGCATGCTGGCAGTGCGCAGCGCCGTCGAGGAGCAGAATCGCAACGCCCTAGTCCAGGGCCGTCCCACGGTGGATCCGCTGACCATCGAGCGCATCGCCGAGGATCTCCTGAGCCGCACGAACGTGGCCGCCTGGAAGGACCGCGCCGCGACCGCCCTGGCGGCCCCGCGCGGGCAGTTGCGCCTGCGCGAGCTGCGCGCGGTCGTGACGTCGGCCAAGACCATCACCCTGGACGACGAGGCCCGCGGGCAGCTCAAGGAGCTCCAGGCCTTGCTGAGCGCGAGGATCGAGGCGCTGCGCGTCCGCTGGATCGAGCGCATCGAGGCGGCCGTCGGGGCTGGCGACGCCATCACCGCCCTGCAGCTGGTGGCCGACCCGCCCGATTTCTCCACCCAGCTGTCGGCCGAGCTGGCGACCAAGGTGGTCGATGTGGTCTCGGCCTCCCTGACCGCGGATCAGGACCCGGCACGCTGGCGCGAGATCGTCACGCTGGCCGCGGCCACGACCATTCGACGCACGATCAAGCCGACGGGGATCCCCGACGACGAGGAGAGCCGGGCCCTGGCGCATCGCGATGCCGGAGCCATCCCCGCGCTGGCCGCGCTGCTCGGGATCAAGGTGCCCCCTCCCCCGCCGTTGGCGCGCCCGCGCCGGCGGGTCAGCTCGGCTCGGCCATCGTAAGCAGGCGCGCCCGCCAGCCCAGGGACTCGTAGAGCGACTTGCTCGCACGGTCGCCGGGAAGCACTAGGGCGTCGCGCACCGATGGGTGTGCCTCGCGCAAGGCGGCCACGAGAGTCCGCGCCACTCCGTGGCGTCTCCGGTCGGGCACGACGTAGAGCCCGAGGATCGTCGAGGCGTCCACCAGGGCGATAGCGGCGTCGCCGACGTGCCAGAGATTCGCTCGCGCGACGGCCTCGTCCAGCCAGTCGCGATCGGAGCGCCCCGCGGCGAGATCTCGCGCCAGGGAGGCCCCGCCGCGCTGGTGACGCAGGGCGGTCAGGGCGGCGACCCACAGCCCGGCCAGGTCTGCCCGGGATGCCACGGCCCGAACGGGCAAAACCTCAGATGCAGTCACGGCAGAGCGACTTGTCCGCGTCTGCGAGCTGGCTGACCTTCTTCAGGAGGCGGCACGAGGAGCAACGGAACTCGTCGTCCTGCTTGGGCAGGATCGTCTCGGTCAAGATGGAGTCGAGATCGACTTCGACGCCATCGTCGTCGTCGACCGCGGCGGTGCGCATGATGGTCTCGGCCAGCACCTGGTCGAGGGCCATCTCGATGTCGCTGTCGTCGACCAGGTCGTCATCGTCCTCGACGGGAGGGCTCTCGGCGTCGACGACGTCCTCGGCGTCATCGTCCGC
>JBMFWS010000013.1:30397-46336 GCA_049965035.1 Acidimicrobiales bacterium
TCGTCGACGGTGTCGTCGTCGACCTCGTCGGGGCTCTCGACCGGGACCCCGTCGCCGGCCTCGACGCCGATCTCGTCGGCGCCCTCGACCTCGAGCACGTCAGCGTCGAAGGGCTCGTCGTCCTCCTCCTCATCGTCGACGGAGAACTCCTCGTCGATCTCCTCGTCGAAGCCCTCAGCGAGCTCTTCCTCGTCGAAGGTCTCGTCAGCGTCGCGGTCGCGTACCATGTTCGCCCTTTCGCAGCGCAGGCAGTGTAGAACGTTTTGGCGAGGTCGCGTGCGAATGCGGGGTGTCAGGTGGCGTGACGAGTCTCGGCCCGGGCGCGCTCGGCGCGCCGCTCGGCCTCCAGGCGCTCGAGATCGGTCTCGGAGGAGTCCACCTGGCTGAACGTTGCGGCGAGGAGCCGGTGTCCCGCCTGGTCGCGGATGAGATCAAGCATCTGGTGGGCGATGCGACGGTAGTGGGGATGCCCTTGGGGTCCCGAGCGCAGCTCGATGACGTGGAGTGCCTCGCGTAGGTTCATGGTCATCGCGTAGCGGATGTGGAAGGCCAGGGCCACCGCGTACTGGGCTCGCAGGGGGAACTCCTCGCGCAGCTCGTGGTAGAGGTCACCGGAGCGCTCCAGGGAGGCCTGGTAGGGCGCGGCCAGACCGGCCTCGCGCACCAGGTCGGGCGTCTCGTAGCCGAGATCGGCGCTGAGGGGCTGCCACTCGACGGTCGCCAGGCGGTGGCGCTGGAGGTCGCGGAAGGCCCCGTAGTCCGAGACCACCTCGAAGGTGTAGCTCGTGGCCTCGAAGGCGCGTCCGGGCCGGTGGCGCCGGTTGCGGCGCACTCCCACGTAGGCGGCGAGCAGGGCGGCGCGCCCGGCGGCGTCGAGGCGGTCGACGAGGGCGTCGGCGTCGGCGTAGGAGCCGGCCCCGTGCTCGAAGGCGATGGCGGCCAGCACGGCCCGCTCGCCTTGGGCGTCGAAGCGCACCAGGCGCACGGTGGGGCCCGCGGGGCCCGGCGACGCCGTCTCGAGCGCGCGCACGGCCCCCCGGGCGCGTGCTCGGGTCTGCTCGAGGTAGTCGACCCAGACGCCGCCGCGCTCGGGGAGGTCGAGACGGCGCAGGAACGAGGGGATGACCTTGGCCAGCTCGGTCTGGATCAGTGCGCCGTAGGCGCGGGCCTCGGGCAGGGGGTGGGCGCGCAGCCGCAGCAGCAGGTGCTCGTAGGCCTGGCCCGAGCCGTACATGCCGAGGTTGGAGAGGGCCGCCGCGGGCAGCAGGCCGCGCAGGGCGTCGAAGGCCTTGGCGCGGATGGCCTGGCGGTAGACGAGGTCGGTGTCCTGGGCCGACTGGGGGTAGCGCTCGCGCAGCCAGGCGGTCAGGCGCGGCACCAGCTCGGCGTACGAGTCGAACATCCGGTCCATCTCGCCCACGACCCGCGCCCCGTAGCGCGACTCCAGGAGCTCCTCGTCGCGGTAGAAGCGGTAGTGGCCGTTGGGCAGGCGCCGGTCGAAGCTGAGGTAGCGCGTGGACTGCTCGAGGTAGCTCATGAGGCGCCCCCGCTCGAGGATCTTGGTCAGGAGGTTGCTGGCCTGCTCGCAGGCCAGGTGCACGCCGCCGAGCTGGGCGACCGAGTCGTCGCCGTACTCGACGAAGATGCGCTGGTAGAGCTGGTCGGCGCGCTCCAGGCCCCGGGTGGCGTCCACGGTCTGGTCGCCGCGCAGGTCGAGGTCGCCGGCGAACTCGTCGAGGAAGAGGCGGCGCAGGCTCTTGGAGGAGCGCGAGTAGCGCGCGAAGAGGGCGCCCTTGACCACATCAGGCAGGTTGACCAGGGCAAACACGGGCCCGTCGAGGTTGGTGAAGTACCGGCGCAGAACGTCGCGCTCCTCGGGCGAGAAGGTCTCTTGGGCGTAGACGTGCATCGGGGACGAGGTTAGGGCCCCTCGTCGTCGCGGGGGTGGACGCCCGCCGTGGAGGCCACGACGCTGCGCACGATGGCGGCGCTGGCGGCCCGTGCGGCGTGCGCAATCGGGCCGGGGGCGACGCGGGCGATCTGGTCGCACAGGTCCGCGACCTGCTTGGAGGTGCGCACGAAGTCGCCCGGCGAGGTGGGCCCGACCGTCGCGTCGGCCAGATCGAGGGCCGTGCCCAGGGGCGCGCCCCGGGCCCAGGCGATCAGGGGCGCGGCGAAGGAGCCGTCGGGCGTCGTGGAGGTCGCCAGGAGGTGGCGCTGCTCGGCGACGTGGACGCGGGCCGCGAGCGACCCCAGAACCGCCAGCCGCTCCTGGAGGAGGGCGCGGCGCTCCCCACCGATGCGGTCGGGTCCGCGGCGCCGCGGTGGGCTCGGGGGCGCGCCGGCGCGGCCGTGGCGGTGGGGGCGGGCCTGGTAGACGAGGGCCGAGGCGAGGCCGGCCAGGAGGGCCGGCTCGAGCCCGTCGAAGACGCCCGCGCCGAGAGCCTCGGCCACCAGGAGATCGTTCTCGTGGTAGAGGGAGCGCAGCAGCTGGCCCGCGGGTGTCAGGGCCCAGCCGCTGGTGTAGTGCAGCTCGGCCAGGACCGCCAGGCGGGCGCCCAGCAGCTCGCTCAGCGAGCGTCGCGAGCGCGCCGGGGTGCGGCGGGCCTCGAACTGGGCGAAGGAGCGGTGGACGATCTCCAGGGCGGTCGCCTGGTCGACGTGGCCCACCAGGTTGGCCGTGAAGTTGTAGGTGGGACGAAACGAGGAGTGGAGGTCTCCGGGTGGGGACAGGGCCACGCGACCCACGTCGTGGAAGGTCGTCGGTGGCGCGAACGCGACGACGGCGTGACCCTCGTCGTCGAGGCCCCGTCGCCCCGCACGTCCGGTGAGCTGGGTGAAGTCGGCCGCGCTGAGCATGCGCCGCCCCGCGTCGGTGTGCTTGGTGAAGCGCTCGATCACCACCGTGCGGGCCGGGAGGTTGACGCCGAGGGCCAGGGTCTCGGTGGCGAAGACGACGGCGAGCAGCGCGCGCTCGAAGCAGGTCTCGACGATCTCGCGAAAGGCCGGCACCATGCCCGCGTGGTGCGCGGCCACCCCGCGCCGCAGGGCGTCGAGGAAGGGGCCGTAGTCGAGGGCCCGCAGCTCGTCGTTGGAAAGTCCCGTCAGGCGCAGGTCGCTGATGAGCTCGACCTCCCGGGCCTGGGCCGCGGTGGTGAAGGTGGCCCCCTCGCGTGTCAGCTCGGACACCGCGTGATCGCACCCGGCGCGCGAGAACACGAAGACGATCGCGGGCAGCAGGTCGGCGTTCGCGAGGACCTCGAGCACCTCGCCGCGCCGGGGGGCGCGCACCGGGGCGGGCGGGGTGGCGCGGCTGGGACCGTGCCACCCACTGCCCCGGCGGAACTTGCGGGCGGAGGCCGCCAGGGCGTCGACGCGGCGGGCCGCCGGGGCCAGGCGCGGCCCATCGAGCAGCTCGTCGAGGGCCACGACGTCGGTCGAGCGCGGCACGTAGGCCACGTGGTGGTGCAGCACGATGGGCCGGCGGGTCTCCTCCACGACGGCGGTCGGCCCGCGGACCTCGGTCAGCCACTCCCCCAGGAGCGCGACGTTGCCGATGGTGGCCGACAGGGCCACGAAGCGCACCGGTGGCGGCGTCAGGATCAGGACCTCCTCCCAGACGCCGCCGCGGTAGGGGTCCTGGAGGAAGTGCACCTCGTCGAGGACGACGAGATCGACGTCGCGGAGCTGGGAGGCGTCGGTGAGCAGCATGTTGCGCAGGACCTCGGTCGTCATGATGACGACCGGCGCACCGTGGTTGATCGTCACGTCACCGGTGAGCAGGCCGACGCGGTCGGCACCAAGGCGCGTGGCGTACTCGTGGTACTTCTGGTTCGACAGGGCCTTCAGCGGCGTGGTGTAGAAGGCGCGGCGCGACGCGGCCAGCGCGCGCGTGACGGCGTAGGTCGCCACGACGGTCTTGCCCGAGCCCGTCGGAGCGCTGACCAGGACGTTGCGCCCCTCGTCGAGCGCGTCGAGGGCCGCGATCTGGAAGCCGTCGAGACCGAAGCCGAGGCTCTCGACGAAGGCAGTCCGGGGGTCGGGGCTCACCGGCGCAGGAGCTTGCCCACGGCGATGGCCAAGAAGTAGAAGGCGGTGAGCGGGAGGGCGAGCGCCATCATCGAGAGGGGGTCCCCGCTCGGGGTGAAGACTGCGGCCGCGACGGTGATGGCGATCACGGCGTAGCGCCAGGCGTGCAGCAGCTGGGCGGGACGCACGATCCGGGCCAGCTCGAGGGCCACCAGCACCACGGGGAACTCGAAAGCCAGCCCGAAGATGCCCATCATCAAGACGAACAGGCCCAGGTACTGGTTGGGGTTGTAGTACGGGACCAGCGTGTGGCCGCCGATCGACTGCAGGAACGAGATCGCGTGGCCGAAACTGAAGTAGGCGACGAGCACCCCGGCGCCGAAGAACGCGAAGGAGAAGGCCACGAAGGGCACCGCGTAGCGACGCTCGGCGGCGCGCAGGCCCGGGGTGACGAAGCGCCAGATCTGCCAGAAGACGATCGGCGAGGCGAACAGCAAACCGCCAAAGAGCGCGATCTTGACGCGCAGCGAGAGCCCGTCGAGCGGGCTGGTGGCCAGGAACTTGCAGCTGTGGGGCGTGGCGTGGCAGTAGGGCTGCTGGAGCACGCGCAGGATCGGGCTGTAGAAGATGAAGGCGGCCACACCCATCACCAAGACCGCGGTCATGGCCACCAGCATGCGGTGACGCGCCTCGGCCAGGTGTTGGGCCAGCGTCATGCCGGTCGCGGCGTTGCGGAAGCGTCCCACGCGGTCAGTTCAGCGCCGGATCGGGGCCGTCGGGCACCGGCGTGGTCGCGGACGGCCGGGGCGGCTCGATCAGGCCGCCGTGGGCGCCCACGTCGTCAGCCGCCGTGTCGACGGGTGAGCTCGCGGTGGTGGCTTCGGCCTCGGGCCCCTCGTCGCCCGGATCGGCCCGGTGGGCCAGCTCGTTGAGCAGTGAGACGGGATTGCGGGCCATGCGGGCCAGGTCCCCCGTGGTGGGCAGATCGGGGATCACCTCGCGCACCTCACGCTCGACCCGTTGCTGGAGCTGGCGCAGGGCTCGCCAGCTCGAACCCAGCTTGCGGGCCACCTCGGGCAGCTTGTCGGGGCCCAGCAGGACCAGGGCCACCGCCACGATCACCAGGATCTTGATCGGGCTGAGATCGAACATCCCCCCAAGTGTAGGAGGGCTTTCGCGCCTACAGGAAGCCGATGCGCGACGGCGGCCAGATGCGCATGAAGGCCTTGCCGATCAAGTCGGAGCGGGGCACGAAGCCCCAGGTCCGGCTGTCGCAGGACTCGGCGTGGTTGTCGCCCATCATGAAGTAGGAGTTGGCCGGCACGGTGACGTTGCCGATGGCCGGCCCGAGCGGCTCGGTGTGGGTCCAGGTCTCCTGGAGGGGTGCCCCATTGACGTAGATCGTGTTGCCGCGACTCGTCAGGTGGTCGCCGGGCAGGCCGATCACGCGCTTGACCAGGTCGGCGGTCTCCCCCGCACAGCGCCCGTGCTCGGCTGGCGGGGCGCGGAAGACCACGATGTCGCCCCGATGGATGGTCCCGAAACGCACGCTGAGCTTCGAGACGAGGATGCGGTCACCCGGCATCAGCGTGGGCTCCATGGATCCCGAGGGGATCGAGAAGGTCTGGACGACGTAGGTGCGCAGCAGGAGGGAGGCGGTGACGGCCACCACCAGGATGATGAGCCATTCGATCAGGGCGCGATTCCCGCGGCGGGCCGGTGCGACCGGCGCCGGTGACTCGGTCGCGTCGGTTGCCGGGTCGGCGCTCCCGATCTCCTCCCCCTCCCCCGGCGCGGTCACGACGGGCTCTTCGGGGTCACCAGCACCCGTCCAGGCTAACGGCCCACTGACCTGGCATCAACTCGGGGTGCGCCCGCTGTGACGTTCCAGCGAGGTGAGCAGGCGCTCGAAGCGATCGTCGTGGGCCTGGAAGGGGTCCTTTAGCAGCACGGTGCGCTGAAGCTCGTCGTTGAGCTTGAGGTGGACCCAGTCGACGGTGTAGTCGCGCCGGTACTGCTTGGCGACCCGGATGAAGTCGCCCCGCATGCGGGCCCGCGTGGTCGTGGGGGCTTGCGAGGCGGCCTCCACCACCCGGGCGTCGTCGACGACCCGGCGGGTGTGTCCGAGCCGCTGGCGCCCGTAGAAGAGGCTGCGCTCGAGGTTGGTGTCGTGGTAGAGGAGGTCGATCAGGGCCACGCGCGGGCTGTCGAGAGCCAGCCCATCGCGCTCGATCGCCCGGTCGATCATCTGGTACTTGGCCACCCAGTCGACGCGATCGGCCAAGCGCATGGGCTCGGCGCGGTAGTCCTCTAGAACGTTGCGCCAGGCGCGCACCGCGAGCGGGAAGTCCGGGGGCGTTTCGCGCGACTCGACGAAGCGCTCGGCCCGCTCGCACAGGTCCTCTTGGATCTCGAGGGCCGTCATGTCGCGGCCCGAGGCCAGCTTGAGGGTGTGCTTGCCCCACAGGTCGTAGGAGACCTCGCGCAGGGCGTTGATGGGCGAGACGAGGTTGTAGTCGCGCAGGATGGTCGTCTTGTCCTCGATCATCGCCAAGACGACGGCCGCGGTTCCCACTTTCAGCATGGTGGCGAACTCGCTCATGTTGGAGTCGCCCACGATCACGTGCAGGCGGCGGTAGCGCTCGGGATCCGCGTGGGGCTCGTCGCGGGTATTGATGATGGGTCGGCTGCGGGTGGTGGCTGAGGAGATGGATTCCCAGATGTGCTCGGCGCGCTGGCTCATGGCGAAGGCGGCGCCGCGCGGGGCCGTGACCACCTTGCCGGCACCCGTAAAGATCTGGCGGGTGACCAGGAACGGGATGAAGACCTGCTCCAAGCGGCTGAGGTCTTCGATGCGCTCGATGGCGTAGTTCTCGTGGCAGCCGTAGGAGTTGCCCGCCGAGTCGGTGTTGTTCTTGAACAGGTAGACCGATCCGCGGGCGCCGTCGTTGGCCAGCTCGCGCTCGGCGTAGTCGACCAGCTCGCGCAGGATCGACTCGCCCGCCTTGTCCTGGGCCACCAGGTCCTCGAGGCTGTCGCACTCGGCCGTCGCGTACTCGGGATGGCTGCCCACGTCGAGGTAGAGCCGGCCGCCGTTCTCCAAGAAGACGTTGGAGGACCGGCCCCACGCGACGACCTTGCGGAACAAGAAGCGGGAGACCTCGTCGGGGCTAAGTCGGCGCTGACCCTGCCAGGCGAAGGTCACGCCGTACTCGGTCTCGATGCCGAAGATCCGTCGCAGCACGCCTAGGGTCCCAGCAGCTCGACGACCTGCTCGTCGGTGAGGCGCAGGAACGTGCGGCGGCCGCCACGGTCCTCGAGCACCGCCACCTCCAGGTCGGGCACGGCAATCTGGCGGTCCGGCCCGGCCAGCGCGGCCACCGCGTTGCGCAGGGCGGTCGCCAGGTCGTGGACCTCCTGCTCGGCCTCGGCCAGGTGGGCGCGAATGGCGTCCGCGTCTCCACCCACCACCGCGAAGTGGGGCTCGTCGGCGATGGTGCCCTCGTAGGCGATGCGGTAGAGCTTGGTCGGCCGCGCCGTCCCGCCCAGCTGGGCGACGAGGATCTCGACCTCCAAAGGCTTGGGCCCCTCGGTGAACATGTCCCCCAGGTGCTGGGCGTAGTAGTTGGCCAGGGCCCGCACGTCGACGTCCTCGCGCGAGTAGGTGAAGCCGGTGCTGTCGGCCCAGCGGATGCCGGCCTCGCGGAGCCGATCGAACTCGTTGTACTTGCCGACCGCGGCGAAGGCGATACGGTCGTAGATCTCGGAGATCTTGTTCAACGAGGCCGACTGGTTCTCCGCGACCAGCACGATGCCCACGTCGTAGATGGTCGCCACGATGGCGCGTCCGCGGGCGATGCCCTTCTGGGCGAACTCGGCGCGGTCCTTGATCAGCTGCTCGGGCGAGACGTAGAAGTAGTTGCTCATCGCAGCGTTCCCCCCGCGATCCCCTGGGCCCGCGTGCGGCGCTCGTTGATGGCCTCGTAGCGCGCGCGCACGTCGTCGGTGGGCAGCTCGGCGAACCCGGCCGCGTCGACGGTCACCACGATCGGGAAGATGCCGCGCACGAAGTCCGGCCCGCCGGTGCTGGGATCGTTGTCCCCCGCCTCGTAGATGGCCAGGGCGGCCAGGTCCAGGGCCTCCTCGCGCGTCAGGTCCGCACGGAAGCCGAGGCGCAGCGCGCTCTCGGCGAAGGGGGTGCCCGACCCGATGGTCGCGAAGTCCCGGCGCTCGTAGCATCCGCCGGCCCCGTCGTACTCGAAGATCCGGCCCTCGTGGCGCGTGGGGTCCCAGCCGGCCAGGAGGGGCACCACGACCAGGGGGCTAGACAGGTTGTTGCGCTGGACGATCGGCGAGAGGTAGTTGGCCTTGCCCTCGAGGGTCAGGTCGGCGTCGGTCATCTTCTGGTAGTGCTCGAAGGAGAGCTGGGCGAGGCGGATGAACTCCATGCCGCGCGCCGCGCTGCCCGAGATGGCGATGGCCGTGTAGGCGTCGGCCGCCTCGATCTTGCGCACGTCGCGGCTCGCGATGTAGCCCGCGGTGGCCTGGCGGTCGCCCACCATCACGACGCCGTCGACGTAGCGCAGGGCCACGACCGTGGTCGCGTGCGGGGCATCGATGGCCTGGTCGGCCGCGGTGAGCAGACCGCTCACCTCGGCGAAGCGCACGAAGTTCGGGCCGGGATCCTCGGCCGCTGAGAAGAGTGGCAGGCCCACCTCACTGCCCTCCCTTTTGGATGTAGTTGCGCACGAACTCCTCGGCGTTCTCCTCGAGGACGTCGTCGATCTCGTCGAGGAGGTCGTCGAGGTCAGCCTTCAGCTGGTCGCCGCGACTCGCTTCGGTGGGCACGTCGACGACGTCGTCGCGATCGCGCGGGGCCTTGGGTCGTTGGATCCGTTCCTGCTCGCTCATACCCTCTGTTCTACCCTTCCAGCGCCGCCAAGAGGTCGCGCGCGTGAGGAGCGTCGGCGAACAGGTGGGCGGTCAGCGCGGCGGTGCCGCGCAGGGGGTCGGCCGTGGGCACCTTGTGGAGGGAGCCCGTGCCCAGGTCGAAGACGACCGAATCCCAGTTGGCCGCCACCACGTCGTCGGGGTAGCGGGCCACGCACTGCCCGCGGAAGAAGGCGCGCGTCGAGTCGGGAGGGGACGTGACCGCACGGGCGATGTCCGCGCTCTCGTGGAGGGCCCGCAGGCCCACCCGGGCGGCCAGCGAGCGGGCGGGGTCCAGGTCGTGGTACTGCAGGTCGATTGCCAGGAGCCGCGGGTCGGTGGGCGCCAGGTCGTAGCGGGCGCGGTAGCCGTCCACGATCCGGCGCTTGGCCACCCAGTCGACGCGGTCGGCCACCGCGTCGTGGTCGTCGCGCACGCCGTCGAGCATCTCGCGCCACTGCACCAGGAGGTAGGCCACCTCATCGGGCTCGGCCACGGCTGGCGCTCCGGTGCGCTCGGCGTAGTCGCTGGCCAGGTGCCACAGGTAGTCCTGGAGGTCCCAGGCCGTCCAGGCCACACCGGACTCGAGCTCGATGGTCGTGGTCAAGGTGGGGTCCAGGGCCAGGGACCGCAGCGCGCTCACCGGCTCGCGGGGCGGTGGCGGGAAGGCGCCGAGCCCCTCATCCTCGAGGGCGGCCAGCAGCAGCCCGGTCGCGCCGAGCTTGACCGCGGTGGCGACCGGGCTCAGGTTGGCGTCGCCAATGATCACGTGCAGGCGCCGGAAGCGGGAGGGGTCGCCGTGGGGCTCGTCGCGGGTGTTGATGATCGGGCGGCGCAGCGTGGTCTCCAGGCCCACCACCTCCTCGAAGAACTCGGCGCGCTGGCTGAGCTGGAAGACGGGCCGCGCCGCCCGGGTGTGCTCGAGCTCGGCGCCCACCTTGCCGGCTCCCACGACCACCTGGCGGGACACGAAGTGGGGCACCATGGCCGCGACCAGGTCGCGGAAGGCGACGTCCCGGCGCACCAGGTAGTTCTCGTGGCACCCGTAGGAGTTGCCCTTGCCGTCCGAGTTGTTCTTGTAGATGCCGATGCGCTGGGCGGGAGCCAGCTCGGCGTTGGCCTCGGCCATCGCGTGGCGCAGGACGTTCTCGCCGGCCTGGTCGTAGAGAACGGCCTGGAGGGGGGTGCGGCACTCGGGCGACGAGTACTCCGGGTGGGCGTGGTCGACGTAGAAGCGTGCCCCGTTGGGCAAGACGGCGTTGGCCAGGTGCGTCTCGATCACCGGCGCGTAGGAGGGCCCGGTCACCAGGTCGCGGGCGTCGCGTCCGGGGCTCTCGTCGTCGAAGTCCCAGGCGATGGGTGCCGCCATGCGCCGGGCGTAGGCGGTGACGATCAGCGTCGAGGACGTGACCGGGTCGGCGTCGGGTCCCCCGCGGATGCCGAACTCGGTCTCGATGCCGACGACCTTGGGGAGGGCCATGTCCTAGAGGTACTGCCCGGTCCCGACGTGCTGGATCGAGCGCCCGCCGGCCAGTGGCTGGTCGTGGGTGTGGCTGACCAACGTGCGGATGAACACGATGCGCTCACCCTTCTTGCCCGAGATGCGGGCCCAGTCGTCCGGGTTGGTCGTGTTGGGCAGGTCCTCGTTCTCGTGGTACTCCTGGCGGATCGACTCGAGCAGGTCGCTGCGGCGCAGCCCGCGGCTGGTGGACTCGATCTCGCGCTTGACGGCCAGTTTCTTGGCCCGCCGCACCACGTTCTCGATCATGGCGCCGGAGGCGAAGTCCTTGAAGTAGAGGACCTCCTTGTCGCCGCCCTGGTAGGTCACCTCCAGGAACCGGTTCTCGTCGGCGATGCGGTACATCGCCTCGACGGTCGCCTCGATCATGGCCTGGAGCGCCTTGTCGGCGTCGCCGCCGCCCAGCGTCGCCTGCTCGTCGGGGTCGACCGGCAGGCCGGGGCGCAGGTAGCGAGTGAAGATCTGGGTGGCGGCCTCCGCGTCGGGGCGCTCGATCTTGATCTTGACGTCCAGGCGGCCCGGGCGCAGGATCGCGGGGTCGATCAGGTCCTCGCGGTTGGTGGCGCCGATCACGATGACGTCGCGCAGTGACTCGACCCCATCGATCTCGGCCAGCAGCTGGGGGACGATCGTGGACTCGACGTCCGAGCTGATCCCGGTCCCGCGGGTGCGGAACAGCGAGTCCATCTCGTCGAAGAACACGATGACGGGAACGCCCTCCTCGGACTTCTCGCGGGCGCGTTGGAACACCAGGCGGATCTGGCGCTCGGTCTCGCCGACGTACTTGTTGAGCAGCTCGGGGCCCTTGATGTTGAGGAAGTACGAGCGCACGTTCTGGTTGCCCCGCAGCTCGCCCACCTTGGTGGCCAGCGAGTTGGCCACGGCCTTGGCGATGAGGGTCTTGCCGCAGCCGGGCGGGCCGTACAGGAGGATCCCCTTGGGCGCGGGCAGGTCGTAGCGGGCGAACAGGTCGCGGTGCAGGTACGGCAGCTCGACGGCGTCGGTGATCTGCTCGATCTGGGCGTCCAGGCCCCCGACGTCCTGGTAGGTGATGTTGGGCACCTCCTCCAGGATCAGGGACTCGGCCTCTTGGCGACTGAGGCGTTCGGTGAGGAGGTGGCTGCGCTGGTCGAGCAGGACGGTGTCGCCACTGCGCAGGCGCACGTCGCGCAGGGACTCGGCGCGCTCGACGACGCGCTCCTCGTCGGTGTGCCCGTAGATGATCACGCGCTGGTCCGCCAGCGTCTCTTTGACCGTGACCACCTCACCTTGCCCGTCGGCGTCGCGCACGCCGATGACGGCGAAGGACTCGTTCAGCACGACCTCATGACCCCGCTCGACCTGCTGGGGGTCGATGCTCGGGTGGAGGGCCACGCGCATCTTGCGGCCGGCCGAGAAGATGTCCACGGTGCCGTCCTCGTTGAAGTCGAGGAAGGTGCCGTAGACGGTGGGCGGCTGGGTCAGCTTGTCGACCTCGTCGCGCAGCGCCGCGATCTGGTCCCGGGTCTGCTGGATGGTGATGCTCAGCTTCTCGTTGTTGGAGCGCGCCTGGGCCAACTGGCCCCGCGTCTCGAGGAGGCGCTCTTCGAGCTCGTCGACCCGCTGGCGCCAGGCGCGGTCATCGCTGGGTACCTCGTCGTCGCGCTCGTCCTCATCGAATCGGCCCATGGCCTCACCCTAGGCTTCGCTCTTGGCTTCGGCTACGAGGGTTCCGAGATCGACCGCTAAAGTGGCCGCACTGTCACCGAGGAGGACGCATGAAGGTGTGGATCGACCAGGATCTGTGCACGGGAGATGGTCTGTGCGAAGAGATCTGCCCGCCGGTCTTCACTCTGCTCGACGACGGGCTGGCCTACGTCAAAGAGGGTGACACGGTCAAGAACGAACCCGGCGGGGCCGCTGGGGTGGCCGTCGTGCCCCCGGACCAGGAGGATGCAGTCGTCGAGGCGTCCGAGGAGTGCCCCGGGGAGTGCATCTTCATCGAGCAGGACTGAGCTCGGCTCCCGGGCGCGCGAGGCGTCGCGCGGTGGTCAAGAATCCGGTGTGGGCCACCATGCGGTGGTCCGGCCGCACGGCGCGGCCGTCAATGTGCCACCCGCGCTCTAAGACCTCGACGGTCTCGATCTGGCCGAAGCCGTGGGCCCGCAGGGCGTCTCGCACCTGCTGAACCTGGGTGATGCTTGGGAGGTAGGAGAGCAGGATGCCGCCGGGGCGTATGGCCACGGCGGCGTGCTCGACGACGCGCCAGGGCTCGGGCAGGTCCAGCAGGACGCGGTCGAGGTCGCGCTCGTCGATGCCCGCGGTGGCGTCGCGGATCTCGATCTCGTAGGCGACGTCGGGCCCCAAGAAGCTCTCCACGTTGCGGCGAGCCTGGTGGGCGAAGTCCTCGCGCAGCTCGTAGGCGTGCACGGCGGCGCCCGCCCGCAAGAGGGCCATCGACAGGGCGCCCGACCCGACGCCGGCCTCAAAGACGCGCTGACCCGGCCCGATGTCGGCCCGCACGAGGATGGCTCCCAAGTCCTTGGGGTAGATCACCTGGGCGCCGCGGGGCATCTTGAGCACGATCTCGGCCAGGGTCGGGCGCAGCACCAGGAATCGCCGCTCCGAGCCGGCCGAGCCCACCAGCGAGCCCTCGGGCTGGCCGATGACGTCGTCGTGGGCCACGATGCCGGCGTGGGTGTGGAAGGAGCTGCCGCTCTGCAAGGTCACCAGGTAGCGGCGGTCCTTGGCATCGATCAGGAGGACGCGCTCTCCCGCGCGCAGATCCGCGTTCATGCGCCCGAGGGGCGCGGGCGGGAGGCGCGATGCAAGAGACGCGCGACCACCAGCAGTGCGGCCACGACCGCCCACGCGGGCGAGGCGCGACGCAAGGCCCGTCCGGCGGCCAGGGCCGCGGCCCAACGCAGCGTGCGGATCATCGGCGCCGGGCGCGGGCGCGGGCGCGGGCGCGCCGCCGGGCGCGCCAGAATCCCCAGACGAAGCCCGTGACCAGGCCGCCGGCCCCGGCGAGGGCGGTGGTGGCCGGGTCGTCACGCCACGCGCGGATCTGCGTGGAGGGCACCAGGTCGCGCACGGCGCGCTCCAGGTCGCGGCGCGTGGTCGACGTCGTCACGAGGGGTCCTTCAGGCGTCGGCGCACCGAGGCGTCGCCCACGATGCGCCAGGCCGTCACGGCCAGCACGCCGAGGGCCGCGACCGCGACGATCAGGTAGGGCAGCCACGACAGGGAGCCATCGAGGACCTGGAAGTGCTGCAAGAAGCGCAGCAGGGCCACCAGGAGCATCAAGGTCCCGAAGCCCACGAAGATGCTGCCCACGGCTCCGAAGGCGGCGTAGCGGGCGATGCGCTTGACCGGCTCGACGGTCTCCTCGCGAACGTAGCGTCCCAGCAGCGACTTGATGTCGTTGACATCGCGCCGCAGCGAGATGCCCGGGAACAGGCGACGCCACCATGGCACCTTCATGGCGCCAGCCTACTCACCGGGGGCTCACGACGAAGGTGGAGCTGGCCGTGGCCACCAGGTGGTCGTGCTGGTCACGCACGGTCGCGTCGGTGAAGGCCACCGTGCGGCCGATACGGCGCACCTGGGCCACGCAGGTCAAGGTCGCCCCCGGGCGCACCGGCCGGAGCAGGGAGATGCGCAGGTCCGTGTTGGCGACCCGCACGGCGCCCGCAGCCGCCTGGACGACGGCGGCGCCCATGGCCGAGTCGGCGATGGCGGCCAGGAAGCCACCCTGGAGGACCCCCATCGGGTTGGTGAAGCGCTCGTCGACATCGATGGCCCAGACGCTCTGGGACGGGTCGTCGCTCACCAGGCGGCGCAGACCGAGGCTGAGGTCGCAGTTGGGCGGAACCTGGAGCATGGGGCGACGCTACCGTCAAGCGTGCATCGAGAGGAACCTCACTACGCTTTTGGCCATGACTGACGATCTGTACGCGGGGGCGACCGACCTGGAGGGCCGCGCGATCCGCGAGATCGTGGCCCTGGCCCTGGACGGGCCGGCCCGGGCCCAGTCGGGCCACAGCGGGACCGCGATGGCCCTGGCTCCCCTGGGCGTGACCCTGTTCTCACGCCTGCTGCGCCACGATCCCGCCGATCCGAACTGGCCGGACCGCGATCGCTTCGTCCTGAGCGCGGGCCACGCCTCGATGCTCCAGTACTCTCTGGCCTACCTCTTCGGCTACGACGTCAGTGCCCAGGACCTGCAGGCCTTTCGCCAGCCCGACTCGAAGACCCCCGGCCATCCCGAGAGGGGCGTGACCCCCACCGTCGAGGTGACGACCGGTCCGCTGGGCCAGGGTCTAGCCAACGCGGTCGGCCTGGCGCTGGCCGAGCGAATCTTGCGGGCCGACTACGGCGAGGACCTGGTGAGCCACCGCACCTGGGTGATCGCCGGGGACGGGTGCCTCGAGGAAGGCATCAGCCACGAGGCGGCGTCCCTCGCCGGTGCCTGGGGACTGGACCGGCTCACGGTCTTCTACGACGACAACCACATCACGATCGACGGCCCGACCGAGCTCGCCCGCGCGGACGACACGCCGGCGCGCTTCCGGTCCTACGGCTGGCACGTGATCGAGCTCGGTGAGTCGGCCAACGATCTCGACGCTCTCGAGGGCGCCGGCCGCGCGGCGATGGCCGAGGGCGCGCGGCCCACGCTGGTGGTCGTGCGCTCCCACATCGGCTTCCCGTCCCCCGAGATGCTCGATCGACGCGAGGCGCACGGTGCACCGTTCTCCCCCGCGGTCATCAGCGACGTGAAGGCCCGCCTGGGCCTGGCCGACACGCCGTTCCCGCTCGATCCCACGTTGCCGGCGCGGCTGCGTGCCAGCGGGGACGCGACGGGGTCCGCGCGCGGGGTGTGGGTGGCCGCGCTGGCCGCCGCCGGCGAGCGCGGCGCCCGTCTGGCAGAGCAGCTGGCCAGCGCCGGCGCGCTGCGCGGTGACGCGACGGCTCCCGCCTACGAGCCCGGCGCGCGGGTGGCCACGCGCAAGGCGCTCCAGCGAGCCCTGGACACCTGGGCTCCGGCGACCCCCGGGCTGACGGCCGGATCGGCCGACCTGACCGAGAACACCGGTGTGCGCCTGGCCGGCCCGCGCCAGAGCCGGGAGGACCCCGGTGGCCGCCAGATCCACTACGGGGTCCGCGAGCTGGCCATGGCGGCGATCCTGGTCGGCCAGGCCAGCCACGGTGGCCTGCGCCCCTTCGGGTCCACGTTCTTCGTGTTCAGCGACTACGCGCGACCGGCCCTGCGCCTGGCCGCGCTCAGCGAGGCACCGGCCACCTTCGTGTTCACGCACGACTCGGTGGCCGTGGGCGAGGACGGGCCCACGCACCAGCCCGTCGAGCACCTCATGTCGCTGCGCGCCATGCCGCGCCTGCACGTGGTACGCCCCGGGGACGCCAACGAGACGCTGCGGGTCGTCGAGGCACTGCTGCGCGACCCCGCCCCCCCGCCCACGGCC
>JBMFWS010000014.1:0-43043 GCA_049965035.1 Acidimicrobiales bacterium
CGGGGACCTCTGCGTCCCGAACGCAGCGCGCTAACCAAACTGCGCCACAGCCCGTAGCGGGTAGCCCCGCGACCGGGCCATCCTACTCGGTGCGTCCGGTTCGGCCGATCTCACGCCGTGGGCTCGTCGGCGGGGTCCGGCGCGTCGGGGTGGTGCTCGACGACGATCTCGCTGATGCGGCGCCGATCCATCGACTGCACGCGGAAGCGCCACCCGTCGGTTTCGTAGGTGTCGCCAGGCTGAGGAATGACGCCGGCCAGGTCGAGCACGAAGCCGGCGAGGGTCACGTAGTCACCCTCGGGGATCTCCAGACCTAGTTCCTCGCTCACGCGGTCCACGTGGGTCTGGCCATCGACCAGCCAGCGTCCCTCGCGGATGCGCAGGATCGCGGGCTCGTCCTCCCGGTCGAACTCATCGCTCCAGTCGCCCACCAGCTCCTCGAGGATGTCGCGGATCGAGACCACGCCGGCCACGCCACCGTGCTCGTCGAGCACGACCGCGAAGCTCCGGTGCTCGTTGCGCATCTCGCGCAGGCTCTCGAGGAGATCGAGCGTCTCGGGCAAGAGCAGGGGGCGACGGATCTTGCGGGTGATCTCGTCAGCGTCGGGCAGTGACACCCCGATGGCGCGGCGCACCGTCGTGGAGCGGAACAGGTCGTTGACGAAGAGCACGCCGTCGATGTCGTCCAGCTCGCCGTTCACCACCGGGAAGCACGAGTGGCCCGTGTCGCGCACGGCCTCAGCGACCGCCTCGGGGGTCACGGGGATGGTGAGGAAGGCGACGTCCGTGCGCGGGGTCATGACATCACGCAGCTCGTGGGTGCCCAACTGGTCGACGCGGGCGTGGATCGCCCGGGCCTCCGGGCTCGGGCTCCGGGTGTCCCGGGGGTGGCGACGTGATCTTCGCAGGTGAAGCCCCGACCTCCGCGGCCGGTCGTCGCTCACTCGGTGGTGCCAGCCCGCACGGTCGCCGGGCGCCACGAGTCATCCTCGTAGGTCTCGTCGCGCAGCAGTGCCCGGACGGCCTCGCGCACGCGGCGCGGGTTCAGGGGCTTGACGAGGAAGCCGTCGGCTCCACCGCGCCGCGCCAGGAAGACGTCGGCCCGGCGGTCGAGGAGCATGAGCACCGGGACCGACTCGGCGGCTCCGTAGGACTCCTCATTGCGGATCTCCAGGGTGATGGCCATGCCCCCCATGGATCCCACCTGCATGTCGGTGACGACGAGGTCGACGCCCCCCTCGCGCACGCGATCGAGGGCGGAGCGCCCGGTCTCGACCTCGTCGATCTCGATCTCGGGACCCTCGAGGGTCGCGCGCAGCTCGGCGCGCAGTGCGGGCAGGTCGCTGACGATGAGGACGGTGGCCACGGGGCTCAGCGTAGCCCAGCCCCGAAGCGCCCCTTGCCCTCGACCGGCGCGCTGGCTAGTGTGCCCCCTGGTGAGGGGTGGGCAGTGACAGTGCAGGTGGCGCCGTGGCGCCAGCTAGGAGCGTGTCGGGGCAGCGAGCAGTCGCTCTTCTTTGCTCCAGACCGGGGCGAGGCTCGCGATCAGCGCCGATCACGCGAGGCCGCCGCCAAGCGGATCTGCGTGGAGTGCGCGGTGCGGGCGACCTGCTTGGAGAGCTCGTTGACCCAGCGGGAGAGCCACGGGATCTGGGGTGGCCTCACCGAGTCGGAGCGTCGGGGGCTGCTGCGGGGCGCGGGCGTGGTCTGAAGGCCATCACGATCGCGAAGAGCGCGAACGTGATCACGTGGACCGCCGTGCACCACACGCAGATGTGCCCGATGATCAAGAGTTCGGCGGCGACCAGCCACAGGACCATGGCCATCGAGACCGTGACCAGGGCGAGACGCGTCCAGTGGACCCAGGAGCGGGCCGAGCGCCACGCCGCGGGCGTCATCAGCACTACCAGGGCGACGAAGCCCACCAGGCCGAGCACCGCCACGGGGATGTCCAGCACGTAGGACTGCGGTGACGTGGTGACGACGCCGCACTCGACGAGCCCCGTGGCCGAGCACGCCAGGAAGCGGGTGCCGGCGAAGTGGGTGAAGGTCAGGTAGCCCGAGACGCCGAGGCCGGCCAGGCTGAGCTGCAGCGTGAGAACCGGCACCCATCGCGCGACGGGTCCGGGGGCGGGGCTCACGAGATGTGCAGAGCCTTCTTGGCGGCCAGGACACCCGGACTGGTGCAGACGCTGCTTGGCTGGTCTTTGGTCAGCGAGCAGATGACCGCGGAGTCGAAGTTGGCTGACGCAACGATCGTGTCGGTCACGCCGCTGGCGGCGCTGCTGAGACCCGCCGCGATCGTGTCACGCGACAGGCCCGCCAGCAGCTTGGGCGTGTAGCTGGCCCCCACCATCAGGAAGCGATTGGCGAATGACAGGAAGGGGAAGGAGTAGTCCTGGGAGGCCGGTAGGCCCGGGACGTACTTGGAGGTGTCGTACTTCTTGAAGTCGGCGGCCTCTTTGGCGCTCGGCTTCTGGAGCGGCGAGTAGAAGCCGGTGGCGCTGTCCCACACGTTGGTGTACTCCTCGACCGACGCGAAGGTGATGTAGCGGGAGTGGTAGTGCGCCCGTACGAGCGTGAACGTCGGGGTTCCCTGATAGGGCTCGATCGAGCGCGTCGAGCTGATCACGTCGCCCAGGCCGGTGAAGGTGCCGAAGCGGCTCAGCGCGACGATCAGCGGCCAGCGCTCGGCGGCACAGTAGGGGCAGTACTCGGCGCCGATGTAGAGGACCTCGGGCACGGTGGCACCCGTCGAGCTCTGGCCTGCGAGCTCGGGCTGGCCCTTCAGCGCGATGGGCGCCGAGACCGGCACCCCCGAGGTGACGCCGACGGTGTTGAACACGGAGGCGGGGACCGACGCCAGCTCGTGGGCCACCTTGGCGCTGGTCGGGGTGAAGGTCTCAGCCGAGGGACCCGAGGTGCCCGACACGACCTTGATCACGACGAGGGCGACCACCACGACGACGACGAGGCCGATGGCCAGCCAGGTGAACAAGCCCGCGGGCCGCCCGGCGGCGACGGGCGCGGGTGGACGCTTGGCGGGGGGTCTCTTGGCCACGGTGCTCCTTTGGGCGGGACGAATCTCCCCAAATGTAGTGCGAGACGCGAGGGCGCCGGTCATCGTCCCGGCGGTAGGTTGGCTCATGTCCGACCCGATGACGCCCCGCGCGGCCGCCACCATCCTGCCCCTGCGCGACGGACCCGGTGGCCTCGAGGTCCTCATGGTGCGTCGCAATCCGGCCAGCGAGTTCGTCGGCGGCGCCCACGTCTTTCCCGGTGGCGCGCTGGAGGCCGAGGACGGTGACCTCGGCGCGCGGGTGACCGGTCTCGACGACGCCACCGCCTCGCGGACCCTCGGCGTCGCCTCGGGCGGCCTGGCCTACTTCGTGGCCGCGGCCCGCGAGCTCTTCGAGGAGGCCGGGCTGCTGCTGGTGGACGCGGCCGCCCCCGATCCCGACGCGCTCGGGGCCTGGCAGGCGGCGATGAACGAGCGTCGCAGCACCCTGGCCGAGGTCCTGGCCAGCGAGGGGCTGCGCCTCGATCTGGGCCAGATGCGCTACATCGGCCACTGGGTGACGCCGCTCGGCCAGCCTCGCCGCTACGACACGCGCTTCTTCTTGGCCCCGGCACCTCGCGAGCAGGTGGCCGCTCACGACCGGGGCGAGACGGTGGCCCACACCTGGGTGCGCCCCGTCGACGCGCTGGCCGCCGGCGCCCGCGGGTCGATCACCCTGATCCTGCCGACGATCCAGACGCTGCGCCAGATCGCGCTGCTGCCCGACGTCGCCGGAGCGCTTGCCTTCGCCGCGGGCCTCGGGCCAATCGTCCGGATCGAGCCGCACCTGCGCGAGCGGGCGGGGCGCCCCTGGATCGCCCTGCCGGGCGAGCCCGGCTACGACGACTGATCCCGGGGCGAGGTCTCCGTCTCGCCCGAGCGCGGGGCCCCGCAGGCGCGCACCACGACCGCGAGCCACACGGCGGGGAGCGGCGCGGCGCGACTCGCGCCGCGCTGGAGACAGCTCAGGGCGTCGCGACGGCGCGCTCCAGCGCGTCGAGCAGGCGGGCCGAGCACCCCGCGCGCCCGGGGGGTGGGGCCAGGTCGTCGCGTACCCAGTGCGCCAGCGCGAGGAAGTCGCCGTCGGCGGGCTCGTCGAGCGCTAGGGGCCGTCCCTCGTCGGCCGCCGCCGACAGCGCGGCCTGCAGGGGGATCGAGGCCAGCAGCGGGACCCCGAGCTCGTCGGCCAGGCTCTGGCCGCCGCCGGCGCCGAAGGGGGCGAGCACCTCGCCGTGGGCACAGGTCACCGGCGCCATGTTCTCCACGACGCCGAGTATCCGCAGGTGGTGGCCCCGCGCGAAGTCGGCCGTGCGCGCCGCGACCCGGCTGGCCGCGCGGCTCGGCGTGGTGACCAGCACGATGCCCAGGCGAGGCAGCAGCCGCGCTAGGGTCATGGGGATGTCGCCCGTCCCGGGGGGCGTGTCGACGACCAGGTAGTCGATCCCGCTCCAGTCGGCGTCCTCGAGGAACTGGGCGACCGCCTTTTGGACCATGAGGCCCCGCCAGGCCAGTGCCCGGCCGTCCTCGGCCAGCAGTCCCATCGACAAGACGCGCAGCTCGCCGGCGCCGACGCGCTGGCGCACCGGATGCATGCGGCCCCCGGTGGCCTCGACGGGGCCGGTGACCCCGAGCAGGCGCGTCAGGGAGAAGCCCCACACGTCGGCGTCGAGCACGCCGACGACGTGGCCGAGCCGCGCCAGGGACACCGCGAGGTTCGCGGCCACCGAGGACTTGCCGACGCCGCCCTTGCCCGAGGCGATGGCCAGCACCGGCACGGTGGGCGCGAGGCCGGTCAGCGTGCTGCGCGCCTGGGCCGCCGAGCGGGCGCGCTCCAGGGCGGCGCGCTTGGCCGCCGGCCCCATCTCGGTGAAGTCGACCCGGACGGCGTGCACGCCCGCGACCTGGCGCGCGGTCTCGCGGACGTCGCGCGTGATCTGGGTGCGCAGGGGACAGCCCGCCGTCGTGAGGGCCACCGCCACCACGGCGTCGCCCTCGGGCCCTACGGTGATCTCGCCGATCATGCCCAGCTCGACGACCGAGATCCCCAGTTCGGGATCGGGAAGCTCGGCCAGGCGGGCGCGAATGTCGTCGGGGAGTCCCACACCGGGACGCTACCGGGAGCGGCACGGGAGCACGCGCCGCCCGGTACCATGGGCCCCACACCAGGGAGGTGCCATGACCGACGTCACCACGAGTCCCCAGGCCGCCGTGGCCGAGCCGATCACGCTGACCGCTGCGGCGGCGGCCAAGGTCGCCGAGCTCATTGCTGCCGAGGAGTCCACCGACCGCCTCGTGCTGCGCATCGCGGTCAAGTCCGGCGGCTGCTCGGGCTTCCAGTACGACCTCTTCTTCGACTCCGAGATCGCCGACGACGACATCGTCTCGAACGTCGACGGCGTCTCGGTCGTCGTCGACGCCGCCAGTGCCGAGCTGCTCACCGGGTCGATCATGGACTTCTCCGACGGCCTCCAGGGCGCCGGCTTCCACATCGCCAACCCCAACGCCACCCACACCTGCGGGTGCGGCAACTCCTTTAGCTAGAGAGGCGCCATGACCGTCGGTCCCTACTCCCCGTGGCGTCGCGCGGGCGACCTCGTCATCATCTCGGGCCAGCTGGGCCTGCTGGTGGACCGCGAGGTCCGCGCCATGGCCGACGGCGGCGCCGTCGGCCAGCTGCGCCAGGCCCTGGCCAACGCCGCGCGGGTGCTCGAGGAGGCCGGGGCCACCCTGGACCAGGTGGTCAAGGCCACGCTGTTCCTGGTGTCCATGGACGACTTCGACGCCTGCAACGAGGTCTGGGTCGAGACCTTCAGCGTCCCGCGTCCCACGCGCTCGGCGGTCGCGGTGGCCGAGCTGCCGCTCGGCGCGCGCGTGGAGGTCGAGCTGTGGGCCCACGCGCCCGCACACTGAGGGCTAGCTGCCGCCTTCGCGCTCGGGCACCCCAAAGCGGTAGCCGACGGAGCGCACCGTCTGGATCAGGTGGGCGTGCTCCTCGCCGAGCTTGGCCCGCAGCCGCCGCACGTGGACGTCGACGGTGCGCGCACCGCCGTAGTACTCGTAGCCCCACACCCGGCTGAGCAGCGTCTCGCGCGTGAAGACCCGCTGCGGGTTCGTGGCCAGGAAGCGCAGGAGCTCGTACTCCATGTACGTCAGGTCCATCACGCGGCCGGCGATCGTGGCCTGGTAGGTCTCCAGGTTCATCGCCAGGTCTCCGTGGACCACCCGGGCGGCCACGGACTCGTTGCCGGCGCGCCGCAGCCGGTGCCGCAGCCGCGTGGCCAGCTCGCTCACGTCGAAGGGGCCCACGACGAAGTCGTCGAACAGGTCCTCCCGGAAGGTCAGGTCGTCGAGCTGGTAGTGGTCCACCAGCAAGATGATCGGGCCGACGGTGGTGGTGCGGTGGCGCAGCTGGCGGCACAGGTTCATCGCCTCGGTGAAGGGGAAGCCGGCCGCGTTGATGACGGCCCCGGCGAAGCCGCCGGAGGGCTCGAGCGCGCTGACCTCGGCCAGGCGCCCCGAGCTGGCGACGGCCGGCGTCACGCCCGTCACCTCCAGGGCCTTGCGAATCGGTCCCTCGCAGGACGGCACGCACAAGACGACGTCGATCACAGGAGTGGCAGGTACCGTTCGAGCTCGAAGGGCGTCACCTGGCCACGGTAGGCGTCCCACTCCGCGCGCTTGTTGCGCAAGAACCACTCCACGAGGTGCTCGCCCAGAGTCTCGTGGAGCAGCGACGAGCCCTCCATCAGGTCCACGGCCTCGGCCAGCGACTGGGGCAGGCGGCCTACCGCGTGGCCCTCGGCGGGCAGCTCGTAGTCGCCCCTCACGCCGCGCAGGCCCGCGGCCAGGATGACGGCGAAGGCCAGGTAGGGGTTGGCGGCCGGATCCGGGGAGCGGTACTCCAGGCGCGTCGAGTCGATGCGCCCGGGCTTGACCGAGGGGATGCGCACCAGGGCCGCCCGGTCGAAGCGGGCCCAGTCGGCGTACGAGGGAGCCTCCTGGCCCGGCACCAGGCGCTTGTAGGAGTTGACCCACTGGTTGGTGATCGCGGTGATCTCGGGCGCGTGGCGCACCAGGCCCGCGAGGAACCGCGTGGCCACCACGGACAGCCCGTAGGGGCCGTCGCCGATGAAGGCGTTCTCGTCGTCGCGCCACAGCGACAGGTGGGTGTGCATGCCCGACCCCTGGGTCCACGACAGCGGCTTGGGCATGAAGCTGGCGAAGACGCCGGCCTGGCGGGCGAGCTCCTTGATCACGAAGCGCACCGACATCACGGTGTCGGCCATCGAGAGGGCGTCGGTGTAGCGCAGGTCGATCTCGTACTGGCCCGGGGCGTCCTCGTGCTGGGCGTGCTCGACGCCGATACCCATCTCCTCGAGGATCAGGACGCTGCGGCGGCGCAACTGGCTGCCCGCGTCGTCGGGGGCCAGGTCGAAGTAGCTGCCGTTGTCGATGGGCTGGGGGGCTGAGTTGAGTGGCGGGTCGGTGAAGTAGAAGAACTCCACCTCGGGGGCCACGAAGAACGTGTAGCCCGCGTCGTGGGCCTCGCGCAGCACCCGGCGCAGCTGCTGGCGCGGGCAGCCCGCGAAGGGCGTCCCGTCCAGGTTGTGGATGTCGCAGAACACCCGGGCGACGCCGTCGCCCTCGTGGTACCAGGGCAGCAGCTGGAAGGTCGTCAGGTCGGGTCGGGCCAGGACATCGGACTCGTTGGTGCGCGAGAAGCCGTCGATGGCGCTGCCGTCGAAGGTCATGCCCTGGTCGAGGGCGTCCTCGAGCTCGGCCGGGGTGACGTGGAACGCCTTGTGGCGCCCCAGCACGTCGGTGAACCACAGCTGGATGAAGCGGACGCGCCGCTCCTCGACCGTTCGCAGCACGTACTGCGCCTGGCTCTGCACGTTGCTCATTGTTGCACCCCCACGGTCGGGGGCCGCCCTAGCGCAGCGCGGCGGCCTTCGCGCCCGTGGTGGAACGGCTGGTCCGGGCGGGCGCGGCGGCGCGCGGCGGCTTGGTGGCCGGGGCCCGGCGCGGCGCGGTGGCCGCCCCGCAGATGGTCTCGACCATCAGGCGCGCCACCACGTAGGGGTCGGCGTTGGCGTTGGGGCGCCGGTCCTCCAGGTACCCGCGGCGGTCGCGGGCCACGGCCCCGGGGATGCGCACCGACGAGCCCCGGTCGGAGATCCCGTAGGAGAACGACGACCACGGCGCGGTCTCGTGGGCGCCGGTCAGGCGGTCCTTGATGCCCACGCCGTAGTTCTCGACGTGCTCGAGCGTTCGCGTGCTGAGGGCCTCGCAGCCCGCGATGATCGCGTCGAGGCCGCCGGCCGCGCGCATCTGCTTGGTCGAGAAGTTGGTGTGGGCGCCCGCGCCGTTCCAGTCGCCCTGGACCGGCTTGGCGTCAAAGCTGACGTCCACGCCGTAGTCCTCGGCGATGCGCTGGAGCAGCCAGCGGGCCGTCCAGAGCTGGTCCCCGACGGCGACCGTGCTGAGGACCCCGATCTGGAACTCCCACTGGCCCATCATCACCTCGGCGTTGGTGCCCTCGATGGCCAGGCCCGCGCGCAGGCAGGCCAGCGTGTGCGCCTCGACAATGTCGCGCCCGGGCAGCTTGGTCCCGCCGACGCCGCAGTAGTAGGGACCCTGGGGGGCCGGGAAGCCCACGTCGGGCCACCCGTAGGGGCGGCCATCCTGGAAGAACGTGTACTCCTGCTCGATCCCGAACATCGGCTCGAAGCTGGCGTACTTCTTGGCCGCCGCCACCGCCGCGGCCCGCGTGTTGGTGGGGTGCGCGGTGAGGTCGGCGTTGAGCACCTCGCACATGACCAGCACGTCGCTGGGCCCGCGCAGCGGGTCCGGGCAGGTGAACACCGGCTGGAGCACGCAGTCCGAGAAGCTGCCCGTCGCCTGGTTGGTGCTCGACCCGTCGAAGCCCCACACCGGCGGCTTCTTGCCGTCGGGGACGATCTTGGTCTTGGAGCGCAGCCCGTGCGTGGGCTCGGCCCCGTCGATCCAGATGTACTCGGCCTGGTACGCCACCTCGGCTCCTCCAGTGCTGACGTTGGTCGCGCCACTCGCGACCCCTCAAGTTTGGCGGGCGCGCGCGCCGCGCGTGCCGCGTTGTGTTAACCCCGTGTGAAACTCGTCGGGACCCGTTCCGGGGGGTTCCGAGGCCGCACCGGTAGGCTTCGCTCGTGCCGGTGGTCCGCCTCGCACTTGCCCAGATGAACGCGGTGGTCGGGGGCCTGGCCGACAACGTCGCCACGATCGCCCGCCTGCGCGCGGCCGCCGGAGCCGCCGGCGCCGACCTGGTGGTGACTCCGGAGCTGGCCCTGGTGGGCTACCCGCCCGAGGATCTCTTACTGAAGGAGGGGTTCATCGAGGCGGCGCGCGCGGCCCTGGCCGTCGTGGCCGGCGGATCCGGGCCCGCGACCCTGGTCGGGACGGTGCTGCCCGAGGGCCGCGGCGTTCTGCTGGCCGCCTCGGGCGACAGCCGTGACGTGCCCGAGGGACCCGACCACCCGCGGGTGGCCAACGCCCTGGTGGCGGTGGATCGCGGCGACGAGGTGGCCACGGCCACCAAGCGCCTCCTGCCCAACTACGACGTCTTCGACGAGCGGCGCTACTTCCGCCGTGGTGTGGGCCCCCACGCCATCGTCAACGTCCGCGGCGTCGCGGTCGGCCTGCTGATCTGCGAGGACGTGTGGGCCGCGGCCGGGCCGGCCGCCGAGCTGGCGGCCCAGGGCGCGACGCTGCTGGTCGTCGCCAACGCCTCGCCCTTCGCGCGCGGGCGGCGGGTCGAGCGCGAGCGCATGCTGGTCGAGCGCGCGCGCGAGATCGGCTGTCCCATCGCGTACGTGAACCTGGTGGGTGGTCAAGACGAGCTGGTCTTCGACGGCCAGAGCGTGGTCGTGGACGCGCGCGGCGAGGTGCTGGCGCGCGCCGGGGCCTTCGACGAGGCCCTGCTGATCGTCGACGTTGAGGCGGCCGCCTCCCCGGTCGGCGTGCCGGTCGCGGCGGCGGAACCCGCGCCGGTCCCGCGGCGGGGGCTGATCGCCGAGCCGGCCGACGACGTGGCCGAGATCTACCAGGCCCTGGTGGTGGGGACGCGCGACTACCTGCGCAAGAACGGCTTCCGCTCGGTCGTCTTGGGCATGTCGGGCGGGATCGACTCGTCGCTGGTCGCCACGATCGCCGTGGACGCGGTCGGCGCCGCGGCGGTGCGCGGGGTGGCGCTGCCGAGCCGCTACTCCTCGCCGGGATCCCTGAGCGATGCCGCCGAGGTCGCCCAGCGCCTGGACATCGACCTGGCGGTCGTGGGGATCGAGTCCGTGCACGCGGCCCTGGCCGGCGTGCTCGCGCCGCTGCTGGAGGGCGAGCCGACCGGCCTGACCGACGAGAACCTCCAGTCCCGGGTCCGGGGCGTCATCTTGATGGCGCTGTCCAACGCCACCGGGGCCATCGTGCTCACGACGGGGAACAAGTCCGAGATGGCCACGGGGTACTCGACGCTGTACGGCGACTCGGCGGGCGGGTTCGCGGTGATCAAGGACGTGCCCAAGACCCTGGTCTACGAGCTGTGCCGCCACCGCAACGCGCGCGCCCGGCGCGACGGCGACCCCGAGCCGATCCCCGACACCGTGCTCGACAAGGCCCCCTCGGCCGAGCTGCGCCCGGACCAGCGCGACGACCAGTCCCTGCCCCCCTACGAGGAGCTCGACCCGCTGCTGGAGCTCTACGTCGAGCGCGACTTCACGGCCGAGGCGATGGTGGCCCTCGGCTACGACCCCGAGCTGGTGGTGCGGATCGTGCGGCTGGTCGACTCCAGCGAGTACAAGCGCCGCCAGTCGCCCCCCGGTGTGCGCATCACGTCCAAGGCCTTCGGCCGGGACCGTCGCATGCCGATCACCAACGGGTTCCGCCCCGCGTGAGGTGCTCGGGCGGGGGCGGCGGGCCGGTAGGCTGAGAAGCCCGCTGGAGCGGCTGTCGGCGGTGCTGCCCGGAGAGGTTGCGCCCCCCCGTATAACCGAGATGTCTGGGTGGAGCCTCTGGAAGGAGACCATGGCCAAGGATCGCGTCGACCGCGACGATGAGGACCTCGTCCGTCTGTATCTCTCGGACATCGGGCAGTACGCCCTGCTGACCAAGGACGACGAGGTCCAGCTGGCCCAGCTGATCGAGGAGGGGCGCGGGGCCCGCAGCGAGCTCGAGGCCGCCGAGGCCGACAAGAAGATCAAGCTGGCCCCCGCGCGGCGCCAGGCGCTGCGGCGCACCATCCACCGCGGCGAGCAGGCCGAGCGCGACTTCGTCCAGTCCAACCTCCGCCTGGTCGTGTCGATCGCCAAGAAGTACCAGGCCTCCGGGCTGCCGCTGCTGGACCTGATCCAGGAGGGCAACCTCGGCCTGATGCACGCGGTCGAGAAGTTCGACTGGCGCAAGGGCTTCAAGTTCTCGACGTACGCCACGTGGTGGATCCGCCAGGCGATCACCCGCGGCATCGCCAACACCGGACGCACCATCCGGCTCCCGGTGCACGCGGGCGACACGCTGGCGCGCGTGCAGAAGGCCCAGTCGCGCCTGGAGCTCAAGTTCGGGCGGCCACCCACCATCAAGGAGCTGTGCGACGAGTGCGAGATGCCCGAGGACAAGCTCATCGAGGCGCTGCGCTTCCGCTCCGAGCCGATCTCGCTGTCCGAGCCCCTGCGCGAGGATGGGGACGCTGAGCTCGGTGACGTCGTCGAGGACCGCTCGGCCGAGTCGCCCTTCGACGTGGCGGCCGTCAAGATGATGCCCGAGGCCATCGAGAAGCTCCTGGAGCCGCTCGACGATCGTGAGCGCAAGATCCTGCGCATGCGCTTCGGCCTGGATGGCGCCGGCGAGATCCGCACCCTCGAGGACGTGGGCGCCGAGATGAACCTGACCCGCGAGCGGATCCGCCAGATCGAGGCTCGCGCCATGAGCAAGCTGCGCCACCCGTCCTCGGACACCGGGGCGCGTGACCTGCTGACGCTGTAGGCCCCCGCGCTAGGGCCGGCGCGCCCGCGAACGGCCCAGCACGGCCGCCAAGCCCAGGATCACGACGCTGACCAGGTACGGCGTGCGTGACCGCGATCCGCTCGAGGCGCGCACCGGATGCGTAAAGCTCAGGATCGGCCACTGGCGGTCGTGGGCCAGGCGGGTGAGGGCCCGGTCGGGATTGACCGCGTAGGCGTGCCCGACGGCCTCGAGCATCGGGGCGTCGGTCTCGGAGTCCGAGTAGGCGAAGGACTCGGCCAGGTCGATCCCGCGGCGCGCGGCCAGCTCGACGATGGCCACGACCTTGTTGGCGCCCTGGTTGAAGAAGTCCATCTCGCCGGTGAACTTGCCGTTCTCGTCGATCCGGGCCCGCGAGGCGATGGCCCCGGTGATGTTGAGGAGGGCGGCGAAGGGCTCGACGACCTCGTTCGGCGAGCTCGACACCAGCCACACCTCGTCGCCCCGGCCGCGGTGGTAGTCGATGAGGGCGCGGGCCTCGGCGTAGACGAGGGGCTCGATGACCTCGTTGAGGGTAGAGGCGACCAGCTCGCGCACCTCGTCACTGTCCCAGCCGCGCGTCACCTTGAGCACGGCCCGGCTCATCTTGGCCAGGCGGTCCTCGTCGGCCCCGAAGCGCAAGAACAGCATCTGGGTGACGACGGCGCGCACCAGGGTGCGCCGGTGCAGCAGGCCCCGGGCGTGGAGCTGGGGGCCCAGGGCGACCAGGGAGGACTTGGCGATCACCGTCTTGTCCAGGTCGAAGAAGGCCGCCCTCACGGCCCCATGCTACGGCTGGGTCCTAGCCGATGAAGGGCTCGGCTCCGTCCTCGGCCGCCTCGGCGCGGGCCAGCAGGATGACGTGATCGTGCTCGTAGAAGCGCATCGAGGGCGTGGGCGTGAGGGGCTGGTCGTGGCGCACCACCGCGACGACGCGCACGGCGTCGCTGAGGCGCAGGTCGTCCAGGGTTACCTCGTTGGCCACCGCCGGCGAGTTGGAGGCCAGCGTCACCTCCATGAGGCGCATGCGCCCGTCGGCCAGGTCTAGGAGATTGATCATCGCCCCCACCTCGACGGCCTCGTCGACCAGGGACGTGATCAGGGCGGGTGTCGACACCGACACGTCGACGCCCCAGCTCTCGGTGAAGAGCCAGGCATTGCGCGAGTTGTTGATGCGGGCGATCACCCGGGGCACCCCGAATTCCTGCTTGGACAGCCAGCTGACCACGAGGTTGTCCTCATCGTCCCCGGTCGCCGCGATCACCACGTCCACGTTGCGCAGGTCGGCGGCCACCAGCGACGAGTACTCGCAGGCGTCGGCCGCGATCACGTTCACCCCCAGCAGCAGTGACTTGAGGCGCTCGGCGACCGCGCTGACCTGCTCGAGCAGGGTCACCTCGTGGTGTCGGTCCAGGAGGTCGAGGGCGATCGCCGTGCCCACCGAGCCGCCGCCGGCGATGACCACCCTCACGGGGTCCTCCGCGCCAGCAGCGCTTCGAGCTGATCGAGGCCCGCCGAGGTGACCAGGAACTCCAGGATGTCGTCCTCCTGGGCGAACAGCCCGTCGACGTCGATGCGACCCGCACCGCCGCGCACCAGGCCCACGACGCGCACCTGGTCGCCCCGGTTGAACTCGCTGAGGGGCCGTCCGGCCAGGGCGTCGGGCACGATGCGCTCCACCAGGTGCATCGTGCCCGCGCCGTCGGACCACTCGATGGAGTCGTCCGAGGGCAGCAGCCAGCGCCGCACCTGCTGGGTCGTCCAGCGCGACGTCGCCACCGTGGGGATCCCGAGTTTCAGGTAGATCTCGGCGCGCTGGGGGTCGTAGATGCGCGCGACCACGTTCTTGATGCCGTAGGTGTCCCGGGCGATGCGTGCGCACAGGATGTTGGTGTTGTCCCCGCTGGTCACCGCGGCCAGCGCGTCGGCGTGGCGGGCCTCGGCCTTGAAGAGGATGTCGCGGTCGAATCCCGACCCCACGAGGGTCTTGCCGTGGTAGCGGGTCAGCCGGCGCAGCGCGTCGCGGTTCTTGTCGACGATGACGACGGAGTGGCCCGCGTCGGCCAGCCCCATGGCCAGCTCGGACCCCACACGGCCGCAGCCAACCACGATGACGTGCACGGCGACCATCAGACCACACGACCCGCGCGAGCCGCAACTGGGCTCGTGCGGTCGCTTAGTGTACTGCTGGTGTCCGAGGCCGACAAGCAGATCTCCAGCAGCACGCCGGTCCTCACCTCGCACGCCAACGTGTCGACCGTCTACCCCGAGACGCTCGGCTACCGCCTCAAGCGGGTGCTGCTGGGCCGCCCCCTGGTCAGCGAGCAGCTGGGCGCCGAGCGGCTCGGACGCACGACGGCGCTCGGGGTCCTGGCGCCCGACTGCATCTCGTCGTCGGCCTACGGCACCGAGGAGATCCTCGTCCAGATGACCCCCTTCATCGGACTGGCCGCCTTCAGCCTGGTGGTGCCGGTGATGTTCGTCATCCTCGGGGTGCTGTTCTTCGTGACGACGTCCTACCTCGACGTGATCAAGTACTACACGACCGCCGGCGGCTCCTACGTGGTGGCGCGCGACAACTTCGGCCCGCGCGTCGCCCAGGTGGCGGCGGTGGCCCTGCTGATCGACTACATCGTCACCGTCGCCGTCCAGTGCTCGGCCGGCACGGCCGCCTTGACCAGTGCCTTCCCCAACCTCACGGCCTACACGGTGCCCATCACCGTGGCCGTCGTCATCATCCTCATCTTCGGCAACCTGCGCGGCCTGCGCGAGGCGGGCAGCTACTTCGCCTTCCCCACGTACTTCTACATCACGATGCTCGGCCTCACGATCGTCGTGGGCTACGTCAAGAAGGCGCTGGGCACGCTGCACCACGTGGCCCAGCCCGCCGCGCACCTGCTGGTCGACCACCGCCTGGGCGAGCGCGGGTCGGGCCTCCTGATGGGCCTGGCCTTCCTCACCCTGCTGCGGGCCTACGCCAATGGCGGGTCGTCGCTGACGGGCCTGGAGGCCATCTCCAACGGCGTGGCGTCCTTTCGGCGCCCCGAGTCGCGCCACGCCCGCCAGGTGCTGGTGGCCATGGCGACGATCCTGGCCTTCTTGTTGCTCGGCACCACCCTGCTCGCGGCCTGGACCCACGCGCTGCCCTACGCCGCCGGCACGCCCACCGTCGTGAGCCAGGAGGTCCGCGCGGTGTTCGGCGGCTCGGGCGCCGGGCACCTCATCTTCCTGCTGGTGCAGTTCGCGACGCTGCTCATCCTCTACACCGGGGGCAACACCTCCTTCAACGGGTTCCCCTTCCTGGCCAACTACGTCGCCACCGACCGGTACCTGCCGCGCCAGCTCACCAAGCGCGGCCACCGCCTGGCCTTCTCCAACGGGATCATCGTCTTGGGCATCGTGTCGCTGACCCTCATCTTGATCTTCCGGGCCCAGGTCAACGCGCTGATCGCCCTCTACGCCATCGGGGTGTTCACCGGGTTCACGATGGCGGGCGCCGGGATGGTCGCCCGCCACCTGCGCGAGCGCCAGGGCCACTGGCGCTTCGGCGTGGTCGCCAACGCGGCCTCGGCCACGGTGACCGCCCTGGTGGTGCTGATCTTCGTGCTGGCCAAGTTCACCGAGGGCGCCTGGATCATCGTCGTGGTGGGCCCCCTGATGTACTGGGGCCT
The DNA here is from genome assembly GCA_049965035.1 of Acidimicrobiales bacterium. Taxonomy (GTDB): domain Bacteria; phylum Actinomycetota; class Acidimicrobiia; order Acidimicrobiales; family RAAP-2; genus RAAP-2. The sequence continues at coordinate 15,736 of JBMFWS010000014.1, forward strand.
GTTGCGCTTCAACCGCCAGTACGAGCTCGAGGACCAAGCCTTCGAGGCCAGTCGCGCCCGCTCGCTGTCGTCGATCCAGATGAATCGGGTCGTGGTGTTCGTCGACCACTACGACCTGGTCACCGAGCGCGCGCTGCGCTACGTGTCGACGCTCAACGCCTACTCGGTGCGCGCGGTCCACTTCGACATCGACCCCATGGTGACCAAGCGCCTGGAGCAGGCCTGGGGGCCGGCCAACACGGCGTCGGCACGCATCCCCCTGGAGGTGGTCGAGTGCGAGGACCGCCGCGTGGACCGGGCCGCCCTCGAGCTGGTGGCCGACGTGGTGCGCGACCCCGACGTCTTCTGCATGGTGATCCTGCCGCGCCGCGGCTACCCCTCGCGCTTCCAGCGGCTGCTGCACGACCGCACGGCCGACGCCATCGCCGGTGCGGTCATGCACGTGCCGCGCACGGCGGCCACGATCATCCCCTACCGCATGGCGCCGGCCCGCAGCGCGGCCGGGGTCACTCCCAACGAGCCGGTGAGCGAGCAGGTGGTGCGCGGGGGCGTGCGCGAGGACGCCCACCTGGAGGCCGACGTGCGCCTGGCCGAGCGCTCCAGCGGTGCCTTCCCCATCGGGGCCCTGCGCCAGCGCCAGAACGCGGAGATCGCCGGGCGGGTGCGGGCGATCGCCGTCAACCACGAGGGCGGCAGCCACGAGCTGCGCTGCGTGATCGCCGATCCGTCGGGCTCGGTGACCCTGGTCTTCCAGGGCCGCAGCGCCGTACCGGGCATCGAGCGGGGCACGCGGCTCCTGGTCCGCGGGACCGTCACCTCCCTGCGGCGCGAGGCGGTGATCCTCAACCCGCAGTACGAGATCATCGCGGCTCCGCCCGCCGAGGAGTAGGGTCACCCTCCCGAAGGGGTTCCCGAGGAGCCACGGCGCGGTGATGAGGTAGGGATGGCGCGAGCACTGGTGATTGTCGAGTCCGTGGCCAAGGCCACGCGCATCCAGGCGATGCTCGGCGCCGACTTCGTGGTCAAGCCCTCGGTGGGCCACATCCGCGACCTGCCCCAGAGCGCCGCCGAGATCCCGGCGGCGGTCAAGTCCGAGCCCTGGGCCCGTCTCGGGATCAACCCCGACGACCACTTCAAGCCGGTCTACGTGGTCAGCCGAGACCGCACCAAGGTGGTGTCCGAGCTGCGCGCGGCCCTCAAGGGCGTCGAGGAGGTCTACCTCGCGACCGACGAGGACCGCGAGGGCGAGGCCATCGCCTGGCACCTCCTCGAGGTCCTGCACCCCAAGGTGCCCGTGCGGCGGATGGTGTTCCACGAGATCACCCCGGAGGCCATCGAGCGCGCCGTGCACGACACGCGCGATCTGGACAGTCGCCTGGTGGACGCCCAGGAGGGGCGCCGGTTCCTCGACCGGCTGGTGGGCTACGAGGTGTCCCCCGTGCTGTGGCGGGCCGTCGACAAGGCGCGCTCCGCCGGGCGCGTGCAGTCGGTGGCGACGCGCCTGGTCTGCGAGCGCGAGCGCGCGCGCATGGCCTTCGCCTCGGCCCGCTGGCACGACGTGGTCGTGGGGGCCGCCGTGGACGGCGGCCCCTTCGAGGCGCGGGTCGACTCCCTGGACGGCCGCTCGCTGGCGACCGCCAAGAGTTTCGACGCGCGCGGCCAGCTCGTCGACGAGTCGGTGGCCACGCTGGAGGGCCCCGCGGCGGCCAGCCTGGCCACGCGCCTCGTCGGGGCCCGGTGCCGGGTGATCGCCATCGCCGAGACGCCGCGGGTCCAGCGCCCCCAGCCGCCCTTCATGACCTCGTCGCTCCAGATCGAGGCCAGCCGCAAGCTGCGCTTCGATCCCGAGCGCACGATGCGGGCGGCCCAGCGCCTCTACGAGCAGGGGTGGATCACCTACATGCGCACCGACTCGACGACGTTGTCCAGCGAGGCCCTCGAGGCCGCGCGGCGTACGGCGACCGAGCTCTACGGGCCCGAGTACGTGGCCAGTGCGCCGCGCCGCTACGACCGCTCGGTCAAGAACGCCCAGGAGGCCCACGAGGCCATCCGCCCCGCGGGGGCGACCTTTCGCACGCTCGAGGAGGCCGAGGCCGTCTGGGGCGGGGACGAGCGCGTGCTCTACGAGCTCATCTGGAAGCGCACCCTGGCCTCCCAGATGGTCGACGCCCGTCTGCGCCAGCGCCGGGTGCGCCTGGGGGCCACGCTGCGTGGCCCCGACCAGAGTGTCGAGATGGTGGCCTCGGGACTCCAGATCGAGTTCGCGGGGTTCCGGCGGGCCTACGTCGAGGGGTCCGACGACCCCGAGGCCGAGCTAGCCGACCAGGAGCGTCTGCTGCCCGCGCTGGCCGAGGGAGATCCCGTGGCCATCGTCACCGCCGAGGCGCGCGACCACCAGACCCAGCCGCCGGACCGCTACTCGGAGGCCACGCTGATCAAGCAGCTCGAGGACCTCGGGATCGGGCGACCCTCGACCTACGCCTCGATCATGAAGACGATCGACCGCCGGGGCTACGTGTGGAAGAAGGGCAAGGCCCTGGTGCCGGCGTTCCGGGCCTTTGCGGTGGTGAACCTGCTGGAGGCCTACTTCCCGGACCTGGTGGACTACCAGTTCACCGCGGCGATGGAGGACGACCTCGACGCCATCGCCGCCGGGCGCCAGGACCTCGAGCCCTGGCTGCGCCGCTTCTACTTCGGCGACCCCGCGGCCGACAGCGCGTTCGCCCGCCGAGGCCTGCACCGGGCCACGCGCGAGGCCGGCGACTTCGACTTCGCGGCGATCAACTCGGTGGCCCTGGGCGTGGCCCCCGACGGCCTGCCCGTGTCGGTGCGCTCGGGGCGCTACGGCCCCTACCTGGTCCACGGCGAGGACCGCGTCTCGATCCCCGAGGCCACCGAGCCCGACACCTTGAGCGTGGAGCGCGCGCTCGAGCTGCTCGCGGCGCCCGCGGGCGACCGGGTGGTGGGCCAGGACCCCGCCACGGGCGAGGAGGTCCTGGTCAAGACCGGTCGCTACGGCCCCTACGTGCAGCTCGGCGAGTCCAACGGCGCCAAGCCCCGCACCGTGTCGCTGCTGGCCAGCATGTCGCCCGAGACGCTGACCCTCGAGCAGGCGCTGTCCCTGCTGGCGCTGCCGCGCGAGCTGGGCCGCCACCCGGTCGACGGCGAGCCGGTGCTGGTCAACCACGGCCGCTACGGCGCCTACGTGACCTGGGGGTCCGAGACGCGCTCGTTGGCCGAGGAGGACCAGGTGCTGACGGTGACCTTGGAGGAGGCCCTCGCCCTCCTGGCTCAGCCCAAGGCGCGCGGCCGGCGCGCGGCCGCCGGGCCCCTGCGCGAGTTGGGCGAGGACCCGGTGACCCACCGTTCGGTGGTGGTGCGCACCGGGCGCTTCGGCCCCTACGTGAGCGATGGGGAGAGCAACGCGACACTGCGCGTGGGCGACACGCCCGAGACCATCACGCTGGAGCGCGCCGGGGAGCTGCTGGCCGAGCGGCGCAACGCCGAGCCGCGGGCCCCGCGGGCCACCCGCTCCCGGGCGGCGGCGCCCCGGCCGGGCACGGCCAAGGTGGTCAAGGCCTCGCGGTCGAGTGCGGCGCGCGGCGCCTCGCGCGCGGGCCGGACCCCGGCGCCGCGGCGCCCGCGGAGCGCGTCGTGAGCCGGGGACGCTTCCTGGTCTTCGAGGGCATCGACGCGTGCGGCAAGACGACCCAGGCGCGCCGGGTGGCCACGGCCCTCGGGGCCCGCTTCGTCTTCGAGCCCGGCGACAGCGACCTGGGCGCCGAGCTGCGCCGGTGGCTGCTCGACGCGGCCACGCCCATGGAGGCGGTCACCGAGTCGCTCCTGATGCTCGCGGACCGGTCCCATCACGTGGCCACGGTGATCGAGCCGGCCCTCGCCGCGGGCACCACGGTCGTGGCCGACCGCTTCGCCGCCTCGACCATCGCCTACCAGGGCTACGGGCGCGGTCTCGACCTGGCCCTGGTCCAGGCGGCGACCGACCTGGCGATCGGCGCGTGCCGGGCCGACCTCACGGTGCTGCTCGACATCGCGCCCGACGTGGCCGACGAGCGCCGCCGGCGCGACCGCCAGGACCGCTTCGAGTCGGCGGACCCAGACTTCCACGAGCGGGTGCGCGCGGGCTACCGGGCCCTGGCGGCGGCCGACCCCGACCGCTGGGTCGTGCTCGACGGGTCCGGGGACCTCGACGCGGTCGGCGCCGCGGTCGACGCCGTGCTGGCGGCGGGCGGGTGGTGGCGTGCCTGACGTCCTGGACCGGCTGGTCGGCCAGGCCAGCGCGGCCGAGCAGGTCCGTCACCACGTGCGCCGGCCGGTGCACGCGTACCTGCTGGTCGGGCCCCCGGGCGTCGACCTGCACGAGGCGGCCGCGGTCATGGCCGCCGCCCTGCAGTGCCCCGACGCGGGCTGCGGCACGTGCCAGACGTGCCGGCGCGTGCTCGAGGGCGTCGAGCCCGACGTCACGGTGATCGAGCGGGCGGGCACGACCTGGCGCGTCGACGAGTTGCGCGAGGCCGAGCGGGTGGCCCGCCGGCGCCCCCGGGGCGCGGGGTACCAGATCGTCATCATCGAGGACATCGAGCTGTCGGTCGTCGGCGGGGCCGCGACGGCGGCCACGCTGCTCAAGTCGCTCGAGGAGCCACCCGAGCGCACCATCTTCCTGCTCACCGCCCGGGACCTGCCCGCCGGCCTCGAGACCATCGTCTCGCGCTGCGTCGTGATCCGGTGGCGGGCCCTCAGCCCGGACTCCCTGGTCGACGCCCTGGAGGGAGAGGGCGCCGACCCGGCGACCGCCCGGGCGGCTGCGGCCGCGGCCAACGGCGACCTGCGCCGGGCCCGGGTCCTGGTCCGCGATCCGGCCCTGGCCGAGCGGCTGGAGGGCTGGCGCGGGATTCCGGCACGCCTGCGTGGCGAGCTGAGCGCGGTCATGGGCCTGGTCGACGAGATCGAGCGCGGCCTGGACGCCGCGATGGCGCCCCTGGTCGCCTGGCAGACGGCCGAGACCGCGCGGCGGCGCGCCGACGAGAAGGCGGTGGGCGCGCGGGCCACGCCGCGCCGCGAGGTCGAGGCGAGCCAGCGGCGCGAGCAGCGGCGCTTCCGGGTCGAGGAGATCGCCTGGGGGCTGCGCGTGCTCTCGGAGGTCTACCGGGACCGCCTCGTCGAGGCGCTCGACGAGGCGGCCGGACCACGCGGCGCGGCGCGCGCCCGCTCCAGCCTGGCGGCGCTCGAGGTGGTCGCCGAGACCCACCGGCGTCTCGCGACCTCGATGGACGAGGTCCTGATGCTGAGCGACCTGCTGATCTGCCTGGCCACTACCTAGACCGCTCCCGCGGCCGGTGCGGTAGTGTTTCGGGCGCGCCTGGGTAGCTCAGCTGGTAGAGCAGCGCATTCGTAATGCGCAGGTCAAGGGTTCGAATCCCTTCCCAGGCTCCCAGCGTCCCGCGCCGCGCGCGCGAAGTCGGCCGAGCGCTCCTCCCAGTTGCGGTACCGGTCGAAGCTCGGTGCGGCGGGCGAGAGCAGCACCACGCCGCCCGCGGGCAGGAATGCGCGCGCCCGGGTCACCGCCTGGTCCAGGTCGTCGGCCTCGACGACCGCCACATCCGGGGCGGCCGAGCGCACCGCGGCCGCGATGCGCGCGCCGGCGGGCCCCAGGGCGACCACCAGGGTGGGCGCGGCCCGGCCCGCCAGGGCGCTGGCCAGCGGGGCGTAGTCGACGCCGCGATCGTGGCCGCCGGCGATCAGGGCGACGGGCTCGGCGGCGAAGACCGCGAGGGCGGCCACGGCCGGCAGCGGCGCGGTGGCCAGCCCGTCGTCGACGTAGCGCAGCCGCCCGCCCGGGCGGTCCTCGGTGGCCACCACGCTCAGGCGTCCGGGAAGGGGCACGAAGCGCGCCGCCCCCGCGACCAGCGCGGCGGCGACGTCGGCGCGCGCCCGCCCGAGGAGCGCGGCCACGGCGGCCACGGCGACGCCGACGTTGCCGTCGTTGTGTGCGCCGGCCAGGTGCAAGGCGCTGGCCAGCTCGATCGGGCCGGCCAGCTCGACCACACCGCCCAGCAGGTCGGCGCGCGCGACCAGCTCGGGCTGGTCGGCGATCACGGTCACGTGGGGCCCGGCGGCCCGCGTGAGGGAGAGCTTGTCCGCGTGGTACTGGTCGAGCGAGCCGTGCCAGTCGAGGTGATCGGACCCGAGCGACGTGAGCGCCACCACCGCGGGAGCCCACTCGATCTCGGGGGCCTGGTAGCTGGAGACCTCGACGACGCTGTAGCCCGACCACGCGTCGAGGGCCGGGTCGTAGGGGGGCTGGCCGATGTTGCCCACGGCGCGCGCCCGCACGCCCAGGCACGTCAGCGCGTGGACGGCCAGGGCGGTGGTGGTCGACTTGCCCTTGGTGCCCGTGACGGCGATGACGCGCGACCGGTCGGTCTCCCCGAACCAGAGGTTGAGCGCCGAGGTCACCGGGACCCGCTCGCGCAGGGACGCCACATCGGCGCGCCGGCGCGCGATCCCCGGGCCCTTCAGCACCACGTCGCAGGTGGCCAGCGCCTTCAGGCCCCCGTCCCCCGTCACCAGCACGCCGACGGCGGGATCGTCGTCGACCACCACGACCTCGGCCCCCACGGACCGCAGCCGGGCCTCGGTGGCGCGGCCCTCGCGTCCGTAGCCGAGGACGCCCACGCGGCGCCCGGCCAGGTCAGCGAAGCCAGTGGGATGGAACACGGGTCTCTCCAGCGGGCTCGAGGAGGTCGGCGCCGTCGGCCGGGCCGAGCTCGGCGGCCAGCGCGGCCAGGTGCGCCACGGAGGCCCAGGCCGGATCGGCCAGCGCGCGCCGCAGCGCCGCGGCGCTCTCGGTGGGGTCGCCGACGCACTCGAAGGGCTTGGGCTCCACGCCCAGCCCCACCAGGGTGCGCAGCTGGTCGAGGCGCGCCGGGTCGGCCAGGGGCTCGCTCTGGAAGATCGCGGCCAGGCGGTCGCGGGCCACGAAGGGGGCCAGCACCAGGTTGACGAACAGGCACTTGTCGCACTGGCCGCACCAGGTGCCCGCCCGACGCGCGGGGTCCTGGGCGAAGGCCCGGTTGCAGCTGCGGAACACGTCGTGGTAGCGGGTGAGGTGCGAGAAGCGCTCGGCCACCCACAGCTCGGAGCGGTCGCGCAGGAGGCTGGCCACGACCAGGCGGTCGCCGACCGACTCGGCCACGGCCGCGCCGAGCAACTGCTCGGCGGCCCAGGACTTGCTCCACTGGTGGTTGACCGGGCGGCCCGCCCGGATCAGGTTGGGGGAGGAGGCCGAGCGCTCGTTACTCATCACGACGCCCCCACGGTCGCTGGCTGCCGCGGCGGTGGCGGCCAGGAGCGTCACCATGGCCGTGACTGGCACGTGGCCTCGCCACAGGCTGGCGTCGGCGACGAGAGCCGGGTCGAGGCGCCGCGAGGCACGCACGACGGGCCGACCGGTGACGCGGGCGGTGGCCTCGAGCGCGGCGAAGGGGCCGCTGGCCGGGCTGACGATGAAGAGCGCCTGGTCGAGCTGCTCGGGCAGCTCCTCGACGGTGACGACGGAGTCGATCCCGCCGCCGAAGGGGACCAGCACCCGGTCGGGGTCGCCGGCGGCCGTGGTGGGCACCAGCGGCGCGCCGCCGGTGACGTCGACGTCGGCCAGGTCCAGGTCGTGGCGCGCGGCGAACTCGCCCAGCCCGTCGCGGATGGCCGCGGCCACCAGGGCGCGCCCGGCCGGGCCGACCGGGGTCGCGCCCAGGTCGACGTGGCGCGCCGCCCCGGCCTTTAGGTACGACAGGCCCGCGATGAGGTACCACAGCGTGGCCAGCGCCCCCGGCGCGGGGGCCCGCAGGTCCCCGGCCTCGGTGAGAGTGACCTCCTCGACGAAGGCGCGGCCGTCCAGGTCGTAGTGGGCCCGCAGGACCTCCTCCTCGACCTCCAGGCCGCGGTACGCGAAGACCTCGGCGCGCGGGCGGCTCACGACGCCCCCCCGTCGCGTCGCGCCACCAGCGCGACGCGACCCGTGGGCGCGCCGGCGCGGTGCGAGAAGAAGAGCGCGCCGTCGTCGGTGACCGCGTCGAGCCGGTGGACCTGGCCGGGATCCAGGCCCAGCTGGTGCAGCTGGGCGGTGGCGACGGCCCCGAGGTCCAGGCGCGAGCGATCGCCCTCGTCGGGCGCCAGAGCGCCCGGGACCTCGGCGAAGCGCGCCGCCACCTCCGGTCCCACCTGGTAGCGCGCGGGCGAGATGCCGGGTCCGATCGCCGCCACCACGCGCCGGGGCGCGGCGAAGTGGGCGAGGGTCGCGGCCAGCACGCCAACGTCGAGCCCGCGCCACCCCGCGTGCACCACGGCGAAGCGCGGGGACTCCGGGTCGCACAGCACGATCGGCAGGCAGTCGGCCACCAGCACCGCGAGGGCCAGGTCTTCGCGCTCGCAGAGGAGGGCGTCGGCCGGGGCGGGGGCGCCCGGGGCGGCCCAGGCGACCTCGCGGCCGTGGCACTGGGCCATGGTTATCAGGGCGACCGGGGCCACGCGCGCCGCGGCCGCGACGCGGCGCCGGTTCTCGGCCACGCTGGCGGGGTCGTCGCCGACGTGGTCGCCAAGGTTGAGCGTGTCGAAGGGAGCCGCACTGACTCCGCCGACGCGGGTGGTGACGAAGGCGCGCACGCCCGGCGTCCAGGCGGCCGGCAGGTCCAGCACGGGCAGCGCGCCCGCCGCGCTCACGGGGCCCGACACGCGGGGCACCGCCCGGTCAGCTCGAGGACGTGGGAGAGGTTGTCGTAGCCGGTGCGCTCGCCGAGCTCGGCGGTGAAGCGCTCCAGGAGGGGGGCGTCGATGTCGACGGTCGCCCCGCACTCCCGGCATGAGAGGTGGTGGTGGTGGCCATCGGTCGCGCAGCGCCGAAAGAGGCTCTCGCCGCGCTCGGTCATGACGACGTCGACCTGGCTCGTCGCCGCCAGGCGGCGCAGCTGGGCGTAGACCGTGGCCAGCGACACCGCGGTGCCCTCGCGCACGACGGCCGCGTGGAGGTCGCGCGCGCTGATGAAGCCCGCCGTGCGGGCCAGTCCGTCGAGGATCGCGCGCCGCTGGGCGGTGTTGCGCTCGGTGGCCACGAGGCCAGTGTAGTCCCACCCGCTTGCAATGCAGAACGATTCCAGATAACATACGTGGAATGATTCCAGTCTGGAGACGCGGGGCGGCGCTGGCCGCGGCGGGGTCGGTGATCCTGGCCGCGGCGGTGGCCCTGACCCTGGCCGCGACGGGGGTCCTGACCCCGGCCGCGGGGCCCGGGGACCGGGGAGCCAGCCGCCCCCGCCCGGCTCGCCCGCTGATCGTGGCCGGTGTCTCGGAGTGGGCGGCGCTGGCCCGCGCGGTCGTGGGACCCGATGGGACGGTGGTGTCTCTCCTCAGCGACCCCAACGCCGACCCCCACAACCACGAGGCGACGCCCGCGGACGCCACGCACGTGGCCCAGGCGACGCTGGTCATCGAGAACGGCGCGGGCTACGACGCGTGGCTGTCTCAGCTGGTGGCCGCGCGGTCGCGGCCCGTCGCGGTGATCGACGTGGCTCACCTGATGCACGTGTCGACGGGCCAGAACCCCCACCTGTTCTACAACCTGACCGCCTCGCGCCGTCTGGTCGCGGCGCTGGCCGCGCGGCTGCGCACCTTGCCGAGCGGTCCGGCGATCGCCCGACGGGCCCGGCGCGTCTCGGCTCAGCTGGCGGACCTGGCGGCCCAGGTTCGGGCCATCTCGCGGGACTGCGCGGGCGTGCCGGTGGCCGCCACCGAGGATGTGGTCACCTACCTGGTCACGGCGATGGGGCTGCACATCGTGACGCCCGAGGCGCTGCGCCTGGCGATCGGCAACTCGGTCGACCCCTCGATCCACGACCTGGCACTGGCCCTGGTGCAGCTGACGCACCACCCGGCCCTGCTCGTCGACAATGTGCAGACGGCGACGCCGCTCACCCAGGAAATGGTCCGGGTGGCGCAGGCCCACGGCGTGCCGGTCGTCCGCGTCACCGAGACGCTGATCGGGAAGAACGACCTCGCCCTCTTGCGCCACGTGATCGGTGCGGTGCGCCACGCCCTGCACGAGGAAGGATGCGTACCATGAGCGTTCTCGACGTTCGCGATGCCGCCGTCACCCTGGACCGCCGCGTGGTCTGGCAGGGGGCGACGTTCCGCCTGGAGCGCGGCGCAGTCGCCGCGGTGCTGGGTCCCAACGGGGCGGGCAAGTCCACGCTGCTGCGAGCGGTCGTGGGCCTGGTGCCGCTGAGTGCCGGCGCGGTGTCGGTCTTTGGGGCGCCGCCGCGCCGGGGCGACCCTCGGGTCGGCTACGTCGCCCAGTCGCGGGCGGCCGACGCGCTGTCCACCATGACCGGTCGTGACTACGTGGGCCTCGGCTACGACGGGCCGACGGTGGGGTGGCGCCGGGACCGGGCCCGCGCCGACGTCGTGGCGCGCGCCCTGGCCCTGACGGGCACGACGACCTTCGCCGACCGGCCCCTGCGCACCCTGTCGGGGGGGCAGCACCAGCGCATCGCCATCGCCCACGCCACGGTCTTTCGCCCCGAGCTCCTGCTGCTCGACGAGCCCCTGGCCGGTCTGGACCTCGCCGCCCAGGCCGAGGTCGTCGACCTGATCAACCTGGTCCGCGACCAGACGGGTGCGGCGGTGCTGGTCGTGGCCCACGATCTCAACCCGCTGGCGCCCATCGTCGACCGGGTGGTGTGGATCGCGCGCGGCCACATCCGCTGCGGCAGCCCCGACGAGGTGGTCAACGAGACGACGCTGAGCGATCTGTACGGCCACCCCATCGAGATCATCCACACGGCGCGCGGGCGCCGGGTGATCGTGGGCCTGGACGAGGAGTTCGCCCACCCGCACCCCCACGGGCACGTCCACGACAATGAGGACCCCCACGCCCACCTGGACGAGGTCTACGACGAGGTGACGCGATGAGCCTGACGACCCTGCTCGGCTTCACCTTCGTCCAAAACGCCATCTACGCGGTCACCGCCGTGGCCCTGGCCGCCGGGGCGGTGGGCTACTTCGTGGTGCTGCGGCGCCAGGCCTTCGCCGCTCACGCCATCGGCCACATCGGCTTCGCCGGGGCCGCCGGTGCCGTCCTGTTGGGGCTGGCGCCGGTCGTGGGGCTGCTCGTCTTCTGCCTCGGTGCCGGATTGGTGATCGGCCTCGCGGGCGCTTCCCTGGACGACCGCGACGCGGTCGTCGGGGTGACGCTGACCGCCGCCTTGGGCCTCGGCGTGCTGTTCATCTCCCTCTACAGCGGCTACGCCAACGCGACGTACTCGATCCTGTTCGGCCAGATCCTCGGCGTCACGACCGGGGACGTCTGGCTGGTGGCCGGCCTGTCGGCCGCGGTGCTGCTCACAATCTCGCTGGTCTACCGACCCTTGCTCTTCGTGTCGGTCGACGCGCAGTCGGCCGCCGTGCGGGGCGTCTCGCCGATGGGCTACTCGGTCCTGTTCATGGGGCTGCTGGCCCTGACCACGGTCGTGGCCATCCAGATCGTGGGCGTGCTGCTGGTCTTCGCCCTGCTGGTGGCCCCCGCGGCCACCGCGGCGGCCCTCACCGGCCGACCGGCCCGGGCGATGCTGCTGGCGATGTCCCTGGCCCTGGCCAGCTCCTGGGCCGGTCTGGCGCTGGCGATCTGGATCGGGGGACCGACCAGCTTCTGGATCACGGCGCTGGCCTCACTGGCCTACCTGGGGGCTCGGGTCCGCCAGCGCGTCGGCCAGGTCCACGGCCAGCGCGTCGCGGCCTAGCCTGGCGCCGTGGGCGACCCCGCCGAGGCGCTGCTGGCGCTGTGCCGCTTCCCGCCGGCGGGCTCGGCGGTCGACCTAGCCGTGTCGGGCGGGCCCGACTCGGTCGGGCTGTGGCTCCTGGCCCGGGCGGCGCACCTGGAGGTGCGCGTGCACCACGTCGACCACGGCCTGCGCGCGGCCAGCGCGGGCGACGCCGCCCTGGTCGAGGAGCTCGGAGGACACCTCGGCGCGCCGGTGACGGTCCACCGGGCCACCGTCGCGCCGGGACCGAATCTGGAGGCCCGGGCGCGGGCGGCCCGGCGCGGGCTGCTGCCCCCGGGGGCGCTGACCGGGCACACCATGGACGACCTGGCCGAGACCGTGCTGGTGAACCTGCTGCGCGGGGCGGGCGTGGACGGCCTGAGCCCGCTGGTCGGGGACCCGACCAAGCCGCTGATCGGCCTGCGGCGCGCAGCCCTGCACTCCTTCGTCGAGCGAGCCGGCGTGCCGGTCGCCCACGACGAGTCCAACGACGACCTGCGCTTCGTGCGCAATCGGGTGCGCCACCAGGTCGTGCCGCTGCTGGCCGCGGTGGCCGAGCGCGACATCGTGCCACTCCTCGCGCGCCAGGCCGCCCTGCTCGCCGAGGAGCGTGGCTGGCTCGACGAGGTCGCCGCCGACCCGCGCGCCCTGGGCGAGGTGGACTGCCGGGAGCTGGCCAGCTGGCCGCGGGCCCGCCTGCGGCGCTGGCTGCGGGCCCGCCTGCGCCTCGACGCCGAGCGCCACCCGCCCTCGGCGGCCGAGGTCGAGCGGGCCGTCGCCGTCGTCGAGGGAAGTGTGCGGGCCACCCAGCTGGCCGGCGGGCGCCGGCTCAGTCGCTCGGCGCGCCATCTGCACCTCGACGAGGGAGGATAAGGAACTCCTCCGCTACGCTGGGCCGACATGAACTCCCCTGTGGACGCGGCCGTGGATGCGCACTGGGCGGCGCACGATCTGGGGGAGGTCGTGGTGTCCTCGACCGAGCTGGCCCAGCGCGTGAGCGAGCTGGGCGCGCAGATCACGCGGGACTACGCCGGCCGGCCCCCGCTGCTCGTCGGCGTGCTCAAGGGGGCCGTCAACTTCATGTCGGACCTGATGCGCGCGATCGAGCTGCCCGTCGAGGTCGACTTCATGGCCGTGTCGAGCTACGGGGCGGCGACCAAGACGAGCGGCGTGGTGCGCATCGTCAAGGACCTCGACGTCGACCTGGTGGGACGCGACGTCCTGGTGATCGAGGACGTCGTGGACTCGGGCCTGACGCTCAACTACCTGCGCCAGTACCTGGGGGCGCGCGAGCCGCGCAGCCTCGAGGTCTGCACGCTGCTGCTCAAGGAGGGCGAGCAGCGCGTCGAGCAGGACCTGCACTACGTCGGCTTCTCGATCGGCCCGTCCTTCGTCGTGGGCTACGGCCTCGACGTGGCCGAGCGCTACCGGAACCTGGACGCGATCTACACCTACGTGGGCGCCATCTAGTGGTGGACCGGCCGCGCGTGGAGCGCCTGGTGCGCGAGCTGCTGGCGGCGATCGGCGAGGACCCCGAGCGCGAGGGCGTCATCGACACGCCGCGCCGCGTGGCCGAGATGTACGTCGAGCTGTTCGGCGGCATCGAGGCGGACCCCGGCGAGCACCTGCGCGTGACCTTCGAGGCCGGGCACGACGAGATGGTCATGGTGCGCGACATCGCCTTCACCTCGCTGTGCGAGCACCACCTGCTGCCCTTCGTGGGCCAGGCCCACGTCGCCTACCTGCCCGGGTCCGACGGCCGCATCGCCGGGCTGTCCAAGATGGCCCGGCTGGTGGAGGGCTACGCGCGCCGGCTGCAGGTCCAAGAGCGCATGACGACCCAGATCGTCGAGGCCCTCGAGCGTGAGCTGCACCCCCGGGGCTCCATCGTCGTGCTCGAGGCCGAGCACTTCTGCATGTCCATGCGCGGGGTCAAGAAGCCCGGAGCCACCACCGTCACCTCGGCGGTGCGCGGGATCTTCCGCGACGACCCGGCCTACCGCGCCGAGGCGCTCCAGTACATCCACCAGAGGCGCTCCCCGTGGCGCTGAGTCCCCGGGTGATGGGGATCGTCAACGTCACGCCCGACTCGTTCTTCCCCGACTCGCGCACCCCGACGACGGTCGCGGCCATCGAGCGGGGGCGCTCGCTGTGCCGGGCCGGAGCCGACGTGATCGACGTCGGCGGGGAGTCGACGCGACCGGGGGCGACCCGGGTGAGCGTCGACGAGGAGATCGCGCGGGTGGTGCCGGTGGTGGCCGGGCTGGCCGGCGAGGTCGTGGTCTCGGTGGACACCTCCAAGCCCGAGGTGGCGCGCGCCACCGTGGCCGCGGGGGCCACGATCATCAATGACGTCACCGGCGAGCTGGTCGAGCTGGCCGGCGAGATCGGCGTGGGAATCGTCGCCATGCACAGCCGGGGCCTGCCCGCCACCACACCCGAGGCGCCGACCTCCTCGGACATCGTCGGCGAGGTGGTGGCGTTCTTGGAGGAGCGCGCGCTGCGGGCGCGCGCGGCCGGTGTGCCCCGACTGTGGCTGGATCCGGGGATCGGATTCTCCAAGACCGCCGACGAGAACTGGGCCCTGCTCGGGCACCTGGGCGACATCGTGAGCCTGGCCCGCGGCTACGGGGCGGACGTCCTGGTGGGCACGAGCCGCAAGCGCTTCCTCGACACGCTGGCCCACACGGCCAGCGTCGCCGAGCGCCTGGAGGGGTCGCTGGCCACCGCCACGTGGGCCATGGCCTGCGGCGTGGACCTGGTGCGCGTGCACGACGTCGCGGCCACCGCCCAGGCGCGCGACCTGCTGGTCGGGCGGCGCTCCGAGGGGGTCGCGTGAAGTCCAAGTGGTCCGTCGGGATCGAGCCGCGGGGCTTCACCTGGGTCTACCGGGGGCGCCTGGCGGTCGCCGAGCGGCCCGGCGGCTCGACCGCCGTGCACCGCCGCGTCCGTCGCGACGAGGAGCTGCTCTGGCTCCAGTACCAGGGGTTCACCCGGATCGTCTCGCTGCTGCCGATGTGGCCCAGCGCGGCCGCCTACGAGGCCCACGGGATGACGAGCGTCCACTACGGCCTGCGCGCGGGCTCCAGCCAGCGCGACGTGCTGGCGGCGTGCTATCGCGATCTGGCCGCGTCGGGGGCGTCCGGCCAGGTGACGCTCCTGCACGGCGACGACGTCTCGGACCGGATCCTCGGGGTGGTCGCGGGCTACCTCGTCTGGAGCGGCACCGTGGCCGTGCCCCCCGCCATCGCCCTGATCGAGCGGCTCTTCCGGCGCTCGCTGGGCCCGGAGGGTCGCGCGATGCTCGCGGATCTGCCCGAGGCGCCGTGAGGAGGGTGCCGCGATGAGCGACCGGATCGAGCTGCGGGGCCTGCGGGTGTCGGTCGTGGTGGGCGTCTTGGAGCACGAGCGCCACCGGGAGCAGCCCGTCGAGATGGACATCGACCTGGAGCGCCCCCTGGAGCGCGCGGCCCTGCTCGACGACGTCACGGCCACGACGGACTACGGCGCGACCCTGGCCCTGGCGGCCCGGGTGGCGCGCGAGGGCCGCTGGCAGCTGCTCGAGGCACTGGCCGACCACGTGGCCCGCGCGGTGCTGGCCAGCGATGACGCGCTCGAGGTCGTGACCGTGACCGTGCGCAAGCTGCGGCCCCCGGTCGCCGAGGACGTCGCGACCGTCGGCGTGCGGCGCCGCGTGGAGCGGTGAGGCGGGCGTTCTTCTCCCTGGGGTCGAACCTGGGTGACCGGCGCGCGCACCTGGCGGCCGGCGTCGCGACCGTCGGGGCGGGCGAGCCGGTGCGGGTCTCGCGGGTCTACGTGACCGAGCCGGTCGGCGGCGTCGCCCAGCCGGACTTCTGGAACCTGGTCGTCGAGGTGCTGACCGATGCCTCGCCGGCCGAGCTGCTCGCGCGGGCCCGGCGCGCCGAGGACGCGCGGGGCCGCGAGCGCACCGTGCGCTGGGGACCGCGGACGCTCGACGTCGACGTGATCTGGATCGACGGCTACGCGAGCGACGACCCCGAGCTCACCGTCCCGCACCCTCGCGCCTTCGAGCGTGCCTTCGTCCTGGCCCCCTGGCGCGAGTTGGCGCCGGACCTGGTGACGTCCGCGGCCCAGGCCGCCGCCGGCGGGAAGGTTGCCGTCGTGGGTACACTCGACGATGTGGAATGACCGAACGGCACCTTCGGGGCCGGAACGGGGGGACCCATGGAGATCGCCATCGTCGGGGCCGGGCGTGCCGGCCAGTCCTTCGCCCGCGCCCTGAGCGCCCACGGGCACCGGGTGCGCCTGGTGCACCACGACCAGCTCGGCGCGGTGGGCCGGGCGCGCCTCGTGCTGCTGGCCACGCCCGACGACGCCGTCGCCGAGACCGCGGCGCGCCTGGCGCCCGACGCCCGGCGCGTCGTGGCCCACATCGCCGGCTCGCTGACGCTGGCGCCGCTGGCCCCGCACCCGCGCGTGGCCTCGCTGCACCCGCTGGCCGTGCTCTCGTCCCCGCGCCTCGGGGCGCACCGCCTGGTCGGGGCGACCTACGCGGTGGCCGGCGACGACCTGGTCCTCCAGATCGTCTCCTCGCTCCAGGGACGCGCGATCCGCGTGCCCGACGAGCGCCGGGCCCTCTACCACGCGACCGCCGCTGTCGCCGCCAACCACCTGGTCGCCCTGATGGGCCACGTGGAGCGGCTGGCGCGCCACAGCGGGCTGGAGCTGACCGACTTCCTCGCCCTGTCGCGCCAGGCCCTGGACGATGTGGCCGCCCGGGGCCCCCGAGCCGCCCTGACGGGACCGGCGTCGCGCGGGGACATGGCCACCATCGATGCGCACCTGGCCGCGCTGGCGCCCGAGGAGCGCGACACCTACGTGGCCCTGACCCGCGAGGCTCTGGCGCTGCGTGACCACGACGTCTCCCTGCTGGCCTAATGGAGGTGGTCAGCGACCTCGACGCGTGGCGCCGCGCGGCCGCGGCCGCGCGCCAGAAAGGGCGCACCGTCGGGCTGGTGCCTACCATGGGCGCCCTGCACGCGGGCCACGACTCGCTGGTGCGGGCCGCGCAGGACCGCGACGACTACGTCATCGTGACCATCTTCGTCAATCCGCGCCAGTTCAACGACCCCGCCGACCTGCGGGCCTACCCGCGCACGCCCGAGGCCGACCGGGCGCGGGCCGCTGCGCTCGGCGTGGACCTGCTGGTCGAGCCCACGCTGGAGCAGATGTGGCCGGCCTACCCCGCGCCCGTGGCCACCACGGTGCACGTGGGCGGGATGACCGAGCACCTCGAGGGGGCTGACCGTCCGGGCCACTTCGACGGCGTGGCCAGCGTCGTCGCCAAGCTCTTCGCCCTCACCGGCCCGGCCCGGGCGTACTTCGGCGAGAAGGACTTCCAGCAGCTGGCCCTGGTGCGCCAGATGGTCGACGACCTCGGCTTCGCCATTGAGGTCACGGCCTGCCCGATCGTGCGCGAGGAGGACGGCCTGGCCCTGTCGAGCCGCAACGTGCGCCTCAGCGTCGCGGGGCGCCAGCGGGCGCTCGGCCTGGTCCGGGCGGTGACTGCGGCGGCGGCCCAGCCCGCGGCGGCCTCCGTGCTGCGCCAGCGCATGCGCGCCGTGCTCGAGGCCGCTGGCGTCGAGGTGGCCTACGCCGAGGTCGTCGACCCGGTGACCCTGCGCCCGAGTCGGGACGCCGAGTCGGGACGGCGCCGTGCCCTGGTGGCCGGCCGCGTCGACGGGGTCCGGCTGATCGACAACGCGGACGTCGAGCTCAAGGGGGAGTGATGCTGCTGGCGATCGACGTGGGCAACACCGAGATGGTGATCGGGCTCTTCGGCGACGCGCCGCCCGACGACCCCGGCGCGATGGGCTTCGCCCGTGCCGGCGACGAGCACGGCCTGGCCTTCCACTGGCGCCTCTCGACGGTCGCCGAGCGCACGCCCGACGAGTACGCCATGTTCCTGACCCAGCTGCTCGACCTCGAGGGGCTCGACCTGTGCGGCGTGGTCAGCGCCATCGCGATCTCCTCCTCGGTGCCCAGTGCCTCCACCCAGCTGCGCCGGATGGCCAACCGGTGGTTCCGCGACCTGCCCCTGACGGTGCTGGGCCCCGGGACGCGGTCGGGGATGCCGATCCTCTACGAGAACCCCCGCGAGGTCGGTCCCGACCGGGTGGCCAACGCCGTGGGGGCCTTCGACCTCTACCCGGGCGCCTCGATCGTCGTGGACCTGGGCACGGCGACCACCTTCGACGTGATCAGCGCACGCGGCGAGTACCTGGGTGGGGCGATCGCCCCGGGCGTCGCGATCTCGCTGGAGGCGCTCTACGCGCACGCCGCGGCGCTGCGCTCGGTCGAGCTGGTTGAGCCGCACTCGGTCGTGGGGCGCTCCACCGTCGAGTCCATCCAGGCCGGGGTCCTCTACGGGTTCGCGGCCCAGGTCGATGGCGTGACCGCCCGGATCCTGGACGAGGTCGGCCCGGCCACCGTGATCGCCACCGGCGGGCTGGCCGGGCTGATCGTCCCGCACACCCGGCTCGTCGAGCACATCGAGCCGTGGCTTACCCTGCACGGATTGCGTATCGTGCATGAGCGGAACCACGCAGGAGCAACTTTGTGACCACACCGTACGCGTTTCCCCAGTCGGCCTTCGCCGGCGAGGTCCAGCAGCGCTGGGACCACCTCCAAGACGGCGAGGAGTCCGGGGCCGTGGTCCGGGTCGCGGGTCGCGTCATGCTCCTGCGCGCCCAGGGCAAGCTGGCCTTCGCCACCCTGCGCGACTCGACCGGCGAGCTCCAGCTGTTCGCTCTGGCCGAGGTGACCGAGTCCTTCGGCGAGTTCACGCACCTGCACCTGGGCGACTGGGTCGGCGCGACCGGCGAGGTGGTGCGCACCAAGCGCGGCGAGCTGTCGGTCAAGGTGGCCAGCTGGGTGCGTCTGGCCGAGGCCCAGCACAACTTCGGAGACAAGTGGGCCGGCATCGCCGACTTCGACCTGCGCTACCGCCACCGCGAGGCCGACCTGTGGGCCAACGAGAAGTCCCGCACGACTCTGGCGCGGCGCAGCGCGGTCCTCCAGGCCGTGCGCCAGCGCTGCTGGGCCGACGGGTTCCTCGAGGTCGAGACGCCGATCCTCAACGCCATCCCGACCGGCGCGGCGGCCCGCCCCTTCGTCACCTACCATCACGCCCTGGACGCCACGTTCTACCTGCGCATCGCGCCCGAGCTGTGGCTCAAGCGGCTGGTGGTGGGGGGCTTCGAGCGCGTCTTCGAGCTGGGCCGGGTCTTTCGCAACGAGGGCATCAGCCCGCGCCACAACCCCGAGTTCACGATGCTGGAGCTCTACCGCGCCTACTGGGACTACCAGGACATGATGGCCTTCACCGAGGAGCTGGTGGCTGGCGTGGCGCTCGACGTGCTGGGCACGACCGAGATCCAGTACCAGGGGCGCGACCTGTCGCTGGCCACGCCCTGGCCGCGCCACACCATGGCCGAGCTGGCCAGTGCCCGCGTGGGCGAGGAGGTCTCGGTGCACACGCCCCGCGCGCGCCTGGCCCGGCTGGCAGCCGAGCGCGGGGTCGAGGTGTCCGCGGCCTGGGGGCCCGGACGGCTCCTGGCCGAGCTCTTCGAGGCCACCGCCGAGGCCGACCTGTGGCAGCCCTCCTTCGTCACCGAGCACCCCGTCGAGGTGTCCCCGCTGGCGCGCCGCCACCGCCGCGACCCGGAGCTGACCGAGCGCTTCGAGTCCTACGTCGTGGGCCGCGAGCTGTCCAACGGCTTCAGCGAGCTGAACGACCCGGTCGACCAGCGCCGCCGCTTCGAGGAGCAGGCGCGCCTGGGCGCGGCCGGCGACGAGGACGCCATGCGCGTCGACGAGGACTACCTGCGCGCCCTGGAGTGGGGGCTGCCGCCCACCGCCGGGCTCGGCGTGGGGATCGACCGACTGGTCATGGTCCTGGCCGACGAGGCCAACATCCGCGAGGTCATCGCCTTCCCGACCCTGAAGCCCCTGACCGAGGACCGGGATTAGGCCGTCGGCAGGTCCTCGAGCAGCGAGTCGATCAGCCGCCCGAAGCCCTCGCGCAGCCCGCGCGCGGGCACGACGGACAGGGCGGAGGTGGCCGCGAGACGGTAGGTGTGGGCCATCTGCAAGGTGTGCTCGACCCCGTCAGTCGCCACCACCAGCTTGCGGGCGCGCTCGCGGTCGGCGTCGGACAGCGGCGCCCCCAAGAGGCCGCGCAGCTCGTCGCCGACGGTCGGGTCGGCCAGGGCGATGATCGTGGGCAGCGTGTAGATCCCCTCGGCCAGATCCTGGCCGGCCGGCTTGCCCAGCTCGTTGTCGACGTCGACCAGGTCCAAGATGTCGTCGCGCAGCTGGTAGACGATGCCGAAGCAGCGGCCGAACTCCGTGAGGGCCGTGGTGACCGCGCTCGCGTGGTCGCCCGTCAGGGCACCCACCCGGCAACTGGCCGCCATCAGCGAGCCCGTCTTGCCCTCGATGGTGTGCAGGTACTCCTCCTGGGTGCGCTCGACCGAGAAGGCCGTGCGCACCTCGGAGACCTGGCCCCGCGTCAGCCAGGCCAGGGTGTGGGCCATCAGGCTGGCGATCTCGGTCCCGAGGTCGGCCGCGATGCCGGCCGAGCGCGCCATGAGGAAGTCCCCGGCCACGATCGCCACCAGGTTGCCGTAGCGGGCGTTGACGCTGTCGACGTTGCGGCGCACGTCGGCTTCGTCCATGACGTCGTCGTGGTACAGGGAGGCCAGGTGCATCAGCTCGGCCGACACCGCGCCCATCAGGTCCTCGAGGCTGGCCGCGCGCTCACCCAGCGTGGCTGCCGAGAGCGCCAGGAGGGGCCGGAGGCGCTTGCCGCCCGCGTAGATCAGGTGGGTGGTGACGCCGTCGAGGTAGGCGTCCCCGACGATCACCGAGTCCGCCAGGAGCTGCTCGAGGCGCTTGAGGTCCTGCTCCACCAGGGGAAGGCGCAGGCGCTCGTGGGGGTTCACGCCCACACACTAGATGAGGACGCGAACCCGTTCCCTGAGACGCGGACCTGGCCGCGCGCTCCCACCGGTACACTGCTAGCAACAGCGCGAGAAGGATGAACGTTGTTCGAACGATTTACTGACCGAGCCCGCCGAGTCCTGGTCCTGGCCCAGGAGGAAGCCCGTGAGCTGAACCACGCGTTCATCGGGACCGAGCACATCTTGCTGGGCCTGATCCGCGAGGGCGACGGCGTGGCGGCCAAGGCGCTCGACGCGCTCGGGGTGACCTTCGAGATCGTGCGCGAGAAGGTCGAGGAGGCGATCGGGACCAACACCAACCCGTCGCCCAGCTCACCCCCCTTCACCCCGCGGGCCAAGAAGGTCCTGGAGCTCTCCTTGCGCGAGGCCCTCCAGCTGGGCCACTCCTACATCGGGACCGAGCACATGCTGCTCGGCCTGGTGCGCGAGGGCGACGGCGTGGCGGCCCAGGTGCTCAACGACTTGGGGGCCGACACGGCCCGGGTGCGCGCGCAGGTGATGCAGATGATGTCGGGCCAGTCGGGCCGGGAGGCCGGGGCCACGGTGTCGTCGTCAGGCCAAAAGAGCGACGGCGAGCCCGCGGGCGGGTCGGCCGTCCTCGACCAGTTCGGGCGCAACCTGACCCAGTACGCCCGCGAGGGCAAGCTCGACCCCCTGGTCGGCCGGGAGCGCGAGATCGAGCGCGTGATGCAGGTCCTGTCGCGGCGCACCAAGAACAACCCGGTCCTCATCGGCGAGCCCGGCGTGGGCAAGACGGCCATCGTCGAGGGCCTGGCCCAGCGGATCGTGGCCAGCCAGGTCCCGGTGACCCTGGCCGACAAGCAGCTCTACACCCTGGACCTCGGGGCCCTGGTCGCGGGCAGCCGCTACCGCGGCGACTTCGAGGAGCGCCTGAAGAAGGTCCTCAAGGAGATCCGCACCCGCGGCGACATCATCTTGTTCATCGACGAGATCCACACCCTGGTGGGCGCCGGAGCGGCCGAGGGGGCCATCGACGCCGCCTCGATCCTCAAGCCGATGCTGGCGCGCGGCGAGCTCCAGACCGTAGGCGCGACCACCATCGACGAGTACCGCAAGCACATCGAGAAGGACGCCGCTCTGGAGCGTCGCTTCCAGCCGGTCAAGGTGGAGCAGCCCTCGGTCGCCATGACCATCGAGATCCTGAAGGGCCTGCGCGACGTCTACGAGGAGTTCCACGCGGTCAGGATCACCGATCAGGCGCTGGTCGCGGCGGCCAACTTGGCCGACCGCTACATCTCCGACCGGTTCTTGCCGGACAAGGCCATCGACCTCATCGACGAGGCGGGCAGCCGCCTGCGCATCCGACGCATGGACGACTCGCCGGCCCTCAAGAAGATCGACGAGGACCTGGTGCGTCTGCGCGCCGAAAAGGACGCGGCCATGGACCGAGGTGCCCTCGAGCAGGCCAAGACCATCGACGAGCAGGAGCGGATCCTCCAGGCCAAGCGCGACGAGCTGGCCCCGCAGGATGCCGTGGCCGCCGGCCGCCGGGACGACGTCGTCGACGAGGACATCATCGCCGAGGTGCTGGCCAACTGGACCGGGATCCCCGTCTACCGCCTTACCGAGGAGGAGACCACCAAGCTTTTGCGCATGGAGGACGAGCTGCACAAGCGCGTCATCGGCCAGGGAGAGGCGATCACGGCGCTCAGCCGCGCCATCCGGCGCACCCGCGCGGGCCTGAAGGACCCCAAGCGCCCCGGTGGCTCGTTCATCTTCCTCGGGCCCACCGGCGTGGGCAAGACCGAGCTCGCCAAGACCCTGGCCGAGTTCCTCTTCGACGACGAGGACGCCCTGATCCAGCTGGACATGTCCGAGTACATGGAGAAGCACTCCGTGAGCCGCCTGGTCGGCTCGCCCCCGGGCTACGTCGGCTACGACGAGGGTGGCCAGCTCACCGAGGCCGTGCGCCGCAAGCCGTTCTCGGTGGTGCTCTTTGACGAGGTCGAGAAGGCTCACCCCGACGTGTTCAACACGCTGCTGCAGATCCTCGAGGATGGGCGCCTGACCGACTCCCAGGGCCGGGTGGTGGACTTCAAGAACACGATCTTGATCATGACCTCGAACCTGGGGACCGCCGACCTGCGCCGGGCCGCCATCGGCTTCGCCAAGGGCGGGGACCTGGCCAGCCACGAGCGCATGAAGGAGAAGGTCAACCAGGCGCTGAAGGCCCACTTCCGTCCTGAGTTCCTCAACCGGATCGACGAGACGATCGTGTTCCACGAGCTGACCAAGGACGAGGTGATCGAGATCGCCGACCTGTTCATCGGGCGCCTGCGCGAGCAGCTGGCCGTGCAGGGACTCGGCCTCGAGCTGTCGGCGGCCGCTCAGAGCTACCTGGCCGAGAAGGGGTACGACCCCGAGCTGGGAGCTCGTCCGCTGCGCCGCGCGGTTCAGCAGTACGTCGAGGACGTCTTGAGCGAGAAGATCCTCTTCAAGGAGTTCCGCGCGGGTCAGACGATCGTCGTGGACATGATCGAGGGGCCCGAGGGCCCGTCGCTCTCCTTCGAGGGCGTCGAGGGCCTGCCGCCGTCGGTCGACTTCGAAGACCTCACCCCGAAGGCGTGACAGCGTCCACCTAGCGTGGCGGGGGTGAGAGGCCCCCAGTACGCGTGCGGATCGTGCGGGGCCCTGGCCTCCAAGTGGACCGGTCAGTGTGCGACCTGCCGGGCCTGGAACACCGTCAGCGAGCGGCCGGCCGTGCGGTCGGCGCCGAGCGCGGTGACGCGCCTGGGCGACGCCGACCTCGAGGACGGGCCGCTGTGCCCGACCGACATCCCCGAGCTGGACCGGGTCCTGGGCGGGGGGCTGGTCGCGGGCTCGACGACCCTGCTGTTCGGCGAGCCCGGCGTCGGCAAGTCGACGCTGGCCCTGGCGGTCCTGAGCAACCTCGCACGGGCGCACCGTGACGTGCTGCTCGTCGCCTCGGAGGAGTCCGCCGGGCAGGTGGCTCGCCGGGCCCGGCGCGTCGGGGCGGCCGCCAGCGACATCGGCATCGTGGCCACCACGGAGGCCGCCATCGCCGAGGAGTCGATCCACCGCACCCGCCCGGCGCTGGTGGTGATCGACTCGGTGTCGGCGCTGCGCGACGACGGCGTGAGCGGGTCGGCCGGCTCGCCCACCCAGGTGCGGGCCATCGCCGAGCGCCTCTGCCAGGCGGCCAAGCGCACCGGGAGCCCGCTGGTGCTGGTCGGCCACGTCACCAAGGACGGCGAGCTCGCCGGGCCGCGCGCCCTCGAGCACCTGGTCGACACCGTGGTGCGGATCGAGGGCGACCGCCACGGGACGCTCCGGGTCGTGCGGGCGCTCAAGCACCGGTTCGGGTCCACCGGCGAGGTCGGCCTCTTCGACCTAACCGACCAGGGACTCGTCGAGCTGCCCGACGCGGGTGTGCCGGTGAGCGACCTGGCCGTGCCGGGCGTCGTGTGGGGCGCGGCGAGCGACGGGTCACGGGCCCTGGCCGTCGAGCTCCAGGTGCTGGTCGCGGCGGCCGCGGGAACCGCACCACGCCGGGTCGCCCACCAGCTGTCGGCCCAGCGACTGGCGCTGATGCTGGCCGTGCTGGAGGCCCGCTGCGGCTGGGACCTGGGGGGCCTCGACGTGTTCGCGGCCTCGGCGGGCGGGCTGCCGGCGGGTGAGCCGGGCGTGGACGCGGCCCTGGCCCTGGCCCTGGCGTCGGCGGCCGGCGGCTTCGTCGTGCCGCGCGACGTGGCCGTGGTCGGCGAGGTGGGCCTGGCCGGGGAGCTGCGGCCGGTGGGCGGGATCGGTCGGCGGGTGAGCGAACTGCGCCGCCGCGGGGTGACCACCGTCTACGTCCCGGCCGGCGACGCCACCGACGACGCCGGCGTGCGCACGGTCGGGGTCCGGCGCCTGGGGGACCTGCTGGCCGACTTCGCCCCGGACGCTAGTCGGCCCGGGTCTGGTAGAATAGTGAGTCCCCATTGACGCCGCCTGGAGCGGCGAGGAGCGCTATGACGGTGCGAAAGTACAAGAAGGGCGACAGACTCGTGTACCCCCACCACGGGGCGTGCACGGTGGAGAAGGTGGAGAAGATCACCGCCTTCAATGTGCGCCAGGACTACCTGAAGCTCAAGGTGGCCTATTCCGATCTCGTGTTGATGGTCCCGGTGGCGAATGCCGAGACCGTCGGCCTGCGCGACGTGATCAACGACGAGGAGGTCGAGGAGGTCTTCGCGGTCCTTCGCAAGAAGGAGGCGCGCATGCCGACCAACTGGTCGCGCCGCTTCAAGAACCACTCCGAGAAGCTGCGCTCCGGCGACATCTACCAGGTGGCCGAAGTGGTGCGGAACCTCTCGATCCGCGACAAGGACAAGGGTTTGTCGGCGGGCGAGAAGCGCATGCTCACGCGGGCGCGCCAGATCCTGGTCTCCGAGCTGACCTTCGCGCTCAACGTGGACACGTCGGAGGCCGAGGAGAAGCTCACGTCGGTCCTTCCCTGACCGTGACCATCGCGGTCATCGTGGTGGCGGGGGGCCGCGGCGCCCGTTTCGGGGGGCTCAAGCAGTTCGCCCCCTTGGGTTCCCGGACGGTGGCCGAGCACAGCGTCGCCGTCGCGCGATCGGTGGCCGACACGGTCGTCCTGGTCGCGCCGCCCGGCTACGACGGCACTGGCGAGGGGGCCGACCTGATCGTCGAGGGCGGGGACTCGCGCGCCGACTCCGTCCGCGCGGGCCTGGCGCACTGTGGTGACGCCGAGATCGTGATCGTTCACGACGCGGCGCGGCCGTGGGTGAGCGCGGGACTCTTCCACGCCGTGGTCGAGGCGGTGCGCGCGGGCGCTGATGGCGCGATCCCCGGGCTCCCGATCGCCGACACCGTCAAGCGGGTGTCGGCCGCCGCTGGAGATCGCGTTGTCGTGGCCACGGAGGATCGTGACGGCCTGGTCGTCGTCCAGACGCCGCAGGCGTTTCGGCGCGAGGTGCTTGAGCGGGCGCACGCGGACCGGGGCGATGCCACCGACGATGCCTCACTGGTCGAGGCGGTGGGCGGGCGAGTCGTCGTGGTGGCCGGCGAGGCGCGTAACGTCAAGATCACAGTGGCTGACGACCTGAACGACCCGAGCGCGAGCCGCGGGCTCCGCATCGGCCACGGCTTTGACGTCCACCGATTCGGCGACGACCCGAGCCGAGAGCTCTGGTTGGGTCTCGTGCGCATCCCGGGTGCGACGGGCCTGCTCGGGCATTCGGACGCCGACGTGATCGCTCACGCGGTGGCCGATGCCCTCCTGGGCGCGGCCAGCCTCGGCGACCTCGGTCGGCATTTCCCCGATGCGGACCCCGCGACTCTCGGCATCGCCTCGGCCCAGCTCCTGGAGGCCGTCCGGGACAAGGTCGACATCGCAGGCTTCCGGCCCCTGTCGATCGACGTCACCGTGGTGGCCGAGTATCCGCGCCTCGCCCCCCACATCGACGCGATGGTCGCTGCGCTCAGCGCCACCGTCGGTGCTCCCGTCTCGGTCAAGGCCACGACGCCCGAGCGCCTGGGGGCGATCGGTCGGGGCGAGGGCATCTCGGCGACGGCTGTCGCACTGGTCGAGGCGACGTGACGCCCCGTCCTCCTCGCCGCGCGACCAGTCGGCCAGGCGGCGCGTCGCGCCCCCCGCGGCGCGACGTCCGCCCCCATCGGGAGACGCGCCACGACGGCGTAGGCGGTGAGCAGGTTGAGGGACGCCAGGCAGTGCTCGAGCTGCTCCTCGCCCAGCGTCGCCGCGTCGAGCGCATCCTCGTCGCCGATGGGCAGGATCCCTCCGAGATCCTGGACGAGATCGAGCGGGAGGCCGCGCGCCGGCGGGTGCCCCTGCAACTGGTCTCGATGTCGCGGCTCGACCGTGAGGCCCGCACCGAAGGGCACCAGGGGGTGGTGGCGATGGCGGCGCCGCTGCCCACCGAGACCTTGGAGTCTCTCCTCGCCGTGTCCTCGCCATTCCTCCTCGTCGCGGATGGCGTCACCGACCCGCGCAACCTGGGGGCCATGCTCCGCAGCGCTGACGGGGCTGGCGTGACCGGGGTGGTCTTGCCACGTCACCGCTCGGCCCGGGTGACTGCGTCAGCCGCGAAGACCGCGGTCGGCGCCATCGAGTATCTCCGCTTCTGCGACGTGCCGGGTATCCCCAACGCGCTGCTGGAGATGCAGCGGCAAGGGGTGCGGGTCGTGGGGCTGGCCAGCGAGTCTCGGTCTTCCCTCTATGACCTCGACCTGTCGCAAGGGCCTGTGGCGCTCGTCGTGGGGGGCGAGGAGCGCGGTTTGGCGGTGCTGACCCGCAAGCGCTGCAGCGACATCGTGTCGATTCCCCAGTCTGGTCGCATCAGCTCTCTCAACGCCGGGGTCGCAGTGTCGATCGCGGCGTTCGAGATTGCGCGACAGCGGCGGAAGTCCAGAAGCAGCTAGATCGAGGAACCGTCCCGCTGAACTTTTGGGACATGCTCTCGAATGA
>JBMFWS010000014.1:43143-45886 GCA_049965035.1 Acidimicrobiales bacterium
CGGGGCCACCTTCACACCCACCGCCTCATCCACCCTCTACGCCCAGTGGACGGCGAACACCTACACGGTGGCTTTCGACGCCGGTGGTGGCACGGTCGCCACGTCGTCGGCGACTTACACCACGGGGTCGGCACCGCTGACCCTGCCGAACCCGGCCCAGCAGGGGTTCTCCTTCGACGGCTGGTACAGCGCGCCCACCGGTGGCTCTCTCATCGGTCTGGCCGGGGCCACCTTCACACCCACCGCCTCATCCACCCTCTACGCCCAGTGGACGGCGCTGCCCGTGTGGCAGATGTCCTTCGGCGACAACGGCGCCGCGGGGACGGTGCCGACGCTCAGCGCCCAGCAAGACACGCTCATCACCGTGCCCTCGGGAAGCGGCCTCACGCGGCCGGGCTATTCCTTTGTGGGCTGGAACACGGCGATCGACGGCTCGGGAACGAGTTACGATGCTGGCCAGTCGGTTGCCCTGACGGCGCCCGTCGAGCTCTTCGCCCAGTGGCGTGCCCTGCCTGCCGTGAGTCTGGAGTTCAGTCTGGGGACTTCGTCGGCTCAGTTGGCACCGGTGTCGACCTATGTGGGAGCGGGCATCATCCTGCCGGTCCCTCCCGCACGCAGCCGTCCGGGTTACCTGTTCGCCGGCTGGAGCACGTCGGCATCAGGGGCGGGGGCGCGCTGGCGGTCGGGTTCGCAATTCAAGGTCACCAGCACGATGACTCTCTACGCCCAGTGGCGAACGAATCACGCGGCGGTGATGCTGCCCCCGGTGGGTCCGTTCGCCCGATCATCGGCGCGCGTGCCCGTCGGCCTCGCGAGTCAGGTCACGAGGATCGCGGTCACGGTCGTGTCAAGTGCTCACCGCACCGTCATCCTCTACGGCCTCGCCCGACGTCGCACCACCGCAGCGGCTGCCGCACGGCTGGCACAGGCCCGGGCTCTGGCCGTGTCGCAGATCTTGCGCGCGGATCTCCGTCGCCTGGGTGACGGCTCCGTGCGTCTGGTGGTCGCTCGACAGGTCGTCAGTGGTGCCCGATCTGACGTGGTAGAAGTCGTCGCGCGCTAAGCGCGTCACACCGGATCCGGTGCGCGGTCGGCTCGGCTGACGTTGGCCATCACGGCGGTGATAGCGAGGACGACGGCGAAGATTGCGACCGCGGGCCGCGCGCTGAGGTGCTCCAGGGCGACCCCGGCGGCGAGCGGAGAGAGTACCGCCAGGGCCATCGCGGCCTGCATCACAGCGTTCGTTGCGCGACCGCGCATCTCATCGGGCGTGCGTCGAAGGAGTTCGCCCATCAGGGCGGCATTGGCGGTCGGGGCCAAGACGGCGGAGGCCCCCACCGGCAGGGCCATCCACGGCGTAGGTGCGAGCACGGCCGAGAGGGCGAACAGCGCCGTGCCGATGAGCGTGAAGATCGCCAACACCTGGTGGAGGGTGAGACGCCCGCGGAGACGGGGTGCGAGGAGGGCTCCGAGCAGCCCACCGATCATGATGCCGGCCTGGGCCAAGCCGATCAGGCCGGCCGAGTAGCCGTACTTCCGCATCGCGAAGACGATCGCGATGATCATTCCGTTGAACGCGAAGTTGATCAGCGGCGCCTGGGTGATGACGAGACGGGAGACGCGATCGTCCCACAGATGACGGAGGCTGTCGAGAGACTCGCGCCACAGGCCGTGGTGCTCGGTCTCCGCGGGGCGAAAGTTTCCGGTGAGGCGCAACGAGGTCACCGTAGAGATCCCGTAGCTGACGCTGTCGGCCAGGAACGGGATGGCCCGGGCCGCGGCGAACAGGGCCCCGCCGAGGGCCGGACCGATCATGCTGGCCGCGTACTGGCGTCCCTCGTTGGCCGCGACCGCCCCCTCGAACTGGGAGTCGTCGATGATCGCGGGGAGGATCGCGGTCGAGGTCGGGGTGAAGATCGTGTCGCCGAGTCGGTCGATGATGGCGACGGCCAAGACGATGGGCCAGGACACGTGGTGCGTGGCGACCGCCACGGCGAGAGCCAGCAGCACCACCGCTCGGACGGCGTCGGTTATCACCATCGTCCGACGGCGGTCCACGCGGTCAGCGAGGGAGCCGGCGGGCATGCGAACGACGAACGCGGCCAGCGAGGCGAGCGTCGCCACGATGCCCGCCAGTGCCGTGGAGTGCGTGAGGTCGAGGAGGAGAAGCGGGTAGGCCAGGACGCCCATGGCCGAGCCGAGGTCGGAGAGGAACTGGCCGACCCAGAGGTTCTGGAAGTTGCGGTTACGCCTCAGCGACGGGGCGGGGGTGGGCGAAACCATTGACCCACGCTACTGAGGTCGTGCTGGCTGGGGCGGCAAAATCTCCGAGCGCTGTCTCGGGTCCGTCAGGGAGATGGAGCCGGTGGAGAAGTACTTCCTTCACCCTCACAGTTTGCCGAAGGTGCTTCCTTCATCAGGGTTGCGGTCCAACTACCTCTGCGCGGGCTGGACGTACGGGGCCGTAACCGCGAGGACGGCTCCCTCGAAGGTCGCGCCAGTGGTCACCGATGACCCCGTTTCTGGACCAGACAGAGCCCACGTAGGAAGCAGCCAACTCGTTCCATCAGTGAGCACGTAGGTAGCAAGGCGGAGCGTCGCCTCGTTGATGTCCACGTGCACGACGTCCGAAGCGCTGCTTCCGGATCCTTCATTCACACCGCCAAAGGTGGAGCCCCCGCGGTTCTGGGTTAGCCTCGATCCTCGGGAAGATAATTCCCCTCCAGTTCGGCCCGCGAAGTCA
>JBMFWS010000015.1:0-44866 GCA_049965035.1 Acidimicrobiales bacterium
TCGGGGTGTGGATCTACCTGGGGTACACGATCGTCGTCTGGAGCGCCAAGCGCGGTGGGCCCGAGCCCGTCGGGGGAGAGGCTGCTCGGACCAATCGCACCGCGCAGGTGGCGTGGATCACCATCACGTCGGTGGTGGTCCTCTTCTTGGCCGGCTTCGGGACTGTCGAACTCGTGGTGAATAACGGATCGGGCGGAGGAGAGGGGCCCAACCCGGTCTGGTCTCCGGCGGGTGCGACCAAGGCCGAAGTCGCGGCCCTGGCGGGGACAGGGACCTGGTCACCCAACAGTGGCCAGGTCCTCCCCGTCCAGGTCATTGGCCAGCAGTGGAAGTTCACGTACCGCTACCCGACCTTCGGTGGCTTCGAGACGTCGCAGCTGGTGCTGCCCACGAACACGACGATCGTGTTCAACGTGACCTCGCTCGACGTGACCCACAGCTTCTGGGCCTACCAGCTGGGTGTGAAGGCCGACGCCAACCCGCTGATCAACGACGTGGCCTACACGGCCACGACCCAGCAGGGCCAGTTCGTGGTCCGCTGCAGTGAGCTGTGCGGGATCTGGCACGGCGCAATGTACAACTACGGGCGCGTCGTGTCCCAGCAGGCGTTCGCGACCTGGGCCCAACAGACCGAGGCCGCCAACGCGGCCAACACCAAGCTGCTGCCGGCCTTCGCGTGGACCTACACACCCGACGCCAACGGGGCCGCCGGCGGGTACTACCCGGACGGGAAGGTGACGCCGTACAGCTCGGCCGAGGTCTACGGCGCCACGCAGCCGGCGTCGTGAGCGCGGGAGCGCAGAGGGAACGTTCGATGAGCACTGGGGAGAGGGAGACGGGGCGATGAGCACAGTCCACGAGCGCCCGCACGACGTCGCGTTGGCCGCGTCGGGCACCAAGCCGCCGCTGACGCAGCGGCCGGGCCTGCTGAGCCAGCATCTGGGAACCGCCATCGTGGCGGCCATCATCGGCTACGCGATCGGCCACTGGCTGGGCAACACCATCTCCTCGCACTACCCCTACATCGCCAACAGCGGGCAGAACGCCATCGCCGACACCTTGGGCCTGCTGTTCGGCGTGGTCGGCTGGCTGCTCGGTATCGGCGCCTTGAACTACCCGCTGGCCAAGCTGGCGGGTCGCCAGCCGAGCAGCGAGGTGGAGATACAGGGCTGGAGCAAGTACTTCCGCTACAGCACGAACCACAAGACGGTGGGCCTGCAGTACGTCGTGGGCGTCTTGCTGTTCATGTTCACTGGTGGCTTGCTGGCCATGGCGATCCGCACCGAGCTGCTCAGCCCGACGACGCACGTCTTCAGCCCCGACACGTACATCAAGATCGTCAGCGAGCACGGCACCGTGATGATGATGATGGCCACGTCCATCGTCGTGGGACCGCTCGGCAACTATCTGGTGCCTCTGATGATCGGCTCGCGCCGGATGGCGTTCCCCCGCATCGAGGCCTTCAGCTTCTGGATCTTCGTCGCGGGCTACATGGTCATCTTCTCGGCCATGCCCTTCGGCGGCTTCCCGACCGGCTGGACCGGCTACGCGCCCCTGCAGACCCAAGCCGGTCCCGGCATGGTGTCCTACCTGCTCGGGTTCGCCGTGATCGGCCTCGGCATGATGGCGGCGGGCTTCAACATCGCTGTCACGATCATCAACTACCGCGCGCCGGGCATGACCTGGAGCCGAGTGCCCATCTTCGTGTGGTCCATCCTGGCCACGGCGGCCCTGCTGACGCTGGCCACGCCGACGCTGTTCGCCGCGGGGGTCTTCGGGCTGCTGGACCGCACGGTGCAGACCGCCTTCTACGTCACCGAGCACGGGGGCAGCTCGTACCTGTGGGAGAACCTGTTCTGGTTCTTCGGGCACCCCGAGGTGTACATCATGGCGCTGCCGGGCTTCGGCATCGCCGGCGAGATCCTGCCCGTGTTCACCCGAAAGCCGCTGTTCGCCTACAAGGTGGGGGCGGCCGGGATGATCGGCGTGTCGCTGCTGTCGTTCTTCGTGTGGCAGCACCACCTCTTCCAGAGCGGCATCAATCCGGACATGCGGCCGCTGTTCATGCTGACCACGGAGCTGATCTCGATCCCCACGGGCTTCATCTACCTGGTCGGGATGGGGACGATGTACAAAGCGAAGATCCGCTTCGACGTGCCGATGCTGTTCGTGATGGCTCTGTACTTCAACTTCCTGATCGGGGGGGTCACCGGGGTCTTCCTGTCCGATGTCCCCGTGAACGTGACGGTTCACGGCGGGTTCTTCGTCCTGTCCCACTTCCACTACACGATCATGGGTGGCCTGCTGTTCGCCTTCATGGCGGGCCTCTACTACTGGCTGCCCAAGATGACTGGTCGCATGATGAATCGCCGTCTCGGGCTGTGGCACTTCTGGACGATGTTCATCTTCTTCAACCTGACCTTCTTCCCGATGTTCATCATCGGGCTGCTGGGCCAGCCGCGACGGGTCTTCACCTACGCGAAGAACCTGCAGGGCTTGAACGACTTCTCCTCGATCAGTGCCTTCGTCTTGGGCTTCTCGTTCCTGATCTTCTTCTTCAACCTCGTGTGGTCGCTCTACATCAACCCGGTCAAGGCGCCGGCCAACCCTTGGGACTCCCTGGGCCTGGAGTGGCAGACGGCCACCCCCGTCCCCGCCCACAACTTTGACCGCATCCCGGTGGTCCTGGCGGACCCGTACCACTACAGCGAGGTGAACGCACCTGCGGTAGCCGACCTGGGACCCTCGGGTCCCCCCGACGAGCCCTCCCTTAGCGGGGCGCCGGCCTGAGGAGCACAGAATGAAGATGATGGAAGACCCGGGCTACACGTCGACCCCCGAGGAGGCCGAGTTCGAGTTGCGCGCGCACATCGGCTCGATCTGGTCGGGCGGACGGCTCTTCATCGGCATGTACACGTTCCTGCTGGCCTCGCTGGTGTTCTCCTACTTCTACCTGCGCTCGGCCAACAACGGGCTCCTGTGGCGACCCGACCACATCACGGCGCCCACGCACTACGGGTGGGCAGTCTTCCTGGCGACGGTGGCCACCGGGATCATGGCGGTGACCGGCCAGCGACGCCTGCGCGGCGGAGCCCTGGTCGACTGGCAGGTAGCGGGGTGGACAGCGCTGACCACCTCGGTCATCGCGCTGATCGTGCAGATCTGGGAGCTGTCGTCGCTGCCGTTCTATCCGGGCTCCAGCGGCTACGCCTCGACGTTCATCGGCTTTAGCGTCTTCAACATCATGACGCTGGTGATCACGTCGTTCTGGTTGGAGACGACGCTGGCGCGGTCGCACCACCTGGGACGCGAGCGCGGTCGCATCACCCTCCTGTCGACCGACGCCGACGCGCAGTCCTGGCGGGCGAACGTGTCAGCGATGACGTACTTCGTGGGCTTCGTGGCGCTGAGTGGGGCGTTCCTGTTCGCGATGTTCTATCAGTTGTAGGCCAGCCAGAAGGGGACGCGCGTGATCGCAGACATGTACCTGGGCCCGCAGGTTCAGACGACGCTGGTGCTCTTGGGCGTGCTCATCGCCGTCTTGGTCTGGGGGTTCTTCCAGCGCCATCCCTCGGACTGAGACCGTGGTCGGGCGGCGCCCTGGGGGCTGGCTCGCCGCCGCCGGGCTGGTCGCGTGGCTGGTGGTGCTCGTTCCCCCCCTGGCGCCCCTGGCCCGGCGTTACGAGGTCGTCGAGACCGCGCAGTACCTGACGTTCGCCTTCATCGCGCCCGCCCTGATCGTGCTCGGCGCGCCGTGGCGGGCGCTGGGCTGGGTACGCGTCGCGCCCAGTGGCGAGGTGCGCTTGTGGGGACGCGTCCGGCCCGCGGGGGTCGCGGGGCAGCGACGGTCCTTGCTGGAGGCCTTCCTCGTGGTGGCCTTGGCGATCGCCTGGCGCACTGTGCCCGTGGTCGATGCGCTGGTGCGCGATCCGGTGCTGATGGTCGTGGAGGCCCTCACGCTGAGCGCCGCCGCCACGGCCCTGTTCGCCGACCTGGTCGTGTCGCCGCCCCTGCGGCCCGGCACGTCGCGGCCGTACCGCATCGGGATGTCCGCGGTGGTGATGTGGGTGGTCTGGGTTCTGGCGTACCTGGACGCGATGGCGTCACACTCGTGGTACGGCGTCTTCCACGGCACGGCGGCGCTCTCGCGGGTGGCCGACCAGCAGCTGGCGGCCGGGTCGGTGTGGGTGGTGACGGCGGGCGTCTTCTTGCCGATCATCTTCGCGAACCTCGTTCGCTGGCTGCAGAGTGAGGAGGATCCCGACGACGAGCTCTACCGGCTGGTGCGCCAGGAGAAGGACCGCGGGTTCTTCGGTCGGGGCTAGGAGGTGGCCAGGTGCGGCAGTTTCGGCAGGTGCAGCGGCGTCAGGGGCCGATGGAGGATCGCCGCCGCCGCCGCGACCAGCTGGTCGACCCGCACGCGGTCGGCGCGCAGATAGGCGTCACGGCGCAGGAGGTCGCGCTGGGCGGCCGCGCGCTGGGCGGGCTGGGTGATGGCGGCGATGATGTCGGTGACGGCGTCCTTGGCGTCATTGGTCGCCCAGAGGATCACCTCTTGGTAGGCACTGTCGATCTTGCGGCCGGCGGCGGTGTCGACGGGCTGGATGTTGTTGGACAGGTCGTAGAGCGGGCCGCTGGCCAAGGTGCAGGAGGTCTGGTCCTGGGCCAGGAGCGGGGGAACCTGCTGGGACTGGGCCGACGTGAGGGATCCGTGGCGCCAGTCGTTGTAGAAGCCGTAGCTCTCGGTGAGGGCGTAGCTGCACGCCGCGATGTCGGTGTTGATCAGCGCGATGGTGGCATTCTGGTCGGCGGCGTCCTGCGCCATCGTCAGGTGGTGAGGCAGATCGGCCGCGACCGAGACGGCGACCAGCACCGTAACGGTGAGCACGATCAGGAACCAGGGTCGCCGGTACCAGACCGCCTTGCGCAGGACCAGGGAGGATGCCGGCATCGAGCCGGGGTCGTAGGCGCTGGCGCGCTCCTCGCTGCCCTCGCCCGTCACGCGTTCACCCTACCGGCCAGTGATGCCAGGGCGGTCGCGAAGGACCGCTCGGTGGTCGCGTCGAGCCAGAAGTGGCCGGCCCGGGTCTCGTTGGCGAAAGGGGTGACGGCGTCGCGGAGCCGACCGCGAGCGTCGATGAGGTAGATGACGTCGTTGTGCACGGATACCGCGCTCGCACTGGTCAGGCGCACCTGGATGCCGTAGGCGGTCCAGACCGCCGTGAGAGCGCGCAAGGAGCCGGTCAGGAACCACACGCGTCCCGTCGTCAACTGGGGCACGACCAGGGCCGGCGGCCGCGCAGCGACGGTGGTCGCCCGCGGATCGGTGTTCACGATCACGATGTTGGGTGCTCGTGACCCCAGGTCGTCTTGGACGTGGCGCAGCTCGGCCCCCAGCACCGGGCAGATGTCGTTGCACGACGCATTGACGAAGGCGACCAGCGTGGTCCGGCCCCGGTGGGCGCTCAGGGACCAGACCTGCCCGGACTGGTCGAGCAGCGCGATCGCGGGCGCCGGCGCTCCCGAGAGCGTTCGCGCGCCCAAGATGGCGGCCGGTGAGGGGGGAGCGATCTCGCGCGGCGCCGTCGTCGTGGGGGGCGTCGGCGTGCCCGTCGAGCCGAAGGCCCGCTCCAGCAACACGCCGCCGCCGCCGAGCACGACGAAGGCCGCCGCGACCAGGAAGATGAAGCGCCGAGGCACGGGTGTGCGCCCGGCTCGCAGTGCGGCGGCGCGAAACGCGTCGTCGTCGCGTTCCGGTGGTGCGAGCGGAGTTGACATTCTTCTCAGGGACGGTAGTCGTCCGAGCCGCGTCGCAGGTCGCGGGACCCGGCGGGCCGGTACAGTCGCATCGTGGTCGCCGACGCATCGTCGTGGGAGCGGGACCGGTGAGCCCAGCAGAGGGTCCGCGAGCAACGTGGCGGACGCACGCGCTCCTGGTCGCGGGCTTGGCCCTGTGCGCGGCGGCCTTCTGGTTCGAGCTGGGGCGGGCCGAGCGCGGCAACGCCCTGAGCTGGGCGTACGTGTTCGAGTGGCCGCTGCTGGGGATCTTCGCCGTCTACATCTGGTGGCGCGTCCAGCACGGAGAGCCTCGCCCCCATCGGGCGCGTCGCGAGCCCGGGCTGGAGCCCGAGTACGACGCGATGCGACAGGCCTGGCTGGACCACCAGGCTCACAGCGCCGCGGGCGACGATGGGGACCATGACCCAACGCGATGACTCGCCGGATCAGGGGGTCTTGTGTCCTACCTGATGCACCACTGGAGCCTCGACCCGGTCGTCGCCGTCGTCGCGCTGGTGGTCGGTGCCCACGAGCTCGGGCTCTCGCGCCTGCGTCAGCGCGCGACGCCCGCGCACAGCCGCCAGCGTCGCCGCCGCGCGTGGAGCTTCTACGCCGGGCTCGCCCTCCTGGTGATCAGCATCGACTCACCTCTGGACTACTGGTCGAGCAGCTACTTCTTCGTGCACATGATCGACCACGTGATCGCTGCCTTCTTCGTCCCCATCCTGGTCGTTCGCGGCGCCCCCTGGATTCCGCTGCTGTTCGCGCTGCCCGCCCAGGCCCGCCGTGCCGTCCTGCGCTCCCTGCTCCACGCGCCCCGGTGGCGGTGGCTGCGTTGGGTGGGTCGCTTCATCCGGCATCCCTGGACTGCGCTGATCTCGTTCAACGCGGCGATGCTGGCCTGGCACGTGCCAGCCCTCTTCGAGCTCTCGGAGCGCAACGCGCTGGTCCACGTGTGGCTCATGCACGGGAGCTTCCTCGTCACCGGCACGCTCTTCTGGCTGCAGATCTTCCCGTCGCACCCCCTACGGCCCAGCCGGGGACCGGCGTTCCAGATCGGCGCCATCTTGTCCACGAACGCCATCATGACCGTGCTGGCCATCTCGATGAGCATCCTCACCACGACGTCGTGGTACCCGAGCTACAACCACGTTGCTGGCGTGACCCTGCCGGCCTTTGCCGACCAGCAGATCGGTGCGGCGATCCTGTGGGTCTGCGGGGACTTCTGGGCTCTGCCGACGCTGGCCGTGCTGATCCGTCGGGTCATCGAGGCCGAGGGCTCGGTCGGGGACGTGCTCGACCACTGGCGCCAGCGATCGGCCCGCCTGGCCACCGAAATCGTGCGCGTGCCCAAGTCGGTCGGACGCTGAGCGGCCGCGCCCCCTGCTACAGTCGCTCCAGCGTCGTGAAGCGGGTCCGGTGAGGCCCGTACGGCGGGAGGCAACGTGAGCGACAGGTCGACCGATGCGCCAGGTGGCGGATTCGAGGCGCGCGCTCAGGTGCTCGATGCCGCGGCGGTGCGACGGGCGCTGCGACGCATGGCCCATGAGATCCTCGAGCGCAACGCCGAGCAGACCGCCCTGGTGGTGCTCGGCCTGCAGCACGGCGGCGTGGCGATCGCCGAGGTGCTGGCCGAAGAGCTGGTGACGCTCGGCGGCGCCGAGATCTCCCTGGGGTCCCTGGACGTCGCCTACCATCGCGACGACCTGGACCGGCGTCCCCTACGCGGCCCCCAGACCACGGCCATCCCGGTGGACCTCACCGACGCCACCGTGGTTCTCGCCGATGACGTCCTCTTCACCGGCCGCACCATCCGGGCCGCGTTGAACGCGGTCGTCGAGTGGGGGCGGCCGCGGTCGATCCAGCTGGCGGTCCTGGTCGACCGGGGGCACCGCGAGCTGCCGATTCGCCCCGACTTCGTGGGCAAGAACGTGCCGACCTCGCTGCGGGAGGCCGTCGTCGCGACGGTCGACGGCGTCTGGATCGGCGACCAGCCCACCGGAGGGACGCGAGTGTGAGCACGATCCGCGGACGCAGCCTGCTGTCGTTGTCCGACCTGACACGCGACGACCTGGTGGAGGTGCTCGACGCGGCCGAGTCCTTCGTCGAGGTCCATCGCCGGACGGTCAAGAAGGTGCCCGCCCTGCGCGGGCGGGTGGTGGCCTCGCTCTTCTACGAGGAGTCGACGCGGACGCGGCTCAGCTTCGAGACCGCCGCCAAGCGCCTGAGCGCGGACGTCCTGTCCCTGGCCGTGGCGTCGAGCAGCGTCAAGAAGGGCGAGTCCCTGCGCGACACGATCGCCACGATCGAGGCCCTCGGGATCGACGCGGTCGTCCTTCGCCATCGCGCGAGCGGGGCGGCCGAGCAGGTGGCCCGCTACGTGCCCGACGTCCGGGTGATCAACGCGGGAGACGGGCAGCACCAGCACCCCACCCAGGGCTTGCTCGACGCCTTCACGGTGCGCCAGGTCCTCGCCGAGCGTCAAGGAGCTCGGGGCTCGGAGACCGGCAGCGCGCTCTTTGCCGGCCTGCACGTGCTGATTGTCGGCGATATCCGCCACAGCCGCGTGGCTCGCAGCGACATCGACGCCTACGCCGCCCTCGGCGCCGAAATCCGCGTCGTTGCCCCGCCGACCCTCCTGCCGCCGGGCATCGAGACGTGGCCCGTCCAGGTGGTCGACCGGCTCGACGACACTCTGGAGTGGGCCGACATCGTGTCGCTGTTGCGGTTGCAGCACGAGCGCGGGACGGGACGCTTCGTGCCGAGCCTGGCCGAGTTCACCGCGACCTTCGGGCTCACGGTCGAGCGCCTTGCTCGGGTGCATCCCGAAGCGCTGATCATGCACCCGGGGCCGATCAACCGCGGAGTCGAGCTCGACGCGGCGGTGGCCGACGCGCCCGCCGCGGTGATCACGCGCCAGGTGGCCAACGGCGTGCCCATCCGGATGGCCGTGCTCTTCTTGACGATTGCCGGAAACCGGGAGGACGAGGCGTGAGAGTGCTCATTCGCGGTGGGCTGGTCCTGGGACGTCAGGCGGCCGTCGCCGACGTGCTGATCGGCGACGGCCGGGTGCACGAGGTGGGAGCATCGCTGAGCGCCCGGGGCGCGTCGGTGATCGACGCCGAGGGCTGCTGGGTCGGACCTGCCTTCGTGGACATGCACACGCATCTGCGCGAGCCCGGCAACGAGGATGCCGAGACCATCGAGAGCGGTGCCCGGGCCGGGGCCGTCGGGGGATACGGGGCGCTGGTGGCCATGCCCAACACCAATCCGGCCCTGGACTCGGTGGCGGCGGTGCGCTTCGTCCTGGAGGTCGGCCGCCGAGCCGCGATCGACGTGGCGGCCGCCGCCAGCATCACGGTGGGCCGCCGCGGCCAGGACCTGACCGCCATGGCCGAGCTGGTCGAGATCGGCGTGCGCATCTTCACCGACGACGGCACGGCGGTGCGGGACCCGGCGGTGCTGCGCCGCGCGCTGGCCTACGCGCGTCCCCTGGGGGTGCGCATCGCCGAGCACGCCGAGGACCCCGATCTGGTGGGTGACGGCGTGATGAACGAGGGCATCTGGAGCGGCCGGCTCGGGCTGACGGGTCGACCGGCGGTCGCCGAGCTGGTGACGGTCTTGCGCGACATCGAGCTGGCCCGCGAGACCGAAGGGTCGCTGCACATCCTCCACGTGTCGACGCCGGCGGCGCTGGCGGCGATCGTGCGGGCCCGCCGCGAGGGCGTGGACGTAACGACCGAGGTGACGCCCCACCACCTGACCCTGGACGAGTCGGCGTGCGCGTCCTTTGACGCCAACGTGAAGGTCAACCCCCCACTGCGCACGGCGGCCGATGTGTCGGCGCTCCGGCGGGCGCTGCGCGACGGGGAGATCGACGCCGTGGCGACGGACCACGCACCCCACGCGCCCGAGACGAAGGATCAGGCCTTCGACGAGGCACCGGCGGGCGTCTTGGGACTGGAGCACGCGGCGGCGCTGACGCTCGAGGCCCTGGGGGGCCCCAGCAGCGATCCGCAGCGCTTCTTTGACCTGCTGAGTCGCCATCCCGCCGAGCTGGCGGGGCTGCGCGGACCGCGCAGCCCCCGGGGACTGGGTCAGCACGGGGGCTGGGTCGAGCCGGGCGACGAGGCACACCTGGTCGTGTTCGATCCGCGGCGCCAGTGGGTCGTCGACCGGGCGGCGCTGCAGAGCCGCGCGCGCAACACGCCCTACCACGGACGCCAGATGACCGGTCGCGCCGTGGCGACGATCGTGGGGGGCCAGGTCGTGGCCCGGGACGGAGCCATGGCGTGACGCGACTTCCCGCCACCCTGGTGCTGGCTGACGGGCTCGAGCTGGCGGGCTGGGCTGCCGGGTACCTGCCGCCGTCGGGTGTCACGACGGGCGAGTTCGTCTTCAACACGGCCCTCAGCGGCTACCAGGAGATCATCACCGACCCCAGCTACTTCGGCCAGATCATCACCTTCACCTACCCGCACCTGGGCAACTACGGTGTCACCCCCGCGGACGACGAGTCCCGCCAGTCCTGGTGCTCCGGGGTGGTCGCGCGCGCCCTCACGGAGAAGCCGTCGGGATGGCGGGCGCAGCGCTCGCTCGAGGACTACCTGATCGAGCGTCGCATCGCGGCGATCGTGGGCGTCGACACGCGGCGGCTTACCCGCCACCTGCGCGAGCACGGAGCGCTGGCGGGCGCCTTCGGGCACGCTGAGCCCGGCACCGTGGCCGCGGCGGCCCGTGCGGCCCGGGGAACCGATGGGAGGGACTTCGTGCGCGAGGTCTCGACGCGCGAGCCCTACGGCGAGGGCCAGGAGGGGCCGCACGTGGTGGCACTCGACTACGGCATCAAGCGCTCGATGGTCCGCCAGCTCGCGCAACGCTTTCGGGTCACCGTGCTGCCCGCCGACACGTCGGCCGGCGACGTACTGGCCCGGAAACCCGACGCCGTCTTCTTGTCCAACGGGCCCGGGGACCCCGCGGCCCTGGACTTCCAAGTCGCCCAGATTCAGGCCTGGCTCGGCCGGGTGCCCGTGATGGGGATCTGCCTGGGCCACCAGCTCCTGGCTCGAGCCCTCGGGGCGAGCACGTTCAAGCTGCCCTTCGGGCACCACGGGAGCAATCACCCGGTGCGGGACCTGACGACCGGGCGCATCGAGATCACCGCGCAGAACCACAACTACGCCGTCGACGAGAGCGCGCTGCGCGCCGCGGTGGTGACGCACCGCAACGCCAACGACGGTGTCGTCGAGGGGCTGGCCGACGCGTCGCAGCGCTGTTTCTCGGTCCAGTACCACCCCGAAGCCGCACCGGGCCCGCACGACGCCCGGTACCTCTTCGAGCGCTTCGCGGGTCTGGTGGCCTCGGGACGGATGGACCGCTAG
The DNA here is from genome assembly GCA_049965035.1 of Acidimicrobiales bacterium. Classification (GTDB taxonomy): domain Bacteria; phylum Actinomycetota; class Acidimicrobiia; order Acidimicrobiales; family RAAP-2; genus RAAP-2. The sequence continues at coordinate 11,160 of JBMFWS010000015.1, forward strand.
TGCCCCGCCGCGACGACCTGCACTCCATCCTGGTCATCGGCTCGGGGCCGATCGTCATCGGACAGGCCTGTGAGTTCGACTACTCGGGGACCCAGGCCTGCCAGGTGCTGCGGGAGGAGGGCTACCGCGTCATCCTCGTCAACTCCAACCCGGCGACCATCATGACCGACCCGGCGACGGCCGACGCCACGTACGTCGAGCCGCTCGACGTCGCGGTCCTGACCGACATCTTGGAGCGCGAGCATCCCGACGCCCTACTGCCGACGCTCGGCGGCCAGACGGCCCTGAACCTGACGATGGAGCTCGTGCGCAGCGGTGTGACCGACGCCCTGGGCGTCGAGGTGATCGGTGCGCGCCCCGAGGCGATCGACACGGCCGAGAACCGCGAGCTGTTCAAGATGGCGATGACCGACATCGGACTGGCCGTGCCAGAGTCGGGATTCGCTCACGACATCGACGAGGCCGTGGCGATCGCGCTGCGCATCGGCTGGCCGATCATCGTGCGACCCAGCTTCATCCTCGGTGGGGCGGGCACGGGGATCGCGCACGACGAGACCACGTTTCGCCACCTCGCGGCCGAGGGCCTCGCGACGTCGCCGATCCACGAGATCCTCGTCGAGCGGTCGATCGCGGGCTGGAAGGAGTTCGAGCTCGAGGTCATGCGCGACCGAGCGGACAACTGCGTCGTGGTCTGCACCATCGAGAACATGGACCCGATGGGGATCCACACGGGGGACTCGATCACCGTGGCTCCCGCCCAGACCCTGTCGGACTGGGAGTACCAGGCCATGCGTGATGACGCCTTCGCCGTACTGCGGCGGGTCGGGGTAGAGACCGGGGGCTCCAACGTGCAGTTCGCCGTCAACCCCGAGACGGGGGAGCGGCTCGTCATCGAGATGAATCCGCGGGTGAGCCGCTCGAGCGCCCTGGCCTCCAAGGCGACGGGCTTCCCGATCGCCAAGATCGCGGCCCGCCTGGCGGTCGGCTACACGCTCGACGAGATCCCCAACGACATCACTCGGCTCACGCCGGCCAGTTTCGAGCCGGTCATCGACTACGTCGTGACCAAGATCCCGCGCTGGGCCTTCGAGAAGCTGCCGGGCGCGTCGTCGCGCCTGGGCACGAGGATGCAGTCGGTCGGCGAGGTGATGGCGATCGGCCGCACCTTTGGCGAGTCACTGCAAAAGGCCGTCCGCTCACTCGAGCAGGGACGCCTGGGCTTCGCCGCGGGCCCCAGTCGAGAGTTCGCCGAGGTGTCGGTGTCCGAGCTGTGGGATCGCTGCGTGAACGCGACGCCCGAGCGCCTCTACGCCTTGCACGAGGCGCTGTGGCGCGGCATCGGGGTCGACGAGCTGGCGCAGCGGACCCGCATCGACCGCTGGTTCCTCGACCAGCTGGCCGAGATTGTGGCCACCGAGCGGTGGCTCCACGAGGGGGGTGTGGCGGTCCTGGACGACCGGACGTGGCGGAGTGTGCGCCAGTTGGGCTTCAGTGACCAGCAGGTGGCGTCCGTCACGGGGGCGCCGCTCGCCGAGGTGGCCGAGAAGCGCCAGCGCGTCGCCCCGGTGACCTTCAAGACGGTGGACACCTGCGGGGCGGAGTTCGCGGCGACCACCCCCTACCACTACGCCACGACCGAGGACGAGTCCGAGGTGGTGACCTCGCCCCGTGATCGCGTGATCATCCTGGGCTCGGGCCCCAATCGCATCGGCCAGGGCATCGAGTTCGACTACTGCTGCGTGCACGCGGCCTACACCCTGCGGGACCTGGGCTACGAGTCGGTGATGGTGAACTGCAACCCGGAGACCGTGTCGACGGACTACTCGACGGCGGACCGGCTGTACTTCGAGCCCCTCACGGCCGAGGACGTGGCCGCGGTGATTGCGGCCGAGCACGCCGCGTGCGCTCCCGGAGCTCGCGTGGCCGGCGTGATCGTGTCCCTGGGCGGCCAGACGCCGCTGAAGCTGGCGCCGACCCTCGCCGATGACCTGATCCTGGGGACGGCGGTCGCGTCCATCGACACCGCGGAGGACCGCGAGCAGTGGTCGGCGATCTGCACGGAGCTAGGCCTGCGCCAGCCGCCCGGCGGTGTCGCCCTGACGCTCGACCAGGCCCGCGACGTCGTCTCGACCATCGGCTACCCGGTGCTGGTGCGGCCCAGCTACGTGCTGGGCGGACGGGCGATGGAGATCGTCTACGACGACGACGCGCTGGTGCGCGTCATGGCGAACCTCACCCGCTCGCACGGTGCCCTGGCCCGCGAAGGCGGCGTCAGCGCGTCGCGGCCCATCCTGCTGGACCGCTTCCTGGAGGACGCCATCGAGGTGGACGTCGATGCGGTGCGCGACCGGGCCGGGGGCCTCTACATCGCGGGGGTCATGGAGCACGTGGAGGAGGCCGGCATCCACTCGGGTGACTCGGCGTGCACGCTGCCACCTCAGACGCTGAGCGCGACGACCCTGGCCACGATCGACGACTACACGGCCCGGATCGCCCACGCCCTGGAGGTCGTCGGGCTGATCAACGTGCAGTACGCCGTCAAGGACGAAGAGGTCTTCGTCCTGGAGGCCAATCCGCGGGCCAGCCGCACGGTGCCGTTCGTGTCCAAGGCGACCGGCGTCTCGGTCGTCGACGTGGCCGTGCGCGTGATGCTCGGCGCCGAGCTGGCCGACCTGCGCGCGCAGGGACGCGTGCCCGCGCAGACGCCGCAGCCGCGCCACGTCAGCGTCAAGGAGGCGGTGCTGCCCTTCAGCCGGTTCCCCCAGGTCGACACCCTTCTGGGGCCCGAGATGCGCTCGACGGGCGAGGTCATGGGCATCGGAGAGAGCTTCGGGATCGCGTTCGCCAAGGCGCAGCTGGCGGCTGGAACGCGGCTGCCCCAGCAGGGGCAGGTGTTTCTCTCGTTAGCCGACGCGGACAAGCCCACGGGCCTCCTCCTGGCACGCCAGTTCACGGACCTGGGTTTCACGCTGGCCGCCACCGTGGGTACGGCCGGGTACTTGCGTGCCCACGGCGTGGCCGTGGCGACCCTGGTGAGCAAGCGGGGCTTGCGCGACGTGGGCGTGGACGCGGTGGACCTCATTGAGGCCGGCGCGGTCCACCTGGTGGTCAACACCCCGACGGGGGCCGGCGCGCGCGCCGATGGCGCCGCCATCCGCCACACCTGCCTGGTCAATGGGGTTCCCTGCATCACCACCCTCAGCGCGGCGCTCGCCGCGGCGCGAGGGATCTCCGACACCCGCGAGCACGGGTGGCGGGTGCGCACGCTCCAGGAGCTGCACGCGTGACCCCGGTGCTCGACGCGCACGTGGGTTCCGTGGCGTTGAAGAGCCCCGTGATGACGGCCGCCGGGACGGCCGGGTTCGGCTTGGAGCTCGCCGGCTACGGGGACCTGGCGGCGCTGGGAGCCGTGGTGACCAAGTCCCTGGCCCCCTTCGCCTGGGACGGGAATCCGGCACCCCGCCTGGCGACGATGGACGAGCACCTCGTGAACTCGGTGGGCCTGGCCGGTCCCGGAGTCGAAGCGTGGCGGCGCGATGACGCACCCCGCCTGCGGGCGGCGGGTGCGACGGTGGTCGTCTCCATCTGGGGTCGGCGCAGCGAGGACTACGCCGCCGCGGCCGCCGCGCTGGCCGACGAGTCGATCGCGGCCATCGAGGTCAACGCCAGCTGCCCCAACCTGGAGGATCGCTCGCAGATGTTCGCGCACTCGGCACGCGCGACCGCCGAGCTGGTCGCGGCGGCTCGCGCGGGGCGCCACCCGGTGTGGGTCAAGCTCAGCCCCAACACCCCGGACCTGCTCGACATCGCCGCTAGCGCCGTGGCCGCGGGCGCCGAGGCGCTGGTCCTGGTGAACACCTTGCTGGCCCTGGTCATGGACGTCCAGCACCGGCGGCCGGCGCTGGGGGCCGGCGGGGGAGGCCTGAGTGGCGCGGGCCTGGGGCCGGTGGCGTTGCGGGCGGTCTACGACTGCCGCAGCGCGCTGCCGACGACGCCGATCGTGGGCGTGGGGGGCATCGCCCGGGGTCGCGACGCCGTCGCCATGCTGATGGCGGGCGCCAATGCTGTCCAGGTGGGCACGGCCTCGCTGGCCGACCCGCGCGCTCCCTGGCGCGTCCAACGAGGCCTGGCGCGATGGATGCGCCGCCACGGCGTGGCCGCGGTGGCCGACCTCGTGGGAGCGGGCCATGGCTGAGAGCTTCTACGAGCGGCTGCGCCGGTCGGTGGCGGCCTCGGGCCCCCTGGTCGTGGGCATCGACCCGTCGCCGGCCGTCGCGCGTGCGTGGGGCGTGAAGAGCGACGCCGCGGGTCTGCGCACGATTGCGCGGACGCTGCTGAGCGCGTGCGGACCCTTCGCCGCCGCGATCAAGCTCCAGGTGGCCTTCTTCGAGCGCCTCGGGGCGCGCGGCTACGCCGCCCTGGAGTCGGTGCTCGAGGATGCCCGAGAGACGGAGCTACTGGTGATCGCTGACGCCAAGCGCGGGGACATTGGCACCTCCAACGAGGGGTACGCCGAGGCGTGGCTGGCCGACGACTCGCCTCTGGTCGTCGACGCACTGACCGCGAGCCCCTACCTCGGGGTCGGGGCTCTGACTCCCCTGGTGGAGCGGGCGGCGCGCGGGGGACGCGGCGTCTTCGTGCTGGCGCGGACCTCGAACCCCGAGGGGGAGCGCCTTCAGGGCGCGCGGGTGCTCGAGGGTGCCACGGTCGCCCAGGACGTCGTCTCCCAGGTGCGCGCCTGGAACGCGGGTCCGGCGGCCGGTGCGGCTGGGGTCGTGGTCGGGGCCACGGTGCCCGACGCGCTGGCCCTGGCCGACCTGGGGGGAGCGGTCCTGGTCCCCGGTGTGGGTGCGCAAGGCGGAACGGTCGCCGACGCCCACCGGGTGACGGCGTCGGCCGCGCCCGATTCGGTCGTGGTCTCGGTGTCGCGCGCGCTCAGCGACTTCGGCCCGGACCCGCGACGGCTGGCCGCCGCCGCCCAGCAGTGGCGTGATCACCTCGCGCGAACTCTCTCCTGACCAGGAGCAGGGTCCGGTCACACAGCCTGCTCACGCGGTAGGCTGGGGTCGTGACACCAATTCCACCCCGACTGACCCAGGATCAGAGGGTTGAAGCGTCACGCCTGGCGGTGGCCAATCGGCGCCGCCGCGCCGAGGTCAAGCGCCAGGTCAAAGCGGGCGAGCTCACGCTCTCCCAGATATTTGAGCTGGCCGACCGTGAGGAGCCCGTGGCCCAGATGCGTGCGTTCGACCTGATCAGCGCGCTGCCGGCTATCGGGGAGATCAAAGCGGAGCGCATCATGGCCAAGGCGCGCATCGCCCGGTCACGGCGGATTCGCGGTCTGGGGCCCAAGCAGCGGGCTGAGCTCTTCCGTGTGCTGACCCGCTGACGCGGTGATCGTCGTCCTCATCGGGCCCGGAGGCGTGGGCAAAGGCACCATCGCGCTGCGTCTCGTGGAGCGCGACGAGCGCCTGTATCTGAGCCGCAGCTGGACGACGCGCCCGGTGCGGGCCTCCGAGCGTGGTGACGAGTACGTCTTCGTGGACCGGGAGCGGTTCGCCCAGGCCATCGCCGCCGACGAGTTCCTCGAGTGGGCCCAGTTCCACGGCAATCTGTACGGGACGCCGGTGCCGCCGGCTCTCTCGGGGCGTGATCTCCTGCTCGAGATCGACGTGCAGGGTGCGATCCAGGTGCGCCGACGCGACCCGCAGGCGGTGGTCATCCTGGTCGAGGCACCCTCGACGTCGGAGCTGGAGAGTCGACTGCGCGGACGGGGCGATGACGACGAGCACGTGGCGAGCCGCCTGGCGAGCACGCCGGGCGAGCTGGCGGCGGGGCGCGCGATCGCCGACGCCGTGGTGGTCAACGATGATGTGGAGCGAGTCGCGGGCGAGATTATCTCTATACTGGACGGCATTCGCCGGGAACCTCGTCCCCCAGCGGCCCAAAGGATCTGAACTATGGCTGAACGTCCGACGCTGGTGGACCCGCCCATCGAGGATCTCCTCGACAAGGTTGAGAACTCGCGCTTCACGCTGGTCGCGGTAGCGGCCACGCGCGCGCGGGAGATCAACGACTACTACAACGGCCTGGGCTCCGGCCACGGTGCGGTGATCCCACCGCAGGTGGCCCTGGTGTCCAACAAGGCCCTGTCGCTGGCGCTCGAGGAGCTCTACGAGGGCAAGCTGGTCTTCCATCGTCCGACGGCCGAGGAGCTCGAGGACGAGAAGCGCGCGCGGGAGGCGGCGGCCCAGGAGTCTTCCACCGACTTGGACGCCTTCACCGATGCCCTCCGGGACGCCTGAGCCGGAGCGCCCCTTCGTCGTTCTGGGGGTGAGCGGCGGCATCGCCGCCTACAAGACCGTCGAATTGGTGCGCCGTCTGCGCGACCAGGACTACTACGTGGCCGTCGTCGTTACGGCGGCGGGCGAGCAGTTCGTCTCGCCTCTGGCGCTCGGGACGCTGGCCAGCGAGCCGGTGGTGCGCGAGCTGTTCACGCCCGAAGGCGGGCCGATCCCGCACACCCGACTGGGCCGCCGCGCTGACATCGTGGTCGTGGCGCCCGCCACCGCCGACGTGCTCGGCCGCTACGCCGCGGGCCTGGCCAATGACGTTCTGACCGCCACGCTGCTGGCGACCTCCGCACCCGTGCTGGTGTGCCCGGCGATGCACCAGGAGATGTGGGAGCACCCCGCCGTCCAGGAGAACGTCGCCACCCTGCGGCGCCGGGGGGTCCACGTGCTCGAGCCAGAGAAGGGCGCACTGGCCGGGGGCGATGAGGGCGCCGGACGGCTGCCCGAGGTCGCCGTGATCGTCGATGAGGTCGCCACCATCCTCGAGGGCCACGCGCAGACCTTGGTCGGTCGGCGGATCCTCGTCACCGCCGGCGGGACGCGCGAGGCGATCGATCCCGTGCGGGTGCTCACGAATCGCTCGTCAGGGCGCCAGGGGCACGCGCTGGCTGAGGTCGCCGCCCGCTGGGGGGCCCAGGTGACCCTGGTCACCGCCAGCGAGTTGCCCGTGCGCGACCACGCGGGTCGGGTCACGGTGGTGCGCGTGGCGAGCGCGGCCGCCATGCGCGAGGCGGTGCTCGCGCACCTGGACCAGTGCGACGCGCTGGTGATGGCGGCTGCGGTGTCGGACTTCACCGTCTCGGCCGCACCCACCAAGCTCAAGCGGCGTGACGGGGTGCCCGATCTGCACCTGGAGCCCACCGCGGACATCCTGGCTGAGGCCGTCGCCCGCCGGCGTGCCGGACAGATCATGGTGGGCTTTGCGGCCGAGTCCAGCGACGCGCTGGCCAACGCGCGCGAGAAGCTGCGCCTCAAGCGCGTGGACCTCCTGGTCCTCAACGATGTGTCGCGGCCGGGAGCAGGGTTCGACGTCACCACCAACGAGGTCGTGCTGCTCGACGCGTCGGGCGAGCAGACGCTCTCGCAGCGCTCCAAGGACGAGGTGGCGCGAGCCGTCTTGGCTAGGGTGGCCTCACTGCTTTCACGAGGAGACGCATGACGGATCGCACCTTGTTCACCTCGGAGTCGGTCACCGAGGGGCATCCCGACAAGATCGCCGATCAGATCTCCGATGGCGTCCTGGATGCGATCCTGACCCAGGATCCGGACGCGCGCGTGGCCTGCGAGACGCTGCTGACGACGGGCCTGTGCGTGGTGGCGGGCGAGATCAGCACCTCGGCGATCGTCGACATCAGTGCCGTGGTGCGCGAGACCATCGTGTCCATCGGATACGACTCGAGCGCCAAGGGATTCGACGGGCGCTCGTGTGCCGTGCTGGTGTCCCTGGACAAGCAGAGCCCCGACATCGCCGGTGGCGTGGACGCGGCGCTGGAGTCGCGCGGTGGCGCCGGTGGCGAGGACCAGCTGAACGCGCTGGGCGCGGGTGACCAGGGCATGATGTTCGGCTACGCATGCGATGACACCGAGGACTTGATGCCCCTGCCGATCTGGCTCGCCCATCGGCTCTCGATGCGCCTCAGCCAGACGCGCCGCTCGGGTCTCATCCCGTATCTGGGACCCGACGGCAAGACGCAGGTCACCGTGGCCTACGAGATGGGCGAGCCCGTGGCGGTGGACACGGTGCTGGTCTCGACCCAGCACGAGGACGGGATCGAGTGGCGCTCCATCCACGATGACGTCTTAGAGCACGTGATCCGTCCGGTCCTGCCTCCCCAGCTGGACACCAGTGCGATGCGCGTGATCGTCAACCCGTCGGGGAAGTTCGTGCTCGGCGGGCCGCACGCCGACGCGGGCCTCACGGGTCGCAAGATCATCGTGGACACCTACGGCGGCATGGCGCGTCACGGCGGCGGCGCGTTCTCGGGCAAGGACCCCTCCAAGGTGGACCGTTCCGCGGCGTACGCGGCGCGCTGGGTGGCCAAGCACGTCGTCGCGTCGGGCGCGGCGCGTCGCTGCGAGGTGCAGGTGGCCTACGCCATCGGGGTGGCCCGCCCGGTCTCGGTGCTGGTGGAGACCTTCGGGACCGAGACCGTCGACCGGGCTCGCATCGCCAAGGCCGTTGATGCCCTGTTCGACTTGCGGCCGGCGGCCATCATCCGGGACCTTGACCTGCGGCGCCCCGTCTACCAGCGCACCGCGGCCTACGGTCACTTCGGGCGGGCGGACTCGGCATTCACGTGGGAGCAGACGCCGCGTCTCGACGACTTCCGCCGGGAGCTCGCGCTGGACTAGCGGTGGCCACGCACGCGGTGCAGGTGATCACCGAGGTCGGGGCCATCGACCGCCCCCTGGACTACCTCGTCCCCGAAGGATGGGGGACCCTCGAAGTGGGCGACCGCGTCCGCGTGCCCCTGCAGAGCCGCTCGGTGCGCGGGTGGGTGGTCGGGCCGGCGACCCCCGACGACACGCTCAAGGCGGTGCGGACGCGTCTCGACCGTGGGGTGACCCCCGAGATCGTCGACCTGGCCCGGTGGGCCGCGGACCGCTGGCTGGCCCCGACCGCGCGGTTCCTGGGCGCGGCCAGCCCGCATCGGCTGGTGCGCGAGACGCCGCCAGCGCCGGTGGCGCCGGCGGCGCCCGCGCTGACCGACGGCGCCTGGGACGTCGCGCCCGGTGTCCTCCAGGTGGGACCGACCGCGGACGTGCTCGGAGTGGTCGCCGCGGCGTACCGGGCGAGTCGGGCACGCTCGGGCTCCCTCATCGTCGTGGTTCCCACCGAGGGCTGGGCGCAGCGCCTGCGCCACCGACTGGAGCGGCGCGGCGTTCCCGTGACCGGCTCCGAGGACGCGGAACGGGTGGCCGCCGGCTGGCCGGTCGTCGTCGGCACACGCTCGGCGGCGTGGTCCCCGGTGCCGGTCCTGGCGGCCCTGGTGGTGCTCGATGCCGACGATCCCTCCCTGGTCTCGGGGGCCTGGCCCCGCTGGGACGCCACCGAGGTGGCGCAGCGGCGCGCGCAGCTTGCCGGTGCTCCGTGGTGGGCGACCACCGTCGTTCCGCCGCCCGCCCTCGCCGTCCAGATCACGCGCCGCGAGACACGTCCCGCACTGTGGCCCGCGCTGCGGGTGATCGACCGGCGGCGCAGCGATCCCCACGACGGCTGGCTGGCCGCCGAGGCGGTGGGGGCAGCGCACCAGGCACTGGCGACGCGCGAGGACGTGGCCGTGGCGATCCTCCTCCAGCGCCTGGGGACCGGGCGCCTGCTGGCGTGCGGGCGATGCGGCGAGCTGTACCGCTGCGAGACCTGCGGCGGAGCCGAGATCGAGCACGACGCGATGGTGGCGTGCCGGGAGCAGCACGCGCCGCGGCCGGCGTTCTGTCGCCACTGCGGCTCGACGCAGGTCCGACGCCGGCGCGTCGGGGTGCAGGGACTGGCCACGGCGGTGGCGGCGCAGCTGGCCCAGCCGGTCAGCGTCGTCACGTCGGCGGCGCGCGGCGAGGGGCTCGAGCGGGTCGTCGTGGGCACCGAGGCGCTCTGGAGCCGGGTGCGCCGCGCGGGCCTGGTGATCGTGGCCGACTTCGACCAGTATCTGCTGGCCCCGCGGGCCGACGCGCGCCGGGAGGCGCTGCTGGCGGTCGCGCGGGCGGGACGGGTGGTCGGAGGGCGCGGCGAGGGACGGGGCGCGGTGATTCTCCAGACGCGGCGCAGCGAGGATCTGGTGGTGCGGGCCCTGGAGAGCGGTGATATCAACGACGTCCTGGCCGAGGAGGTCTCCACGGCCCGGCAGCTGGGACTGGCACCCTTTGGGGCGACGGCTACGCTGCGCGGATCCGGCGCGGCCGCGGCGGCCGAGGCTCTGGGCGACGGGCTGCGCGTGTGGGCGGGCCACGACGGCTGGACTGTCTGGGCGCCCGATGGCCGCGTCCTCCACGACGCGCTGGCCGGGGTCGCGCTCGGGGCTGGGGTGCGGATCGACGTCGAGTGAACCGGTAGCGTGGATCCGTGAGTACGCTGCCGATTCGCGTCTTTGGGGACCCGGTCCTCGCGACGCCCACGCAGCCCGTCGCCGAGATCGACGGGCGCCTGGCGAGCCTGGTCGACAGCATGATCGAGACGATGTACAACGCTCCGGGCGTGGGGCTGGCCGCCAACCAAGTAGGCATCAACCGGCGCCTCTTCGTCTACGACAAGGGGGAGGGTCCCCTGGTGGTGATCAACCCGGTCCTGGTCGAGAGCAGCGGGACCTGGGTCTTCGAAGAGGGCTGCCTGTCGATTCCTGGGCACAGCTGGGAGATCGAGCGGCCCAACCAGGTCCACGTGCGCGGCTTCGACATCGACGGCCGCGAGCTCGACCTGGAGGTCGACGAGTTCGAGGGGCGGATCCTCCAACACGAGCTCGACCACCTCGACGGGATCCTGCTGGTCGAGCGACTCGACGACGAGCAGCGTCGGGAGGCCAAGAAGATGCTCCGCCAGGGCGTGCTGCGCCAGCGGCCGGACCCCGACGGGCTTCGCCAGCTGCTGGACGACTAGATGCGCGTCGTCTTTCTGGGAACGCCGACCGAGGCGGTCCCCGCACTGGAGGCGCTGGTCGGCGCCGGTCACGAGGTCGTCACGGTCGTGACGCGTCCCGATCGCCGGCGCGGCCGCGGGGGGGGCGTCGAGCCCAGCCCCGTCGGGCACGTCGCGCACCGGCTCGGGCTTGAGGTGGTGCACCGCTTGGCGGGCCTGGACGCGACGCGGGCGACTCTCGGGGTCGTGGTCGCCTACGGCGCCTTGGTGCCCGCGGCGCTCCTGGAGCAGCTCCCCATGCTCAACGTCCACTTCTCCCTGCTGCCCCGGTGGCGCGGGGCTGCCCCGGTGGCGCGGGCGATCCTGGCCGGAGACGAGCAAACCGGCGTGTCGATCATGTCCCTCGAGCCGACCCTCGACACGGGTCCGGTGCACCTGGCGCGCGCGCTCGAGGTCGGGGAGCGCACGCTGTCCGAGCTGAGTGGCGAGCTCGCCCACCTCGGGGCATCGGCGCTCCTCGAGGTGCTCGCGGATCCCGCTCTCCTGGCGCATCCAGTCCCCCAGGTGGGCGAGACGACCTACGCCGAGAAGTTGACACCCGAGGACTTCCATCTGTCACCGGCACTGGGGCTGTCCCAGGCGCTGCGGGTGGTGCGCCTGGAGCGCGCCTGGCTTGAAGTCGACGCCGAGCGCGTGCACGTGCTGGCCGCGCGCCCCGCGTTGTCGGCGTGCGCGTCGGGACGGATCTGCGCGGAGGGACCGGTGCGCATCGGGCTGGCCGACGGGGCGCTCGAGCTGAGCCAGGTGCGCCCCGCCGGTCGGCACGCGATGACGGGCGACGCGTGGTGGCGCGGGCGGCGCAGCGCCTCGTGGGGGTGGACGTGAGAACGGCGCTGCGTAGGCTGGGCGCGATGAGTGGCCGAGACCCCGGATCCCCCACGGCAGTGCGGATTGCCCCTTCGGTCCTGGCCGCAGACTTCGCCTCTCTCGGCGAGGCCTTGGGCCAGCTCGACCCGGCAACGGACTGGGTGCACCTGGACGTGATGGACGGCCACTTCGTGCCGAACCTGACCCTGGGCCCGGCGCTGGTCGCCTCGCTGCGGCCCCACAGCAGTCGCCTGTTCGACTGTCACCTGATGGTGACGGACCCTCGGCATCATCTCGAGGCGTTCGCGCGTGCCGGGGCCGACAGCTGCACCGTCCACGTGGAGGCGCGCGAGGTCGCCGGCGCGATCGCCGACGCGCGCGCGCTCGATCTGCGCGTTGGCCTGGCGCTGAACCCCGACACCCCGGCGTCGGCGGTGCTCGACCACCTCGGAGATGTCGACGTGATCCTGGTCATGAGCGTGTTCCCCGGGTTCGCCGGCCAGGCCTTCATCCCCGAGGTCCTCAGCAAGGTGCGCGAGCTGCGCGACGAGATCGACGCCCACGCTCCGCGCGTCGACCTCGAGATCGACGGCGGCATCGATCTGGACACCGCGGCCGGCGCGGTGACGGCGGGGGCGCGGGTCCTGGTCGCTGGATCGGCGATCTTCCGCGCACCCGACCCGCTCGGCGCGGCCCGCGCGCTGCGCCACCGGGCGCAATCGGCGTGACGCGCGAGTCTGACCTCATGGCCCGCGCCCTCGAGGCGTCGGCCGCCGCCCGGATCGATGCACCGCCCAATCCCTGGGTTGGCGCCCTGGTGGTCGACGAGGAGGGCACCGTCCGGGGCCTCGGGGTGACTCGTCCCCCGGGTGGCCCGCACGCCGAGGTCGTGGCCCTGGACGAGGCCGGTGTCGCGGCCCGTGGCGGCACGCTGGTCGTGACCCTGGAGCCCTGCGCCCACCACGGGCGTACGCCCCCGTGCACGGACGCGATCATCGCGGCGGGGATCCGCCGCGTGGTCGTGGGGGTGGGCGACCCGGACGCCCAGGTCGCCGGGCGGGGAGTCGCGCGGCTGCGACAGGCCGGCGTGGACGTCACCGTGGGCGTCTTGGGCGACGAGGTGGCCGAGGCTCTCGCGCCGTACCTGTGGCAGCGGCGCACCGGGCGACCCTGGGTCGTGCTCAAGGTCGCGGCCACGCTCGACGGCGTCGTCGCGGCGGCTGACGGGTCGAGCCAGTGGATCACCGGCGAGGCGGCGCGTCGCGACGCGCACCGCCTGCGCGCCGAGAGCCAGGCGATCCTCGTGGGCGCGGGGACCGTGCGCGCCGACGACCCCGCCCTCACCGCGCGGCTCTTGAGCCGTACCCTCGAGCCGCTGCGCGTCGTGCTGGGCACGGCGCCCGCCACCGCGCGGGTGCGCCCGTGCTGGGAGCGCTCGGAACCCCTCGAGGACGTCCTCGACGAGCTCGGGAGCCACGGCGTGCTCCAGGCGCTGGTCGAAGGGGGCCCCGCGACCGCCAGCGCCTTCGTCAGCGCCGGGCTGGTCAACCGCGTGGTCTGGTACGTCGCGCCGGCCCTGGCCGGCGCACGCAATACGCTGGGAGCGTTGCGGGATCTCTCCACGGCTTCGATCGACCGCCTGCGTCGAGGACGCCTGATCGCGGTGGAGCGTCTGGGCGAGGACCTGCGAGTCGAGATGGAGGTGTGATGGCCCTGTCGACCATCGAGGAGGCGATCGATGCCATTGGCGCCGGCGGAATGGTGGTGGTCGTCGACGACGAGGACCGCGAGAACGAGGGCGACCTCATCATGGCGGCCGAGCACGTCACACCCGAGGCCATCGCGTTCTACCTGGAGCACACGTCGGGCATCTTCTGCGTGCCCCTGGAGCCCTCCCGGGCCGACGAGCTCGCGTTGCCCCTGATGGTGGTGGAGAACACCGAGTCCCAGCGCACCGCCTTTACCGTGTCGGTGGACTACCGCGTCGGCACCACGACGGGCATCTCGGCCCACGACCGCGCCGCGACCATCCGCGCGCTGATCGACCCGGCGACGCGTCCCGCTGACCTCAGCCGACCGGGCCACATCTTCCCGCTGCGCTACCGACCCGGCGGCGTGCTCAAGCGCGCGGGCCACACCGAGGCCACCGTCGACCTGTGCCGCCTGGCCGGGATGGCCCCCTCGGGCGTGCTGTGCGAGATCGTGAGCGCCGACAAGGCCGACATGGCGCGACTGCCCGAGCTGGAGGTCTTCGCGAAGACCCACGGGCTGCCGATCATCACCATCGCCGAGCTCATCCGCTACCGGCGCCAGCACGAGAAGCTGGTGCGTCGGGTGTCGGAGGCGAGCCTGCCCACGGAGTTCGGGACCTTCCGCGCGATCGTGTTCGAGTCGGTGCTCGACGGCGAGCAGCACGTGGCCCTGGTGTGCGGCGAGGTCGACGGGCACGAGTCGGTCTTGGTGCGGGTGCACTCGGAGTGCCTGACCGGTGACGCCCTGGGCTCACTGCGCTGCGACTGCGGTCCCCAACTGCAGACCGCGATGGCCAGTATCGCCGAGGCGGGCCGGGGCGTCATCGTCTACCTGCGGGGCCACGAGGGCCGTGGCGTCGGTCTGGGCCACAAGATCCGGGCCTACGCGCTCCAGGAGAATGGTCGCGACACGGTTGACGCGAACCTGGAGCTCGGCCTGCCGGTCGACTCGCGCGAGTACGGGATCGGCGCCCAGATCCTGGTCGACCTGGGCGTCAGCTCGATGCGGCTGATGACGAACAACCCGGCCAAGTACGGGGGGCTCGAGGGCTTCGGGCTCAACATCGAGGGGCGCGTGCCCATCGAGAGCCGCCCCACCCCCTACAACATCGACTACCTGCGCACCAAGCGTGAGCGCCTCGGACACCTCCTGGAGGGCCTGGATGACATCGAATGACAAGACGGCCTTCGACGCCCACGTGGCCGAAGGGCTGCGCGGGCGGGTGGGCACCTGGCTGGACGTGGGTGCCGCGGGGGCCGGACGTCGCGTGGCGATCGTCGCGGCCCGGTTCAACGGCGGCATCACGCTGCGCCTGCTTGCGGGGACCCTGAGCGCCCTCGACGGCGCCGGGGTGGCGCGCGAGGACGTGACCGTCGCCTGGGCGCCCGGAGCCTTCGAGCTGCCGTTCGTCGCCAAGGCGCTGATCCGGGCCGGTGGCATCGACGCGGTCATCGCGCTGGGCGCGGTGATCCGGGGCGAGACCGGCCACTACGACTTCGTTGCCGGGCAGTGCGCCCAGGGCCTTCAGGCCGTTCAGCTCGAGACGGGGGTGCCCGTGGTCTTCGGTGTCTTGACCACCGACACTGTCGCCCAGGCGCTCGTGCGCTCCCAGGACGACGACGCCAACAAGGGCCGGGAGGCGGCGCTCACCGCCCTCGAGATGGCGGCTCTGGCCCGCCACACGCGTCGGTCCTAGGCCGTCGGAGGCGCCGCCAGCTTGACCCAGACCTGCTGGACCTCGGCTAGCGCCGTGCGGTACAGGGGCACGTTCTGCCCCAGGCGCTCGCCGCCAGCCCCGACGATCGCACTGGCGATGTCGATGGCGAGCTGCGCGGCCGGGAGGTCCGGAGGCTCGGCCGCCAGGCGGATCGCCGCCGCCTGGAGGAGCTGGAGCAGTTCGGTGGCCACGAGGTTCTCGACGGGTGTCGAGGCCAGGAACGAGTGCTGCTCATCGTGGTCAAACGTCGGGTCCTCAGGCGCGGCCATGGCCTCAGGGTAGCCCACGGCCCAGGAGCGTCGGAGGGGTCTGCTAGGCTGTCGCGGCACGAACACAGCAAGTGGGGTTGGCGCTGCCAACGTCCACCTGGCCATCGGTGGTGGTCCAGGTTCAAAGACTCGCCTCGCTTGTCGTGGCGGCGCGCAGGCGCCGTGAAATGAGATGAGGAGACGAGTATCGCAACTGGACCTGGAGACCACCGCATCAACGAGCGGATCCGTGTGGAGTCCGTTCGCCTGATCGATCAGGACGGGACGCAGCGGGGCATCATGGCCACGCGCGAGGCGCTGGCTCTGGCCCGCAGCCTGGACCTGGATCTGGTCGAGATCGCGCCGACCGCGAGCCCACCGGTGTGCCGGATCATGGACTACGGAAAGTTCAAGTTCGACGAGGCGCAAAAGGCGAAGGAGTCGCGGCGCAAGTCGACCAACGTCGGGATCAAGGAGATGAAGTACCGGCCCAAGAT
Source organism: Acidimicrobiales bacterium (assembly GCA_049965035.1). Taxonomy (GTDB): domain Bacteria; phylum Actinomycetota; class Acidimicrobiia; order Acidimicrobiales; family RAAP-2; genus RAAP-2. Next base: position 27,164 of record JBMFWS010000015.1, read on the forward strand.
CGGGGCCGGTGACTTCGAGACCAAGACCCGACTGGTGGAGAAGTTCCTCGGCGAGGGTCACAAGGTCAAGATCACCATCATGTTCCGCGGACGCGAGACGGCGCACCCGGAGCTGGGGCGCCGCATCCTGGACCGGATCGTCGAGCGTCTCGGCGAGGGGGCCAAGGTCGAGGCGGCCGCCAAGCTCGATGGGCGAAACATGACGATGGTGCTGGGGCCCGAGCGACGGGCCAAGGCGAAGAGCGAGACGCCGCCGCCGACCTCCGTGGAGGCGGCCGCGTCACCCGAGGGGCAGTGAGAGAGGGAAGGCCGACATGCCAAAGATGAAGACGGACAGCGGGGCTAAGAAGCGCGTCAAGGTGACCGGAACCGGTCGTCTGCGCCGGGGCAAGGCATTTCGCGGCCACTTGATGGAGAAGAAGACATCGGTGCGATCGCGCCGCCTGGGACGCGAGACGGACTTCGCACCGGGCGTCGAGCGCAAGGTCAAGAAGCTGTTGGGCCGCTAGGACGAGAGAGGAGTCATCATGGCGCGCGTCAAGCGAGGAGTCAACGCCAAGAAGCACCACAAGGCGATCCTGGAGCAGGCCAAGGGCTACTACGGCGACCGGAGCCGCACGTTCCGGGCGGCCAACCAGGCGGTGCAGCATTCAGGGGTCTATGCGTTTCGCGACCGGCGAGCGCGCAAGGGCGAGTTCCGCCAGTTGTGGATCCAGCGGATCAACGCGGCGACGCGGATGCACGGCCTGAGCTACAGCCGGTTCATCGCCGGGCTGCACGCGGCGGGAATCACGGTGGACCGGCGCGTCCTGGCCGACTTGGCCGTGACCGACCCGGGGGCCTTCGCCGCCCTGGTGGTTCAGGCGTCGGCGGCGCTGAGCGAGTAGCGACGCACCCGGTCGACATCGGCTCGTCCCACCAGCGCGTCCGACGTCTGCGGCGCCTGGCGCGCAAGCGCGACCTGCGCTGGCGCGAGCAGGTGTGCGTGCTCGAGGGTCCCGACCTGGTCGCGGCGGCGCTCGAGGCCCACGCAGAGGTCGAGGCGCTGTACGTGGATCGCGACCGGTGGGGGGAGGGCCCCACCGCGGATCTGGTCGCCCAGGCAGCCGCCCGGGGCGTGGCCGTCTACGGCCTCGCGCCCGAGGTGGTGCGCTTGGCGGCCCAATCGACGACGCCCCAGCCGGTGCTCGCGACAGTGCGCTTCGTGGCCGCCGACCTGGCCACCACACGTCTGGACGGCCTCGTGGTGGTGCTGCACGACGTGCAGGATCCGGGAAACGCCGGCACCGTGATCCGCAGTGCCGAGGCGGCCGGCGCCTGCGCCGTGATCCTGACGGGCCACAGTGTGGATCCCTACAATCCCAAGACGCTGCGCGCGACCACGGGCGCGATTTTCCGGCTCCCGGTGATCGTGGCCGACATCGACGACGTCCTGGCGCGCCTGCGTGGCGACCACGTGCCCACCTGGGCCACGGTCGTGCGCGACGGCCAGGACCTGCTCGCGGCCGACCTGCGCGGTGCGATCGCCATCGTCATCGGCAGTGAGGCGGCGGGACTCGACGCGTCCGTGGTGGAGCGCTGCGACGCCCGCCTGACGATCACGATGGCCGCGGGCGAGTCACTCAACGCCGGGGTGGCCGCGTCGCTGATCGCGTTCGTCGCGCGCTGGCAGTCTCAGGGTCAGATCGGCCCCAGCGCACCGCCTAGCCTGGAGAGACATGACTGACTGGGACCGGGAGCTCGTCCGCGTCGAGTCGGCCGCGCTCGACGCCCTCCGCGAGGCCGACTCGCTCGAGGCGATCGATGCCGCCGCGGGCGGGTCGGTCGGGAAGCGCTCGGCGCTGGCTGCGATGCAGCGATCGCTGCGCGACGAAGATCCCGACGAGCGCCGCCGGCGCGGGGCGCTGCTGCAGGCGAGCCGGATGCGCATCGAGGAGGCCGTGGCCACCCGACGGCGCGAGCTCGTCGCCGCGCACCGGCGGGCCCAGCTGGCCAGCGACGCCCTCGACCTGGGTGACGTGATCACCTCGGCGCGGCCCTGGGCGCTCACCGCGGGTCACGGCGGGCTGATCCCCGCGGTGCAGGCCGAGCTGGAGGACGTGTTCGTGGCCATGGGCTTCACCGTGGCCGAGGGGCCCGAGGTCGAGACGGACTGGTACAACTTCGAGGCGCTGAACATCCCGCCGGCCCATCCCGCGCGGGGCCTGTGGGACACTTTCTACGTGGAGCTCGGCGACCCCGAGACGATCGTCCTGCGCACGCACACCTCCCCGACGCAGGTGCACCTGATGGAGCAGGCCGTGGCGGCCGGGACGCTGCCGATCCACTCGGTCATGCCGGGCCGCTGCTACCGGCGCGACACGCCCGATGCGCGCCACCTGGCGGTGTTCCACCAGGTCGAGGGACTCGTGGTCGACGAGAACATCACCTTCGCCGACCTGGCCGGCGTGATCGAGACCTTCACGCGCGCCTTCTTCGGTCCCGACATCCGCTCGCGGCTGCGACCGGGCTACTTCCCGTTCACGGAGCCCTCGGCCGAGTTCGAGATCACGTGCACCATCTGCCGGGGCGCCGGTTGCCGCACCTGCTCCCAGACCGGATGGATCGAGCTCGGCGGGTGCGGCATGATGGACCCGGCGGTCTTCGACGCGGTGGGGATCGACCCGGAGCGCTGGAGCGGCTTCGCCTTCGGGTTCGGCATCGACCGCTGCGCCCAGATGCGCGCCGGGATCGCTGACCTGCGCGTCCTCACCGAGAACGACGTTCGCTTCCTGGAGCAGTTCTGATGCGCGTACCGCGTTCCTGGCTCAGCGAGTTCGTCGATCTGCCCGAATCCGACAGCGAGCTGCGCGACATCCTCGATGACCTCGGACTGGTCGTCGAGGCCGTGGACCACGTTGGCGCGGGCCTGGACCAGGTCGTCGTGGCCCGGGTCGAGGAGATCCACGCCATTCCTGGTGCCGACCGCATCCGTCGCATCGTGGTCGATGCGGGGGACGGTCCCGTCGAGGTGGTGTGCGGGGCGTGGAACTTCGAGGTCGGCCAGCACGTGCCGTTCGCTCCGGTCGGCACCGTCCTGCCTGGCGGGCTGGCGATCAACCGTCGGGTCATGCGCGGCGTCACCAGCAACGGCATGCTCTGCTCGCCCCAGGAGCTCGAGATCGGCGACGACCACGGCGGGCTGCTCATCTTGGACGACCGGGGCGTTCACCAGGTGGGCCAGCCCGTGGGCGAGGCGCTCGGGCTGGGACACGACGTGGTCTTCACGCTCTCGGTCGAGGGCAACCGCCCCGACGCCTGGTCCATCTACGGGGTGGCTCGTGACCTGGCGGCGCGTCTGGGGCGGCCGCTGCGGGTGCCGGCACTGGCCAGTCCCGACCGCGGGCCCGCCACGGCCGATGTGGCCCACGCCGTGCTGAGGGCCCCCGCTCTTTGTGCCCGGCTCACGGTGTCCGTCCTTCAGAACGTGGTGATCGGGCCCTCACCGGCGTGGGTCGTCCAGCGCCTCGAGCGCGCCGGGATGCGCGCAATCTCCAATGTCGTCGACGCGTCCAACTACGTGATGCTTGAGCTCGGGCAGCCGACGCACCCCTACGACCTGGATCGGGTGGCCGGCGCCACGCTCCAGGTGCGCGCAGCGCTCCGCGGCGAGACGCTGACCACTCTCGACGGCGTCCAGCGCGACCTGGCGCGACCGGGACGGGGACTCGGGGACACGGGCATCGACTGCGTGATCACCGATGGCGACGACCAGGTCATCGGCGTGGCCGGCATCATGGGCGGCGCCTCGACGGAGATCGGCGACTCCACGACGCGCGTCGCGGTGGAGGCGGCGTGCTTCGACGCGATGACCATCGCGCGCTCCTCCAAGCGCCACGGACTGCGGACCGAGGCGTCCACCCGCTTCGAGCGCGGGGTGGACCCCGAACTCGCCCTGCGGGCGGTCGCGCGCCTGGTCGAGGTGCTGCGCGCCTCGGTTCCCGGTCTTGTCTGGTGCGCGGACCCCCTCGACGTGCGCGGCGTCGTGACCTCGCCCGCGCAGGTCGAGCTGCGTTCCGGCGACGTCGAACGGGCGCTCGGCGCCCCCATCGAGGAGGCCGAGGTGCGCCAGGGCCTCGAGGCCCTGGGCTTCGGCGTAACGGCGGGTGCTGGCGGGGGCCTGGTGGTCAGCGCGCCGAGCTCGCGACCCGACGTGCGCGCGGGGGCGGCGGGCCGGGCCGACGTCATCGAGGAGATCGCCCGGCTCCACAGCTACCGCCGTCTGCCGCGCCGCACGCCGACGTGGGCCGCGCCCGGCGGGCTGAGTGACCGCCAGCGGCTGCGCCGCCGCCTGCGCACGGCCGTAGTGGACCTCGGAGTCACCGAGGTCTGGACGCCGTCGCTGGTCAGCGAGCGGCAGTTTGCGCGCACGCACCCTCAGGCGCGACCGGTCCGGGTGACCAACCCCCTGGCGAGTGACAGCGCCGTCCTGCGTCCGACCCTGGTGTCGGGCATCACCGAGGTCTGGGCGCGCAATCGGGAACGAGGATTCGGGGATCTGCGCCTGGGTGAGTTGGGCGTGGTCTTCGCGCATCCCGACGACGTCGCCGAGCCGCGTCGCAGTCGCGGGGGCGTCGGCGGGGGGGCGCAGCTGGATCTGCCGACCGAGACCGAACGGCTCACGGTGCTGCTCGGGCACCACGATGATGACGCCACGTCGGCCGTCGCGCTGTGGGTGACGCTGGCCGGACTGCTCGGACTCGAGGAGTCGGGCTTTCGCCTCCGGGCCCGCGCTGACGTGGCCGCGACGCATCCCACGCGCACCGCCGAGGTCGTCACGCGCGGCGGCGAGACGGTCGTGGGCGTGGTCGGCGAGCTGGACCCGGACCTGGTGCTCGCGATCAATGGCGCTCCGGGTCGCATCGGCCTGCTTGATCTGGACGTCAGCGTGCTCGAGTCACTGCGGGCCGCGCGGCCGGATCGTGCCGCTCAGACGCCGAGCCGCTTCCCGAGCGCCCTCATCGATCTGGCCTTCACCGTTCCGGTCGAGGTACCGGCCGGTGATGTCGCCGACGCTCTGGGGGCGGCATCGGCGCTGGTGGAGTCGGTGCGGCTCTTCGACGTCTACCGGGGTGCCGGCCTGCCCCCCCAGACGCGGAGCCTGGCCTTCGCCGTGCGGCTGAGTGCTCCGGGTCACACGCTCGACGACGCCGAGGTCGCCGCGGTGCGCCAGCAGCTGATCGATGCCGCGGCGGCCGGGGGGGCGCGTCTGCGGTGAGCGCGTCGGCGACTCCGGACCCCAGCGTCACCTTCGCTCCGCGGATGGCCCGGAGCCGCGCCTTTGCGACACGCTGGCCAGTGCGCCTCGGCGACTGCGGACCGGACGGCCGGCTACGGCCCGACGGCCTGGTCCGCTATCTCCAGGATGTGGCGAGCGACGACTGGATTGACACCGGACTGCCCCCGGGCCCGACCTGGCTGGTGCGCCACGCCACGGTGCGCCTGACGCCGGGGGCTCGGTGGCCCGAGCTCGGCGACGAGGTGACGCTCACGACCTGGTGCTCGGGCACGGGCGCCGCGTGGGCGGAGCGACGCACCGACATCGAGGTCCGCGGCGAGTGCCGACTCGAGACGGCGACCCTGTGGGTGTCGGTCGGCCCGTCGGGCCGTCCCCTGCGACTGGCCGCGGACTTCTTCGCCGCCTACGGGGAGTCCGCGCAACGCAAGGTGTCGGGGCGCGTGAGCCTGGCGCCGCCGCCCCCGGACGCCGAACGTCGGCCGTGGCCGCTGCGGCGCAGCGACTTGGACGTCGTGGGGCACGTCAACAACGCGGCGCTGTGGTCGCCCCTGGTCGAGCTGGCCTCGGCGCCCCTGACCTTCGCTCGCGTGATCCACCACGCGCCGGTGGCCGGCGACGACGCTCCCGAGCTGTTGGTGGCGGGCACCCGGTGGTGGCTAACCGTGCAGCAGCTCGTCCACGTCGAAGGCGTCTACGCGCTCGGCGGCTGACGCCGGCGCCGTGGCCAGGATGCTGCCGAGCAGCACCAGGGGGAAGCCCACCGCGATAGCCGACGTCAGAGGCTCGTGCAGGAACGCGATGCCCATCACCACGGCGATGGCGGTGTTGGTGTAGGTCACCACGACACCCCGCGTCGAGCCCACTTCCTTGACGAGCTCGAAGAAGATCAGGAAGGCACCGGCCGTGCAGACCAGCGACAGGATCGCGACCGAGCTGAGGGTCTCGCCGTTCACGTTCTGGGGCCAGTGCACGACGGCCCAGGGCGTCCAGGCGAGGGCGACCATCGCGGTCGCGCCCGCGACCACCGCGACGCCCGGCACGTCGGCCAGCTTCGTCGCGAGAATAATCGGCCCAAAGGTGTAGCCGAGGGCAATCACCATCATGAGGCCGATCCAGCGCAGTGACCCGCTGTGGGCGCCACTGACGACGAGCAGGATGACGCCGGCCGCACCGATCAGCAGGCCGCTGTAGCGCCGCGGCGCGAAGTGCTCCCCGTCGCGTCGCAGCAGCTGCACAACCACCGAGAACAAGGGGACCGCCGCGATGAGCAGGCTGGTGAGCGAGCTCGAGATGTGGCGCTCGGCAGTGGCCATGAGGTACCAGGGGATGCCGAACTCGACGAAGGCGAAGGCGGCGATCCAGCCCAGGTGACGACGCACCGCCGACAGGTGGTGGCCGCGCAGGACGACCGGGATCAGGACCAGGGCCGCGGGTGCGGTGCGCCCCAGCACCAGTACGCCCGGGTCGAGCTGGCGTACGGCGATCCGGATGAAGAAGTACGGAATGCCCCACACGACCGACATGGCCGCGAAGAGCACCCAGCCGCGACGTGACACCCGGCCAGTGTATCGGCTCGGCGTCTGGTTGCATAAACGGCCACTGGTGTGCATAAACTTGCGTCATGGATGTTGCGATCGTCGGGGCGAGCGGCTATGCCGGATCGGAGCTGTACCGGCTGACCGACGCCCATCCCGACCTCAACGTCGTGGTGGCGACGGGCGCGTCGCAGGCGGGTCGTCGCGTGAGCGAGGCGGTACCCGCCCTTGCGGCCATTGCGCGCGACCAGCGCTACGCGCCGACCGAGGCGGCTCTGGCGGCCGACATCGACACCGCATTCATCGCCCTGCCCCACGGCGAGAGCCAGTCGCTGGTCCCGGGCCTCCTCGCGCGTGGCGTGCGCGTGGTCGACCTCGGCGCGGACTTCCGCTTGCCGGACGCGGCGACCTACGCGCGCTGGTACGGGCACGAGCACGTCGCACCGGAGCACCTGGGCGACGCCGTCTACGGACTGGTTGAGCGCCACCGTCACGAGCTGCCGGGGGCGCGCCTGGTGGCGGCGCCCGGGTGCTACCCGACGGCCTCGATCCTGGCCCTGGGACCCTTCGCGGACGCCGGCCTGCTTGAGGGGGGAACCGTCATCGTCAATGCGCTCAGCGGCACCTCGGGCGCGGGCCGGGCGCTCAGTGAGCGCCTGCAGTTCAGCCGCCTGGCGGGCAACGCCGAGGCCTACGGGCTCCTCACGCACCGTCACACCGCCGAGATGGAGATGGAGCTCGGCGAGGGCGTCCTGTTCACGCCGCACCTGGTGCCGGTGAGCCGCGGGATGCTGGTGACGGCCTACGCCCGGGTTCGCGACCGGGACCTCGACCCGCTGGCTCTGCTGCGGGAGGCCTACGCCGATGAGCCCTTCGTCGTGGTCCAAGACGAGCCCCCCGCGCTGAAGGATGCGGTGGGGTCAAACCTCTGCATCGTGTCGGCCCGCCTCGATCCGCGTACGGGCTGGCTGATCGCCATGAGCGCGATCGACAACCTGATCAAGGGGGCAGCCGGTCAGGCGATCCAGGCCTGGAACGTCGCGACGGGCCTGGCCGAGATCACGGGCCTGCCGCGAGCGGGAGTCACGCCGTGACCGTGGTGGTCAAGCTCGGAGGGCACGCCCTGGACCGGGTGGATGCCAATGCGCCGCGCCTCGTCGAGTTGGCCGCGGACGTGCGGGCGCTGCGCGATGAGGGTGTCGTGATCGTGCACGGTGGGGGTCCCCAGATCGCCGAGCTGTCCGATCGCCTGAGCGTGCCGAGCTACTTCGCCGACGGGCTGCGCGTGACCGACGCGGAGACGATGCGCGTCGTGGCGTGGGCTCTGAGCGAGGTCAACCTCGCGGTGACGGCGGCCCTGGTGCACGCCGGGCTCCCCGCCGTCGGCGTCGCGGGCGTCAGCGGTGGCCTGGTGCGGGGGGTGCCGGCGGGCCCGGTATGGGGACGCACGGCCCAGAGTGTCGACGTCGACCCGGCAGTGCTGGCGGCCCTGGTGCGCGCGTCGTGGATCCCCGTGATCAGTCCCATTGCCCTGGCGAGCGACGGCGGCGTGGTCAACGTCAACGCCGACACGGTGGCTGGCGCGATCGCCGGGGCGCTGGGCGCTCGCGCCCTGTTCCTCCTCAGCGACGTGGAGCAGCTGCGCGCGGATCCCGACGACGCGGCCTCCGCACTGGCGCACGTCACGGGCGCGGACATCACGCGGATGCTGGCGTCGGGGGCGATCCGCGACGGCATGCGGCCCAAGGCGCGCGCGGCACTGGACGCCGTGCACGCGGGAGCCCGGCGGGTGGTGGTCGGCGACGGCACGCGGCCGCACGCGCTGCGCGAGGTAATGGGCGGGCAGGCACCGAGCACGGAGGTGGTGGCGTGAGCCGACATGTGGTGACGGTCGAGGAGCTGGGGGAGCGCGAGCTCGCCCAGATCTGCGCCTTCGCGCTCGAAGCGCCGCGCGACGTCCTGCACGGCCAGGGCGTGGCGCTGGTCTTCGAGCAGCCGAGCCTCCGGACCCGGAGCTCCAGCGCCCTGGCGGTGCGCGCTCTGGGGGGATGGCCGATGTTCATCACCGATGACGAGATCGGGCTCGACCAGCGCGAGTCCGTCGAGGACGTGGGGCGCACCCTGGCGGAGTACTACTCGATCTGCGCCCTGCGCGTGCGCGACCACGGGGTCTTCGGGCGGCTCGTCGAGACCGTGGGCGACCGCCTCGGCATCGTGAACCTCCTCAGCCGGGCCGCCCATCCCACGCAGGCGGTCGCCGACATCTTGACCATGGCGGAGCACTTCACCTCGGGGCAGGTCGAGGACCTGGCGGGGCTGCGCGTGACGTATGTGGGAGACGTCACGAATGTGGCGCGGTCACTGGCGGTCGCCCTGCGCCTGCTGGGTGCGGAGGTCGTCCTCGCCGCCCCGGATGCGTACCAGCTGGGAGAGGCGGGGCCCGAGGATCCCCGCCGGATCGAGCGCGGATCGTTGCGCCTGGTCGCGTCGGCGCGCGCGGCCGTGGCCGGTGCCCACGTGGTGTACACGGACTCGTGGATCTCCATGGGCCTGGAGGCCGAGCGGGGCGAGCGGTTGGACGCCCTGCGAGAGTTTCAGGTGAGCGAGGACCTCTTGGCCGGTGCAGACCCGGCCGCCGTGGTGATGCACTGTCTGCCCGCCCACCGGGGCGAGGAGGTTGATCAACAGGTGCTGGACGCGCCGCGATCGCTGGTGTGGCGCCAGGTCGCCCATCGGGTCTCGGCGATGCGTGGCGCGCTGCGCTGGATGAAGGAGACCCCATGACCAAGACGCAGCGACAGCACCGTATCGCGGAGATGCTCGAGCACGAGACCATCTCGACGGCCGCCCAGCTGGTCGGGCGCCTCCAGGCCGAGGGAGTCGCGGCGACGCAGGCGACGGTCACGCGCGACCTCCACGAGCTGGGCAGCATCAAGGTGCGCGATGACCAGGGGGTGCGCCGCCTGGTGCTGCCCACGGTGACCAAGATGAGCGCCCCGCCGCTGGACCACCTGCGCCGGATGATGACCGAGTGGGTGGTGTCCGTGGAGGGCGCGGTCAACCTGATCGTCCTGCACACCCCGCCGGGGTGCGCGCACGTCGTGGCGTCGGCCCTCGATCGAAGCGTCCTGCCGGACGTACTCGGTAGTGTGGCGGGGGACGACACCGTGCTCGTCATCGCGCGTGACGAGCGCTGCGGATGGCGTCTGGTCAGTCAGTTCCGCCAGCTGGCAGCCCTGCCGGTGGGCAAGCAGGGAAGGGGCGCGTAGTGGCCAAGCGTGTAGTGCTGGCGTACAGCGGGGGCCTGGACACCTCCGTGGCGATCCGGTGGATGACCCAGGAGTGGGGTGTCGAGGTGGTGGCGCTGCTGGTGGACGTGGGCCAGGACCCGACCAGCTCGGAGAGCTTTGACTCCATTCGTGCGCGGGCGCTGGCGGCCGGAGCCGTCGACTGCGTCATCGTCGATGCGCGCACCGAGATGGCCGAGGAGTTCTGCGGTGCGGCGATTCGCGCGAACGCCCTCTACGAGGGGAAGTATCCGCTGGTGTCGGCGCTGTCGCGCCCGGTGATCGTGCGCCACCTGGTGGACCAGGCACGCCGGTTTGACGCGAGTGCCGTGGCCCACGGGTGCACCGGCAAGGGCAACGACCAGGTCCGCTTCGAGGTCGGCACGCACGCGCTGGCGCCCGACCTGGAGGTCCTGGCGCCCGTGCGCAACTGGGGCATGACACGCGCCGACTCGGTGGACTACGCGGAGAAGTGGGACATCCCCGTGCGGGCCACCCGCGAGAAGATCTACTCGATCGACGAGAACCTGTGGGGTCGGGCTATCGAGTGCGGTGACATGGAGGACCCGTGGGCTGAGCCACCCAGTGAGCCCTACACGCTGACGCGGGTGACCCAGAGCGAGGCCTTGGAGGTGACCGTCGGTTTCGCCCAGGGCACCCCCGTCTCTCTCGACGGGGTGGCGATGCCGCTGGCCCAGATCATTGGCATCCTCAATCAGCAGGCGGGCGCGCGCGGCTTTGGACGCATCGACATGGTGGAGAACCGTCGGGTCGGCATCAAGAGCCGGGAGGTCTACGAGTGCCCCGCGGCGCTGGCCCTCATCGCGGCGCACGGGGATCTCGAGGACCTCAACTTGGAGCGCGACCTGCACCACGAGAAGGCACGACTCCAGTCCCGCTGGGCCGAGCTCGTCTACGACGGCATGTGGTTCTCGCCGCTCAAGGAGGCCCTCGACTCGTTCATCGCGGACTCCCAGCGGCACGTCACGGGCGAGGTCCGCCTGCGCTTCGAGGCCCCCGGCGTCATGCGAATCATCGGTCGCCGCAGTGCCGAGGCGCTCTACGACTACGGCCTGGCGACCTACGAGGCCGCCGACACCTTCCGGCACGCCGACTCGGAGGGGTTCGTGCGCATCTACGGACTGGGCGTCAAGACGTGGGCGGCGCGCCAGGGCGCCAAGAACGCGACGCCACCACAGCGATGACGCTCTGGCACGGGCGGTTCAGCTCGTCGATGGCGGCGTCGCTGTGGCAGCTCTCGGAGAGTTTCCCCTTCGACCACCTGCTCTACCGTCAGGACCTGGCCGGCTCGCGCGCTCACGTTCGCGGCCTGGTCGAGGCGTCGCTGCTGAGCGCCGCGGAGGCGGAGCAGATCCTCGCCGCGCTCGACGCCGTCGAGGAGGAGTTCGCTGGCGGCACGTTCGAACGCGGGTCCAGCGACGAGGACATCCACATGGCCATCGAGCGCCGGGTGACGGAGATCGCCGGATCCGTCGGCGCCAAACTGCACACGGGACGCAGCCGCAACGACCAGGTCGCCACGACGGTGAAGCTGTTCGTGCGCGACGCCACTGTCGACATCGCCGACGGGGCCCTGTGCCTCGGAGAGGCCCTGATGGAGCTGGGGCAGCGCGACCCCTCGCGGTACCTGCCGGGCTATACCCACCTCCAGCGTGCCCAGCCCGTCCTGCTGGCCCATCACCTGGCGGCCCACGCCTGGGCGCTGACGCGCGACGTCGACCGGCTGCTCGAGACCCGGCGGCGCATGAACGTGTCGCCGCTGGGTGCGGGGGCCCTGGCGGGAACGTCGCTGCCCCTCGACCCGGGGTACACGGCGCAACTGCTCGGGTTCGACCGATCGTTCGCCAACTCCATGGACGCCGTCAGCGATCGGGACTACGTGGCCGATCTGCTCTTCGACATCGCGATGCTGGGTGTGCACGTGTCGCGCATGGGCGAGGAACTGGTCCTGTGGACCAGCAGCGAGTTCGGCTTCGCCACGCTGGGTGACGACTTCACGACCGGCTCGTCCATGCTGCCGCACAAGAAGAACTCGGATGTCGCCGAGTTGGCGCGGGGGAAGTCCGGCCGACTCATCGGCAACCTGACGACCATGCTGGTCGTGCTGAAGGGATTACCCCTGGCGTACAACCGTGACCTGCAGGAGGACAAGGAGCCCCTGATCGACTCGGTGACCCAGATCACCCGAGTCCTGGAGGCCCTGCGCGGGGCGTACGGGTCGCTGGAGTTCCACGACGCGGTCGCCCGCGCGGCCGCCGACGATCCCTACATGGCCGCCATCGACCTGGCCGAGCGCCTGGTGGAGCAAGGCCGTCCGTTCCGTGAGGCGCACGAGCTGGTGGGCCGGGCGGTGGGCGAGTCTGTGCGGTCGGGGCGGCCCTTCCGCGAGGTCGTGGCCGAGACGACCGAGTTGGCCGGACTGCTCGCGGTCTTCGAGCCCGAGGCGACACTGCGCAGCCGAAGCTCGCGCGGAGCCGCCGGTCCGGTCGCGTGGCCCTACCAGCAAGAGACCTGGCAGGTCGTTCACGCGACCCTGCGGGACCGGATCGCGGCGGCGCGCGCGGGGGAGACGGCGTGAACATCCGCGAGATTGTGTCGTGGCACCCCAATGGACTGCGCGTCCAGGCAGCACTCGAGGCGGCGGGGTCGAGCGCCCGCATCGTCGAGACCATCGAGCCGTCGCCGACGGCCGGGCGCGCGGCCGCACAGCTGGACATCGAAGTGGGCCAGGTGGCGAACTCCCTGCTGTTCGAAGCTGACGGAGAGCCGCTCTTGATCCTCGCGTCGGGCGCTCACCGGGTCGATACCGATCGGGTCGCCGCCGATCTGGGCGTGGCGGCGCTGCGACGGCCCGGGCCCGACTTCGTGCGCGAGCACACCGGGCAGCCCATCGGGGGTGTGGCACCACTCGGGCACCCCGAGCCGGTGCGCACCGTGGTCGACACGGCGCTGGCCGCGTGGCCCGTCGTCTGGGCAGCCGGTGGACATCCCCGCTACGTGTTTCCCACAACGTTCGAGGAGCTAGTGCGCATCACGGGCGGAACGGCACTCGCCGTGGGGGCGGCGGAGGGCGTGTGACACTGCGGTGCCACCGTGGTGCCTGACGCGAGGTGCCGATGGAAGAGATGACCGAGACCCTGCTGACCCCGTCCAAGATCTCGGCGTGGCTCGAGTGCGCGCACTCCATGACGCTGCGCCGACTCCAGGAGCGCGGTTCGCTGACTCCACTGCCTAGTGTGGCGGGCGACCTGGCGGAGCTCTTGATAGAGAAGGGGATGAGCCACGAGGATGCGTGCCTACGCTCCTTCGAGGCCCAAGGACGCGACGTCGTGCGGGTGCCCCCGCGCCAGCCCGCCGAGGCCTTCGCGGACTGGGTGGAGCGCGTCGCCCCACTCTGGCACGACGGCCACGACGTGCTGTACCAGATGCCGCTGCTGTCGGGAGGCATTCGGGGGATCGCCGACTTCGTCGTCCAGGTGCCGGGCGAGCCGGGCGCCTACGAGCCCGTCGACGCCAAGCTGACCCGGGCGGCGGCGCGACCTGGCCACGTGCTCCAGTTGTGCTTTTACGCCGAGGCGATCCAGGCCGTCGTGGGCATCGCGCCGCGCCAGATGCACCTCTGGCTGGGGTCGGGTGCGATCGAGACCCTGCCCGTCGACCAGTTCAGCCCGTACTGGCGCCGGCTGCGCCGGCAGGTGTCTCGGCACCTGCTCGATGAGGGTGGCGACGCGACCGCACCCGAGCAGTGCGCGCACTGTGCGATCTGCGAGTTCGCACCGGTCTGCGAGGCCGAGTGGCGCCGCAACGACTCGCTGGTGTGGGTCGCGTCGCTCGGCGTGGCCGAGCGCCACACCCTCGAGCACGCCGGCGTGACGCGGCTCGGTGAACTGGCGGCGCGCGACCGGGGACCAGCACTCGCGCCCGAGCGCTGGCACCGGCACCACCGTCAGGCCGTGCTGCAGGTCTCGTCACGCGAGAGGCCCCAGGAGCAACCGCCCTTCGAGCTCATCGAGCGGTCAGACGACCCGTTCTATGGACGCGGTTTGGAGCTACTGCCGGCACCCGATGACGGTGACGTCTTCTTCGACTTCGAGGGGCACCCGTTTTGGACGCCCCAGGCGGAACTCCTGTTCCTCGCGGGGATGTCCTACTGGACCGATCCCGGTGGGTGGCACTACGAGGCGCGCTGGGCTCACGACCTTGATGAGCAGCGCGAGATGCTCGACGGAGTGGTCGACTTCTTTCGCGAGCGGCGGTCCCGATTTCCGGGTATGCACGTCTATCACTACAACCACACCGAGCGGTCGGCGATCGAGCGGTTCGTCGTGGGAACGCCGACGGAGGCGGTCTTTGATCAGCTGGTGCGCACCGGACTCTTCGTCGACCTGTACACCGTGGTCCGCAACGCGGTGCGCGCCGGGGTGGAGTCCTACGGACTCAAGGCGATGGAGAAGCTGACGGGATTCGAGCGCCAGGGCGGGATCGAGCGCGGGGCGGGTGCCGTCGTCGAGTACGAGCAGTACGTCAGAACGCGCAACCCTCACATCCTCGAGGGGATCGCCCGGTACAACCGTGACGACGTCGATGCGACACGAAGTCTGCGCCAGTGGCTGATCACCCTCCGGCCGCCGGACATGGCCTGGCGACCCGCTGTGCTGGCCACGGAGGAAGAGGGGGCCGTCGACGAGGCGGTGCGCATCCTCGGCGGGTACCCGACCGGCAGCGTCGAGCGACTCGTGGGCGACCTCACCGGATACTGGCGTCGCGAGCGCAGCGCGACCACGACGCCGAAGTTCGCCGCCGCGAGCGCGGGTCTGGACGTCCTGCTCGGGGACCCGGACTATCTAGCCGCGCTGCGAGCGGTGGGCGCCCCCGAGCCGGTTCCCGTGAGGGGCCGTCCCGACGCCTTGCGTCATCGGGTCACCGTGACGTGGCCCGAGCAGCCCCTCGACGAGGCCTTCTCGGCTCGCGGCAGCGTCCTGCTGGTCTTCGACGACGGTGAGCCCGGCTACGGGTCCATCGCCGACATGGACGGGGACCTCCGGACGGCCACGATTCGCTGGACCCCGTCGTCCGCAGATGACGTCCGGGTGCCCGTCGTGGCGATCCGGGACGACTACTTCCCCCCCCGCGACAAGGCCGTCGCGCTGGCCGAGCTGGCGCACCTTCTGGCCTTTCCCACGCCGGACGAGACCGTCAACCCGGTCGCCGCCGAGCTGTTGGCGGCGCGACCGCCCCGCTTCGTGGCCGGCGGGGGCCCACCCACCGGGGAGTTTCGCGATGACGTGGCGGAGATCCTCGCCTGGAGCACCGAGTTGGACGGCTCCTACGTCGCCATTCAGGGCCCACCCGGGACGGGCAAGACCTACCGCGGCGCGCGTCTGGTGGCGCATCTGCTCGAGTCGGGACTGCGCGTGGGTGTGACTGCGATGAGCCACGCGGCGATCGACAACCTGCTCGGAGCCGCCCAGCGCGAGCTGAAGAAGCAGGGTGCGCTCGACGCGGTGCGGGCGGTGCGCTGGGGCGGCGACACCTCGAAGCGCCTGGACGGTGTCGTCTACACGAGCTCGAAGCGTGAGCTGATCGAGTCGAACGCGATGAATCTCGTGGCCGGATCTCCGTGGCTGTGGGCCCGGTCGGGGATGCGCCCGTATCCCGTCGACGTGCTGATCATTGACGAGGCGGGCCAGCTGGCGCTCGCTGATGCGGTCGCCTGCACGTCGGGGGCGCGCAACCTGATCCTGCTGGGAGATCCGCTGCAGCTGGCCCAAGTGGCCCAGGCCGACCACCCCGGTGATGCGGGATCCAGCGTGCTGGCCCACGTGCTGGGTCCCCACGCGACGATCCCCACGAGCGCGGGGGTCTTTCTGACCGAGTCGCGCCGTATGCACCCCGACGTGTGCCGGTACATCTCCCACCAGATCTACGAGGACCGGCTGACCAGCCACCCGGCGTGCGCGAGGCAGACAACCGTCCTGGGGACCGGGCTGCGCTGGATCCGGGTGACCCACACGGACCGCTCGACGTCGTCGCCCGAGGAGGCGACCGCCATTTCCCAGGCCGTCGGTCAGCTGGTGGGAACCCCGTGGACCGACCACGAGGGCCGGCGGCGTCTTCTGGTGCCGTCCGACTTCATGGTGGTGGCACCCTTCAACGACCAGGTCCGCACGATTCGGGACCACCTGGGCGCCGACGGCCTCGGTGAGGTCCAAGTGGGCACCGTTGACAAGTTCCAGGGACGTGAGGCGCCGGTGGTGTTCTTCTCGATGACGACGTCGTCGGCGGCCGACCTGGTGCGCGGTGCAGAGTTCCTCTTCTCCCGACATCGCCTGAACGTGGCCATCAGTCGGGCGCGCTGCCTCGCGGTCGTGGTCTCCACCGAGGAGCTGCTCGAGATGCGGGCCCGCTCGACCGAGGAGATGCACCTCATCGCGACCCTCAACGCCTTCGTCGAGGATGCGCTAGAGTGGCATCCGGCCCAACCGCCCGCGTGACGGAAGGGTACGAGGGATCTCCCCGAGTTGCACGCTGGTGGTGACACTGCTAGAGTGTAAATCCCTGCCACTGAGAGGTGGCGGGCCGGGGAAACCCGGTGAAGTGAGGCGCACCTCCGGCTTGCCGTGTGCGTGGTCGTTCCTTGAAAACGGAAGAACGAGAGCCAAAAGCCAGTAAGGGCGACGATGGACGGGCCTAACCGGACTCGTCGTTCGATGTTGCAGTGGCGGCGGTACCACCCCGTGGTGCCACCGCTGTCGGACAGGAGTTAGAGCTGCCTGTCCGGCTCTCTGATTCGATGGGGAAACCCGAAGAGTCTTGATGGAGAGTTTGATTCTGGCTCAGAATGAACGCTGGCGGCGTGCTTAATACATGCAAGTCGAACGGAATCCAAGGAGCTTGCTCCGAAAGATTTAGTGGCGAACGGGTGAGTAACACGTGAGCAACCTGCCCCAAAGACTGGGATAACTCCGGGAAACCGGTGCTAATACCAGATGTCTCCCGCTGATCGCATGATCGGCGGAAGAAATGAATTTCGCTTTGGGAGGGGCTCGCGGTCCATCAGCTTGTTGGTGGGGTAACGGCCTACCAAGGCAACGACGGATAGCTGGTCTGAGAGGACGATCAGCCACACTGGAACTGAGACACGGTCCAGACTCCTACGGGAGGCAGCAGTGGGGAATCTTGCGCAATGGGCGAAAGCCTGACGCAGCAACGCCGCGTGAGGGACGAAGGCTTTCTGAGTTGTAAACCTCTTTCGACAGGAACGATTGTGACGGTACCTGTAGAAGAAGCACCGGCTAACTATGTGCCAGCAGCTGCGGTGATACATAGGGTGCGAGCGTTATTCGGATTTACTGGGCGTAAAGAGCTCGTAGGCGGTTCGATAAGTCGGGTGTGAAACCCCCAGGCTCAACCTGGGGCAGCCACCTGAAACTGTCGTGACTAGAGTTTGGTAGGGGATCACGGAATTCCTGGTGTAGCGGTGGAATGCGCAGATATCAGGAGGAACACCGGTGGCGAAGGCGGTGATCTGGGCCAACACTGACGCTGAGGAGCGAAAGCGTGGGGAGCGAACAGGATTAGA